>JBJHBI010000033.1:0-42253 GCA_050485405.1 Salinarimonadaceae bacterium
CGCCAGCCTTCGATCTCGAAGATCGTCATCAGCGAATCGCGCACGGGTGGATCATCGTCGACGACAGCGATGTCGAGCACTTCATCCGTCATGATATTCTCGGGCTCCCAAATTCTCGCACCGCGTCACCGCGGTGAATTCTCCAGTATGTCTTCCTGTGCTCCGGGCATCGGCAACGGCAAGCGTACCATGAAGGAGGCCCCGCGTCCCTCGCCACCCGGATCGACGGTCAGATCACCACCATGGGTCTGGGCGATCGTCCGCGAGATCGCGAGCCCCAGCCCCATTCCGCTGCGCTTGCCGGTTTTGAAGGCCTGGAACAGGTCATCCAGCTTGTCGGCGGGAATGCCGGGGCCGTTATCGGCGATGGTGAGCACCACGCCGCGCTCGTCGACGCGGGTGCCGATATCGATGCGCCCGCCCTTGCGGCCTTTGACCGCCTCGTAGGCATTGCGCACGAGATTGACGACGACCTGCTGGATCTGCACCGGATCGACCTCGATCTCGGGCAGATCGGGGTGGTAGTCGCGGGCCACGATGACGGCACGATCCTGCCCCAGTGTGGTGAGGTCCACGGCATCGTCGATGATCGCGTTGAGCGCCACGCGCTTGCGCTCGGGGCCACGCTTCTCCACGAGCGAGCGGATGCGCTGGATGATCTGGCCGGCGCGCTGGGCCTCGTGGCGGGCTTTTTCCAGAATGGTGCGGGCGCGCTCGTCGGTTTGTTCGTTATGGCCCGCTTCGCGCGCCTTGCCGAATTCGCGGCCCACCGCCTGCAGATAGAGCAGGATCGCGGTGAGCGGCTGGTTGAGCTCGTGGGCGAGGGCCGAGCCCATTTCGTCCAGCGCCGAGACGCGCGCGAGGCGAATCAGGTCGGCCTGCAACTCGTTGAGGCGGCGCTCGGTATCCTTGCGCGCGGTGAGGTCACGCAGGATGCCGACGAATTGCCGTCCCTCCGGGGTGATCGCTTCACCCACCGAGAGATCGATGAAGAACAGGCTGCCGTCGCGATGGCGCGCGCGGACCTCGCGGCCGATGCCGATGATGCGCTTCTGGCCGGTATCTTTGTAATGGTCGATGTAATCGTCGTGGACGCTCGCGTGTTCGGGCGCCATCAGCAAGGAGACGTTGCGACCAATCGCTTCTTCGGCGCTATAGCCGAACATGCGTTCGCAGGCTTTGTTGTAGATGAGGATGGTACCGACGTCATCGATCACGATGATGCCGTCGACCGCCGTGTGAAGAACACTCGACAACCGTGCATCCGAGACCGTGCCCTCGCCCCCCGAGCCGGACTCTCTTTCTTGCCCCTGCATCGCTTCCCCTGCGACGTATATGTGATGTTACTCATGTAAACAGCGCCGAAACGGGAAAGCAAGCGGCCATCCGGAAAAATGCTTAAATCCGGGCGCGATGCCGCAGGCCGTCTCAATCCGCAGCCGCCATCGCGCTGCGCAGCACCGGAACGAGCCATTCCATCGCGAGAGCGAGATCCTCCGGCTTGCGCGCGAAGCACAGGCGCAGGCAATCCGCACCGCCGGCACCGAAGGCACCTCCCGGCGCGAGCCCCACGGCGGCCTCGTCGACGATCCGGAAGGCGAGCTTCTCGCCGTCATGCCCCGGCGCGCGGAAATAGGCGTAGAATGCGCCGACGGGCGCGGGAGCGACGAGCCCCGGCACGCCGGCCAGCGCCTCGTGCACGATCGCCCGCCCGCGTTTCGCGCGCGCGACCTGATGAGCGAAGAAGCTCTCGCCCTGGCTGAGCGCCGCGATCGCCGCACGCTGCACGAAGACCGCGACCCCCGAGCTCGAATACTGAACCAGATTGTCGATGGTCTGGGCGAGCGCCGCCGGCGCCTCGATCCAGCCGACGCGCCAGCCCGTCATCGCCCAGTTCTTCGACATGGTCTGGACGTAGAGGATCTTCTCGTCGTCGCCGGCAATGTCGTGGAATGAGGGCGCGCGACCGTCGACGGCCCGGCTCTCGTCATGGAGGAAGCGTCCGTAGATCTCGTCGGCGATGATCCACAGATCGTGGGCGCGCGCGAGGTCGCGGATGGCACGCAGATCATCGAGGCTCGCGGTCCAGCCGGTGGGATTGGACGGGGTGTTGATCAGGAGCGCCTTCGTGCGCGGGGTTACGGCCTGTGCGAGACGCGCGGGATCGAAATGCCAACCGGTCTCGTCGAGACGCAGCGGCGCCTCCACCGTCTTCGCCCCCAGAACCCCGATCGCCGCCGGCCCGTTCGGCCAGGCCGGTGAGGGCACGATCACCTCGTCGCCCGGGCCCACGACGAGACGCAGCGCGATCTGGATCGCATGCATGCCACCGATCGTCACCGTATAGCGTTCGATCGGCCCGCCGCGTCCGTAATGGCGCTCCATATAGGAGGAGATGGCCGCGCGCAGTTCCGGCAGGCCGCGCTGATGGGTGTAGAAAGTCTCCCCCGCCGCGAGCGAGCGCGTCGCCGCTTCCGTGATGAAGGGCGGCGTGGCGAGATCGCCCTCGCCGACCCAGAGCGGAATGAGCCCGTCGCGGCCGTACCCGTATTCCATCACGCTGACGATGCC
The DNA here is from genome assembly GCA_050485405.1 of Salinarimonadaceae bacterium. Taxonomy (GTDB): domain Bacteria; phylum Pseudomonadota; class Alphaproteobacteria; order Rhizobiales; family Beijerinckiaceae; genus Saliniramus. The sequence continues at coordinate 2,572 of JBJHBI010000033.1, forward strand.
GCTCAACGGCGTCTGCGCGGCTTCGGGGCGAATCTGGTGGAGCAGGTCCATGGTGTCGTCCTGAGTTTTCATGCGCCGGCGCGGATCACACATCCGGAGTACCGGCCGTCCGGGCGTGTCGATCGCACGCGCGCCACTTGCACGTGCGTCACTTGCACGTGCGTCACTTGCCTGTGAGCATCATTTGCCCGTGCGATGAGAATCGAGGCTGAAGCGGTCGACCTCGAGCAGGAGTTCGATGAAGGCGCGCGCGCCGTGGGTTGCGGCGGCATCGCCCTTCTGCGCCGTCGCCGCAGCCGCGTTGCCGATGGCGCCGGCGGGGTTGATGTCCTGCGCCATCCAGCCGAATCCGTTGGGCTGGATGGCGGAGAGATGGGTGAATTCCTCCGCCATCGCCACCGTGCGCGGGGTGAAGTCTGCAGCCTTCTCCATACGCACCATGTCCGGGGCGAAGGCGAGCATCAGCGAGGTCTCGATCTCGCCGCCATGGATGCCGTGGCGCAGTTCGTGGGCGGAAAACAGGTCCTGCGGATAGCCCAGCCGGTGCCAGGCGGTGGTGACGCACAGCATGCCCAGACGCACCCGCAATTCCCGGGCAACGATGTCGATCACCGGGATGTTGCCGCCATGGGAATTGACGATGACGAGCTTGCGGCAACCGGCGCGGTAGATGCTCTCGCCGATCTCGCGCCAGGCCGCGATCACGGTCTCCGCCGTGAGCGTCAGCGTACCGGGAAAGGCCAGATGTTCGTTCGACTTGCCGATGGTCTGGACCGGCAGGACGAGCAAGTCGAGATCGTCAGGCGCAAGCGCACGCACGCGCTCCAGATAGCCTTGCGCGATCAGGGTGTCGACGCCCACGGGCAGGTGCGGCCCGTGCTGCTCGATGGCGGCGACGGGCAGGATCGCGACGGCACGGCTCATGTCGCGGGTGGAAAACTCGTCGGTGCTCAGGGAAAGCCAGTCGATTGCGGGCATCGTCAATTCATCCGTTATCGTATGGTCGAAAAGGCGGCATTCAGGCCGGCATGTCGGCGCGGGCGGCGATCACCTCGACCTCGACCTTGAAGACCTCGCGGGCAAAGCCGGAGACGATCATCAGCGTCGAAGCCGGCGGCGGGCTCGCCACATGGCGGTCACGGGCGCGCATATAGGGCTGGAGATGGGCGCGATCGCTGACGAAGGCGTTGATGCGCACGATGTCGGCCATCTCCATGCCGGCACTCGCGAGAACGGCGGCGATCGCCTCGAAACACAGGTCGGCCTGCGCCTCGGCATCCTCGGGTACGGCGTCGTCACGGGTGATGCCGAGCTGGCCCGAGACGAAGAGCAGCCGCGCGCCCGGCGGCACTTCCACACCATGAGCGTAGTTGGCGAAGGGCGGGCGTATCGTGTCGGGGGTGTGACGGCGCATTGCCCACTTTCCAATCGGCTTCGTTTCAGTGAAACATAGCCGTGTGCCATCACCGCACAAGGGAAATCGGCGCGGGAAGCCGCGTGCGAAAATGCGGGGGTGAGCCGTGAACGTAAACGGCACGGGGCTTGCCAGTAGAGGCCCGGTCTTGCAACACCAGGGCGGTCGCATGGGCGACTGCTCAATTAATAGGCAGGGAAGATGGTCATGACGCTTGTTTCTCGTGCGGCGATTGCCGCCTCGATGCTCGCCGCGACAGCGTTCGGCGCGGCGGCACAGGATCTCGAACAGGTCAGGTTCGGCACCAACTGGGTCGCGCAGGCCGAGCATGGCGGCTATTATCAGGCCGTCGTCGACGGCACCTATGCCGAATGCGGCCTCGATGTCGAGATCGTGCCCGGCGGCCCGCAGGCCAACAACCGCATGCTGCTCCCGGTGGGCCGCATCGATTTCTACATGGGCGGCAACCTGATCCAGGCCTTTTCCGCGATCCAGGAGGATATCCCGACCCTCGTCGTCGCCGCGAGCTTCCAGAAGGATCCGCAGATCCTGATGTCGCATCCCGGCCAGGGGCTCGACGAATTCTCCGACCTGCCCGATGCCGACGAGTTGCTGATCGGTGCGGAGGGTTTTGCGACCTATTACCAGTGGCTGATGGTCGCTCACGGCTTCCGCGAGGACAATGTCCGCCCCTACACCTTCAACCCGGCTCCATTCATCGCCAATCCGCGCGCGGTCCAGCAGGGCTACCTGACCTCCGAGCCCTTCGCCGTCGAATCGGAAGCCGGCTTCACACCGAACGTCTTCCTCCTGGCCGACCAGGGCTTCGCCACCTATGCGACGACCATCGAGACCCGTCGCGAGCTGGTCGAGGAGAGCCCGGAAATCGTGCAGTGCTTCGTCGATGGTTCGGCGATCGGCTGGTACAATTATCTCTATGGCGACAATGCAGCCGCCAACGAGATGATCATGCGCGACAATCCGGAAATGACCCTCGACAAGATCGCCTACTCGATCGAGAAACTGAAGGAATACGAGATCGTCGATTCCGGCGATGCCCTCGAACTGGGCATCGGCGCCATGACCGACGAGCGGATCGAGACCTTCTTCGAGCAGATGGTGGAAGCCGGGCTGTTCGAGTCCGATCTCGATTTCCGCCAGGCCTATACGCTCGAATTCACCAATAACGGCGTCGGCATGGAACTGCGCCCCTGAGGCGCGCGCATGCATGGCCGGGTGTCGCCGAGAAGCGGCACCCGGTCGATCGACGGGTTTGTAATCTTTACTCCGATATCGACTTGGCCCCGATATCGACTTTGCCGCGATATCAACTTGGCTCGACATCGACTTGGACAGGCGCGAAGCGATCCGCTAAGCCTGCCTCACGGACAACCGAAAGAGCGCATCGCGCTCCCGAAACCGCGCCGCACCGGTCTTCCGGTCAGGCGAGAATGGCTATGGCATGACAGCGCATACGGCACCTTCCGGCGGCACCTCTCACCCTTCCGTGGCACCGCGCACCGGCACTCCCGGCGCGCCGCTGGTCAGCCTGAGGGGTATCGACAAGACCTTCCCCAACGGCACGATCGCGTTGTCCGGCCTCGACCTGACGATCCGCGAAGGTGAATTCGTCTCCCTGCTCGGCCCCTCCGGCTGCGGCAAATCGACTGCCCTGCGCATCCTCGCCGGGTTGATCGGCGCCACCGACGGGTCGATCGACTGGGCGGGCGGCGGTGACGCCGATGCGCATCGCGCCGATATCGGCTTCGTCTTCCAGGAGCCGACGCTGATGCCCTGGGCGAACGTCGCCGACAACGTTTTCCTGCCACTGCGCCTGCGCGGGGTCTCGCGCAAGACGGCGATGCCGGCGATCGAATCCTGCCTGTCCCTCGTCGGGCTGGAGCAGTTCGCGCAGAGCTATCCGCGCGAATTGTCCGGCGGTATGAAGATGCGCGTCTCCATCGCGCGGGCGCTGTCGCTGCGCCCCAAGCTGCTTTTGATGGACGAGCCCTTCGCGGCGCTCGACGAGATCACCCGCTTCAAGCTCAATGACGACATTCTGCGCCTGCAGCAGGAATTCGGTTGCACCATCGTCTTCGTGACGCATTCGGTCTTCGAGAGCGTCTATCTGTCGAGCCGGATCGTGGTGATGGCGGCGCGGCCCGGGCGCATCATCGCGGAGATCGACGTCGATGCACCGCATCCGCGCGACCGGGAATTCCGCACCACCCCCGCCTATGGCGATTATTGCCGCACCGCCAGCGAGGCCCTGCACGGGGCCATGGGCTACGACGAGCATCTGTGAGGGTCGTGATGAACGCAACCACGAGCAATCCCGCCGCTGATCCGGTGACCCAACCCGCCGAGAGCGCAACCCTCGCCCTGACGGCCTCCGCCGCCACGCCCCGGCGCGGGCGCGATTTCACCCTCGCCCTGCGCATCGGTCTTCCGCTGGCTTTGTTCGCCATCGTGATCTGGAGCTGGGAGACCTATGTGCGCGTCGCCGGCGTGCCGCATTTCATCCTGCCGGCGCCGAGCCGCATCATGCAGACCATGATCGCCGACTGGCCGCTGCTCTTCGGTTCGCTGCTCCAGACGCTGAAGACGACGTTCCTCGGGCTGTTGTTCGCGATCATCGGCGGCGTGGGGCTCGCGGTCCTGCTCTCGCTGTCGCGGGCGATCGAATTCTCGCTCTATCCTTATGCAGTGGTGCTCCAGGTGACGCCGGTCGTCGCCATCGCGCCGCTGCTGCTCATCTACATGCCGCAGGAGACGGCGGTGCTCACCTGCGCCTGGATCGTGGCCTTCTTCCCGATCCTGTCGAATACGACGCTCGGCCTGCAATCCGTCGACCGCAACCTGCTCGAACTGTTCGATCTCTACGGTGCGTCGCGCCCGAAATGGGCGCCGCGCTGGCTCGGGACCTTCATCTCCCGCGTCAAGGCCCTGTATTACCTGCGCGGCCCCGCCGCCCTGCCGTATTTTCTGGGCGGCCTCAAGATCGCCGGCGGGCTCGCGCTGATCGGGGCCGTCGTCGCCGAGATCGCGGCCGGATCGGCGGGGGCGGGGTCCGGGCTCGCCTATCGCATCATCGAGAGCCAGTTCCGGCTCAATATCCCGCGCCTGTTCGCGGCACTGGTGCTGCTTTCGGTCACGGGCGTGATCATCTTCCTCGCCATGTCCGCTTTCTCGCATATGCTGTTGCGCCGCTGGCACGAAAGCGCGATATCCCGTGACAGGTGAAGTTTACGCGCGGAAGGCATGGTCGGACAGGGCGGCTTTCGGCGCGACACGGGAGGACGAGCATGGCCGCGCATGATCAGGCAACCGGCTTCCTGCCGATACCGGCATCCGGCGATTATCGCCTCGACAATGCGCGTGTGCCACATTGCATGCTCTCCGCGGGAGGCGTGCAGCCGGACCGGGAAGAGATGTGCCATGTCGATCTGGTGATCCGCCATGGCCGCATCCTCGGCGTCACGCCGTCGGGCACGAGCGCGCACGAGGCGGATCTGCCGGTGATCGATACGCGCGGGGCGCTCGTCATGCCGCGCCTCGTCGACATCCACACCCATCTCGACAAGGGCTTCATCTGGAACCGCGCCCCCAATCCCGACGGCACCTTCCCCGGCGCCCTCGATACGACGGAGCGCGACCGCGACGCCAACTGGGATGCGCGCGATCTCGCCCGGCGCATGGATTTCGGCCTGCGCTGCGCGCTCGCCCACGGCACCGGCGCGATCCGCACCCATCTCGATTCCATCGGCAAGCAGACGGCGATCTCCTGGCCGGTCTTCGCGGAGCTGCGCGAGACCTGGCGCGACGTGATCACGCTCCAGGCCACCTCGCTCTTCCTGCTCGACGACATCCTCGAGAACGAAGAGGGCTTCACGCAGGTGGTCGAGACGACCGCCCGCTACGAAGGCCATCTCGGCGCCGTCACATTCGCCGGCCACGCCCCCGACGCGCGCACCGATGCTGCGCTCGACAAGCTGTTTGCGGCTGCGATCAGGCACGGGCTCGATCTCGATCTGCACGTGGATGAAAGCGATTCGCACCATGCGCGCACGCTGGAGAGCGTCGCCGATGCCGCGATCCGTCATCGCTTCCCCAACCGGATCCTGTGCGGCCATTGCTGCTCGGCCTCGCTGATGGAGGAGGGCGATCTCGACCGGCTGATCGACAAGCTCGCGCGCGCCGGCATCGCAGTGGTCAGCCTGCCCATGTGCAACATGTATCTCCAGGATCGCGCCTCGGGGCGCACGCCGCGCTGGCGCGGGGTGGCACCGGTTCAGGAACTGCGCACGGCCGGTATTCCGGTGATGTTTGCCTCCGACAACACCCGCGATCCGTTCTTCGCCTATGGCGATCTCGACCTGATCGAGGTGTTTCGCGAAGCCACCCGCATCGCTCATCTCGATCACGGCGAGACCGACTGGCTGCGCAGCATCGCGGGCACGCCGGCGACGATCATGAATCTCGACCGGGCCGGGCGCATCGAGAGCGGCGATCCGGCGGATCTGCTCATCCTGCGCGCGCGTTCCATGAACGAATTGCTGTCGCGCCCCCAGAGCGACCGCATGGTGCTTCTGGGCGGGCGACCGATCGCGACGACGCCGCCCTCATACGACGAACTCGATACGATCGCCTGACGGCGACGGCAGCGGACAAGGGATCCATGATGGAAGGATCGGCCATATGGAAGGATCAGCCATGAGCACAGGCATGAGCACGCGCTATGATATCGAAGCCTTCAAGAAGCGCATCGAGGGCGTGAAGATCGAGGAAAACCCCGCTCTCGTGCGCCAGAAGAGCCGGGACTTCTTCTGGTATTCCCCGACGCTCAAGCGCCAGCTCGACGCGGTCACCGCCGATATCGTGGTCTCGCCGCAAAGCGAGGAACAGGTGTGCCAGGTGCTCGCCGCCGCACATGAATACGCGATACCGGTGACCCCGCGCGGCACCGGTACAGGCAATTACGGCCAGGCCATGCCGCTATCGGGCGGTATCCTGCTCGATCTGTCGCAGTTCAACGCCGTGCGCGAGATCGGCCATGGCCGGGTCGTGGCCGAGCCGGGCACCGTCATCGCCGCCCTCGACAAGGAGACGCGCGCTGATTCCCGCCAGGAAATCCGGCTGCATCCCTCCACCTACCATACCGCCTCGATCGGCGGCTTCATCGCCGGCGGCTCGGGCGGGATCGGCTCGATCCGCTGGGGCGGTTTGCGCGATACCGGCAACATCATCCGCCTCAAGGTCGCGACCATGGAGGCGAGCCCGCGCATCCTCGAATTCACCGGCGACGACATCCATAAAGTCTCGCATGCCTACGGCACCAACGGCATCATCACCGAGGTCGAGATGCCGCTGACGCCGGCCTATGACTGGGTCGACGTGATCGTCGGTTTCGAGGATCTGCAAGCCGCCACCCAATTCGCGAATGATCTCGGCGAGCAGGACGGGCTCCTGATCAAGGAACTCGGCGTCGTCGCCGCGCCGATCGCGCATGACCATTTCAAGCGCCACAGGAAATTCATCTCCCGCGAGCAGCATGTCGTGCTGATCATGGTCGCCGATTTCCAGACGGCGCCGCTCATGGGCTTCGTAAAGCGCTATCGCGGCGCGCAGGTGCTGTTTCGCAACGACGCGCTCCCGGCGGAGGATCTCAAGGGCCTGCCCCCGGTCTTCGAATTGTCCTGGAACCACACCACCTTGCGCGCTCTGCGGGACGACCCGTCGATCACCTATCTGCAGGTGCTCTACCCGTTCCCGGGCCAGGTCGATCTGGTGCAGCGCATTCACGAGCGCTTCGGCGAGGAATTGCCGGCGCATCTCGAATTCGTGAAGTTCGACGGCAAGGTCACCTGTTTCGGCCTGCCGCTGGTGCGCTTCTCCACGGAGGAACGGCTGGAGGAGATCATGGCGATCCACGAGGAAATGGGCGCGCCGATCTTCAATCCGCACCGCTACACCCTCGAAGAAGGCGGCATGAAGCAGACCGACGAAACCCAGCTCGCCTTCAAGCGTGAAGCCGATCCGCAGGGCCTGCTCAACCCGGGCAAGATGGTCGCGTGGGAGGATCCCGATTACGATTTCAGATCGGGCAAGAATTTTCTGTTCAAGGGCCTCGCGGCACAGGGCGCGGGCTGAAACCGATCAATCTCTTCAAGGGCAAGTCATGGCAGCCTACATCTTTTCGCGCGCCAATCTGATCTCGACGGCGATCTTCGCCGTCATCTATGGCGGGATCATGCTGCTTCTGGGCAATGCGCCGAACGAGGTCCTCACCTCGGTCGCCGTCGCGGCGCCGATCTATGGTGTGCTGATGGGCCTGTGGAACGCCTGGCGCGCCTCGCGTGACGGGGGCGGGTGAGGGCTCGGGAAGTCAGCTGTCGTCGGCAGTATCGGAGGGTGCCTGCGTCGCCGGTTCGCGGCAGGTCACGCGCTTGCGCGCGATCTCCGTCCAGTCCCGACCCGCGATACGGTGCTCCAGCAGAAGCACGCCCGAACCGTCGATGGCGACCGGCATGCCGCGCAGGGCGAGGGTGGTCTCGCCCTCATCGATGAATGGCAGTCCGATCTGGCTCACGGGCTCTTCATGCCCCTCGAATCGCAGGCGCAGATCGATGCTTGTCTCGCCTCCGGTCGCGGGCGCAAACAGATATTGCAGCCATAGCGATATGCTGATGCGGATCGGGCACCGGGCGGCGACGATATCGCCGCCATAGACGCCGAGGAGCATGTCCTTGCCGTTATCCTCACGGCGGATATCCTCGCAGAAGACGGCATTGACGAGCGCGAATGCCCCTTCCTCAATGGCCGGCTCCGCATTGCTTTCCATGCTCATGCCCGCACCGTCGTCGCTGTCTCGACGCGCTCGAAATCGATGAGATGGTGATTACCCCGGTCCGTCACTGTGGGTGCCGGATCATCCGCATAGTGATCGACCGATCCGCCCCCCGATCCCGGAATGTAACCCGCGAGCGGGTGGTGCCGGTTGCCCGGTGGCGCCTCTTCCAGCGGCACGGCCCTGATCTCGAAGCGGCTGCCCATGGCGAGGGCGAGGGCCGCCGCGGTGTCGAAGGTCCAGTTGCCGGGTGCCGAGAGCCAGCGCGTGATCTGTTCGGGGCGTTTGTCGAGCTTGCGCGCGAGATCGGCCCTGGTCATGCCCGCAGCCGCTTTGTCGCGAAACAATTTCAGGATGGCAGCATGAAAATCGTTGCGCAGTTTGCGCTCGAAATAGCCGAGATGGCGCGGTGCGAGCGGAATGCTATCGCGTATTTCGCAGATCCACGACGTTTTCCTTGACATAATCCGTCATCCTCTCACTTGCCAACGGCCTGTACGGGTCGAAAATTCCGTGCCAGATCTGGCGCGTACGGCGTATTTCATCCCTAAATGCGCGTGAGTCGAAGCCGCCCAGTTCGGTGCGCAGGCGCATATGGGTCAGAACCAGAATATCGGTATCGGCGAAACTGCCGAAAGCCCGCACACTCGGCTTCGGATCGACACTGCGCAACTCCCAGACCTGCTCGCCCTCGGGCTCGAGACGCTTCAGGAAAGCGTGTTTGTCGCGCCGGTCACCGATCGTGATCTCACCGCCCGCGATGAAATGGTCGAGATCGGCGAGGAAGGCACCGGTCCGGTGCTCGGCTTCACGATCAAGCAACTTGTCATCGAGCTCCTCCTGCAATTCCGGGGTCAGCAGAATGATCCGCAGATGCGCTTCCACGGGGACGACCGGCTGGTACTGACAGAGCCGACCATGATCCAGACAGGTTCGAATATGCCCGACTATTGACATTAAAGTCAATTCCCTCGTCGAATCCGCCGCCCTGATTCGCTCACCTGCAAAGCTTGCATTTCATGAAAATACATTTTTCATGATTGTATTGCGATCCAAGAACGATCAAGACCCGCTTCTCACTCATGAAATGCAGCCCGCAGTATCGACCGGAACCCGCCCGCGGAATCCCACCCCTTGCGCATCGACCCCACCCACGCCACAAAACCGCATGAGCAGGATGTGCGACGACGATGATCCGGAGACCGGTGGCGAGAGCGGTACCCGAAAGCAGCGCAGCCCCCGAAAACCGCCCGGGCCGGTGTCGCAGGCCTGGCTGCAGCGGGCGGCCCTGTATTATCTGGAGCGCTATTCCGCCTCCTCCGCTCAGCTTCACAGAGTGCTCGCGCGCAAGGCCGAGACGCGTCTGCGGCTGCGGGGCGAGGCCGGGGATGCCGAGATCGCGGGGCCGGCGCGGGCGATGATTGCGGGGATCGTCGAGCAGGCGGTTTCGGGCGGCTATGTCGACGACGCTTCTTACGCGCGTGCCCGCGTGGCGAGCCTGCGCCGGCGCGGCGGATCGCAGCGTGCGATCATTGCCAAGCTGCGCGAGAAGGGGCTCGACTCCGCCCTGATCGACGAGGCGCTCGCCGAGGACGTCGCAGCGCAAGCCGATGATCCCGATGGCGATACGATGCAGGCGCGGGCCGAGCGCGAATTCGAGGCGGCGCAGGCCTATGCGCGCCGGCGCAGGCTCGGCCCCTGGCGCACTCCCCGACAGACGCAGCGGCGCGATCGCGACATCGCGGCGATGGCCCGGGCCGGTTTCTCTCTCGATCTCGCCATCCGCGTGATCGACGATACCGAATGCAGCTGAACCGGGCACCCGATCGCAATCATAGGAAAATCATGCTCTGCGGCGATTTACTCAGGATGGTGTTGAGATTTTGTTCGTTTGGTTTAGTTAGACTTCCTCGGATCACGCCCGCCGCAAACCGGAGGCCCGGCCCATGAGTTCGCTCGACCTCGCCGTGATCGGCAATTGCATGAGCGCCGCCCTGATCGACCGGCGCGCCCAGATCGTCTGGGGGTGCTTTCCCCGGATCGACGGGGATCCGGTCTTCTGCGCGCTGCTCGACGGCGACCAGGTCGGTAACGGCACCCATGCCGAACGCGGTGTCTTCGCGATCGAGCTGGAAGGCATGACGCGTTGCGAGCAGCATTATCTCGGCAACACCGCGATCCTGATCTCGACGCTGCACGACGATCACGGCAACGCCGTCGAGATCACCGATTTCGCGCCCCGCTTCATTCATCACGACCGCACCTTCCGCCAGCCCGGCATGGTGCGCCGGGTGCGCCCGATCAGCGGGCGCCCGCGCATCCGCATCCGCTTGCGCCCGATGTTCGAATGGGGTGAGCGCGCGCCGGAAGTGACGCGCGGCTCCAATCACATGCGCTTCGTCGGCCCCGGCCAGGCGCTGCGGCTGACGACGGATGCGCCCATCGCCTACGTCGCGGAAGAGCGACCCTTCGTGCTCGAATCACGCATCTCGATGATCTTCGGCCCGGACGAGCCCCTGCGCAGCGCCGTCGACGCCACCGCGCGCGATTTCTTCGAGCGTACGAGCGATTACTGGACCAACTGGGTACGCTCGCTGTCGATCCCGTTCGAATGGCAGGAAGACGTGATCCGCTCCGCGATCACGCTGAAACTGTGCAATTTCGAGGAAACGGGCGGCATCGTCGCCGCGCTCACCACCTCGATCCCGGAAGCGCCGCATACCCAGCGCAACTGGGATTATCGCTATTGCTGGCTGCGGGACGCCTATTTCGTCGTGCACGCGCTGAACCGGCTCGGCACCACCCGCACCATGGAAGGCTTCCTCGCCTTCATCACCAATATCGTCGACGATTCGGAGGACGAGGCGCTCGCCCCGCTCTTCGGCATCACCCGCGAGAGCAAGCTCGAGGAGCATGCGGCCCCCGCCCTGCCCGGCTATCGCGGCATGGGGCCGGTACGCTACGGCAATGCCGCCTATACGCAGATCCAGAACGACGTTTATGGCAGCGTCGTGCTGGCCTCGACGCATCTGTTCTTCGACAAGCGCCTGCATCGCGCAGGTATGCATCACCTGTTCGAACAGCTCGAAAAGCTCGGCACGCGCGCCGTTGCGGTCTACGACACGCCCGATGCGGGGCCTTGGGAGTTGCGCACCATGGCGGCTGTGCACACCTTCGCCGCCGTGATGTGCTGGGCCGCCTGCGACCGTCTCTCACGGATCGCCACGCATATCGGGCTCGAGGAACGCGCCGGGCATTGGCGCGCGCATGCCGATCTGATGCATGCGGCGATCTGCGACCGGATCTGGAACGCGCGCAAGGGCCATTTCGTCTCGACCTTCGAGGGCGAGGATCTCGACGCGACGCTGCTGCTTCTGGCCGATCTCGGTTTCGTTCCGGCTGATGACGCACGCTTCGTCGCCACCGTCGACGCGATCGACCGGGAGCTGCGCCACGGCAATCTCGTCAAGCGCTACGCGGTCCAGGACGATTTCGGCACGATGGAGACGGGCTTTCTGATCTGCTCGTTCTGGTTCATCGACGCGCTCTGGGCGATCGGGCGCTGCGACGAGGCGCGGGCGATGTTCGAGGAGGTGCTGAAGCTGCGCAACTCCTTCGGTCTGCTCTCCGAAGATGCCGATTTCGAAACCGGCGCCCTGTGGGGCAACTTCCCCCAGACCTATTCCATGGTCGGCATGATCAATTCCGCCGTGCGCCTCTCGCGCACCTGGGAGGAGGCCTTCTGAGGGGAGAACGGCAGCACTTTCGAGATCGCAAATTCGAACCGCAAAACCGGTACCCACTTTTGCTGAATTTGCTCAAGTGATCGCGTGCCGCGGCGCGCTCGTGATCGCAAATCCGAACCGCAAAACCGGTACCCACTTTTGCTGAATTTGCTCAAATGATCGCGTGCCGCACCTTGGCCGAGACCCATTCCGAGACCACCACGGTCAGGAGGATGGCGATGAAGATCACGGTGACCTGGCCCCAGGCCAGCGAGTTCACCGAGGCGGAAAGCTGCACACCGATCCCGCCGGCGCCGACGAGCCCGAGGATCGTCGCCTCTCGGATATTGATGTCCCAGCGATAGACGCTGATCCCGGCAAAGGCCGGCAGGACCTGCGGCCAGACCCCATAGCCGAGGATCTGCGTCGGGGCGGCGCCCGTGGCGCGGATCGCCTCGACCTGATTCTCGTCGATCTCCTCGATCGCCTCGTAGAGCAGCTTGCCGATGAAGCCGATCGAGCGCAACGCGATGGCGACGATCCCCGCCATCAACCCGGGCCCCAGAATCAGCACCAGCAGCAGCGCCCAGATCAGCGAATTGATCGAACGCGAGGCCACGATGATGGCGAGCGCGATCGGACGCAGGACGAAGCGGCTCGGTGTGGTGTTCCACGCCGCGAGGAAGGCGAGCGGCGTGGCCAGCACGACGCCGATCATCGTACCGAGCGTCGCCATGTTGATCGTGTCCCACATGGGCTGGATGATGCGCTCGGCATAGCCCCAGGGCGGGTTGGACATGCGCCGCGCCATGTCGAAGGCCTGCTGCGGCGCGTCCCAGACGAAGAGCCAGATAGTTTGCCGGCTGATATATTCCCAGCAGAGCATGAACAGTGCCACGCCGGCCAGCCAGCCGAGCCAGATCCGCAGCTGCTGCGCGCGGTCGCGTCTTTGCCAGACCTTGCGGTCGTCGATTTGCGTGACGGGCATCAGAGGAACTTTCTGCGGATGAAGCCGGAGCTGTATTCGGCGATGAAGACGATGACGATGATGGCGAGCAGGATCGCGGCGGCGCTGTCGTATTCGTATCGCCCGAGCGCGGTGTTCAGCGTCGCGCCGATCCCGCCGGCGCCGACGATGCCGATCACCGCCGATTCACGGAAATTGATGTCGAGGCGGTAGACGCAAAGCCCGATGAAGCGCGGCGCCACCTGCGGCTGGATCGCGTAGTTCAGGAGCTGGAACCAGGAGCCGCCCGTGGCCCGCACGGCCTCGACCTGCGAGCGGTCGATATCCTCGATATCTTCCGCGAGAAGCTTGCCGAGGAAGCCGATCGTGGCGAAGGCGAGCGTCATCGCACCGGCGAAGGGACCGAAGCCGAACATCGCCACGAAGACGATGGCGATCACCACCTCCTGGAAGGCGCGGCTGACCGCGATGATCGACCGGCAGAAGGCGTAGATCGGCCACGGCGCGAGATTGCGCGCGGCCCCGAGCGCCACCGGAATCGACAGGATCACCCCGAACACGGTGGCGATCAGCGTCATGGTCAGGCTTTCGAGCAATCCCTTCGAGATGTCGGTCCAGCGGGTGGTGAAATCGGGGGTGAGAAAGGCCGAGACGAAGGCGGCGCCGCGATCGAGGCCCGCGATCATGCGATCCCAGTTGAAATTGACCGAGCCGATGCCGATCACGAGATAGATCACGATACCGGCATAGATCGCGTAGCGCAGGCGCTGATCGGCGATGAAGGGCGGTTTGCGCCAGCGCCGTGTTCCCGCCGGTGCGGCGCGCAGATCCGGAGCGGCGATGCTCATGACGCGGCGACTTTCTTCATTTCGGGCAGATCGACGGCGGCGATGACCTTGCGCGCGGCATCGGCCTGCGCTTCCCCGTCGTCGCCATCCTCGTCGCCTTCCTTGGCGCGCGTGCCGCTCCAGTCTTCCTCGCCGTAGATGTCGGTGAGGCGCTGGTCGTCGAGGCCGGAGGGCGGTCCGTCATAGACGATCTCGCCGGCGCGCAGGCCGACGATGCGCTCGACGAACTGCATGGCGAGGGGCACGTCGTGGATGTTGATGATCGCGCCGAGCCCGCGTTCGCGGCACAGGCCCGTGATCAGGCGCATGATCTGGCGCGAGGTCTTGGGATCGAGGCTCGCCGTCGGTTCGTCCACGAGCAGAATGTCGGGGCTCTGCATCAGGGCGCGGGCGATGCCCACACGCTGGCGCTGGCCGCCCGAGAGCGCATCGGCACGTTTGTCGACCATGTGATCGAGCCCGACGCGCTCAAGCAGGCGGAAGGCCTCGTCGATATCGGATTGCGGGTAATAGCGCAGGAAACTGCGCCAGAAGCCCACATAGCCGAGCCGGCCCGAGAGCACGTTCTCCATCACGCTCAGCCGCTCGACGAGCGCGTATTCCTGGAAGATCATGCCCAGACGCCGCCGCGTGCGACGCAGATTCGCGCGGCCCATGGAAACGATGTCCGTCCCATTCAGGCGGATCGCGCCGGCAGTCGGCTCGACGAGGCGGTTGACGCAGCGGATCAGCGTGCTCTTGCCCGCGCCGGAGGGGCCGATCAGGGCGATCACCTGGCCGCGTTCCACGGTCAGATCCACATTGTCGAGCGCGAGATCCCCGGTGGGATAGCGCATGGTCAGGCCTTCGATCTGCAACATGGGGCATCTCGCTGGTTGGGTGGACGAAAAGCCGCGACGGATCACGGGCAAAGGGAAACGACCCGGCGGTTTCGCGCCGGGTCGTGTCGCTCGGTTCGGCAGATCAGCTGCAGGACAGCTCGTCGCCGGATTCGGCGGCGATGCGGCGGATGATGTCCCAATGCTGCTGGTAGTCGATCTCGATGAAGCCGTCGGCATCACCGAATTCTTCGGCCAGCGCGCCACCCCATTCGAAGGTGAGGAAGGCCTCGCGGATGCTCTCGCGCAGTTCCGGCGTGAGGTTGTAGACGGCGCCATAGGCGGTCGTCGGGAAGGTCTCGGACTGATACAGCACGCGGATGTCGTCGAGATCGACGACGCCACGATCGGCCATGCGGCCCATCACCGAATTCGCGATCGCCGCGAGATCGTAGTCACGGTTGACGACGCCGAGGATCGAGGCATCGTGGCCGCCGGAGAAGGCCGTCTCGAGATCGTTCTCGACATCGATGCCGAATTCGGCCGAGAGCAGCGCGGAGGGGGCGCGGAAGCCGGAATTCGAAGCCGGGTTCACGAAGGCCATCTGGCGGCCCATGATGTCGTCCATCGATTCGATGTCGCTGTCGACATGGGTGATGATCTCCATCTCGTAGCCACGAATGGCGCCATCGAGGCTCATCGTGACGAAGGGATGCAGACCCGCGCAATTGACGCCGAGCGGAACCGAACCGGTGGCGAAGCCGCCCACATGCAACCGCCCGGCGCGCATCGCCTCGACCATCGCGGCATAGGAATTCACCGAGAAGTAGCGCACTTCACGCCCGGTCACCTCGGAGAGATGCTCGATGAAGTCTTCCCAGATCGCCGCATATTGCGCCGGATCTTCCACGGGAGCGTAGGTGAAGATCAGCGTCGCGGGATCGACCCACTGCGCGGGATCTTCCGGCGGATCGGCGAGGAGATCACCGTCGACGTCGCAGAAGCGCTCGTCGAGCGAACCACGGGGGCAATCCTGAGCCGCAGCCGGACCCGGAAGGGCAAAGGCGGCGACGGCGATGAAGGCGAAGGCGGACGCGCCGGTCGCGAATGTCTTGCTGATGAGAGTCTTGCTGATGAGAGACAAGGCTGGCCTCCTGCGGCGGAAACGGATTTCTGGACGTGCCGTACGCGGCTCATGCATGTATTCCCGCATGCATGACCTCACGAACGCGGTCATCGCCCTCGTTGACGCAGGAGGAGTAGTTGCCCCAGATGACAGACACATGACACGACTTGAACAAATATGACGCAATATTTAGATTTTGCCGGCGAAATACATTGACCTATTCTTTAGCCGCCTCACCGATCGCCGCGGCGTCGTTCCCGATAGCTGATATAGATCCCCGCCCCGGCGATCACGCAGGCACCGAGCACGGTCTGGCCATCGGGGAGCGTGCCGAAGGCGATGAAGGCGAGCCCGCCCGCCCAGACGATCTGCCCGTAAGCATAGGGCGCCACCAGCGAGGCGCTGGCATCGCGCAGGGCGAGAACGACGAGGCCATGGCCGGCGCTGGAGACGAGCCCCATGGCGAGTGCGACGGCGATCTGCCCGGCATCCGGCGTAACCCAGAAGAACGGTACGAGCGGCGTCGCCACGACGAAACCCACCAAAGCCGACCAGGCGAGCGTCGTCGACGGCGCATCACGCGCACTGACATAGCGCGTGATCGTCGCGGCCATGGCCCAGGAGGTCGCGGCCAGAACGGGGAAGAGTGATGCGATCTGGAAGGCGTCGGTGCCCGGGCGCATCACGATGAGAACGCCACAGAATCCGATGAAAGCGGCTGCCCAACGCCGCCAGCCGACCACCTCCTTGAGGAAGATCACGGCGAAGGCGGTGAGCAGGATCGGCAGAATGAAGAAGATCGCCGTCGCATCCGCGACCGGCAGGAAGACGAGCCCGCTCATGAAGAACAGCGCCGAGCCGAGCATGCCGAAGCCACGCACGATCTGCAATCCCGGGCGCTGCGAAGCGAGCCCCGAGACGCCGCGTGTCGCGAGCAGGAAGACGAGCATGAGACCCGCGAAGACGACGTAGCGCATCCACGCGATCATCACGGGCGGCAGTTCCGGCGTGAGCATCTTGGCGAAGACGTCGCCACAGGCGAACATGGCCGTCCCGGCGATCATCGCGAGAATGCCGCGCAGCTGATGATTGGTGCCCGGTGCGACCGCCATCACGCCCCGGTCAGGTGAGATAATTCAGGGCGCGCAGGATGTCGAAATAGTCCCGCGTCGCGAGCCGGATGGTGCGATCGCCCACATGTTCGGCGCCGGGATACCAGCGATGGCGCTCGGCGAGGAGCGGGTCGGCATAGGTGATTTCGAGCACCGGCGCCTGCGGCACGCTGAGCAGCCGCCGCGTGCCGGCATCGGAAAGCGCCTTCGCCGCCCCCGCCTCGATCGCCGCGCAGGCACCGGCGGGCGTCATCGACAGGGTCGACTGGCCGTGCCCCTCCTTGACCGCGCAGCGCCCGACATGCGGTGCGATATCGTCGATCTCCGTCATCAGCCCCGCATCGCCGCTGACGAAGACCGTCGGCACGCCGAGCATCGCGCCGGCGAGCGCATGAATCAGGAATTCCGAGGCGCGCTTTCCGTCGAGGCGGATCTCGGTGGCGGCGAGGGAGAGCGTGTGGGCGAGCGCGTTCGCCTCCGATCCCGCAGCCGCATGATAGCCGATCATCATCAGCGCATCGAAGCTCTCATCGAGCCCCTGCACCATGCAGAGCGGATGCCCGGCCCAGGAACGCACGATACGGATGTCGGCCGGCAATCTGTCGAGGATCAGGTTGCGCCCGGATGAGTGGGCGTCCTTCACGACGATCTCCTGCGCACCCGCCTCACGGGCGCCGCGGATCGCGGCCAGCGCCTCGTTCGTCATGATTTCGCGGAATTCCGCGTAATCGGCATGCGTACGCCGCGCCTCGTCCCAATGGGTGATACCGGCGCAGCCCTCGATATCGACGCTGATGAAGACCTTCATGATTGCAATCCCGCCCGATTCGACGCCGCAGCATCGTGGGCGTCGGGCGCCCTGTCGAGCAGCGCGAAAGCAGAATCCGGGACGGAGGCGATGCACGGTGGCCCAGGTCTCTCGGAGCATGTTGGGTTTCAAGGCCCGGTGTCATCATAGCGTCATATGAGAGGCGCATACGATTTTCATCTTTCGATATTTATAGAAACACTGTAAGAAGCTGTCTCAGTGAGGCGCGTGTGAAATCAAGGAGCTAAACCATGCGGGTCGGAATAAACGGCTGCGGGCGGATCGGGCGGCTCGCCCTGCGCGCGGCTCTCGGGGCGGCACAGCGCGAGGCGGATGATCCGCGGCGCGACAACCGGCTCGACATCGCCCATATCAACGAGATCAAGGGCGGCGCGGAGACGCTCGCGCATCTGATCCAGTTCGATTCCGTACAGGGCCGCTGGCGCGCCGATATCACCGGCGATGATGGGGAAGGCACGATCACGATCGACGGCAAGCGCATCGGCGTCTCGGCCCATGCGGCGCCTTCGGATATCCCCTGGGGCGATCTCGGCGTCGATCTCGTGATCGAGGCTACGGGCAAGTTCTTGAAGCGCGAGGCGCTGGAGGGGCATTTCGCGCGCGGCGCCAAACGCGTGATCGTGGCGGCACCCGTCAAGGACGGCTCGGCGCTCAACCTGGTGATGGGCGTCAACGACCACCTCTATGATCCGGGCGAGCACCGCCTCGTCACGGCGGCTTCCTGCACGACGAACTGCCTCGCTCCGGTGGTGAAGGTGGTGCATGAGGCGATCGGCATCCGTCACGGCCAGATCACCACGATCCATGATCCGACCAATACCAATCTGACTGTCGACGGCGTCCACAAGGACCTGCGCCGGGCGCGCTCCGCAATGCTCTCGCTGCAACCGACGACGACGGGCTCCGCCACTGCGATCGGGCTGATCTATCCCGAACTCGTCGGCCGGCTCGACGGTCATGCCGTGCGCGCACCGGTGCTCAACGCCTCGCTCACCGATTGCGTGTTCGAGATGGCGCGCGAGACGAGCGCGCAGGAGGTGAACGACCTCTTCGCCATTGCCGCTTCCGGTCCGCTCGCAGGAATTCTCGGTTTCGAGGCGCGCCCCCTCGTCTCGGCGGATTTCGCGCGCGACACCCGCTCCGGCATCGTCGACGGGCCCTCCACGCTCGTCACCGACGGAACGCTGCTCAAGGTCTATGCCTGGTACGACAACGAAATGGGCTATGCCTGCCGCGTCGTCGATCTCGCCTGCAAGATGCGCGAGGCGGGGATCTGAACATGACCACCGGAACCCGCAATTATGCCATCGTCACCGCCTCCTACTGGAGCTTCACGCTGACCGACGGCGCTCTGCGCATGCTGGTTCTGCTGCATTTCTTCAATCTCGGCTATTCGCCCTTCACCCTCGCCTTCCTCTTTCTGCTCTATGAAGCCGCCGGGGTGGTGGCGAATTTCGTCGGCGGCTGGCTCGCCACGCGCTTCGGCATCACGCGGATGCTGACCGTGGGCCTGATGACGCAGATCATCGGCTTCCTCATCCTCTCCGCGGTCTCGCCGGATTGGGGAGCGGTGCTTTCCGTCGCCTGGGTGGTGGCGGCGCAGGGCGTGTGCGGTGTGGCCAAGGATCTGACCAAGACCGCGTCCAAATCCGCGATCAAGGTGGCCGAAGCGGAAGCGCGCGGTGAGGCGGGCGAGAGCCGGCTCTTCGCCTGGGTTGCCTGGTTCACCGGTTCGAAGAACGCGATGAAGGGTTTCGGCTTCTTCCTCGGCGGGCTGCTGCTGGAGACGCTGGGCTTTCAATATGCGCTATACGCCATGGCCGGCGCGCTCGCGATCGTCCTCGTCGCGGTGAGTCTTTCCTTGCCCGCCTTCATGGGGCGGGCCAAGGCCAGCGGCAGCGCGAAGGAGCTCTTCGGCAAGAGCCGGGCGATCAACCTGCTCGCGGCGGCGCGGGTGATGCTGTTCGGCGCGCGCGACGTCTGGTTCGTCGTCGGCCTGCCGGTCTTCCTCTATGCCTCGGGCTGGACCTTCACCATGGTCGGCGGGTTCCTCGCCCTGTGGACAATCGGCTACGGTATGGTGCAGGCGCTCGCGCCGTATCTCGTGCCGCGCTCCGCCGACGGTCTCAGCCGCGAGGTGGCTGCCGCGCGAATCTGGGCGGCGGCACTCGCCGCGCTTCCCGTCATCATCGCGCTCGCCCTGACGGGCCTCGATCTGCGGCCCGATCTGATTCTGGTGGTCGGGCTGCTCGCTTTCGGCTTCGCTTTCGCGGTGAATTCCTCGGTGCATTCCTATCTGATCCTCGCCTATGCGGGATCGAAGAAGGCAGCGGAGGATGTCGGCTTCTATTATGCGGCCAATGCGGCGGGGCGCTTTACCGGGACGCTGCTCTCGGGCCTGCTCTACCAGTATGGCGGCATCCATGCCTGCCTGATCGGCTCCGCCATCATGCTCGCCGCCTGCTTCGCCTTCACGCTCACCCTGCCGCGCGAAACATCGGCGCAAGCCCGGCCCGTTGGTGCATTACGGGAATGAGCATGCCTGTCGGGGCATCGGGCGGCTTTGCCGATTGCCTGGCGTGACGTTGGGTCTATCATGGCGGCATGACCCACGAGATCCATGGCTATTGCAATCTTTGCCGCTCGCGCTGCGGGGCGGTCTATACGGTGGCCGAAGGGCGGCTCGTCGCGGTGTCGCCCGATCCCGATCATCCGACCGGCAAGGCTTTGTGTCCGAAGGGGCGTGCGGCCCCCGAGATCGCCCATGACCCGCGACGGCTGACGCAGCCCCTGCGCCGCACCCGGCCCAAGGGCGAGGACGATCCCGGCTTCGTTCCGATCGGGTGGGACGAGGCCATGGACGAGATCGCCGCGCGGATCGGCGGGGTACGCGACGAAGCCGGCGCGGAGGCGGTCGCCTTCGCCGTGACGACGCCGAGCGGCACGCCGATCAGCGATTCGATCGAATGGATCGAGCGTTTCGTGCGCTCCTTCGGCAGCCCCAACACCATCTACGGCACCGAAATCTGCAACTGGCACAAGGACGTCGCCCACGCCTTCACCTTCGGCCACGGCATTCCGACCCCCGATTACGCGCATGCGGACACGATCCTGCTCTGGGGGCACAATCCCGCGAATGTCTGGCTGTCCCAGGCCGAGCGGATCGCGAGCGGGCGGGCGCGCGGCGCGAAAGTGATCTGCGTCGATCCGGGCGTCACGGGCAATGTCCTGCACGCGGACCTGCAATTGAAGGTCCGGCCCGCCACCGATGCCGCGCTCGCCCTCGGGCTCCTGCATCTGATGATCGCAAAGCGGAGTTTCGACGCCGATTTCGTGCGGCGCTGGAGCAACGCGCCATTCCTCGTGCGCATGGATGACGGGTATTTCCTGCGCGATGAGGCGGGCCGCGCCATGGTCTGGCGCAGCGATCTCGGCGCCGCCGCGGCATATGATCCCGCTACCCTCATGAGCGAGGCGCAAGGCCGCGCGCTCGCTTTGGAAGGCACCTTCACCATCGACGGCGTCGCCTGCCGCCCGGCCTTCGATCTCCTGAAGCAGGAGGTCGCGCAATTCACCCCCGAGCGCGTCGCGCAGGAGACCGGGCTCACCATTGCCGAGATCGAGGAAGCCGCCGCGATCATCGGCGCGTCGCCGCGGGTGGCGTATTACTCCTGGACCGGCATCGGCCAGCAGCCCAACGCCACCCAGACCGAGCGCGCGCTCGCAATTCTCTATGCCTTTACCGGCGGATACGACCGCCCGGGCGGCAACGTGCTCTGGTCGAAACAGCCGGTGCGGGCGATGAACGGGTTCGACCTCTTTCCCGAAGGCCAGCGGGAGAAGGCGCTCGGCATCGACGCCCATCCCCTCGGCCCGCCCCGCCACGGCTGGATCACGAGCCGCGACTTCTGCCGTTCCGTGCTCGACGGCGCCCCCTATCGCGTGCGCGCCCTGTTCGGTTTCGGCACCAATCTGCCGGTCTCGCAAGCGGGAACGGCGCGGATTGCCGAGGCGCTGGAAGCACTCGATTTCCACGTCCAGTGTGATCGCGTGATGACGCCGATGGCGCGCTATGCCGATATTGTTCTCCCGGTGACCGCGCCCTGGGAGCACGAGGCCCTCAAGGCGGGGTTCGAGATCACCGGCGAGGCGGAGGAGCTCGTGCAGTTGCGGGCGCAGATGATCGAGCCGCCGGGGGAATGCCGCTCGGACACCCAGATCGTCTTCGATCTCGCCTGCCGGCTCGGCTTGGGCGAGGCGTTCTTCGACGGCGATATCGAGGCGGCCCGTGACCATCAGCTCGCACCGATCGGGCTCGATTGCGCGACCCTGCGCGCCGCGCCCGCCGGCATCCGCCGCCCGCTCGTCCATGCTTTCGAGAAATACGCCACGACCGATACCAACGGGCGGCCACGCGGTTTCACCACACCGACGGGGCGGCTCGAGATCTACAGCGAGCAGTTCCTCGCCCACGGTTATCCGCCGCTGCCCCGCCACGTTCCCCGCCCGGCTCCCGATCCGGCCTATCCGCTCGCACTCACCTGCGCGAAGAACGGCCTCTATTGCCACAGCCAGCAGCGCCAGATCGTCTCCCTGCGCAAGCGGGCTCCCGATCCCCGCGTGCGGCTCAACCCGCAGACCGCCGCCGCGCGTGGCCTCGCGCGCGATGCCTGGGTCGAGATCGCCACGGCACAGGGGCGGGCACGCTTTCGCCTGACGCCGGACGAGCGGGTCGCACGCGACATGGCGATCGCCGAGCACGGCTGGTGGCAGGCCTGCCCGGAACTGGGACGCGCGGCTTTCTCTCCCTTCGCGGCGGATACCGGCAATTACAACGCGCTGATCGGCACGGGCGAGGTCGATCCGGTCAGCGGTTCGCAAGGCTTGCGCGCCGCCGCCTGCGAGATCCGCCCGATCGAGGGCGCACCGGCGCTCTGGGAGGGGCCGCGCGCGATGGTGGTCCGGGAGATCGCGCGCGAGGGCGACGGCGTCGCGGCGATCACGCTCGCACCCGCCGATGGCGGCCTTCTGCCCGATTTCCT
Source organism: Salinarimonadaceae bacterium (assembly GCA_050485405.1). GTDB lineage: Bacteria > Pseudomonadota > Alphaproteobacteria > Rhizobiales > Beijerinckiaceae > Saliniramus. Next base: position 25,300 of record JBJHBI010000033.1, read on the forward strand.
ACCCGGTCAACATATCGAGGTCGCGTTGAGTGAGGGCGCGCCGCCCGGCGAGCGGCGCAATTACTCACTGACCGGGGCGCAGTACCGCGATAGCGGGTGCAGCCTCTATAGAATCGCCGTGAAGCGCATCGCGGGCCTCGTATCGCCGCGCCTCGTCACCGGGCTCGCGCCGGGTGACGGCGTATGGATCACCGCGCCTTCGGGCAATTTCATCCTGCCGCAGGCGCCCGATCTGCCGCTCGTCATGATCGCCGGCGGGATCGGCATCACGCCCTTCCTCGGCCTCCTCGACCGCCTGGGTGAGCATGAATTCTCGGCATCCGTACATCTCCATTTCAGCTGCCGCGCGGAGGATTTAGCCCTGTTCGGGCCGGTTCTCGAAGAGGTCGCGGCGCGGATACCCGCGCTCACTCTGCATGTGCGGCGCACCGGGCCTTCGCTTGGGGGCGACGAAAATGCCGGCCAGCCGAGGCTGTCGGCGCATGACATTCCGGCGGAGCTGATCGCAGGGCGGGCGCGGTTTTATATTTGCGGCCCGGAGGCGATGATCCTCGCGATGCGCGAGGGGCTGATCGCGCGCGGCGTACCGGCCTTCGACATCTTCAGCGAAGTCTTCGCCACGCCCGCGCCCGATCCGGAAGGTGAGCCGGCCGGCCCCTTCGCGGTACGATTCGCGCGCTCCGGCAAGACCGTGGAATGGGATCGCAGCCGGGGCGATCTCCTGCAGCTCGCCGAGGCCAACGGCATCGCGATCGCGGCCGGGTGCCGTGTCGGCCAGTGCGAGGCCTGCATGCAGACGGTCCTCGAGGGCAAGGTGCACCACCGCACCCCCGTGCTCGACGATGCACCGGGCGCCTGCCTCACCTGCCAGGCCGTCCCGGCCTCCGATCTCGTCCTCGATGCGTGACCGGAAAGCGACGCCTGATCAGAACAGGTCGAGAAGCGTATCGCGGGAGATGCTCACCGAGCCGCTATAGGGGCTGGCGTGCAGGGCCACCAGCCAGATGCTGAGACAGGCGGCGAAGGTGAAGATCGCGATCGCGCCCCGCCCCGCGCGCAGACGGTCGCGATGCACGAAGGCGATCGCGAATTGCGACAGCAGCGCGAGCATCACGACGAGCGTCCATTTCAGTTCGGCCACGTGGCGCTGGCCGATGGTCAGCCGCAATTCACGCGCATCCTGCAATTCGTCGAAATCGACGATCATCTTCGAGATGAACGCATCCGGCACGTCCGAGCGCGAAGCCCCGAGCAGGGCGAGGCGGATGTCCTGAACGGCGGCATCGGCGCGCGGATGGGGCGCCGCATTGCCGCCTGCGCCCCATTCGTCGTCGGTGACCGCGCGGACATATTCGCCGAGCCCGACACGCAGATCGAACAGATCGAGCGCCTCGACCGCTGCGCTACCGGCCAGCCTCTGGATCGCCGAGCGCTCCGCCAGAACCGCCTCGACGGCGCGGTTGTTCATCTGCCAGATCTCCGCCGCCACGAAGCCGAAGATCAGCGCCCAGATGGTGGTGACCGCCGTGAACGAGGCCGGCACCGGAACGCGCATCCCGTCGCCACCGAAACGCCGGTGCATGAGTTGCAGGATCAAAAGGGCGAAGACGAAGGAAACCGACCCCGCAGCCAGTATCATCGCGAGCAGGAACAGGCTGTCGAGGGAGAAGGCGTTGAACAACATCGCGAATCCGGCACAAAAGGGCGCCCCGAGGCACCGATTCGGGCATCATAGAGCGGTCGCGCCATGCCGCAAGGCGCGCACCCGCAATCACCGAAAGGCACGCCGCCGGCTCCCGATGCAGCCGGGCGCGTGCGATCTTTACCCGCATATCCTTCCTGCGTAAGGTTCGGCGAGGCGTGGCCGCACCGATTCACCGGGCGGCGCGCGCCGGTGGCGATCGGGGGCGGACTTGCCGGAAGGTTCAGTGCAGGCGCAGGATCATGCGCATCCGGCAATCGGAAGCGGCGCCGGGCGATGCTCTCCGGGGGCGCGAACCCGCTTGCCCGGTCTCCTCCTCTGCCTCGGCCTCATGCTCGGCATGGGCGGTTGTGCGACCCGCGATACCGGGCCGATCAACGTCTTCACCGATCAGGTGACGCAGGTCTCGCCGCATTTCATCAACGATTTCGGCGATGACGGCGCACTCGTCGTCGGGGTGTCCTTCTCAGGCGGCGGCATGCGCGCGGCGGCGTTCGCCCATGGCGTCTTGAGCGAACTCGACGAGGCGGTGATCGACGAGGAGCCGCGCCGGCGCAGCGTGACCGACAGCATCCGCATGATCTCGGGCACCTCGGGCGGTGCCGTGGCGGCGGCTTATTTCGGCTATCGCGGCCCGGGCGCATTCCACGATTTCCGCGAGCGCTTCCTCGCCCGCGACATCGAGGCCAATCTGCGCACCAGCATGATCGCCCCCGGCAACCTGATCAGGGCCTGGCGGGGCGGCGTGAACGACCGCAACGGCTTTGCCGACTGGCTCGACGCGAACCTCTTCGACGGCACGACCTACGCGCATTTCAACCATGATCGCGCCCCGGCGGTCTGGCTGACCGCCTCCGACATCTACAATGCCGTGCCCTTCATCTTCACCCACGACACCTTCGCCGCCCTGTGCAGCGATCTCGACCAGGTGCGCATCGCCGATGCGGTCGCCGCCTCCGCCGCCTTCCCGGTGGCCTTCGCGCCGATCGACGTCGCGGCGAACGGGCCCGATTGCGGCTATACGAAGCCCGGCTGGCTCACCCGCGCCATGGACGATCCACGCGCCTCCTTGCGCCTCAAGGCCCATGCCGCCGCCCTGGAGACCTATCGCGAGGATGATCGCCTCGCGACGGTGCGCCTCCTCGATGGCGGGCTGACCGACAATATCGGCGTTACCGGCTTCGCCCTCGAGCGGGCGAGTGCGGATACGCCGTTCGGGCCGCTCACGGCGGAGCAGGCGGTGAAGCTGAAGAAGCTTCTCTTCATCGTCACCGATGCGGGACGGGCGCCGGCGCCGGAATGGGGCATGCGCGAACGCGGACCCGAACTCCTCGAACTGATCCCCGCCCTGTCGCACACCACCATCACCTCGTCCGTGCGCAAGGGCGTCGATGCCTTGGCCATGGCCGTCCGCGAATGGCAGAACGAGATCGTGCGCTTCCGTTGCGGCCTCTCGCCGGGCGAGGTGACGCGGCTGCGCGGCAGCACGGCGGGTTGGGATTGCCGCGACGTGAACATCACCGTCGAACTGCTCTCCTTCCGTGATTTCGATCCCGATCTGCGCGCGGAACTCGACCGCGTACCGACGCGGCTCACCCTCGATGCCGGCCAGATCGACCTCGTCGTCGAGGCCGGACGCCGGGCGGTACGCGAGAATGCCGCCATCCGGGAAGCCGTCGATCGTATTCGCCGCAGCGCGGGCGTACGCGGCGCGCCCTGGCCGGGCTATTGAAAGCGCGTGCGACACTTTGTGCATATCGCCACTCCGGGCCAATGAATATCTGCAAGAGCCGGCTAAACTTCAACGTAGCTGAAATTTGAAAAGCGTCATCAAACTGCAATCGAGGCGGCGTAATCCCCTTCACGAGGAACGAATATTGCCGGTCCGATTCGGAAGATTTTCCGGAATTCGGAGCAGCGACAGTATTCGCCTCGCAGAAAGGGGATACAGATCATGCGTCTGCTCATCGCCACCGATGCCTGGCACCCACAGATCAACGGCGTCGTACGCTCGCTGCAGGAAATGGCAGCCCATGCCGCGCAGAACGGGGCCGAGACCTGCTTCATCACGCCGCAAGATTTCGCCTCCATCCCGATGCCGACCTATCCGGAAATCAGGCTCTCGCTGACCCTGCCGCGCATGATCGGGCGGATGATGGAGCGGATGGCGCCGAGCCATGTCCACATCGCCACCGAAGGCCCGATCGGCTTCGCCACGCGCCGCCATTGCCGCGCACGCGGCATCCCCTTCACCACGAGCTACCACACCCGCTTCCCCGAATACGTGGCCGCGCGCGCGCCCATTCCGGAGGAATGGACCTACAAGCTCATCCGCCGCTTCCACGGCTCCGGGCTCGGCATGATGGTTTCCACGCCCTCCCTCACCCGCGAACTCATCGCGCGCGGCTTCAGCCGGATCATGCCCTGGTCGCGCGGGGTCGATACCACGCTGTTTCGTCCCCGTGCGGATCGCCTGACGCTGGGAACCGGGCCGATCTTCCTCACCGTATCGCGGCTCGCAGTCGAGAAGAACATCGCGGCCTTCCTCGCGCTCGATCTGCCCGGCACCAAGATCGTCGTGGGAGACGGGCCCGCGCGCAGCGATCTCGAGGCACGGTTTCCCGATACGGTCTTTCTCGGCGCCCTGAGCGGCGAGGCGCTCGCGCAGGTCTATGCCAGCGCGGATGTCTTCGTCTTTCCGAGCCTCACGGACACGTTCGGCATCGTCATGCTGGAAGCGCTCGCCTCGGGGCTGCCGATCGCGGCCTACCCGGTCACCGGCCCGCGCGACATCGTCGGCGAAACGGGCTGCGGCGTGCTCGACTGGGATCTGCGCCTCGCGGCGCTGGCCGCCCTCTCGATCTCCCGCGAGGCCTGCCGGGTTGCGGCGGAGGGCTATACCTGGGAAGCGAGCGCCCGGCAATTCTTCGGCAATATCCGGGAGGCCCATGCCGCTGCCGGACATCGTGTCGCAGGCGACGACAGCGCCGGTACCGCCGCGGTCGGACACGAAATCGCAGCGTAAACCCTGGAAAATCCGGCTGAACGGGCGTGCCGCAGCAGGCGCGCCCGTCTCGATTCATGACATAAAAAAGCAATGACCCTTTACTTATGCCGACTAATATTAGCCGGCTGAAATTTTATACTTCGACTTTGTCATATTCCTGAAATCAAATCTCGTCATCACCGCGATGACGCAGGGTTCGCCTGCGCGAATGATGTATTTCGGAGCGAAAAATGACCTTCACCCGCACGCTTCTGGCCGCCTCGACGGCCATGATCCTGGTCGCCGGCGCCACGAGCGCACAGGCCCAGCCGTTGGAAATCGATTTCTGGCACGCCATGGGTGGCGAGCTGGGTGACCGGACGCAGGAAGTGGTCGACGGCTTCAACGAAAGCCAGGACGAATTCCGTGTCAATGCCGTCTATCGCGGCAACTATACCGAGACGCTGACCTCCGCGATCGCCGCCTTCCGCGCCCGCCAGCAGCCGCATCTCGTCCAGGTCTTCGAAGTCGGCACCGCCTCCATGATGGCCGCCGAAGGCGCCGTCTTCCCGGTCTACCGCCTGATGGAAGAGCACGGCCGCGACTGGGATCCCTCGGTCTATCTGCCCTCCGTCGTCGGCTATTACGCCGATCCCGACGGCAACATGCTCTCGATGCCGTTCAATTCCTCGACGCCGGTGATGTATTTCAACCGCGACGCGATGGAAGCCGCCGGCCTCGACCCGAACACGCCGCCCACCACCTGGGGCGAACTCGTCGACATGTCGCGCACCATCATCGAGGCCGGCGCCGCCGAATGCGGCTTCACCACCGGCTGGCAGTCCTGGGTGCAGCTCGAGAACTTCTCCGCGCTCCACAACGTCCCGTTCGCCACCAACGCCAACGGCTTCGAAGGGCTCGACACGGAATTCGCCTTCAACAGCGAGCTGCACGTGCGCCACATCGCCAATATGAAGGACTGGCAGGGTGAGGACGTGTTCCGTTACGGCGGGCGCCGCTCCGACCCCGCGCCGTTGTTCTATACCGGCGAATGCGCCTTCTACATGAACTCCTCCGCCGCCCAGGCCGGTGTCGAGGCCAATACCGATTTCGAATTCGGCGTGGCCATGCTGCCCTATTACGACGATGTCGAGGGTGCGCCTCAGAATTCCATCATCGGCGGCGCCACGCTCTGGGTGCTCAACGGCCATAGCGACGAGGAATACGCCGCCGTCGCCGCGTTCTTCGATTACCTGAGCGAGGCCGAGGTGCAGGCCGAATGGCACCAGGTCACCGGTTACCTGCCGATCACCATGGCCGCCTTCGAGCTCTCGCAGGAGCAGGGCTTCTACGAGGCCAATCCGGGCACCGATACCTCGATCCTGCAGATGACCCTGAACGAGCCGACCGATTACTCGCGCGGCCTGCGTCTGGGCAACTTCGTGCAGATCCGCGACGTGATCAACGAAGAGCTCGAAGAGGTCTGGTCGGGCAACAAGTCGGCGCAGGAAGCGCTCGACGACGCGGTGCGTCGCGGTAACGACCTGCTGCGTCAGTTCGAAGCCGACAACTCCTGACGCGCTTCTCCGCGCCGGATACGTGACGGGCGCCGGTCATCCGACCGGCGTCCGCTTCGGTCGAGGCCGGCATCGTGATCGATCTCTTTGCGGAACGGATCCTCCATGCACAAGCGGGTGACATTCGCCGGCTTCGCCTTTCCCCTGGCCCTGCTCGCACCTCAGCTTCTGGTCACGCTGATCTTCTTCATCTGGCCGGCAGGCCAGGCGCTCTACCAGTCCGTCCTGAGACAGGACGCGTTCGGTCTGCGCACCACCTTCGTCGGATTGCGGAATTTCGAGCGACTCTTCGCCGATCCGCTCTATCTGTCGTCCTTCCAGGTGACGATCATCTTCAGCATCGCGGTGACCTTTTCCGGGCTCGCCATCGCGCTGCTCCTCGCGAGCATGGCCGATCGGGTGATCAAGGGCGCGAGCGGTTACAAAACCCTGCTGATCCTGCCCTATGCCGTCGCGCCCGCGATCGCGGGCGTTTTGTGGTGGTTCATGTTCAATCCCTCGATCGGGATCCTCGCCTATATGGCGCGCGGGCTCGGCTATTCCTGGAACCACCAGATCAACGGCAACGACGCGCTGGTGCTCGTGACCATCGCCGCCGTCTGGAAGCAGATCAGCTACAACTTCCTCTTCTTCCTCGCCGGGCTCCAGGCGATCCCGCGATCCCTGATGGAGGCGGCGGCGATCGACGGGGCGAGCCCCTGGAAGCGCTTCTGGTCGATCACCTTTCCGCTGCTCTCGCCGACGACCTTCTTCCTGCTCGTGGTGAACGTGGTCTACGCCTTCTTCGACACGTTCGGCGTGATCCACGCGACCACCGGCGGCGGACCGGGTCAGGCCACGAACATCCTCGTCTACAAGGTCTATACGGACGGGTTCGTCGGCCTCGACCTCGGCTCCTCGGCGGCGCAGAGCGTCATCCTGATGGGGATCGTCATCGTGCTCACCACCATCCAGTTCCGCTATATCGAGCGGCGCGTGCAGTATTGAGGAGGCCGCCATGGTCGAAAACCGTCCCTGGCTGACGTTCACCCGTCATGCCGTCCTCGTCTGCGGCGTGCTTTTGGTACTTTTCCCCGTCTGGGTCGCCTTCGTCGCCTCGACGCATGAGGGCGGATCGCTGATGCGCGGCGTGATGCCGCTCTGGCCGGGGGACCGGCTCATCGAGAATTATCGCAGCATCCTCTCCGACGGCATGCGTCAGGCCGGCGGCATTCCGGTGGCGCTGATGATGCTGAACTCGCTGATCATGGCGCTCGCCATCGCCATCGGCAAGATCGCGATCTCGCTCACCTCGGCCTTCGCCGTGGTCTATTTCCGCTTCCCCTTCCGGATGCTGTGCTTCTGGATCATCTTCATCACCCTGATGTTGCCGGTGGAGGTGCGCATCCTGCCGACCTTCGAGGTGGTGGCCAATCTCGGCATGCTCAATTCCTATGCCGGGCTGTCGATCCCCCTGATCGCCTCGGCGACGGCCACCTTTCTCTTCCGGCAATTCTTCCTCACCGTGCCCGACGAACTGACCGAGGCCGCGCGCATCGACGGGGCGAGCCCGTTCCAGTTCTTCAAGGATATCCTCCTGCCGCTGTCGCGGACCAATATCGCGGCGATTTTCGTGATCATGTTCATCTATGGCTGGAACCAGTATCTCTGGCCGCTGCTCGTCACCACGGACAGCTCCTACACCACCATCGTGATGGGCATCCAGCGCATGATCTACGTGGCGGATACCCAGCCGCAATGGCATCTCGTGATGGCGACCGCGACGCTCGCCCTCGCCCCGCCGGTCCTCGTCGTCATCGTCATGCAGAGGCTGTTCGTGAAGGGCCTCGTCGAAACCGAGAAGTAAGGAGCGCCTGCAACATGGCCGAGATCACGATCCGCAACGTCGAGAAGAGCTACGGCAGTTCAAGGGTCATCCACGGCGTCTCGATGGACATCGCCGACGGCGAGCTCATCGTCATCGTCGGGCCTTCCGGCTGCGGGAAATCGACCCTGCTGCGCATGGTGGCGGGGCTCGAGGAGATCACTTCCGGCGAGATCACGATCGGCGGGCGGGTGGTGAACCGGCTCGAGCCGAAGGACCGCGACATCGCCATGGTCTTCCAGAATTACGCGCTCTACCCGCATATGAGCGTGTTCGACAACATGGCCTACGGGCTGAAGATCGCCGGCAAGTCCCGGGCGGAGATCGAGGCGCGGGTGGCGAAGGCCGCGAAGATGCTGGAACTCTCCCCGCTCCTCGAACGCAAGCCGCGACAGCTCTCCGGCGGCCAGCGCCAGCGCGTCGCCATGGGCCGCGCCATCGTGCGCGATCCTTCCGCCTTTCTCTTCGACGAGCCGCTTTCCAATCTCGACGCCAAGCTGCGGGTGCAGATGCGCCTCGAGATCAAGCAATTGCAGCGCCGCCTGCGGACGACCTCGCTCTACGTCACGCATGACCAGGTCGAGGCGATGACGCTCGCCGACAAGCTCGTGGTGATGAATGCGGGCGTGGCCGACCAGGTGGATACGCCGATGAACGTCTACCTGCATCCGCGCACGATGTTCGTCGCTGGTTTCATCGGTTCGCCGGCGATGAACTTCATGCCGGGCCTCATTGCCTCGGACGGTGCGACGCTCGCGCTGGAGGGCGGCCAGGAACTGCGCTTCGCGCCGAGGCGACTCGCACCGCATGCCGGCAAGCCCGCCATGATCGGCATCCGCCCCGAGCATCTCGCGCCCTGCGGCGAGAGCGAGGCGGATTTCAACCTCGCCGCCGAAATGGTCGAGACGCTGGGCGCCGACATTCTCGTGCACGGCGCACTCGCCGATCAGCGCAAGCAGGCGGTCTATGGCGAGGGCGGTGCGCGCATGGCGGTACGGCTGCCCGGAAACGCCGCCGTGCGCGAAGGCGAGATCCTGCCCTTGCGCGCCGCCGATGAGAGCCTGCATCTTTTCGATCGCGAGAGCCGCATCCGACTCGCGGATCTGTGAGGCTCCGCAGGCGCCTCACCCCCGCTCGCGCGCGTAGAGCCACATGGATAACGGAGCGAACAGAGCCGTGAGGATCAGCGGGGTGATCAGGGCGAGCCCCGTCGCACCCAGCGTCGGCGCACCGTCGAGGACGCCGCGCAGGGCGGTGGTGATGTGGCTCACCGGATTCACCATCACGAAAGCCTGCAACCAGCCGGGCATGGTCTCGGGCGTCACGTAGATGTTGGAGCCGAAGGTCACCGGCATCAGCACCAGCCATGACAGCGTCATCACCGTGCCCGGCGTGCGCACCATCAGCGCCACGGCGGTGAAGATCCAGCCGACACCGAGTGCGAAGACGTTCAGGAGGAAGAGCGCCACGAGAAAGGCACCCGGCCCGCCTTCGGCCCGGTAACCCATCAGGAAACCGACGGCGAAGACGAGCAGCGCCGAGGCGGTATAGCGCAAGACGTCGCCGAGGATCGCGCCGGCGAGCGGGGCCGGGCGCCAGATCGGCATGGCGCGGAAACGGTCGAACACGCCGCGCTTGATGTCCTGGTTGAGGGTGAAACCAGTATAGATCGAGGTGAACATCACCGTCTGCACCAGGATGCCCGGGAGCAGGAATTGCAGATAGGCCTCCGTCGAGCCCACGAGCGCACCGCCGAACAGATAGGTGAACATCACGGTGAACATCACCGGGGTGACCACCACGTCGAAGGCCTGTTCGGGATTGTGGCGGATCTTGAGTACGGCCCGCCAGGCGAAGACCAGCGTGTCCGGGAGCGGACGCGGGCCCGGGGAGGGGCGCGAAGCCGCACCGAGTGCCCGATCGAGGCGCGATTGCCGCTCGCTCATTGTGAGGTCTCCCCTTGCACGGACCCGGCGCCGTGGCCGGTGAGCGCGAAGAACACCGCATCGAGGGTCGGCTGGCCATAGGCGAAATCGACGAGCGCGATGTTCTGCTCCTTGAGCGCCGCGAGCAGCGGCACCGCCGCATCGGCATCGGGCAGGGGAATGGCGAGCATGGTCGGATCATCCTCGTGATGAGCGGCGAGATCGAAACTCTGGGCGACGGCACCCGCGCGCGCGGCCCCCGCCGCGTCGTGCAGGGTCAGGCGCAGGACGCCGCTGCCGACACGGGCCTTGAGCTGCGCCGCCGTGCCCTGCGCGATGACCCGCCCCTGATCGATCACGGCGATCCTGTCGGCGAGCTGATCTGCCTCTTCGAGATATTGCGTGGTGAGGAGAATGGTGGTGCCGCTGCGCGCCAATTGCCGGGTGATCGCCCAGACATCGGCCCGCGCGCGCGGATCGAGCCCGGTCGTGGGCTCGTCGAGGAAGAGCAGACTGGGGCGGGTGATCATCGAGGCGGCGATGTCGAGGCGCCGGCGCATGCCGCCCGAATAACCGCTCACGGGCCGTCGCGCCGCGCCGGCAATGTCGAAGGCTTCGAGCAACTCCTCGCAACGCCGGCGCGCCTCGCTCCCCGAGAGCCCCAGCAGCCGGGCGAGGAGCAACAGGTTCTCGCGCCCCGTCAGTTCCTCGTCGACGGAGGCGAATTGTCCCGTCAGCGCGATGCGAGTGCGAAGCTGCGCCGCCTGCGTGACGACATCGTGGCCGAGCACCACGGCCCGCCCGCCCGTGGGCCGGATCAACGTCGAGAGCAGACGCACGAAAGTGGTCTTGCCGGCACCGTTCGGGCCGAGCAGGCCGAACACTTCCCCGCGCGCGACCCGCAGGCTCACGCCGTCGAGGGCACGGGTCGCGCCATAGGCCTTTTCCAGCGCGAACGTCTCGATCGCCGCGTTAGCCTGCGCCGCCTCGGGTACTTCGGCTGCTCGGTCGGAGACTGCTTCGTTCGTCTCGTCCATGATCGGGTGCTCGATCGGTGCCGCAAAGGGCGGATTACGGGTGGGGTGATGGGCTTTGGTCGATGATGACCACGTGCTGCCTCGCCTTACGTCATTGATGCCCCGGGAGCAATGCCGTGCCGATATTCGCGCCCCGGGTTGCACCCGCCCCTTGCACCCGCCCCTTGCACCTGTCCCTTGCACCTGTCCCTTGCGCCGTGCCACGCTCGCCATCATCGAGACGACGGCCTGCCGACGGAGGCTTCATGCCCGACGACGCCTATCGCCGCCCGCCAGCCGAGATCGACATGGCGGGCGAGGAATACGCGATCCGCAAGGGATCGCTGATCGCCATCGTCGCCACGATCTTCGGTTTCATCGCCGCCTACCAGCTCGCGCCGCTCGTGGCCGATCTGCCGCAGGCCCGCGCCGATCGTCTCGCATTCGCGGCTCTTTGCTGGGCGCTACCCTGCTTCGTGCTGCTCGTCGCGATCCTGATGGTTTCGACCACACGGCGTTATTCGCCCGAGGATATCGGCGGACAGGCCGCGCGCGGGCCGAGCGACAGGCTCGCCGTCAAGGCGGCCTTCCTGCAAAATACCCTCGAACAGACCGTCCTCGCCGCCGGTTTCTACTTCGCCCTCGCCGCCGTCGCGGGAGGCGCATGGCTCGCGTTGCTGCCGGTCGCGGCGGGACTGTTCGTCATCGGGCGGATCTCTTTCTATCGCGGCTATCGCGCGGGAGCGGGCGGGCGCGCGCTCGGCATGGCCCTGACCATGATCCCGGCAACCCTCGGATACCCGCTCGTGCTCGTGCTGGCCCTCGGGGGAGCGGGTTGAGCGTTGCCCGGTCATGGCATGAACGCGTCGAGCCAGCCCGATATCCGGTCGAGATCCGCGCCCGAGGGAAAATGCCGGCTGCCGGGCAGAAGCCGGGTCTCGGCCTGCGGCATCAGTTCCCGGCAGCGGGTGAGCAGGGGATGCCCCGGGAACAGGGGATCATCTTCGCCGGCGATCACGAGAACGGGGCAGCGACAGTCATCGAGCATGTGATCGCCGACCGGATCGGGCAGTTGCCGGGCAAGGCGCAGATGTCGGAACACCGCCGCATGGGTCTCGCAGAGCAGTTCCGATGGCGGGTCGGAATGCAGCGGAGCAATGGCCGCATCGAGATTCTCGCGGCCCGGTCGCAGCCGGTAGCGCAGCATCGGCAGTGCCAGATCCCTGGTGAGCCGCCACAGCGACGGCTTCACGATGCCGGCTGGTGCGATCAGCGCCATGCGCGTGACCCGCTCCGGCGCCCGTGTCGCCAGATGCAAAATGATCCCTGCGCCGAAGGACGCGCCGAGATGGGGAACCGCATTGAGCCCCAGCCCGTCGAGAACGTCGCACGCCCAGCTCGCGAATTCCCCGCGCCGGCCATCGAGATGATGCGGCGCGCTGTAACCGGGTGCGCCGGGCAGGTCCGGCGCAAAGATCCGGTATCGTGACGCGAGCTTGAAAAACCATGCGAGCGTGACGGGATTGGGAAAATTACCGCCCTGATGGACCATGATCGGCGGTGCCTCGGGCGGACCGGCTGCGAGCAGGCTGGTTTCACCGAAACGGGTTGCAACCTTCAGACGCTCGACCGGGCCGGAAAGCCTTGTGCACCATTCTTCGTAGAGCGCATGCAAGACGTCGCGCCCGTCGCGGGAGCGATAGACGGACCGTCTCGCACTTCCTTGCCTGCCCACACCCATGTGCCGCGCCCCAATCGATCCCGGGAAGAGCGCGCCAGCATGGGCGCGTCTCACGCACGGATCAACGGCGCTATGCCGGGCCGGTTCATCCCTCGGGAGCGGGTCGATACACACCCGGCGGCTATTCCGCCGGTTTGTGCGAAGGATGTAGAAGCATGCCCTGTGACGAACCGACGCCGGCGACATGAAACCCGAGATCAGGATTCCGGGACGAAGCGCGGAACGAGGCGCAGATAGGCGATCATGGCGAGCAGTTCGACGAGCGACTGAAAGACGATCACGACGATTGCGATTTCCCATCCCGGGCCCAGCGCCACTGCGATCGGCAGGACGACGAAGGAATTGCGGGTGGCGAGGCTGAAGACGAGGGTACGTGTGGACATGGCGGACAGGCGCAGGGCGCGGGCGAGGCCGATCGCGATCACCGGAACGATCACGAGAAAAGCAAGAAACACGAAGGCGACCTTCCGGAATACCGGCAATGCGCCGAGAACCGCCTCCACCTGTGAAGCCGCGATCATCAGGATGACGCTGGCGAGAAGCGGTATCGGCACGACGCGCAGACCGACGACGAAGGGGCGCACGGCAGTGATCCGCAATGCGATCCGTGATGTAACCCAGGCCGCGAATAGAGGCAGCAAGATCAGAGCCACGAAGGCCAGCGCCACGCGCTCATGGTCGACGAGGCCGAGCAAGCCATCTCCCATGAACAGCCAGAGATAGAGCGGCAGCAGCACGATCTGGGCGACGAGATTCACCGGCGTCGCAGCGATCGCGCGCCGGGTATCACCACCGCCCAGATGGGTAAAGCTGATGAACCAGTCGGTACAGGGCACCAGGAGCACCAGAAGCACCCCCAGCCGGATCGCCGGATCATCGGGCAGGAGATGCGACAGCCCCCAGACGAGCAGCGGAACGAGCAGAAAATTCCCGATCAGTACCGCACCGAGGAAGCGGGTATCGCGAAAGGCCAGAGGGATCTGCGCGAGCGGCACCTGGATGAAGGTCGTATAGAGCAACAGCCCCAGCACCGGCCAAAGCAGCGTCTCGAATGCGGCGGACAGGCCGGGAAGGGCAGTGCCGATCGCGAGTCCCGCGGCGATGGCGGCGAGATAGAGCCAGAGCTGATGCCGTTCCATTCGCGCGACGTTCATCCGTTCAGCTTCGCCGCGATCGTCGCAGAAGAAAACGTCTTTTCACAAGATCGTGCCGCACCCGCCCCGTTTTCCGGCGCACCGGTGGACGGGACGGGGTCGGCGTCGAAGTTATCTCAGCGATCGCCCTCGATGGCGCGATCATTGCCGTCTATAGCCGGCAAAGGTTCTGCGATGTGATGCAGGAGCCTGATCAGCGCATCCTTGACGTCCGGGTAGAGCGTCGCATTGTCGGCGATCGCCGGCTCCGCGCCACCCATATGCTCCGCCATGAAGTCGGCGATCGCAGAGCGGACCTCCTGCGAACCCTCGCGCCAGCGGCTCATCAGATAGCCGCGCAGGGATTCCGTCCCGGCGGGCGGAACCACGATGCCGCCGGCGGGAAGGGGATTCACGCCCAGGAAGGCCTCGATCCGCCCCGGCTCGACCCAGCGCCCGACCATCATCGCGATCCAGGTGGGCACGGGTACCTCGCGCTTTTCTCCCACCGCATTCTCGAATGTGAGCGAGGCTTCCTCGTTCGAGCGCATCAGCTGCGTCGCGGCATCGGGACGCGATTCGCGCACATAGTAGATAGCCGGCGAAATACGGGCGATATCGCCGAGATTGAGGCGCGGACCGACGCTCAGCTTGATGCGCACCTTGTCGCGATAACCATGAAGCGCATCGGGCGCGAAACGTGCCGCCGGATCGACCTCGCTATTGACCGCCCGTGCCCCGGGAAGCGCGACCTCGCCGTCGGTCACGACGGAGACCATCCAGTTCGCGAGATTCTCCATCGGCAGGAAATTCGCGTCGATGGTCCGCCGTCCGTCGATCTCACGGCCCGGAGGCGCGGAAACGCGCGCCCGCAAGCCGGGCTCGTAATGCGCTTTCACATTCTCGACCTGCAACCCCTCGAGAATGGATGAGAAGCCGGACAAGGCGAGGGCGATTTCGTCGGCGAGAAGGTCACGGTCGCGCTGATCCTTCTCGTAGGGGACCTGGAAACGCATCTGGATCAGACCGTTACCGATCGCACGATCGAAGATGTCGACCATCTCGGCGGGCACGAGGACGCCGGCGGGGATGACGAGACCATTCGCGAGCTCCTCGCGATACTCGGCGCTGGGGCTCTCGATCGGACCCAGCGAAATGCGCGGCGTGTAGAGCTCGAACATGGTCTTGTCGATGGGGGTGTCCACCTCGACGCGATACTTCTCGCCGACCGTCGAGCCGAAGATGTCGGTCGGGGCGGGCTCGCCCTCGACGGGCTCGACCGGCGTGACGTTCCAGGAGAGGCGCCCCCGGACCTGCGCGAAGCCCGGCTCGGACACGTCGACCCCGCCCATGCGCTCCTTCGGGGTGAAGACGAAGGGTGAGGGCTCACCCACGAAGGCTTTCTCGGCTTCCTGCTCGAGCGTGGTCGCCTTCCACTGGAAAGCGGAATTCATGCCCGCGCCGCGCGCGCCGAACAAACCGGCGATGATCTGGCGCACGACCTGCGGTTCGTGGATCGCTTCACCCAGCCGCGCGCCGACGCCGATCGCCTTGGAGAAGATGTCGAGCAGGGTGCGGTGATCGCCCGTGCGGGCGGCTTCGAGGATCTCGCTCTTGTTATTGTTGAGCTCGCGGATCGTATCCACACCGATGATGGCCGAGGCCCGGGTCATCGGCAGGCGGGTGACCGGATCCGCCAGATTGAAGTTCAGACCGGCCCGGAAATCGATGCGCAGGACATCGCGAATGTAGGAAATCGTCGCCTCGACGAAATCGCGCTGGGCTTCCGTCAGTTCCGAAGCGTCGGAGGCGTCGGAGGCGTCGGTTGCTTCGGTGGCGGGTGCGCGCTCGACCGGAGTGCCCTCGAAGCTCGGCAGGCGGTAGAGATCGAGCGGTGCGAGTGCTCCCGGCGCCGTCGGGTTGAACGGGAATTTCGGCTTGACGGGCGCCTCGGTGACCGGGTTCGCGAGTTCGCCGGAAGGTTCCGTCGAGAAGGGTCCGACATTGCGCCCGTCGGCGCCGCGCCAGACGGGCTCGCCCCGCGAATCCTCCCCGATGAAGGTATATTCCGCCGCAGGAAGGCCGAAATCGACGGGACGCGGCATGGTTTCGTATCCCGCATCCCCCTGACGGACGGGTGTAGGGAAGGCACGCCCGCCCGCATCGCGTACCGCCGCGAGCGCGCTGCGGATATCCTCGCGGATGAAGGCGAGTTCCTCGGGCTGGCTGCGCACGGCGTTGTCGAGGGTCATGGCCATCCTGTCGAGATCCGCGCGGGGAATGTTGCGCAGGCCCCCGTCCCATTCCTCGGCGGCACGTCCGCGCACGAAGGTGACGAGCGCTGCGGGATCGGCGAGATCGACGCCGAGCAGCGGATCGGGCGCGAGCCCGGTGGCGGTTTCGATATCGCCCAAGGCACCGACGATCTCGTCGCGCCGCCATGCGGCCTCCGGATCATCGGACGTGACCGCCGAGCGCAGGACCTGCGTCATCTGCGACAGTTCCGGCAGGGTGAGCTGCGACAGACCGCCATCCCATTCCTCGCGCGCGAGCTGCGCGACGCGGTCGAGGACGGCGGGAAGGTCTCCTGCGTCACGGCCCGTATCGGTCGCCGTGGTGAGCGGGGCGACTTCCGGGGCCTCGGTTCCGCCCGAACCGTCACGTAGTCGCGCGACGACGTCCTGGGCATAGGCGCCGCCGATCAGCGCGCGAACGGCTGCGGCCGCCGCTGCGGGCGATGCGTCGATCCCGGCGCGCTGGACGAGATCGACGATATCGGGAAAGCGTTGCGCGTAATCCTCCCAGCTCCGATGCTCCCCCAGTGTGAGCAAGGGATGGATCTTCTGCGAGAAGACGTCTGCCGCATGGCCACTTTGCTGTTCGTTGACCTGTGAGAGGGTTGGGTGTTGTGCGCCTTGTGCTGCGGTGCGGGTTGCGAATGTCTGTTCGATTCCGGACAGGCGCAGGAGCTGGTCGAAGGAGATGTCTTCGGGGATGCGTCCCTGCTCCT
>JBJHBI010000034.1:0-41803 GCA_050485405.1 Salinarimonadaceae bacterium
GGCTCGTCTCGCGGAAATCTCGACCTCGACCCATGTATTCTCTCGCTCTGGAGCTGCTTCAAAACGGGGTCGCGTTCACCGACACACCTTCCGGGCCCGACCGTTTCCGGGCGTGCACACGACAGTTTGAAAACCGACAACCTGATCTTATTGGACGAACTCCAAAGCGACGGCGATGTCATTCATCAACGCTTGTGACCGCTGACCCAGTGCCGGTGACATACCGGCCCGCCACCATTGCAGAAACTCCGTTCCGTTGTAAAGCGATTGTTGATTTTTCGATGCCGGATTGCGAAAAAGTGACCAGCCGGCGCAATATTTGGCATCATTTTTAAGCAAAATCCCTACATTCGACACCGATTGTCCGGCCAAATTTCTTGACTTACGATCCGCTATCCCGATTTCACAGGGCGGGCGCGGCAAACTCCGCCCTCTGCCGCCCGGCCCGATCGGTCCCGCCCGCGCGGCTCGACAAGACCGTCCGGGCATGCGAACGAGGGCGATGCGGGTGCAGGAAACGCGCCGGAGTCGGGTGAATATGGATTCCAGCAGACGGGTCGACGAGGCAGAAGCGCAGGGGCGGGCTCACGTCCAGCCACATGTCCGGCCTCACGGGGCGGCGCAGCAGCGCGACGAGGCGCAGGCGGCTGGCCCTGCTACGACGCCGCGCGCCTACAGCGTATGGTTTTCCGCCCTGCGGCGCGCCCACACCATCGCCGCGCTGGCTGTGATCGGCGTCACCGCGCTCCTCTATCCCTTCGTGGCACCGGTCTCGGAGCTGTTCCAGCTCGCCATGGCCGGCGCGTTGATCCTGCTGCTCGTCCTGCCGCATGCCTCGCTCGACCAATATGCCGCGTTGATCGTGCTGCAACCGCGTCTCGGACGTTTCTGGCCGTTCGGGTTCATGGCGATTTACGGCACACTCGCCGTCGCCGTGGTGGCCGGCTGGATGCTCGCTCCGCAGATCGTCCTGCCGGTCCTGATCGTTGTGGCCGCCCTGCATTACGGCCTGGGGGACGTCGAGACCGGGTCGGCATGGCGCTATCTCGAAATCCTTGCGCGCGGCTTTGCGCCTTTTGCGCTCGCGGTGCTGTTCAGCATGCCCCAGGTCACCGCCTTCGTCGGCTGGTTGATCCTCGACGTGCCGACCGCCTCGCGTGTCGTCTATGACTGGGTGCTGCCGATGGCGCTCGCATGGCAGGGGCTCTGGGCCATCGTGATCCTGCGCGCGCTGTGGCAGGCCCTGTCCGAGCGCGGGGACGGTGCGCATGCGGTTGTACTCGTCAGTGAACTGGCCGTCGTCGTGCTCGCCTTCGCGCTGCTGCCGCCGCTGATCGCCTTCGCGCTCTATATCGGGCTGATGCACGCGCCGCGGCATCTGTTCGATTTCGCCGCGCGCAATCCCGCCCTCGGAAACCCGTCGAAGGCACTGACGCGCGTTCTGCGCGCGACGATCCTTCCCACCGCGATGACGATCGCGCTGATCGCGATCATGGTTTTCTTCGTGATCGATCCGACGACGCCGCACGGCTACAGCCTGCGCATCGCGATCTGGCTGGTGACGGCGTTCTCGGTGCCCCATGCCGTTTTCACCTTCCTCGCCCTGCGCAGTTTCGGCGGGCTGCGAATGGTGCGCGTGGAAGACGACGATGCCGGTAAAGCGGCCTGAACCTCAATCGAGCCGGTAGATCGCCACCGGCGCCACGCCTGCGCGGATGATACCCAGCCGGCGCGCGGCGCCCTCGGCGAGGTCGATCACCCGCCCGCCCGTGAAGGGGCCGCGATCGTTGATCCGCACCACGACTTCGCTCCCCGTATCGGGGCGAACGACCCTCACCTGCGTCCCGAAGGGCAGGCTCGGATGCGCCGCCGTCATGCCGGAAGGGTCGAAGCGCTCGCCGTTCGCAGTGCGGCTGCCATGGCGATAGAAGGAGGCGCGGCCCTGCTGGAAGGGCGCATCGGCCTCGGTGAGGCCGGCATATTGCAGGGGTTTCGCGCCCGCATCCGCGACAATCTCGCCGTCCGCTTCCGCTTCGGTCACCACGCTCGCGCCCGCTTCGCCTTCTCCTGCCTCGCGTTTTGCCTCCGCGACCGCGATCTCGGCATCGATCGGGACGGAGACACCGTCGGTTTCCGTGGGGACGCAAGCCGCGAGGGTGAGGCTCGTCAGCGCGATGCCGGGTATCGCGGCTCTGCGCAGGAGGAGGCGGAAGGCGGCTGTCGCCGCGCGGGCCGGGAACGGCATGGGGAGCTCATGAGCTGTTGCGATGATCGAACACGCATCCCGCGATGCGGCGGAAATGGGGCAGATGCGCCGCTCGCGCCACGAAGGCACGGCCAGTGTTGCCGCGCCGACACATGAATCCGGTATCAGTGCTGCTGGATGCTGCGCAGATAGGCGATGATGTCGCCGATCTGGATTGCGTCGAAACGGAATTCCGGCATCTGCTGGACGCCGTCATGGCCCACCATGATGCCCTCCGCGAGCGCTTCCTCCAGCGACTCGACCGGATAGCGCTCGCTGATCTCGTGGAAGGCGACGGCCTCGGGGACGGGGCTGGTGCCGGTCTCCTCGACCGCATGGCAGCTCGCGCAATTCTCGACGAGCAGGGCGCGCCCGGTTTCCGGATCGGGCGCCCAGCCGCTCTTGGCCTCCGCGAGGGTGACGAAAGCGCCGCCGATCAGCCCGGCTGCGAAGAAGACGCGGAAGAATTGTCCCATTTGCATCGTATCGTCCCGTATCGTGGCGCGTGTCGCGTCCCGTCAGACGCCGCCCAGGCGCAGGGCCTGCGCGGTGCGGCTGAGAGAAATCATGAAGAGGATGAGGAAGACCCCGCCGATCAGGGCGCATTCGAGCCGGGGATTGCGCGTGAGCGACGCGCGGTGGAGGCTCTCGCGGCCGAAATACATCACCGCGAGGCCGATCAGCAGGAAGAGCGGCATGGAGAACAGATACGCACCCGTGCTCATCGCGCGCCCGCTGCCCGGTGCGATAAAGGCCACGATGTCGTTCACCCAGGGGGCCTGCAGGCCGGCATAGAGCGCGAGCGCCCAGGCGGCACTGGTCACGACGGTCAATTGCACGAGCAGCATGCGATGCATGCGTTCCGATGCGGGCAGGGTCAGGGTCGTGCTGGTCACGGCGGTTACTCGGTTACGGTTGCTCGCAATTACCGTGCGCCAGCTTGGTTAAGCAGGGGTTAACGAAATGCGCACGGCGCCGGATTTCTCCAGCGCCGTCAATAACCTCGGCAATATGTAGAATGCGTCCCGGTCAGGCCGTGGCGCGGGAATGATCGGCCATCAGCTGCACGAAACGGTCGAAGAGGTAGTGGCTGTCGCGCGGGCCGGGGGAAGCTTCCGGGTGGTGCTGCACGGAGAAGACCGGCTTGTCGGTGAGCGCGATGCCGCAATTCGAACCGTCGAAGAGCGAGACATGCGTCTCCTTCGCATTGGCCGGAAGGCTCTGCGCATCCACCGCGAAACCGTGGTTCATCGAGACGATCTCGACCTTGCCGGTGGTGTGATCCTTCACCGGATGGTTCGCCCCGTGATGGCCCTGGCCCATCTTCTTGGTCTTCGCGCCGATGGCGAGGGCGAGCATCTGGTGGCCGAGGCAGATCCCGAATACCGGCACGTCGCGCTCGAGGATCTCACGGATCACCGGCACCGCGTATTCCCCCGTCGCCGCCGGATCGCCCGGGCCGTTCGAAAGAAACACGCCGTCGGGCTTGTGCGCCATAATCTCGTCGGCGCTCGCGGTGGCGGGCACGACGGTGACCTTGCAGCCGGCATTGGCCAGAAGCCGCAGGATGTTGCGCTTCACGCCGTAATCGATCGCGACGACATGGGCCTTCTCCTCGCTGCGCCGGCCATAGCCGCGCCCGAGCTCCCACGGCGTCTCGTCCCAGACATAAGCTTCCTTGGCCGTGACCAGCGGCACGAGATCCTGGCCGGTCATGTCGGGCAGCTGCGCCGCCTTGCGCTTGAGCGCCTCCGTATCGAAGGCACCGTCAGGCGCATGCGCGATCACCGCGTTCTGCATGCCGCGATCGCGGATCAGGGCGGTGAGGGCGCGGGTGTCGATGCCGGTGATGCCGATCAGCCCGCGCGCCTTCAGCCAGGCGTCGAGATGGCTCGCGGCGCGCCAGTTCGAGGGCTGGGTGATCGCGGCGGCGAGCACCACGCCGCGCACCGGCGAGGGCGAGACCGCGTCGATCGCCTCGAGATCCTCGTCGTTGGTGCCGACATTGCCGATATGCGGGAAGGTGAAGGTGATGATCTGGCCGGCATAGGAGGGGTCGGTCAGGATTTCCTGATAACCCGTCATCGCCGTGTTGAAGCAGACCTCGCCAGCCGCATCGCCCGTGGCGCCGATGCCGAAGCCTTCGAGCACGGTGCCGTCGGCGAGCACGAGAACCGCAGTGGCGGCGACGTCCTGCCAGCCGGATTCGGTCGTGCGTGCGGTATCAGCTTGCGGCAAGGAGTGCGACATGGCTTGCGACATGGCTCGGTTCTCGCTTATGTGCGGTACGATTATGCGGTACGACCGTGCGCCCGTACGGCGCTCGCGTCGATGGGTCACTTAAGGGTGCGGCGGGGCGGCGTCAACGCCGCGCGCCTCAGATTAGCGGAGAATTCAATGTTGCGCGAACGTTTCACGCAGGAACTCAAGGATGCGATGCGCGCCGGCGAAAAGCGCAAGCTCGCCACGATCCGTCTTATCCAGTCGGCCCTCAAGGACAAGGACATCGAACTGCGCGGCGCCGGCAAAGGGCAAGCCAGCGACGAGGAAATCCTCGCCATGCTCCAGAAGATGATCAAGCAGCGCCAGGAATCAGCCGCGATCTACGCCGAGAACAACCGCGAAGAACTCGCCGCCCAGGAAAACGAAGAAGCCGCAATCATCACGAGCTTCCTCCCCAAACAGCTCGACGAAGCGGAAACCCGCGCCGCCATCGAAGCCGAAATCGCCGAGCAGGGCGCGACCTCCATGAAGGATATGGGCAAGGTCATCGGCGGTTTGCGTGGAAAATACGCGGGCCGGATGGATTTCGGGAAGGCGAGCGGGGTGGTGAAGGAGATGTTGTCGGGGTGAGGGGGGAGCAGATTGCGGTTCGGCCCGAATAGTCGAAGTGACATATCTGCGGTGTTCAGATCCGATACGCATCAAGGCGAGCACGCAGCTCCGCCTCCTTTGTGCGCAACGCACCGATCTCTTCCTCAAGCAGTGTGGCGAGTGGTGTTCGCGGGTCAGGTTTCGGTGCACCGAGACGTTGACTGAAGAATTCGATGGCTTTCATCGTATCGGCAAAACGTCGGTGCAGAACGGGTTCGTGGTGCGCCAACCGATTTCTTGACTGATAGATGTGCTCCAACTGCGCGGCGACGGCAGCCCGCGACAATGTCTTGTCGGGGAAGGTTCTCTTGAGCGTAGTTCGCCAGAGGCTCTGATCGTATTCCGGCCCGTAGAGGCGCTTCCAGAAATGCAGGGTCAACTCGGCGATGACCTTGCCTTCGGTCACGACTAGGTGCTGACGTCTTGCTTTTGCCCTTTCAAGATGCTGAATTTTTGCTGATCGCCCGTTCGGGAAGGCATGTGCGTCCAAAGCCGCCTTCTCCGACTGGCTGAGTTTCGAATACGCCGCGCGCTTCGCGCTATCGACGGCCTTTGCAATGTTGTTACGCTCTGGTTCCTTCCAAGTGAAGGCTGCAGGGGGGTGCTGGAGCCAATTGGCCACTCTGAAATAGTGACTCAGGTTCTCGGCAACCGTGTTGCGGAGCGCGATCTCGATCGTCGCGGTGACATGCATCAGGCTAGCGCCGAGTTTCAGCGTCTCTTGGTGTAGCTCGATCGCTGCCTCTGCTGACCCCGTTAGTGTCGTCAGATTCGCAAGGCGCTCGACTGACAGCAGCGACGTCAGAACCGGAACATGCTTTCGATTGATCGACATTGACAGGCATTCTCCCGATCCTTATCCTGCAAAGTGAAAAGTCGGGAACAGATCGGCAGTCGCCTCGGCGCAACGGATCCCCGACTTCCCAATCAGAGGCGCTCCTTCGGGGCGCCTCTTTTCGTTTTCGCCACCAGGAATACGTGTTGAGTTGTATACGGGCAATCTTTAATATTGATTTTGGTCTGTTTGCCCTGTGACCGGGCATGCGACCCTTTCGCCGCCATTGAAGGCGAAATCGCCGGGCAGTGCGCCACATCCAAGCATGATATGGGCAAGTTCAAGTGGGGGTGGGCAGGATATGGGCCGGATGGATTTCTTGCCGACCGAACTCTTGCCATGCCGGCCTGAACGTCGTCTGATCATTCGCGAGAGGTGAAATCTCGCCGGAACAATCGCTCTAGGGCTCGAGAGAAGAGGATCGTCCCCATGCCGCGTTGGATCGAGAGCCTGGACGAACTCCATGCCCATTACGGAACTCCCGGACAAGCTGCCAAGATCAAGGTCACCGGCTTCCTGACGCCGGCCTACCGCGCCCATATCGAAAGATCACGCTTCTGCGTTCTCTCGACCGTCGGCCCCGAAGGCACGGATGGCAGCCCCCGTGGGGATGAGGGTCCGGTGGTCGCGATCAAGGACGATCGGACCTTGTTGCTGCCGGATTGGAAGGGCAACGAGCGGATCGATTCCCTGCGAAACATCATTCGCGACGGCCGGGTGAGCCTCATGTTTCTCGTCGCCGGGTCTGACACGGCAATGCGCGTGAACGGCAATGCCCGCCTGACCGCCGACCCGGAGGTCACGAGCCGGTTCGAGAAAAACGGCAAGCTGCCGCGCACGGTCATCGTCATCCATATCGCCGAGGTCTACGCCCAGTGTGCACGCGCGCTGATCCGCTCCGAATTGTGGAAGAGTGGAGATCAGAGCAGCGGCCTGCCGACGATCGGCGAGATGCTCAAGGAAGTCTCGTCCGGCGAAATCGACGCAAAGAAATATGACGCCGACTGGCCGGAGCGCGCGGTACGAAGCATGTGGTGAAGGCGAATTTGCGGGGCGCGGGGATTTCAGCCGGGGGTATCGGCGATGTGCGTTGCTATCGAAGCCGGTGGAGACCATCGTGTTTGGTTCATTCGTGATGCGCCTAGCGGAGCTGATTTGGAACGTACTGGGAATGCGGTAACGACTGGCCTGTTTTGATTGGTCTTCCGCGATATCACGGTGACGCCTTAGCCCCGCATCCGCGCCTCCAACGCCCGCGCAAGATCGCGAGAAGTGTGGAACACCGCAAAAATGATAATCGTCTCGCCGTCGACGCCATAGATAATCCGATAGGGCAGGTCGGCAACGATCAGTTCTAGCGTTTCCGGGTGGCGTCCGGGGCGGCCAAGGTCCGGGAATTCGGGTAGACGCTCCGCTGCGCGCATGATCCCCGATACACGGCTTCTGCTGCGGCGGGGTCTTCGAGGGCGATGTAGTCGATGATCGCCTCCAGATCATCCGCCGCCGGCTCCGCAAAGACCAGCCGCCTCAACGCGCCCAACCATGCTTGGCCGCGATCCCTCCGAACACCGCATCGGCATCCCTGACTTTGCCCTGGCGGGCCGCGTCGATGCCGGCACGGATGCGGTTCGTCTGCCAGTTATTGGCTTCGAGATATTGGGCGATGGCCGGATCGATGATGTCGTCGCGGGAGCGGTCTGTGGCGCGGGCGAGGGCGTCGATTTCGGGGACGCGCTCATCGCTGATGGTAATCGGTTCGGATGCGTCGCGCTGCGGCATTTTCGGCTCTGGTTGAAAACGTGACAAATCCTACCATCGCAAGCACCGCAATCAAACAGGCGCCTTCGCCGCGCGGCCTTCGTCTCGCCCGAAAGTCAGCTCTCGGGGCTCCATTCATAATGGGTGTCGAGGTCGTCCGATGCGGTGCTGGTGAAGCCGCATCTGCGATAGAAATTGTTGGCGCGGCTGCCGTTCAGTGCCATGAGCCGGATCGGCAAGGCCGCAGCGCGCGCCTTGGCCTTGAGATCGTCCATGATGATCCGACCGATGCCCATGCCCTGAAAGACGGGGGCGACGTATAGATGGTCGAGATAGAAATGGTCGGCGAAACTGCGCAGGACGATGAACCCGGCGATGTCCCCTTCGACATGGATGATCGTCGTATCCTCGGGGCGGAAGGACTTCAAAAACCGGTCGCGCGCCCTGTCGGGGTCGAACCGTCCGACGGCTTCGAGGCTCGGTCGCATCGCTTCGACGCGGATGTCGGCCAATCTGTTCGCGTCAACGGCTTCGGCGGTCGTGAGGCGGAAATCTGTGTTGCGCATGGAAGGCTCCGCGACGCGCTTCCGCGCAACATTGGCCGACTAATCGGCCCCCCATCACCCCGTAAACGCCATATCCGTCTTCGTCAGCCTTGCTTCCCCATTCTGATCCAGCGTGACCCTGCGGTAGAAACACGAGCGGCGGCCGGTGTGGCAGCAGCCTCCGTCGCCGGAGACGCGCACGCGCATTTCGATGGCGTCCTGGTCGCAATCGACGCGCATTTCCTCGACGCGCTGGATCTGGCCGCTGGTGGCGCCCTTGTGCCAGAGCTCGTTGCGGGAGCGGGACCAGTAATGGGCTTCGCCGGTCTCGAGGGTCTTGGCGAGCGCCTCTGCGTTCATATGCGCGACCATGAGAACCCGCTTGGTATCCGCATCCACCGCCACGGCGGTG
Organism: Salinarimonadaceae bacterium; assembly: GCA_050485405.1. Taxonomy (GTDB): domain Bacteria; phylum Pseudomonadota; class Alphaproteobacteria; order Rhizobiales; family Beijerinckiaceae; genus Saliniramus. Next base: position 8,670 of record JBJHBI010000034.1, read on the forward strand.
ATCAGGCCGTCGGGGCCGAAGCGGGGGGCGAAGGTTTCACCCTCTTCCAGTGTGGATTTGTCCAGGTTCTGCGCAAACCGCGTTTCGCTCATGCCGGTCATCTTCCCTTTGCCCATGGAAAAGGCGCCCCGGCATACGACCGAAGCGCCTTCACAAAGGGGAATAACGGCTCTGTGTCAACTTTTTAGCCGTAGCAAACGGGTCAGCGATATTCCTTACCCGCGCGCAACTGCGTGAAGAAGCGCACCTGCTCCGCCGGCTCGTCCTTGAAGATGCCGGTGAAGGTGGTCGTCACCGTCGAGGAGCCCGCTTTCATCACGCCGCGCATCGACATGCACATATGCTCGGCCTCGATCATCACCGCGATGCCGCGCGGCGCGAGCGCATCCTCGATCGCGTCGGTGATCTGCGCGGTCATCGTCTCCTGCGTCTGGAGGCGACGGGCGTAGACGTCGACGAGCCGGGCGAGCTTGGAGAGGCCGACCACGCCCTTCGAGGGGAAATACGCGATATGCGCCTTGCCGTGGAAGGGCACCATGTGGTGCTCGCAATGCGAATGGAACGGGATGTCGCGCACGAGCACCATGTCGCCATAGCCCTCGACATCCTCGAAGACCTTGGCGAGCACCGCGCCCGCATCCTCTTCGTAGCCGGAGAAGAGTTCGCGATAAGCCTTCGCGACGCGCTTGGGCGTTTCGAGAAGCCCCTCGCGCTCCGGATCGTCCCCCGCCCAGCGGATCAGCGTGCGTACCGCAGCCTCCGCCTCTTCCCGGGTTGGTTTTTCAATATCCCGCTTGCCGGCGTCGACCGAGGTCTCACGCGTGGACAAGGACTTAACCACAGCGTCCATGTGGTGCCTCCCGCTGTTGCTGCATACGGCCATGCTTACGCACGCCCGACGCGCCCGGACCAATCATCGCGACCGATAGCCGCATCTCGCTTTCTCGAAGCGCAGCGCCTATCTTGACGAAGGAACGCGTATCCTGCTCGGATCACCCGGCCCTGGCAAGGCCGGTCGCCGATCCTGCGGGGCATGCGAGGGGTTGGCCGGCTCGTCCGGCGGGTACGGATCTGCAATGCTCGACGACATCTACAACAAACGCATCCTCGAACTCGCGGCCGATATTCCGCGTCTAGGCCGGCTCGATGCGCCTCAGGCGAGCGCGAGCGCGCTGTCGAAGCTCTGCGGCTCCAAGGTCACCGTCGATCTCGCCATGGAGGACGGGCGCGTCAGCGATTTCGCCCATGACGTGAAAGCCTGTGCGCTCGGCCAGGCCTCCTCCTCGCTGATGGCGCGCAACGTGATCGGATCGAGCGCTCAGGAATTGCGCGATCTGCGTGCGACCATGCGGGCCATGCTCAAGGAGAACGGCCCGCCGCCGCAGGGCAGGTGGGAGGAGTTGAAGGTCCTCGAGCCCGTGCGCGACTTCAAGGCCCGCCACGCTTCGACGCTGCTCACCTTCGACGCCGTGGTCGATGCGATCGACCAGATCGAAGCGGCACAGGCCGCGAGCGCCTCCGCCTGACAGCATTATCCGTATGCGTCTGCGCAAGCGCTTGCTTGCGAGTGCGCGCCTCGCGCATGTGATCCAGCGATACGACGCAACTTGCGGAAGCCTGGTGCGCGCGATGAAAACCCTTTGTATTCATCGAAAACGGCTCTGCGGGGCAGGGCGCGTGAATACGTATCAATTGAATTAATTCGTAGCCTTACGCTCGGTCAGTGCCGAAGTGTCGGAAATTGAGCCAGCTTGGCCGTAAGGACCGTCAAGAGTTGTTAAGTGTCCGCTCCTAACCCTTGCTCGACGAAAACCCGAACCGAATGCGAGTGGAGCGAAACCATGGCGATGACGCAGTTGATCTACTACAGCAAGAACACCCTCGACGCCGATGATCGTGGCCAGCTCACCAATCTCCGCGAGATTCTCGAAGTCGCACGTCGCAAGAACGGCGAGAACGGCGTGACCGGCTATCTGATCTTCGACAAGGCGTATTTCCTCCAGATCCTCGAAGGCGAACGCGAGGCTGTCGAGGAAACCTATCGGCGCATCGCCGGCGACCGCCGCCATGCCGACGTCACCCTGGTCGATCAGCGCACGATCGCCCAGCGCAACTTCTCCGACTGGTCGATGGGCTCGGCCATGCGCAGCATCGATCACGAGGAGGTCTATCTCGCGCACGGCATTTCCGGCGTGATCGACCCGACGAAGCTCGACGGTACCAAGATCCTCTCGCTCGCGACGGATCTGCGCGATCTCGAAGTGCGCCGCAACCGCAGCGCCGCGTGATCAGGGCTCGCCGCGCGACCGGGCCATGAAGGTGTCGAAGGACAGTTCCGCCACCGGCCACCACAGCAGCGCATCGGTGCGATAAGCCAGCATCGAGCGCCAGGCACGCTCATACAACGCGTCGCGGCGGGCGAGGTCGTCATGGACCCGCATCGCCGCGACGAGCCCGGCCTGCATCACCTCCTGCGGAAAATAACGCAGCTCCACGCCCGAGATCACGAGCCGCCGCAGCGCATCAGCCGCCCGGTGGTCGTAGCGCGCGAGCAGGCCCTGATGCGCCGATCTGGCCGCCATGGCGATGATCGCGCGGCGCGCGGCGGAGAGCCCCTCCCAGAGCCGCAGATTGATCACCGCGTAGAAATTCGCCGTGCCCTGCCAGAAGCCCGGGGCGTGGTAGAAGCGCGCCATGGTGTGGATGTCGAGCATCTCGTCATCCACCGGCCCGAAACCCACCGCCGCCTCGATATCCCCCTCACGCAGCGCCCGCGCGGTATCCTGCGCCGGGATCGCCTCGGGCTGTGCACCGAGCTCGCGCAGCACCTGTGCGCCGATCCCGTCGATCCGGATGCGCAGGCCGGCGAAATCGTCGGGATCGTTCACCTCGCGCGGATAGAACCCGCCCATCGGCGTGCCGCATCCGCCACAGGGCAGGGCGATGCAGCCGTGGCGGGCAAGCGCCTCGTCGAGGCTCTCGCGCCCGCCGCCATGCTCCCACCAAGCCTCGTGCTGGCGCGCATTCAGCCCGAACGGCGCGCCGCCGGCGAAGGCGAGGGTCGGCTCGCGCTCGAACAGCGTGTCGAGCGCGAGATAGGCCATGTCGAGGCGCCCCGAGCCGACGGCCTCGAACAGCGCGCGCGGATCGGCATCCAGGGGATCCGTATCTGCATCGGCATCGCCGTTCTCGAAGATAGCCTCCCCGCCTTCATCACCCTCCTGGTCACCCTCCGCTTCATCCTCGTCGCTGACAGGTGTGAACGGGGGCGGTATCTGCGCATCCGTCAGCGTGATGGCGATGGCGCCTTCGCTTGCCTGCGCGATCTGCGCGGTGAAATCCTGAGCGGCCTCGAAGGGCGTCGTCATGATCCGGGGCAGCCCATAGGCCATGCGCAGGGCGAGTGTGGGCCCGGCCTCGCGGGTCTGTGCTGCGGCCGGCATGGCCGCTGTTGCCGCGAGCAGGCCGCTGCCGGTGAGAAATCGTCGTCTTGACGGATCGGTCATCCTATACTGCCCCCGCGCGGGTCACGCGCCAAAGTCGAAACCAGAGGAAACGAGCCGGCGCCATGATGAGTGAAACCACGAAAAGCGAACCCCTGAAACTCGCCTCCCTCAAACACGGCCGCGACGGACGCCTCGTCGTCGTCTCGCAGGATCTCACCCGGGCGACGGAAGCGGACACCATCGCGCCCACGCTCCAGGCCGCGCTCGACGACTGGGAGCGCGTCGCCCCGTATCTGCACGATCTCGCCGAGCAGCTCGAACATGGTGCCGTCCCCAGTTTCCGCTTCCACGAGCACGATTGCGCCGCGCCGCTGCCGCGTGCCTATCAGTGGGCGGATGGTTCGGCCTATGTCAATCACGTCGATCTCGTACGCCGGGCGCGCGGCGCCACGATGCCGGAGAGTTTCTGGACCGATCCGCTGATGTATCAAGGTGGATCCGACGGGTTTCTCGGCCCGCGCGATCCGATCCGCCTGGCCGACGAGGCCTGGGGGATCGATTTCGAGGGCGAGATCGCCGTCGTCACGGGCGATGTGCCAATGGGGGCGGGGCGCGAGGAATGTGCCGCCGCGATCCGGCTCGTCATGCTGGTCAACGACGTCTCGCTGCGCAATCTGATCCCAGGTGAGATCTCCAAGGGCTTCGGCTTCTTCCACGCCAAACCCGCGAGCGCCTTCTCGCCCGTGGCGGTGACGCCGGCAAGCCTCGGCGCGGCCTGGGATGGCGGGCGGCTCAACCTGCCGCTCGTGAGCATGCTCAACGGCCAGCTCTTCGGCAAACCGGATGCGGGCACCGACATGACCTTCGATTTCCCCACCCTGATCGCCCATGCCGCGCGCACCCGCGCGCTCGGCGCCGGCACGATCATCGGCTCGGGGACGGTGTCGAATCGCGATCCCGATGGTGGCCCCGGCCTGCCCGTCGCGGAAGGCGGGCTCGGCTATTCCTGCATCGCCGAACAACGCACCGTCGAGGCGCTGCGCCACGGCGAGGCGAGCACGCCCTTCATGCGTTTCGGCGATACGGTGCGCATCGAGATGAAGGATGCGAAAGCCCATTCGATCTTCGGCGCGATCGAGCAGGTGGTGGAGCGCCACAGCTGACGGGCAATGCTCAGGCGCGCGACAAGCGCGGCAGCACCTCGGTTTCGAGGAAGCCGGCGAGGTCGCTGGTGATGAAGTCGATATGGGGGGCCTGCACGGCCTCCTGCTCGAAATCCTCACGGAACGGATCGATCGTCGCCGGGATGACGAGGGTCGTGGTCATGCCGGTATCGTGGGGCACGACGAGGTTCTTCGCGATATCCTCGAACATGGCCGCATTCGCGGGGTCGACCGCGTGGCGTTCGAAGAACATCTCGTAGGCGCGCCGGTCCGGCTTGGGGATGAAATCGGCGGCGACGATGTCGAACACGTCCTCGAAATGATCGAGAATGCCGATCTTCGCCGCGACGTTCTCCGCATGCTTGCGCGAGCCGTTGGTCAGGATCAGCCGCCGCCCCGGCAGAGCCTCGATCGCCTTGCCCAGCGCCGGGTTCAGATCGATGGCGGAATGGTCGATGTCGTGAGCGAAATCGAGGAAAGCGTAAGGATCGACGCCGTAGACGTCCATCAGCGCCTTCAGGGTGGTGCCGTGCTGGTGGTAGAAATATTTCTGCAAGGCGCGCGCAGAGATCCCGTCGATCCCGAACAGATCCGCCACGAAGGCGGTGATGCGCGCATCGACCTGCGGCCAGATCTGCGCCTCGTGCGAATAGAGCGTGTTGTCGAGATCGAAGATCCAGGTCTCGACATGGGCGAAATCGCGGGCATCGGGGGCGGTGAAATGGGCCTGCTGGCTCTGCAAGCTCTGTTGCGGCGTATCGGACAAGGGATGTTCCCATGGAGGATGAGGGGGCCGGTCACCCGGCTGGGCGCCCAATATAGGCGCTATGGGTCGCGGATGCGAGGCGGGTCAAGCCGAGTATTCAATTTTCATATTGCAATGTTATAACATTAAATATATCCGTGCGGTGCCTCATCGCTTCGCCGTTGTGCGCGGCGCTTACCCCCCGTAAGAGACAGCATGCTCGACGATGATCAGAACGAAAGCGCGCCGGACATCTGCCTGTCCGTGTGCATGCGTTGCAAGCCGCCTTCATGGACGGGGCCCGACGCAGAACGTCCGGGGCAACTGCTCGCGCAGGCACTCGCCGCGCGGCTGCACGACGCAGCGTCGATCGGCGTCGCATCTCCGGTGCGCCTGCGCCGCATTCGCTGCATGAGCCAGTGCAAACGCGCTTGCGCGGTCGCTTTCAGCGGGGCGGGGCGTTTGACCTATCTGTTCGGCGATCTCGATCCTGCAAGGGACGTCGATGCCGTTCTCGAAGCCATCGCACTCTACCGCAGCCGACCCGACGGCTTCATGGAGCGCAACGAGCGCCCGGACGTGATGCGTGCGGGCATTCTCGGGCGGATCCCCCCGCTCGAGTTCGGGGCGCGCCTCGTCGAGAGCGATGAAATCATCACCCGCGAGCAAGCAAGAAACGAACAAATCGAGGATGTGGAATGACCAGAATGAGTTCGGCTGACCTGCGCCCGCAGATCGTAAAGGCGGCGTTGGCTGCGGCGTTGTTCGCCGTTGCAGCACCGCATGCGCACGCGCAGGCTGGAGAAGCAGAGCCGCTGCGCGTCGGCAAGACCTTCATCGCCGCCGCGACGGATCCGGCGCAAGGCAGTGCCGGTTGGGCGCTCGTCTCCCACGGGATCGCCGACCAGTTGTTCCGGGTCGACCGCAATGGCGAAATCGTCGGCAATCTCGCGAGCGATGCAATGCGCATCGACGATCTGACCTGGCAGGTGAACCTCGTGCCCGACCGCGCGTTCTCGGACGGCAGCCCGGTTACGGCGGGGGCGGTCGCCGATGCGCTCAACCGTACCGTCAGCGAGAATCCCGCTGCACGTGCCTCCGCCGGTGCGCTCACTTTCGAGGCGCAGGATGACACCGTGCTCGTCATCACCAGCGAGCGCCCGACACCCGTAATGCCCTCGATCCTCGCCGAATGGGCGTTCCCGGTCTATCTGTACGATGACGGCGAACTGCACTTCACCGGTCCCTTCAAGATCGAGGATTTCACCCCCGGAGCACGCCTCGATCTGGTGCCGAATCCGCATTATCCGGATGCCGGGAGCCGCAAGCCCGTGCAGATCACCCGCATTGCCGACGGGCAGTCGCTGGCACTGGCCCTGCGTGCCGGCGAGCTCGATCTGGCCTTCCACCTGCCGGTGGAATCGCTCGGCATGTTGCAAGCCGGTGACGGCATCACGGTTAAGAGCTTCCCGGTCGAATACCAGTACATGATGTGGATGAACACGCGCTCACAGGCGCTCGCGGACCCGCGCGTGCGTCGCGCGATCGACCTCGCCGTGGACCGTGAGGCGCTGATCGCGGCGGCGCGTGCGGGGCAGGTGGCGCATGGTGCCTTCTCGCAGGTCTTCCCCTTCGCAGCAGATACACCGGCTGCACACGATCTCGCGGCGGCTGCGGCGCTGCTCGACGAGGCAGGCTGGATCCGCGAGGGAGCCGGCCCGCGCATGCGCGATGGCGAGCGGCTCTCGCTGACGCTCGTCGCCTATCCGCAGCGTCCCGATCTCGTCACGTTCCAGCCGGTGATCCGCGCCGCGCTGACCGAACTCGGTATCGACGTGACCACCCGGATTACCGAATCGCCCACCGATGCGGCGCGTGCCGGTGAATTCGATCTGTTTCTCTGGGCTCAACATACGGCGCCCGCGGGCGATCCGGGCTTCTTCCTGTCGCTCTTTCTGGGCAGTGAGGGAGCCAACAATTACAGCGGCTGGAGCAACGATGCCTTCGATGCCCTTCTCGCGGAGCTCGCCGGGACCGAGGACCCGCAGGCGCGCAATGCGATCGCGCAGAGGGCCCAGGCGGTGATCGCAAACGACGCGCCGGTGGCGTTTCTCGTGACGCCCGAATGGCATGTCGGGCTCTCCGCTCGTCTGTCGGGTTACGAACCCTGGGGCTCCGACTACTACGTGATCCGATCGGATTTCGGGATGGCGGACTAAGAGCAACGGGGGCGCGGCATGGCCGCCACGGCAATCCGGACGTTCTCGGGTTTCTGGCTTTCCTGGCTGCTCGTCGTGGCGGGCGGATTTGCATTGTTGCGCCTCATGCCGGGGGATCCCGCGATCATCTTTCTCGATGCGAGCGGGCTCGGTCTCGATGGTGCCGTACTCGCGCATATGCGTGCCGCATGGGGGCTGGACGCGCCTCTGCCGGCGCAGTTTTTCGCATGGCTGACGCGGTTTCTCAGCGGTGACTGGGGCATCTCCTACGCGACGGGACGCCCCGTTCTGCCCGAGATCGCCGGTCGGCTGCCCTGGTCGGTCGCGATCGGTGCGAGCGGGCTCGCGATCGCCGTGATCGGCGGCTTCCGCCTCGGATTCGCGGCGGCGGCACGCCCGGGCGGTGTCGCGGATCATCTGTCGCGGGTACTCGCGATCGGCGCGCAGGCGCTTCCCGCCTTTGCCGTCGGTTTCGTCCTGCTATGGCTGCTCGCCATCGAATGGGGGATCGTACGTCCGCTCTCCGGCGGCATCGTCGAGCGGCTGGCTCTGCCGATACTGCTCGTCGCGCTGTTCTCGATCGGCTCGGTCGCACGGGTGACGCGGGTGGCGTTTCTCGAGATCCGCGACAGACCGTTCTTCCGCACCGCGCTCGCCAAGGGCTTCGCGCCGAGGCGGGCCTTGTGGCTGCAGGGTCGTCGGCACGCGGCCTTGACGCTGCTGGCGGTGATCATGCCCGAAGCCGCCTGGGTGATCGGGGGTACGGCGATCGCCGAGATCGTCTTCGCAATACCCGGCTTGTCGGAATACGTGGTGCGCGCGGTTTCGGCGCGTGATTATGCGGTCCTGCAGGCCTTCATCGCGATCGTGGCCCTGTGGCTGCTTCTGTTGCAGCGGCTCGCGGCGTTCGGGCGGCGCGCACTCGATCCGCGGCTTGCGGATCGGCCCGCATGAAGGGAACGAGGCGAATTGCGGGCGGCTCCCGATTGCGGATCATCATGCTGGTTCTGCTCGCCGGTATCGCTGCGCTCGGTTTCTGGCAACCTCATCCGGTTCACGCGATCGATCTCGGCAACATTCTCGCGCCGCCCTCGATGGCGCATCTGTTCGGCACCGATCACCTGGGACGGGATGTGTTTTCGCGGGTCGCTGCCGGTGCGCAGCCCTCCCTCGTCGCCGCCGGCCTCGCGCTTCTCCTGACCTTGACGATGGGTATTCTGGCTGGCGCCGTGATCGCGGTCGCTCCCGCCTCCGTGGCGGGCGCGGTGCGGCGCCTCGCCGAGATCGTGATCGCCGCGCCGCAGCTCGTGGTCGCGCTGGTGATTGCCGCGATCCTCGGTGCCGGCCCCGTCACGGCGGCGATCGCGCTCGCTCTCACCGGTTGGGCGCATTACGCCCTCGTCGTCGCGGCGCTCATCGAGCGGCTCACGGCGGAGCCTTACTGGCGTGCGGCGGAGGCGCTCGGAGTGGATCGCATCGGGGGACTGCGCCGGCACCTTCTGCCCAATCTCGCAGGCCCTCTCGGGGTACTGGCCGGTGCGGATGCGGCGCGTGCGGTGATCCTGATCGCCTCGCTGGGCTTTCTGGGACTCTCCGCGGATACGGGGCGTCCGGAATGGGGGACGATGATCCACGAGTACCGGATCTTCATCTTCGAGGCGCCGCGGCTGCTGTTCTATCCGATGGCGGCGACGGTGCTGCTCGCCTTGACCTTCAATCTCATGCTGGATCCCGGTGTCTCGCGATCATCGCTCGAGCGCCTGAGTGCAATCCGGAGATCCGGGCGTGCGCGCAGATGAGGTCTTCGCCGGAACAGGTGCTCGGAATGCAATACGAAAACAGCCCCCGGATCGCTCAGGGGGCTGCGTCGATGCTCATGCCGTGGAGGTGATCACTCGGCAGCCATCACTTCTTCGGTGGCGGCGCGGATGCGGCGGACGTTCTCTTCCATCTCGTCCTGGCCGATGAAGACCAGCGGGAAGAAGGTGTTGTCCTCGGTGATCGCGCGGAACTCCTCGTTGGTGGAGGCGTATTCGGCTGCCGCGATCAGGCGCTCCTTGGCCTCATCGGGGATGCCCGCCGGCACGACGATCGAGCGGTAATCCTCGATGGAGTAGTCGTAGCCCAGTTCCATCAGGGTCGGAACGTCCGGATAGAAGGGGCTGCGCTCGGCCGAAAGGAAGGCCGCGACGACCATTTCACCGGTCGGCGTATACTGCGCATGCGTGCCGCCCGAATAGGCGAAGTCGACTTCCATGCCGAGCACCAGCGGCGCCATGCCGCCGCCGCCACCGGTCGGCACGATGGCGAGGTCGAGACCCTCGATCTCGGCGACGCGGCGGATGATGGCCTCGTCCAGCGGCGTCTGCTGGGCGTAGGTCATCGGGTTGTCCCTGCCGTATTCGATGATCTCGTCGAAGGTCTGGAAGGGCTGCTCGGCGGAGGTAACCAGCGCGTTCTGGCCGATGGCCAGCGCGGCGAGGTACTCGAAATCGTCGATCTCGTATTCGACCTCGGTGATGATCGGCGTGAAGGTCAGTGCCGTCAGGCCGCCGAAGAGGAAGGTGTAGCCCTCGTCGGTATTGTTGGCCAGGCGCGTATAGGCCACGGCGGAGCCGCCGCCCGGCTGGTTCACGACGTTCACCGGCTGGCCGAGATACTGTTCCATGACATTGGCGAGCACACGGCCCTGAATGTCGGTGGAGCCGCCGGCGGCGAAGCCGATCACCATGGTGAGGGGACGCTCGGGCCAGGTATCGGCCTGGGCGGCGCCCATCGGTGCGGCCATCAGCATCACGCTGGCGGAGGCGAGGAGCAATTTCTTCATGGCTTCATTCCCTTCTGTCTTTGCTCTTGGTGGGGTTTCAGTCCGCCGGTTCCCCGGCGGCCGGTTTGCCCCTGGCCATCGTCCGGTACGCCAGCATCGCGAGGGCGACGAGCGTGCAGAAGATGAAGAACAGGGCAATCGGGCGATTGAGCAGGATCATCCAGTCACCACGCGATAGGATGATGCTCTGCCGCAGGTTGAGCTCCAGCATCGGTGTGATGATGAAGGCGACCAGAAACGTGACGAACGAGTAATCGTATTTCTTCATCAGGAAGCCGAGCGCGGCGAATGCGATCAGGATGATGAGCCCGAAGGCGCCGTAACCCTGCAACATCATGCCGGCGAGGCAGAAGAAGATGACGATCGGGATCACAACATGCGCGGGCACGCGGGTGATCTGGGCAAACAGCATCAGGCCGAACCAGCCGAGCGCGAGCATCAGCACGCTCGCGACGATCATGCCGGCGAAGATGGAATAGAGCAGCTCCGGCTCTTCGCGCAAAAGCAGCGGCCCGACGGTAATGCCGTGGATGGCGAAGGCGCCGATCAGGAGGGCCGCCGAGACGTTGCCGGGAATGCCGAGCCCGAAGAGCGGGATCAGCGCCGCCGGGATCACGGCGTTGTCGGCGGATTCGGCAGCCGCAATGCCCTTGGGCTCGCCCTTGCCGAAATCCTGCGGCGTCTTCGAAGCGCGCTGCGCCATTCCGTAGGACATGAACGATCCCACCGACGGGCCGAGCCCGGGGAGCGCTCCGACGAAGGTGCCGATTCCGGTTCCGCGCAGGATCGTGGGGAGGATCCGCTTGATGATCGGGAAGGTGATGTGGTCGTCCGGGCGGTGTTCGAGTTTGACCGCCATGGTCTCGCGCTCATGACGCAACCGCTCGGATTGCACGAACATCTCCGACAGGGCGAGCGTGCCGATCGCCACCGCGATCAAAGGCATGCCCTCCATCAGCTCCGTGAAGCCGAAAGTCATCCGCGGCAGGCCGGTCTGGTTGTCGAGGCCGATCGTGCCGAGGAAGACGCCGAGGCCACCGGCGGCGAGCCCCTTGAACAGGTTCCCGCCGGACAATCCGGCGATGAAGACGAGCGCGAAGGCGAGGATCGCCGCCATCTCGTAGGGGCCAAACAGCAAGGCCACGCGCGCGAAGGGGATCGCGACGAAGATCAGGATGATGGTCGCGAGAATGTCGCCGATCACCGAGGCGATCAGGCCGATCTGCAGGGCCGTCTTCGGTTTGCCCTGCTTGGCCATCGGATAGCCGTCGAGGCTCGTCGCGGCGGAGGAGGCCTCGCCCGGGGCGTTGAGCAGGATGGCCGAGACGGCACTGCCCGCCGCCGTCCCCTTCGACAGCCCGATCAGGAAAGAGATCGCGATATACGGGGTCATGTAGAAGGTCATCGGGATCGCGATCGCGATCGCCACCGAGCGCGACAGGCCCGGGATCACGCCGATGACGTAGCCGAGGAAGACCCCGCCGCCGATGCCGATGAAGGATGAGAGGGTGAGCGCCTCGCCGATGGCTGCGCCGACAATTGAGAAATCCATGGCTCAGACCACCCCGACGCGCATCAGATAGACCGAAAGGAAGTACAGCAACACCACCGGCGCGACCGAGCAGCCGAGGATGAGGTACCAGCGGCGCTCACCGAGCAGGAACAGCATTCCCGCGATCAGCGGCGCGCCGACATAGGTGATCTTGAGGAAGGTCAGGAACCAGATCGCGACGGCCACATAGGCGAAGGGCCACAACTTCCAGCCGAGATCCGCCCAGTCGATATCGACGGTGACCGGCTTCTGGCCCGTGCGCGCCATCTCGACGCTCGCCTGAACCACCACGACCGAACCGCTCACCAGCATGATCCAGGCCGCGATGCGCGGGACGAGATCCGGCGGCATCTGGGCGAACGGATTGACGCCCGCGTAGTTCGGGATGATCCAGTTGAGCGCAAGCAACGCAAATCCGATCACGGCGAGGCCGGACCAGAAACTGTGCCTTGGCATGAGACGACGTCCCCTGTTTGTCGTATTTTTTTGCAGGCTGGCACATTGCACGAATTGTGCGCAAGCGAAATTTCACGGCACTGTGCTGTTAAACTGTTCACACCGTGCGAAGGGGCGCGACAAGACTATCGCTGAATGGCGTATGATTTTCGACTGCGTATCCTATTCTCCGGTGCAGGGTCACGGGTGGAGAATTATTTCAGTTTCAACCGCTTGTAGAGAACCGTGGTCGCGTCGAGACGGGCGCCTTCCACATCGAGACTGAAGTCGGGAATCACGCCTGACACTGCATAATCCATCGACCGATAAAGATGCTCCGCAACGTCACCGGTGCGCGTATCGAGCGTGATCAGGCTCCGCCCCAGAGAGGCTGTGTCAATCTCTAATTGTTCGATCATGGCTCTCGCGATCCCGCGCCGGCGTGCTCGGGGATGCACGAGGAGCTTCTTCAGATCGGCGCGATGGGGCTGGTTGGGTGGCGTGTCGATGCCCAGTTGAACCGTCCCGAGGAGGCGCGCCTCCTCACCGTCGACGGCCACGAAGAGCCGCGTCGCGCCACTTTCGACCTGCGGGAACACGTCCTCGCGCCAGAAGGCGCGGGCATCGTCGAGCCCGAAGGGCAGCACGAAGCTGACCGCCGCGCCATCAGCGACGCAGGCATGCAGGATCTCCGCGAGATCATCGAGCGCCCCGTGCATCGTCTCGGCATCGAGGCGCATGACACGAAATCCGGGAGCTCCCGGGCGGGAGGAGGTGGTCGGGGAAGATGTCGCCATGGGGCTGCCTCAGAGCATGAAGAGCAGATAATCGGCGCCCGTATCGGGCGGCGTCTCGAAACGGCTCGCGCCGGCGAGCCGGTAGCGCAGGCAATCGCCGGGTGACAGCTGATGGCTCGTTTCGTCGAGGAAGACGCGCAGCGCCCCCTCCCGGAGCAGGAGATGGTGTTCGAGCCCCGGTCGCGGCGGTGCGGGATAGGCGATCACGGCGCCGGCCGGCAAGGTCACGCCGACGACTTCGCCGGTGAGCCCCTCAGCGGGCGGCGAGACCACCCGCCGCACCATGCCGCTCGCCGGATCATGCCAGACCGATTGCGTATCGTGCCTGACGAGGGCGGTCGGAGAGCCTTCCACCTCCTGGAGCAGCCGGGAGACGGGGAGGCCGAATACCGCGCAGAGCCGCCCGAGTGTTTCCGCGGTCGCGCTGGTCGAAGCCTGTTCGAGCCGCGACAGCGTGGAGCGGCTGATGCCGCTCGCCGCCTCCAGCTCTTCGAGCGACAGGTTGCGCGCCTGCCGCATCTGACGCAGACGCGCCGCGATGCGGCCATCCATCGTGGTGACGGGTTGTCTCTCTCTCATGAATGATCCTCTCATATGAGAGAATATTTCTCATATTCGAGAGAAAGGCAAGTCTCAAAACGGCCAGACCAGCAGGATCATCGGCACCGAGACCGCGATGACGATCACCTCCAGCGGCAGGCCGAGTTTCCAGTAATCCCCGAAACGAAATCCGCCCGGGCCGAGGATCAGCGTGTTGTTCTGGTGGCCGATCGGCGTCAGGAAGGCGCAGGACGCCCCCACGGCCACGCCCATCAGGAGCGGATCGGCGCTGACGCCGAGCGCACTCGCCGCGCCGATCGCGATCGGACACATCACGGCGGCGGTGGCGGCGTTGTTCATGAAGTCCGACAGGGTCATGGTGACGACGATCATCACCGCGAGCGCGATGACCGCATTGCCCTGTGCGATGTAGGTCATCATCGTGTTGGCGATCAGTTCGGCGGTTCCCGTATCCGCCATCGCACCGGCGACCGGGATCAGCGCGCCGAGCAGGACGATCACCGGCCAGTCGATCGCATTGTAGACATTCCGCGGCGGGATGATCCGCAGCATCATCACCGTCAGGACGCCGAAGGCGAAGGCGATCGCGGCGGGCAAGAGGCCGAAGGCGGCGAAGCCGATCGCGACGCCCATGATCGAGAGCGCCATCAGCGCCTCGCGCGGATTTGGAATACGCACCGAGCGCTCGGCCAGGGGCACCAGCGCGAACTGGCCCGCAAATTCCGACAGGCGCTGCGGCGCGCCTTGCAGGAGCAGCACGTCCCCGGCTTCGAGCCGCAGCGTCCGCAGCCGCGCCCGCGAGCGCCGGCCTTGGCGCGAGACGGCCAGCATGTTGATGGCGAAGCGCGTGCGCAGATGAATATCGGCGGCGGAGCGCCCGTTCAGCGAGGAATTCGGCAGGATCACCATCTCCGAGATCGTGATGTCGTCGTCACGGCCTTCATCATCCTCGGCATCCGCCTTCGCTTCGGGCGTGTCCGGGTCGCGCTCCTTGTCTTCCTCGAGCTTCAGTTCGAGGGTCGAGAGGGCGCTCGCGAGTGCCTCGGGCTCGGCCTCGATGACGAGGATGTCGTCGGTGCGCAGCTTTCGCCAGGGATCGGGCGCGCGCATGCGCACCTCGTTGCGGATCAGCCCGACGATGGTGGCATCGACCTCGTCGAGTTCCTTCTCGATCTGCTTGAGCGTCTTGCCGATCGCCTTGGATTTCGAAGGCACCCGCGCCTCGGTCATGTAGGCGTCGGTCTCGAATCCCTCGGTCGTGCCGCTGCCGCGCTCGGGAACGAGTTTGCGGCCGAAGATCAGGAGGAAGGCGAGCCCGGCCAGCGCGACGGCGATGCCGACGGGGGCGAAATCGAACATCGCGAAGCTGCCTTCGCCGGTCTCGCGCCGGAACCCCGACACGATCAGATTGGGCGGCGTGCCGATCAGGGTCGTCATACCGCCGAGAATCGAGCCGAAGGAGAGCGGCATCAGCACCTTGCCGGGGGAGATGTCGTGCCGCGCCGCCATCTGGATCGCGATCGGCATCAGGAGTGCGAGCGCGCCGACATTGTTCATGAAGGCGGAGAGCACGGCGCCGAGGCTCGTCAGCGCCGCGAGCGTGGTGAAATAGCCCGCATTCGAGGGGATGATGCGCTGTGCGATCGCATCTACCGCTCCCGATGTCTGGAGCGCGCGTGACAGGATCAGAACGCATGCGACCGTGATCACCGCCGGATGGCCGAAGCCCTCGAAAGCCGTCTCGCGATCCACCAGACCGAAGGCCACGCATGCGAGCAAGGCCGCGACGGCCACCATGTCGTGACGCCATCGCCCCCAGACGAAGAGCGCGATGGTCGACGCCAGAATGGCGAGGAAGATGCCCTGGTCCTGGGTCATTGCGGCGCTTTCGGTCGATGCGGCTGGCGCGATCACGGGGCGGGTGGCGGGCAGGATCACCCGACCGCCTCATGAACGCGGTCGAGCGTGAATGGTTGCGCTTGGCTTGCGCGCAAGACGCAGAAAGTTATACCGATTCCCGGCCCGATGCACCGGTCTTCCGATGCCGCGAGGAGCGTTTCACGCCTTCTGGCGCAAAATTCCCTGCAATTCTTCGGAGAGTTCCGTGATGCGCTTCGCCGAGGTGCCGCTCTCGTCGGCGAGCGCCTTGATCTCGGTCGCGACGACGGTGAAGCCCGCGCCGTATTCACCTGCACGGGCCGCCTCGATCCGGGCGTTGAGGGCGAGCAGCTGCAGCGTCTGGAGGATACGCAGGATCGCGCCGGTATTGGCGATGATCTCCCGGCTCGTCGTGCCGACGCGCTCGAGCAGAACGGCGGAGTTTTCCAGCTCACGGGTCTTCTTGCTGTTGACGTCGATCACGACGCCTTCGAGATGCGAGAGCGTCCCGTCCGCCCCATAGACGCCGCCGCCGCTCTCGTGCACCCATTGCTCGCCGCCATCGGCGCGCATGATCCGGTAATCGACCTCCCAGTTCCCGCGCGATTCGACGGCTGCGGCCACGGCGCCGTCGACGGTCTCGACGTCGTCGGGATGGATGATGCCCGCATAGGAACGCTTTTCGGGGCCGGTGAAGGCTTCACGATCATAGCCGGTGACCCGGTCGACCGCGCCCTCCATGTACATCATCGTGAAATCGGCGTCGTTGTGGCAGCGATAGAGGAAGCCGTTCATCCGCCTCACGATGGAGCGCATGACTGACAACGTGTCGCCGCTCGTCGGCTCGTCGCGTGTATCGGCTCGCATCTGGATATCCATCTTCGGCTCCACGGGGGTTCGGCTCGGTTTCCGGTCGCTTCGATCAATGACGGTGGTGATTCGCGGCCCGGCTCTCGCGAGGCCGATACAAGCACGCCTTACGTTAAGTCATCCTTGAGATGGGCGTGCCGCGCTCACCGTACCCGTCCCGGGCGCATCGCAGCGCCCTTGTTGCGCTCCGAGTAGAGGATGTAGACGCCGCTGCCGATGATGATCGCCGAGCCGATCCAGACGAAGAGATCCGGCAGATGTCCGAACACCACCCATCCCAGCAGGACCGCTCCGGCGAGCTGGAGATAGTTGAAGGGTGAGACGAAGGGCGCCGGCGCGACCTCGAAGGCGCGCACGAGGAAGTAATGGCCGAAACCGCCGAAGAAGCCGAGGCTCGCGAACAGGGCCCAGTCGAGCGCACTTCCCGGCGTCTGCCAGATGAAAGGCAGGGGCAGGCTCGTGAGCAGGAAGCCCGTCACCGCGATGTAGGTGATCGAGGTATCCGCCGGATCTCCGGCGGCGAGTTTGCGTGAGAGTAGCTGGTAGAAAGCGGCGGAGGCGGCGCTGCCGAAGACGAGCAGCGCGGCGAGGTTCATGCCGTCACCCGGCCGGATCACGATCAGCGCGCCGGCAAATCCCACGGTGATCGCGATCCAGCGGCGCAGGCTGACCCGCTCACCCAGGATGAAGGGGGCGAAGGCGGTGACGATGAAGGGGGCGGTGAAGCTGATCGCCGCCGCCGTCGTCAGCGGCACATAGGCGAGGGCGGTGATGTAGATCAGCGTCGCGATGCACAGCAGGCTCGAGCGCAGCAATTGCAGCGGGATCTGCTGCGAGCGCAGCAGCGCGAGCCCGCGATAGGGCACGAACACCATCAGCATATAGACGAAATGGCCCGCATAGCGCGCCCAGGTGATCTGCAGCACGCTGTAATCGTCGGTGAGATACTTCGCGCTGGCATTGAGCATCGGGATCAGCGAGGCGGCGAAGACCATGTAGAGCACGGCCTTGTTCAGATCGTCCGGTCGCGAAGCCTGTGCGCTCATGCTCGTCCCGCCCCACACTGATATGGCGGCCCACCGGACCGACGCGCTCATAGTGAGCCGCCGCCCCGGTGCGGGAAAGGCGCATTTGCGCCGGACGGATCGCGCAATCCCCGCCCGGCATCGCGTCAGTAGTAGCGCAGATCCTGCGTCTTGCCGGAAAATACGCGGTAAATGAAGCTCGTATAGAGCGCGATCAGCGGCAGCACGATGCAGGCGCCGACAAACATGATGAAGAGCGATTCGTCGGCGGCTGCCGCCTCCCACACCGTCATCCGCTCGGGCACCACATAGGGGTAGAAAGAGTAGGCCAGCCCGTAGAATGCGAGCAGGACCACGGCGATCGCCCCGGAAAACGGAGCCCAGCTCAGCGAGTCGGTGCGGTTCGGCAGCGCCTTCAGCACGAAGTGGAGGGCGATGATCAGCGCCCCCGTGATCAGCGGGATCGGGGCGAGCATCACCAGATAGGGCATGGCGAACCACTTCTCGAAGATGCGTTCGGACACGAGCGGCGTCGCGATCGAGACGGCGGCGAGGCCGATCGCGCTCATCCAGAGCGACACCTTCGCCCAGCCGACCGCACGCTTCTGCAACGCGCCCTCGCTCTTGAGGATCAGCCAGCCTGCCCCGATGAAGGCATAGGCTGCGGCGAGTCCGACGGCGACGAGCCCGGCAAAGGCGACATTGGCCAGCGTGCGCTCGAAGCCGAGTATATACAGCCCCAGCATGTAGCCCTGCGACAGGGCGGTGAGCAGCGATCCGCCGAAGAACGCGCGGTCCCACCAGATCGTCTGCTCAGGCGCGACCTTTGCCCGGAAATCGAACGCGACCCCGCGCAGGATCAGCCCGAGCAGCATCACCGCAACCGGCAGGTAGAGCGCACCCAGAATGATCCCCTGCGCGAAGGGAAAGGCGACGAGCAACAGCCCGACGGCGAGCACCAGCCAGGTTTCGTTCGCATCCCAGAAAGGCCCGATCGAGGCGATCATCTTGTCCTTGTGCTGGTTCGTCAGCCCCGACAGGATGCCGACGCCGAGATCGTACCCGTCGAGGATGACGTAAAGCAGGATCGAGACGCCCATCAGCCCGACAAAGGCCACGGGCAACCAGGAATCACCTCCGAACAACGCATCCATCTTCGCATCCTCTTACATCTGGTTTCGGGTCGGCCGCCTGCTGCAGCGCGCGCTCCCCTCTCCCTCCGTGGAGAGGGGTCGGGGGTGAGGGGCCTTCATGAAGGCTTCGCCGATCATGACCTGACGCCTCGCCGACACCCTCACCCCTGTCCCCTCTCCGCAAGGGAGAGGGGAACCCCGGCATCGATTGCGACGCCAAATGCGTCCGCCGGTCATTGCATCGCGCGCTTACTCCGCCGGAGCCGGGCCGGCGACGCGGGCGCCGCCTTTCGCGACACTGATCTGCGGGGCGGGTTCGCGACCGGTGGTGGCTGAAGCGCCGTCGCGGCGGGCGAGGTAGTAGAGCGTCCAGACATAGGCCGCCGTCAGCGCCGCGTAGATCGCGAGATACATGGCGAGCGTCGAGGCCACCATGCCGGCGGGCGTCGTGGTGACGGCCTCGGCGGTGGTGAGCACGCCGCTCACCAGCCAGGGCTGGCGCCCGATCTCGGTGACGTACCAGCCGGCAACCGTCGCGACCCATCCGGAGAAGGTCATGGCGACGAGCCCGCGCAGCATGAAGGGCGAGAGCGTGCCGCGGCGATAGAGCTGGAAGGCCCCGTACCAGGAGGCGGCCAGCATCAGCATGCCGATCCCGACCATGATCCGGAAGGCGAAGAAGACGGGGGCCACGGGCGGATGCTCGACGGTGCCGTCCTCGCGCACGAAGTCGTTGAGCCCCGGCACCACGCCGGCGGGATCATGCTCCAGGATCAGGCTCGCGCCGTTGGGGATCGCGATCTCGAAGCGGTTCTCGCGAGCCTGCTCGTCGGGCAGGGCGAAGAGCACGAGAGGCACGTTGCCGCGCGTCTCCCAATTGCCCTCCATCGCGGCGATCTTGGCCGGCTGATGCTCCAGCGTGTTGAGGCCGTGCAGGTCGCCGGCGAGGATCTGGGCCGGGATCAGCAGCGCACCCATGAACACACCCGTGCGCAAGGCCTTCGCCACGCCCTCCGAGCGGTCCCCGCGCAGATAGCGATAGGCCGAGATGCCGGCGATCAGGAAGGCCGCCGTCAGGCCGGAAGCCAGCAGCATATGCGCGAGGCGATAGGGCATGGAGGGGTTGAAGATCACCTCCCACCAGCTCGTCACATAGGCCACCCCGTCACGCAGTTCGAACCCCTGCGGCGTGTGCATCCATGAATTCAGGACGAGGATCCAGAAGGCGGACATCGTCGTGCCCACCGCCACCAGCAGCGTCGCGACCGTATGGATGCGGTTGGAGACGCGGTTGAAGCCGAACAGCATGATCGCGAGGAAGGTCGCCTCCAGGAAGAAGGCGGTGAGGATTTCATAGGCGAGCAGCGGCCCGGCAATGTTGCCCACGCGCTCCATGAAGCCCGGCCAGTTGGTGCCGAACTGGAAGGACATGGTCACGCCGGACACCACGCCGAGCGCGAAGGTCAGGGCGAAGACCTTTACCCAGAACTTGTAGGCATCCATCCAGGCCATGTCGCCGGTGCGGTTGTAGCGCAGCTTGAAGAAGAGCAGCACCCAGCCGAGCGCGATGGTGATCGTCGGAAACAGAATGTGGAAGGTAATGTTCGCCCCGAACTGGATTCGGGACAGCATCAGAGTGTCCATCATCGTGAACGCTCCTCGTCATCGGGGGAGGGGGGATCATTGCGTCTGCCGGAAAAGCCGAGGCGTTCCCGGAAATCGAGCACGCGCGAGATCTTCGAGCCGAGCTTGAGAAGCTGCACCAGCCGCTCGGTCTCGATGGCGCGCACATCGGCATACCAGTCGCTGAGCATGTCGATGAGATCGTGCATTTCGCGCATGCGCGCCTGCGCATGGCGCTCGAATTCCGATTCCGGCCGCTCCATCAGGGTTTCGCGCAAAAGCGAGAGCGTCGGATCGATCTCCCGCTTCTTGCGCTCCTCGATCAGCGTGCGCACGATCACCCAGATATCCTCGGGTGCGGCGAAATATTCGCGCCGGTCGCCCGGCTTGTGGCGCAGGCGAACGAGGTTCCAGGCCTGGAGCTCCTTCAACCCCATGCTCACATTGGAACGCGAGACGCCGAGCGCCTCGACGATCTCGTCGGCATTGAGCGGCTCCGGGGCGACGAAGAGCAGGGCGTAGATCTGGCCCACAGTGCGGTTCACACCCCAGCGCGAGCCCATCTCGCCGAAATGCAGGACGAAAGTCTGTACCAGCGGGGGAAGGTTCATGGCCTTTGCGTTTCACGTCTTTCGGTGTTTTCAGTTATTTCTGAAATATCGGAATGTGGTGGAAAAAGGCCATGCGACCCGCTGTCGCTCAACCCCTCGCAATGCCGATTGCGCACCTGAAGCGCGCTCGCACGCCCTTGCGCATCGCGCCTGCGAGCGTCTAGGCAGGAACCGAAAGGACCCGCGTTTCGGCGGGGGCCTCGTCCCGGTGGAGTGATCCATGCCCGTCGAAACCGCATACCCGTCTCCGGCCATCGCGGCCCGCATCCGGCGCGTCGCGCCTTTCCTCGCCATGGATGTGCTCGCGCGCGCTGCGGAGAAGGAGCGCCGGGGCGACAGCGTCGTGCATATGGAAGTCGGGCAGCCCGGCGCGCCGGTGCCGCTCGCGGTGCGTGAGGCTGCGAAAGCCGCGATCGATGCCGGGCGGATCGGGTATACCGAGGCGCTCGGGCTCGCCGCCCTGCGCGAGCGCATCGCGCGCCATTACCGTGATGCCTACGGGGTCGAAGTCGGGCCGGAGCGGATTGCGGTGACGACGGGATCCTCGGCGGGATTCGTGCTCGCCTTCCTCGCCATGTTCGAGCCCGGTGACCGGGTCGCGATCACGGCTCCGGGCTATCCGGCCTATCGCAACATCTTCGAAGCGCTCGATGTCGAGGTGGTGACGATCCCGCTGGAAAAGGCGGATGGCTATGTGATGACGGCGCGGGCGGTGCGCGCGGCGCATGCGCAAAAGCCCCTCAAGGGCGTGCTCGCCATGAGCCCGGCCAATCCCTCCGGTACCATGATCGGGCGCGCCGGCCTCGCCGATCTCGGTGCGGCTTGCCGGGAGGCCGGGATCTGGTTCGTTTCCGACGAGATCTATCACGGGCTCACCTACGACGCGCCGGCCCAAACCGCGCTCGCGGTCGATCCGGATGCCGTGATCGTCAACAGCTTCTCGAAATATTATTGCATGACCGGCTGGCGCATCGGCTGGCTGGTGCTGCCGCCGGCATTGGTGCGCCCCGTCGAGGTGCTCGCCCAGAGCCTCTATATCTCCGCGCCCTATGTCTCGCAGGTCGCGGCCATCGCCGCATTCGACGCGACCGACGAACTCGAGGCGATCAAGGCGGGATATGCGCGCAACCGGGCGATCCTGCTGGAAGAACTGCCGCGTATCGGCATCACCGAGATGCATCCGGTCGATGGCGCATTCTACGTCTATGCCGATATCGCGCGTTTCACGAACGACTCGCTCGATTTCTGCAAGCGCATGCTCGACGAGGCGGGTATCGCGGCGACGCCGGGGCTCGATTTCGACCCGGTCGAGGGCGCGCATCACATGCGGCTCTCCTTCGCGGGTACCGAAGAGGATTGCCGCGAGGGCATGCGCCGGCTCAAAGCCTGGCTCGCCTGAAGAAACGGCTCGTTGGGGAGATGTAAAAAACCCCTCGCCGGAGCGAGGGGTTTTTCATTTCGGATACTGATCGGTGATCAGTCCTGACCCGTGATGATGGTCTTGGCCTTCGACCACCAGCCGGCGCGCTTGGGCCGGTCGGGATCGGGGGGCGTGAGCACCACGGTGACCGGTTCCGGCGGCGGGGTTGCCGCGCGCTCTTCCTCGGTCATCTCGTCCTGAGAGGCGTCGCCATTGGCCGCCGGAGCGGACTGGGCAATCTCCGGCTCGGCCTCGGGCGCGGCGGCGGGCTCCGCCGGCTGCACATCGGCCTCGACCACTTCTTCGACTGGCTTCGCCGCCTTGCGACGCGTGGCGGTGCGTTTCGTCGCCGTCCGCTTCTTCGGCTTCTCGGCTTCCGCTTCGTCCGCCGCAACGTCACCCTCGGCGCCGGCTTCCGCCTCCGCCGCAGGCTTCTCCGCCTTCTTGCGGGTGCGGCGACGCGGAGCGGGTTTCGGCTCCTCTTCCGCCGCAGGCGCATCCTCTGCCGAAGACGCTTGCGCAGCCGAAGACGCTTGCGCAGCCGAAGACGTTTCCTCGGCCGAAGACGCTTCCTCAGCCACGGGCTCGCCTTCGCCTTCGCTTATGGGAATGCGCACGACTTCGCCGTCATCGCTGCGCGCGGCGATATCCCGTGCCGGCTCGTCGCGATCATCGTCGCTCGCTGCTTCGTCGTTCGCGGCATCGACTTGCGTCGCATCATCGGGACCACGGCGATTGCGACGGCCACCGCGACGACCCCGACGGCGCCTGCCCTCGGATTCACCGCGCTCTTCCGATCCCTCGGAGCGCTCGGCCCGGATGACCGATTCGCCCTCCTCGCCGGTATCGCCGTCATCAGCTTCGTCATCACCGCGATCATCGTCGCCCTCGGCGCTCTGGCCGTAGGAATCGCCGTTCTCGCCGCCGCGACCGCGCCGACGCCGACGCCGGCGACGCCGCCGCGAACCGCCTTCGCCGTTCTCGTCATCGGAGCGCGCCTCGCGCTCGGTATCCTCCTGCTCGGCCTCCTCGGCATCGGCTTCCTCGATCGTCGCCGCAGCGGTGACCGGCTCCGCAGCACCCGTATCGCGCGGGCGCTGGGGGGCGGCGCGACTGGCCGGTGCGCCGCGATCGACGGCGAAGGGCGTCGATGTGGACAGGCCGCCATCGGCGCTGATCGTGATCTCGACGCCGAAACGCTCCTCCAGTTCGCGCAGCGAGGCGCGCTTCTGGTTGAGGATGTAGAAGGCGACCGCGAAATCCGTGCGCACGTTGAGATCGTGCGAGGCGCTCTTGATCAGCATCTCCTCGACGGAGCGCAGCACGTGCAGCGCGATCGACGGCGTGGCGCGCACATGACCGGAACCACCGCAGGTCGGGCAGATCACGGAAGAGCTCTCGAGCACGCCGGTGCGCATGCGCTGGCGCGACATTTCGAGCAGACCGAAGGGCGAGATCCGCCCGATCTGGATGCGGGCCCGGTCGCTCTTGAGCGCGTCCTTGAGGCGTTTCTCGACCGCGCGGTTGTTGCGCTTCTCGTCCATGTCGATGAAATCGATGACGATCAGGCCGGCGAGATCGCGCAGACGCAGCTGGCGGGCGACCTCGTCGGCGGCCTCCAGATTGGTCTTGAGCGCGGTATCCTCGATATTGTGCTCGCGGGTGGAGCGCCCGGAATTGACGTCGATCGAGACGAGCGCCTCGGTCGGGTTGATCACGAGATAGCCGCCCGATTTGAGCGAGACCTGGCTCGAGAACATCGCATCGAGCTGCGCCTCGACGCCGAAGGCCGCGAAGAGCGGGGTGGGTTCCTTGTAGGACTTCACCGCCTTGGCGTGGCTCGGCATGAGCATGCGCATGAAGTCCTTGGCCTCGCGATAACCTTCGTCGCCGGAGACCAGAACCTCGTCGATATCCTTGTTGTAGAGATCGCGGATGGCGCGCTTGATCAGCGAGCCTTCTTCGTAGACGAGCGCGGGGGCGGATGACGACATCGTCGCCTCACGCACGTTCTCCCAGGCGCGCATCAGGTAGTCGAAATCGCGCCGGATCTCGGCCTTGGTGCGCGATGCGCCGGCGGTGCGCAGGATCACGCCCATGCCGTCGGGCACTTCGAGTTCCTGGGCGACGGCCTTGAGGCGCTTGCGGTCGTCGGCATTGGTGATCTTGCGCGAGATGCCGCCACCGCGCGCGGTATTCGGCATCAGCACCGAGTAGCGGCCCGCGAGCGACAGATAGGTGGTGAGCGCCGCGCCCTTGGTGCCGCGCTCTTCCTTGACGACCTGGACCAGCAGGATCTGCCGGCGCTTGATCACTTCCTGGATCTTGTATTGCCGGCGCGGACCCCGGCGCTCGGGCATTTCCTCGAGCGCGTCGCCGCCGAGTTGCTCGACGGAATCCTCGTCGTCGCCATCGTTCTGCGAGGAGCCCTGCGCATCGGCATCGGCATCCGTATCCTTGGAGACACTGTCGTCACCGTTCTCGGCGGCCTTGACCTTCACGCGACGACGGTTGGGGCGCTTTTCCTCTTCCTTTTCCTTCTCCTTCTCGCGCGCCGCCTCGTCCTCGAGCAGGGCCTGACGGTCCGCCGTGGGGATCTGGTAGTAATCCGGGTGGATTTCGCTGAAGGCGAGGAATCCGTGGCGGTTGCCGCCGTATTCCACGAAAGCCGCCTGGAGCGAGGGCTCCACGCGGGTCACTTTCGCCAGGTAGATGTTACCTCTGAGCTGCTTGCGATTGGCGGCTTCGAAGTCGAATTCCTCGACCCGTTGTCCGCGGACGACCACGACCCGGGTCTCTTCCGGGTGTGATGCGTCGATCAACATCTTGTTTGCCATGGAAAACTCTCGACATGGCGTCGGCCGTCCCGGCGGCTTCTGGCGAGGGGGATGGCGAGGTCGGGGCGCACGGCGCTCCCGCTCGGATCAATCTGGCCATTGCGTCGTCTGGGCCGAACGCCTGGAAGCGCCGCGATGCGCCGCGCTCCGGGTTGACCTTGGGAACCGGAAGACCGCATGTCGGGCCGCGTGCCGCGACCGGCGATCCGAGCGCTTGAGGAGAAGCGACGACGAGCATCAATGCTTGTGTCCTTCCTGCGCTCATCTCCGAACATTCCCTTCGAATTCGATGGGCCGGCGAGCCGGTCATCGGCAAATCACGCGGGCGAATGCGCCGCATGCGTGACACCGCGCCGGCCGAATTTTCGGGCTTTTCGCCGGAGAGGGCGCGCGGGTCGGCATTGCATCTCGGCCGCTCTCCCGTAAACAAGGCGCCCTCGCCGGAATCGGCTGAGCCGGACGGGGTCTTTTTCATTACAGACCATTCAAGGGATTTGGCAAGAGCGCGTTTGTCCGTTGCGCAAAAAACACGCCCGGAGGCTGCGCTCCTTCGCGCGAAGACGCGATCTTCAGAAACTGTTAACCATCGCGTCCTAATGCGTTAGGGCGTGCGCGACGCCGGGAGCATGTGATGAGGCCTGCGCCGATTCCGATTTTCGATCTTTGGTGGCCCGCCGGCCGCCCGGGGACGGCGTTCGGCTGGTTCGCGCGGCGCGGCTCGTCGACGAGCCGCCACCTGCCGCGAGTCGTCTTCGCGATCCTCGCGATCTTCGTGATTCTGGCCTCCCTCGCGATTGCGACCGCTCCGAGCGTTGCCGGGCAAGGCATCGTCGCCATCGAGGTGGAGATCGAGGAGGCCGGGGACGAGACCCGCATCGTCTTCAAGCTGAACGGTCCGATCGAGGGCAAGGCGATGCATACCGGCTCGCCCGAGCGCGTCATCGTCGATCTGCCTCCGGTGAATTTCCAGCTGCCCGCCGACCAGACCCGCACCGGCGGGCTCGTCTCCTATTTCCGCTACGGTCTCTTCGCCCGGGAGCGTTCGCGCATCGTGATCGATCTCGCAGAGCCCGCGCTCGCCGCCTCGCTGTCGTCGCATGAGCGCGCGGCGGACGGCGCGCATTTCTTCACGATCACCCTCGCACGCACCGATGCGCAGAGTTTCGCCGACGCCGTCGCACGTGATTCGCAGGCACTGGCCGAAGCCGCCAAGCGCAACGGCGCCATCGCTGCGCGGATCGGCGAGCTCGACGACGACCGGCCCGTCATCGTGATCGATCCCGGTCATGGCGGCGTCGATCCCGGCGCCGTGGCCGCCGGCGGCGTGACCGAGAAGGAGATCGTGCTCGCCTTCGCCCATCGCCTGCGCGAGCGGCTCGAGGAGAAGGGGCGCTACCAGGTGATCATGACGCGCGACGAGGACGTGTTCGTCTCCCTCGCGGAGCGCGTGCGCATCGCCCGCGAAGCACGGGCGGACCTGTTCATCTCGATTCACGCCGATTCGATTTCGTCTGCGCCGCAGGTCAGCGGTCTGACCGTCTATACCGGCTCCGAGCAGGCATCCGATGCCGAATCGGCTCGCCTCGCCGAGCGCGAGAACCGGGCCGATGCCGCAGCCGGTATCGAGGAAGAGCGGATCGATACCGGCGTCGGCGATATCCTGATGGATCTGACGCGGCGCGAGACGCGCGGCTTCTCGCATGGTTTCGCGCGCTATCTCGTCGAGGAGATGGAGAGCGTCGCGCGGCTCAACCGCAATCCCTTGCGGCAGGCGGGTTTCCGCGTCCTGCGCGCGCCGGACGTGCCTTCCGTCCTCGTCGAACTCGGCTATCTGTCGAGCCGGCGCGACATCGAATTGCTGCGCTCGCAGGAATGGCGCGACAAGACCACGCAATCCATGGCGGAAGCGATTGGTGCCTACTTTACCACACGCTTCGCGAATCGGGGGCTCGCCCCAGTTTCACCATAGATGCGGTGTGTGTATCGGCGCATGCGGCGCCGGCCCGATCGTGGAAACGGCGCAGGTGCCGATTCACCCCGGCGCCACGATACGTTAGAGTGTGTTTCGTGCGTTTTGGTGGCGCCTGCGACGGCGGGCATGCGAATTGACTTTTCGGTAAAGGGGCTGATCACGTGATCATGCGGCTCATCTTGCGGTTTTTCGGCGTTCTCTTCAGCGCCGGTTTCATCGTTTTCCTGATCGGCTCGGCAATCGCCGCCGTGGCCTTCGTGCATTTCTCGCAGGATCTGCCCGATCACGCACAACTCGCCGAATACGAACCGCCCGTGATGAGCCGCGTCCATGCCGCGGATGGCAGCCTCGTTGCGGAATACGCCCGCGAGCGCCGGCTCTATCTGCCCATCGACGCCATTCCCGAGATGCTCAAGGCCGCCTTCCTCTCGGCCGAAGACAAGAATTTCTATCGTCACAACGGTGTCGATCCGGAAGGGATCGTGCGCGCGGCGGTGGCCAATCTCGCGAGCGGCGGGCGCATCCAGCAGGGCGCCTCGACCATCACCCAGCAGGTGGCGAAGAACTTCCTGCTCTCCGCCGAGCAGACCTTCGACCGCAAGATCCGCGAGGCGCTCGTCGCGTTCCGCATCGAATCGGCCTATACGAAGGACCAGATCCTCGAACTCTATCTCAACGAGATCTTCCTCGGCACGCTGACGCCGGGTCGCAACCTGCACGGCGTCGCCGCAGCTGCGCTCGATTATTTCGGCAAGTCGGTGCACGAGCTGACGCTGGCCGAGATGGCCTATCTCGCGGCCCTGCCCAAGGCGCCCAACAACTACCATCCCTTCCGCCGCGAGGCGCAGGCGATCGGGCGGCGCAACTGGGTGCTCGACCGTATGGTCGATAACGGCTTCATTACCGAGGAAGAGGCGGAGGAGGCCAAGGCCGAGCCGCTCAACGTCAATCCGCGCAACGTCTCGCCCAACACCCTCGCCGCCGGCTACTTCGTCGAGGAATTGCGCCGCGAGATCACCAATTTCTACGGCGAGGAGAAGCTCTACGAGGGCGGCCTCTCCGTGCGCTCCACCCTCGATCCGCGCATGCAGGCCATGGCCCGCAAGGCGCTCGTCGATGGTCTCGTGCGCTATGACGAGAGCCGTGGCGGCTGGCGCGGTGCGCAGGAGGAGATCGATCTCGCAGAGGGCGAATGGGGCGAGCTTCTCGCCGCGATCCGTCCGCTCGGCGATGTCGATCCGTGGCGGCTCGCCGTGGTCCTCGAAGTCGCCGACGGCGAAGCGCGCATCGGCCTGCAGCCCGACCGCCTGGCCGGTGGCCGGATCGCCGAGGAGCGTCAGACCGGCGTCATTCGCGCAGCGGGTGTCGAATGGACCAACCGTTCCGTCACGCAGGCGCTGAATGCGGGCGACGTGATCTATGTCGAGCCGCTGTCGGGCAATAGCGAATTCCGCCTGCGCCAGATTCCGGAGGTCTCCGGCGGGCTCGTCGCGATGGATCCCCATAGCGGGCGTGTCCATGCGATCGTGGGCGGCTTCTCCTTCGATCAGAGCCAGTTCAACCGCGCCACACAGGCGCGCCGCCAGCCGGGCTCGGCCTACAAGCCCTTCGTCTATGCCGCTGCGATCGACAACGGCTACACGCCCTCGACCATCGTGCTCGACGGGCCGATCACGATCCACAATCCGGGTTCCGAACCCTGGTCGCCGACCAATTACGACAACAGCTTCGCCGGCCCGCGCACGCTTCGCTACGGTATCGAGTTCTCGAAGAACCTCATGACCGTGCGGCTCGCCCAGAATATCGGCATGCCGATGATCGCGGAATATTCGCGCCGTTTCGGCATCTATGACGACATGGCGCCACTTCTGTCGATGTCGCTGGGTGCGGGCGAGACCACCGTGATGCGCATGACGGCGGCATACGCGATGCTCGTCAACGGCGGCAGGCGTATCCGCCCGACCCTCGTCGACCGTATCCAGGATCGCACCGGTCAGACCATCTTCCGGCATGATCGACGCGAATGTCACGGCTGTGTCGCCGAAGGCTGGTCAGGCCAGAACGAGCCGATGCTGATCGACGAGCGCGAGCAGGTGATCGATCCGCATACGGCGTTCCAGATGACGTCGATGCTCGAAGGTGTCGTGCAGCGCGGCACGGCCCGCTCGATCCAGGCGGTGGGCAAGCCGCTCGCCGGCAAGACCGGCACCACGAACGATGCCCGCGACGTCTGGTTCGTCGGCTTCTCGCCCGATCTCGCCGTCGGCGTCTATATCGGCTTCGACCAGCCGCGCTCTCTGGGGCGTCGCGTGGCGGCGGGCACCTATGCCGCGCCGATCTTCCGCGACTTCATGGCGATGGCGCTCGAGGGCGAACCGGCGACCCCGTTCCGCGTGCCGCCCGGAATCAAGCTCGTCAACGTCAATGCCGGCGACGGTACACGGAGCGGCTCCGGTGCGCCCGGCACGATCCTCGAGGCGTTCAAGCCCGGCACCGCGCCGCCCGCGAACATCGCCGGCACGGGTGTGAACACGGATTGGGGCTTCGACGGTATCAGCCAGTTCGACGGCAATGCCGGCGATCGCGAATTCGGTGAACGCGATTTCGATGCGCCACCGGCCGGGAACGAGTGGAACCCCTGGGACGACGTGGCACCGCGCAATGATTGGGGTGTCGCCGAGGACAGCCCGCCGCGCTCCATCGGCGCGAGCGGTCTCTACTGACGCTGCGACCGATCTTCAACAGCGACCGAAGAGGGGGGCGAGTGCCCCCCGATTCGTATCTGCCGCGTGCCGAGCGATCGCGCGCCTGGAGCATTGCGGATAACGCGACGCGCATCTCCCCATGAGACCGGCAAGGAAAAGGGATTGGCAAGAAAACGAAACCCCCTCGGCGATCGCGCTTCGAGGGGCGTTGCGTTTTCCCGATATGTCGAATGATCGTGAGTTCGCCTGAGCGTGAGATCCGCAGAGCGTGAGCGTCGCTGCACTGCCCGTGCTCGCTCGATGCACTTTTCACTCGATGCGATTTTCACACCGCGCGCATACCGCCCCGCGCCCTTGTCGCAGGGCGACGTCACTCGCGGAATTTTCGATCAGTGAGCGATTGGTGGAGCCAGGCGGAATCGAACCGCCGACCTCTTGAATGCCATTCAAGCGCTCTCCCAACTGAGCTATGGCCCCACTCTGATCCCGCAGCTTGGGAGGCCCCTACCGGGGCGCTGCGGGCGGTGTCGCGTCAGCGACGTGCGCCTGTTTAATCGGCCACGACGGGATGTCAAGTGTCTTCGTCGTCGTCGATGTCGCCATCGATCAGATCGGACACGTCGTCGTCGGATTCCTCGTCGTCATCCGGCAGGAACGGGTCGTCGCCGTCGTCTTCCAGATCGATATCCGGATCGGCTTCGGACGTGCCTTTCTTCTCTGCGGGCTCCGCGTCTTCGAGGGAGACGAGTTCGACATCGCCGCCGGCGACGGTCTCTTCGACTTCCTCTTCCGCCTCGACCTCCGGCACGCTACGCACACCGCCTTCGAAATAGGCGAGCGGGTAGGACACACCGGTATAGGGGGAGACGACGGGGTCGCGGTTCAGGTCGTAGAACTTGCGCCCGGTTTCGGGGCAGGTCCGCTTGGTGCCGAGTTCCGGTCTTGCCACGTTTCGAAACCTTCATGTTGGTGCGAATGGATTTGGCCGCGATCCGGTTAGTCGCCTCACGGCGGCTTTGTCAAATGCGAAATGCGCGCACGAGGCGTGACGTGTGCGGGCGGGCATGGTAACGACCCCTCCCGCAGGCCTTTCACAGCCTGCGCTGGAAGCCATTTCCTGCCAGGAAGAGAACCGTGTCGCATTCCGCTTCGCCGATACCCGTGAAAGCCCGTCCGGGCAAGGCCCTCAGCGGTTCGATGCGTCCGCCCGGCGACAAGTCAATCTCACATCGCGCGCTGATCCTCGGCCTGCTCGCCATCGGGGAAACGACGGTGCGCGGCCTGCTCGAGGGCGACGACGTCCTGCGCACCGCCGAAGCCTGCCGTGCCCTGGGTGCACAGATCACCCGTGACGAGGAGGGCGTCTGGCACGTCGCGGGCGTCGGCATCGGCGGGCTGCGCGAACCGGAGGGCGTGCTCGATTTCGGCAATGCCGGGACCGGGTCGCGCCTGATGATGGGGGTGGCGGGCAGCCACCCGGTCACCGCGACCTTCGACGGGGATGCCAGCCTGCGCAAGCGTCCCATGGGGCGCATTCTCGATCCCCTGACCCGGATGGGCGTCACCGTGGTCGACCAGGCCGAGGGCGGGCGCGTGCCGCTCACGCTCAAGGGCCCGCGCGAGACGATCCCGATCCGCTACGAGACGCCGGTCCCCTCCGCGCAGATCAAATCCGCCGTGCTGCTCGCCGGGCTGAACGCGCCGGGCACCGTCACCGTCGTGGAAAGCCAGGCTAGCCGCGATCATACCGAGCGCATGCTGCGTCTGTTCGGCGCGAAGGTCGGTGTCGAGCATCACGGAGAGGCCGGGCGGCTGATCACCCTGGAGGGCCAGCCGGAGCTGCGCGGCGTCGATCTCGCGGTGCCTGCCGACCCGTCATCGGCGGCCTTCCCCATCGTCGCTGCGCTGATCACGCCGGGTTCCGACATCGTGGTCGAGAGCGTGATGACCAATCCCCTGCGCACGGGGCTGATCACCACGCTTCTGGAAATGGGCGCGGACATCACCCTGACGAACGAGCGCGAGGATGGCGGGGAAACCGTCGCGGATCTGCGGGTGCGCCATTCGGCCCTGCGCGGCGTCACGGTGCCGGCGGAGCGGGCTCCCGCGATGATCGACGAATATCCCGTCCTCGCAGTCGCCGCAGCCTTCGCCACCGGCGAGACCCATATGCAGGGGCTGCACGAATTGCGCGTCAAGGAGAGCGATCGCCTCCAGGCCGTGGCGGACGGGCTCGCCGCAGCCGGGGTGGCGCATCGCATCGAGGGCGATGATCTCGTGGTTTCCGGCAACGGCACCCCGCCGCCCGGCGGTGGTACGGCGCAGACGCATCTCGATCACCGCATCGCCATGAGCTTCCTCGTCCTCGGCCTCGCCGCGCCCGGGGGCATGGCGGTGGATGACGGCGCGATGATCGCCACGAGCTTTCCCGATTTCATCCCGGTCATGCGCCGGCTCGGTGCGGAGATCGTGGAGGGGTGAATCGCATGGATGCGCTGATCATCGCCATCGACGGACCCGCCGGTTCCGGCAAGGGCACGCTCGCCCGGCGCCTCGCCGAGGCTTACGGCCTGCGCCATCTGGATACGGGCCTGCTCTACCGGGCCGTGGCGCGCCACATGCTCGACAAGGGGCGTCCGCTCGATGACGAGGAGGCCGCGCACGCCACAGCCGCCGCGCTCAACCTCGCCTATATCGAGGAAGCGCGCCTGCGTGGACGCGAGATCGGCGATGCCGCCTCCGTCGTCTCGGCCCTGCCGCGCGTGCGGCAGGCCTTGCTGGAGCGTCAGCGCAGCTTCGGTCTGGAGCCGCCCGGCGCCGTGCTCGACGGGCGCGATATCGGCACCGTGATCTTCCCCGACGCCCCGGTGAAGCTCTTCGTCACCGCCTCGGCCGAGGAGCGCGCCCGGCGCCGCCATGCGGAACTCGTCGCGCGCGGCGAGGCGGTCGATTACGACGCCATCCTCGAGGATATCCGCAAGCGCGACGATCGCGACATGAACCGCGCCCAGGCACCACTGAAGCCGGCTGACGACGCCGTCACCCTCGACACCACCGCGCTCGACGCAGATGCCGCCTTCGTTGCCGCTTGCGATCTCGTCGAGGCGCGACGCGGGGGCGATCGCGCCTGATCCGGGGCTCGCCGATCACGCCGATTTCACTGGTATTCGTAGCGGTTTTCGGCTATGCACAACCTGCCTCGACAGGGCACTCGAAACAGAATTCAAGACTTGATCGCAAGGTGATCCGCCCCGCATTCGCGTGGGCCGCGCAGCGCGCAGCACCGTTTTCGAAACGCTGAGCGCGCCCGGCGTA
>JBJHBI010000035.1:0-38380 GCA_050485405.1 Salinarimonadaceae bacterium
TGATTTTTCTGCACCGCCCCTCACCCCCGGCCCCTCTCCACGGAGGGAGAGGGGAGATTGTGCTGCATCGCTCGCTCGCGTGACCGGATGCCGCTCGTGGCAGGATAGGCCCGCCCCTCGATGAAGGCCGCGCCAGAACTCCCCTCTCCCGCCGTGGAGAGGGGTTGGGGGTGAGGGGCGTATCAGGATCAGGCTTGGCCTTGAAAAACGCGCATGCCATTGAGAGAGCGGTGATTTTTCTGCGCCGCCCCTCACCCCCGGCCCCTCTCCACGGAGGGAGAGGGGAGATTGCGCTGCATCCTCCGTCGGCATTTCTCAATGCCGAGCGCGGCGGGAAAGGGTCATGCTTCGTGAGGGGCGCGCGCGATCCTGCTTCAGGGCCTCGCGAATTCGGATAATCCGCGATCGAGGATCCGCCCCCGGCCCGGCGCAGCGGTCACGCTGCCGTCGCGGGCGACGATTTCGCCGCGGGCGATGGTCATGACGGGCCAGCCGGTGACCTCGAAACCCTCCCAAGGCGTGTAATCGGCGCCGTGATGCAGGATTTCCTGGCGGATCGTCTCCTTGCGATCGGGATCCCACAAGGCGATATCGGCATCGAAGCCGACCGCGATGGCGCCCTTGCCGGGATAGAGCCCGTAGATCTTGGCATGGTTGGTGGCGCTGAGCTCGACGAAGCGTTGCAGGCTGATGCGGCCCTTCGAGACACCCTCGGAAAAGAGGATCGGCAGCCGCGTCTCGATGCCGGGAATACCGTTGGGCACCCAGCGGAACGAGCTGCGGCCCTTCGGCGTGAGCTTGCCCTGCGGATCGTCGTAGCGGAAGGGGCAATGATCGGAGGAGAAGGTCTGGAACACGCCGGTGCGGATACCCTCCCAGATCGCGTCCCAGCTCTCGCGCTCGCGCGGCGGTGGTGAGCAGACGTATTTCGCTCCGCTCATCACGTCGCCGCCCTGTGCGGCTTGCAGATCATCGGCCGTCAGCGAGATGTATTGCGGGCAGGTCTCGCCATAGACCTTGAGCCCGCGCTGCTGCGCCCACCTGATCTGCTCCATCGCCTCGCGGCCCGAGACGTGCACGATCATCAGTGGAACGTCGACGAGTTCGGCATGGCTGATGGCGCGGTGCGTCGCCTCGCGCTCGACGAGTTCGGGACGCGATACGGCGTGATAATACGGCGCCGTATCGCCTGCACGCTCCAGCTTCTCGGTCATGTAGCGAATGGCGTCGTAGCCCTCGGCATGCACCATGACGAGGGCGCCCTCGCGGCGGGCAACGTCGAAGACGTCGAGCAATTGGCGGTCGTTCAGAACGAGATCGTCATAGGTCATGAAGACCTTGAACGAGGTGTAGCCGTCCTTCAGGAGCGCGGGCAGCTCCTGGCCGAGCACCTCCGGCGTCGGATCGGAGATGATCAGGTGGAAAGCCGTGTCGATGACGCACTGCCCCTCGGCGAGCTTGCGATATTCCTCGACACAGGTCCGCAGGCTGGTGCCGCGCGCCTGGAGCGCGAAGGGCATGACCAGCGTGTTGCCGCCCGCCGCCGCAGAGGCCGTGGCAGATGCGAAATCATCGGCCATGACGATCCCCTCCCCCTGTTTCTGGGAGATATGGACATGGCTATCGATGCCGCCGGGGAGAACCAGCAGGCCGCCTGCATCGATCTCCTCGGCGGCATCGCTGATTTTATCGGCGATCGCCGCGATCTTGCCGTCGCGAATGCCGATATCAGCCCTGAATACGTCCGACGCGGTCGCGACCGTGCCGTTGCGGATGGCGAGATCATAAGCGGCCATGTAGATTCCCCGGATGATGACGTGTCCGAGCTTAGTCGCAGCGCTTCACCCATGGGAAGTGGCGGAGATGGCGAAATTCGCGGCACCCTCCCCGGCAATCGCTCACAAAACCTGCATCTCCACATCCCGGTCGTGGCGCAGGCTCGGGACGCGTCCGCGCGCGCGGGCGACGTCTTCGAGATCGATCGCGGCGGTGATTACGCCGGGCTCCGTCCCGCCCTCGGCGAGGATGCGGCCCCAGGGGTCGATGATCAGCGAGTGACCGAAGGATTCGCGGCCATCTTCGTGCAGTCCGCCCTGCGCGGCGGATATCATGAAGCAGCCGGTCTCGATGGCGCGGGCGCGGTTGAGGACGTGCCAGTGCGCCTCGCCGGTCTGGCGCGTGAAGCAGGCCGGCGCGCCGATGATCTCGGCTCCCGCCTGCGCATAGGCGCGGTAGAGATAGGGAAAGCGGATGTCGTAGCAGATCGACAGGCCGAGCCGTCCGATGGCGGTGCGCGCGAGCACGGCGCGCTCGCCGCCGGTATAGGTGCGCGATTCGCGCCAGGTCTCGCCATTGGGCAGATCGACGTCGAAAAGGTGGATCTTGTCGTATTGCGCCGCGATCTCGCCCTGCGGATCGATCAGGAAGGCGCGGTTGGCGACCTTGTCGCCGTCACGTACGGCGAGCGAACCGATCTGCACGGTGATGCCGCGCGCCCGCGCCGTCTCGCGCAGGGCGGCCAGGGTGATGTCGTCCTCCTGGCGGTGGATGTTCTCGAACAGCCGGTTGCGCTCGCGCTCGACCAGCGATGTCATTTCCGGCGTCTGGACGAAGACGGCCCCCGCATCCGCCGCCTCGCCGACGAAGCGCACGGCATCGTCGCGGTTCTTCGCGGGGTCGCGCCCCGAGCGCATCTGGACACAGGCGACGATCGTTGCGGCCATGGTTCAGGCTCCCCCGGCGAGCATTTTCGCCAGCCGGCCCTGACGCTCCAGCCCGGCAATGTCGTCGAACCCGCCCACATGGGCGTCGCCGATGAAGATCTGCGGCACCGAGGTGCGGCCTGCGGCGCGCGCGAGCATCTCGTCCCGTGCGCCGGGCACGGCTTCGATGTCGATCTCCTCGAAAGCGGCTCCCTTCTTGGAGAGCAGCGCTTTGGCGGCTGCGCAATAGGAGCACCAGCTGCGGGAATAGATCGTGACCTTGGCCGGGGTCTCAGACATGGATACGGCTTCTCCGATACGACGTTCACAGCTGTAATATAAGCATTTTCAGCTCTCCGTC
The DNA here is from genome assembly GCA_050485405.1 of Salinarimonadaceae bacterium. Lineage (GTDB taxonomy): Bacteria > Pseudomonadota > Alphaproteobacteria > Rhizobiales > Beijerinckiaceae > Saliniramus. Next base: position 3,064 of record JBJHBI010000035.1, read on the forward strand.
ACGACGCAGGCGAACGAAAGCACGTCGACCGTTTTCGCACCGCCACGCAGAAGCGCCCGCGCCACGGCATTCGCCGTCGAGCCGGTGGTGACGACGTCGTCGATGACGAGCACCCGCTTCTGGGCGAGCCGCAGCCGGGCACCCGGCGTCACGCGGAAGGCGCCGGAGAGGTTGTCCCGGCGCTGGCTGCGGGTGAGGCCGACCTGGCTGCGGGTGATCTTGACGCGGCGAAGCGCCTGCATGTCACAGGGGATGTCGGCATGGCGCGCGATGACCTGCGCGAGCGCCGCCGCCTGGTTGAAGCGACGCCGCCACAAGCGCCAGCGATGCAACGGCACCGGGACGATCAGATCGGCATCGGCGAGGAGCTCGGCGCCTGCGCGCAACATCATGCGCCCCAGCGCCTCCGACAACTCGGTGCGGTCGTTGTATTTCAGCTTGTGGACGAGGGAGCGCGCCGCCCCGTCATAAGCCGCTACGGCGCGGGCGCGGGCGAATGCGGGCGGATCGGCGATGGCGGTGGGTGAATGCAGGGTACCGCCGATATCGAGGGCGAACGGCGTTCCCAGCCGCTCGCAGAAGGGGCGCTCGATGAACCGGATCGTGGACCAGCAACCGGCGCACAGAGCCTGCGGACGATCAACCGCGGCGCCACAGGCAATGCAGGAAGGCGGGTAGATCAGCGCGAGCCCCGCCCGGGCGATACGCGGGATCTCCACCGTGGCGCGCGGCAGATGCGAGAACCACCGCGCCGATTTTCCGGCACGCATTCCGGGGATGCTCCAGCCGCGCAGGCGATGCCCGCTCGCGGATGCGGCGGGCTCCGGCTGCTGTCGCGGATCGTCGCTTGCCCCGTTCGAACCCACGCTCCAGATACCCTCGCCGCGCCCCGATCGCACGATCATGCACCGCCGAAGGCGCATCGCAATCAAAAGCTGCCTTCAGACGATTTATAATTATCCTGAATTGGTCGCATTTCATGAAATGCGTTCGGCGGCGCACAATCGCATTTCGTGCCGGGCAATCGCATCTCGTGAAATTTCGCTCTGCGCTCATGCCTGCACTACGGCGCGCCGCGCGGCGCGGCCACACTATCCCGACAGGAACGGTTCCAACGAAGCATGCGCGGAACGCAGCACGTCCGTGACGGGCATCGAGGCTTCGACGAACCGGGATTGCGGCACGGGCCGCGTGTATCGGGCGGGCGCCGAACGCGCCTCGCCGGTCAAGGGAGGAGACACGTCGCATGATACCCCCAGCCTTCGAATATCACCGGCCAACGGATATTGCCGGCGCACTCGGCGTGATCGCGCAGCATGGCGACGAGGCGCGCGTCATTGCGGGCGGGCACAGCCTGATCCCGATGATGAAGCTGCGCATGGTCGAGATCGCCCATCTGATCGATCTTCAGGACGTGGCCGATCTCAAGGGGATCAGCGTCGGCGAGACGATCCGCATCGGCGCGATGACCACCCAGCATGATCTGATCAATGACGACGCGCTCGCCGCAGCCGCACCGATCCTGCGCGAGGCGGCGCTCCAGATCGCCGACCCGCAGGTGCGCTATTGCGGCACGGTCGGCGGGAATGTCGCAAACGGCGATCCCGGCAACGACATGCCCGGCCTGATGCAATGCCTCGACGCGACCTTCACCCTCGTCGGCCCGGAAGGCGCCCGCGACGTGCCCGCCCGCGAATTCTACGAGGCGGCCTATACCACCGCCCGCGAGGATGACGAGATCCTCACCGCGATCAGCTTCGCGCGCCCCTCCGGCGGCTACGCCTACGAGAAGCAGAAGCGCAAGATCGGCGATTACGCCACGGCTGCGGCGGCGGTGCTGATCAGCATGGATGGAGGCAAGATAGCTTCGGCCTCGATCGCCATGACCAACCTCTCCGACATCCCGGGCTTCTCGCAAGCCGCCGGCGATGCGCTGAAGGGCAGCGACGGGACCGGCGAGGCGGTCGAGAAAGCGGTCGCGGCGATGCTCGCCGATATCGATCCGACCGAGGACAATCGCGGCCCGGTGGAATTCAAGAAACACGTCGCCGGCGTGATCCTGCGCCGCGCCATCGCACGCGCGCTCGAACGCGCCTGAGCGGGGAGGACGACATGGCTGAAAAGATGCATCTGACACTCACCATCAACGGCGAGCAGGTCGAAACCCTGTGCGAGCCGCGTGAATTGCTGATTCACGTCTTGCGGGAGCGGCTCGACATCACCGGCCCGCATATCGGCTGCGAGACCTCGCATTGCGGCGCCTGCACGGTCGATCTGAACGGAAAATCCGTCAAGGCCTGCACACTCTTCGCCGCACAGGCGCAGGGGGCGACCATCACCACGATCGAGGGGCTCGCGAGCCCCGAGGGCATGCATGTGCTCCAGGAGATGTTCCGCGAGCATCACGGGCTTCAATGCGGCTTCTGCACGCCCGGCATGATCACCCGCGCCTGGCGGCTCTTGCAGGAGAATCCCGATCCGACCGAGGAGGAAGTCCGCTTCGGCATGGCCGGCAATCTCTGCCGCTGCACCGGTTATCAGAACATCGTCAAGGCGATCCTCGCCGCCGCCGCCATCATGAACGGGCGCGACGCGACAGCCGATGACGCGGTCAAGACCCCTGAGGAGGTCGCATAATGAACGACATGACCCCCAATCGCGAAGAACGCGTCGCCAAACTCGAGGGCCTCGGCTGCAAGCGCAAGCGCGTCGAGGATGCCCGCTTCACCCAGGGCAAGGGCAATTACGTCGACGACATCAAGCTGCCGGGCATGCTGTTCGGCGATTTCGTGCGCTCGCCCTATGCCCATGCCCGCATCAAGTCGATCAACGCGGAAGCCGCCCTCGCCCTGCCGGGCGTGATCGCGGTGCTGACCGCCAAAGATCTGGAGCCGCTCGGCCTGCACTGGATGCCGACGCTCGCCGGCGACAAGCAGATGGTACTCGCCGACGGCAAGGTGCTGTTCCAGGGCCAGGAAGTCGCCTTCGTGGTGGCGCGCGACCGCTATGTCGCGGCAGACGCGATCGAACTCGTCGAGGTGGAATACGAGGATCTTCCCGTCATCACCGATCCGTTCAAGGCGCTCGAAGAGGGCGCCACGGTGCTGCGCGAGGATATCGCCGATGCGAAGGAAGGCGCCCACGGGCCGCGCCGGCATCACAACCACATCTTCCTATGGGAAGAGGGCGACAAGGCCGCCACCGAGGAGGTGATCTCCTCCGCCGAAGTCGTGGCGGAGGAGATGGTCTATTACCATCGCACCCATCCCTGCCCGCTCGAGACCTGCGGCTGCGTCGCCTCGATGGACAAGATCAACGGCAAGCTCACCCTCTACGGCACCTTCCAGGCGCCGCATGTGGTGCGCACCGTCGCCTCGCTGCTCTCAGGCATCGACGAGCACAATATCCGCGTCGTCTCCCCCGATATCGGCGGCGGCTTCGGCAACAAGGTCGGCGTCTATCCCGGCTATGTCTGCTCCATCGTCGCCTCCATCGTCACCGGCAAGCCGGTGAAGTGGATCGAGGACCGGATGGAGAATCTCATGGCCACGGCATTCGCCCGCGATTACTGGATGCAGGGCAAGATCGCGGCGACGAAGGACGGCAAGATCACCGGGCTGTGGTGCCACGTCACCGCCGATCACGGCGCTTTCGACGCCTGCGCCGACCCGACCAAGTATCCCGCCGGCTTCTTCCATATCTGCACCGGCTCCTACGACATCCCCGTCGCCTATGTCGGCGTGGACGGTGTCTATACCAACAAGGCGCCCGGCGGCGTGGCCTATCGCTGCTCCTTCCGCGTGACCGAGGCGGCCTATTTCATCGAGCGCATGATCGAGGTGCTCGCGATGAAGCTCGGCATGGATGCAGCCGAGTTGCGCCGGATCAACTTCATCAGGAAGGAGCAGTTTCCGTATCACTCGGCGCTCGGCTGGGAATACGATTCCGGCGATTACCACACCGCCTGGGACAAGGCGCTCGAAGCCGTCGATTACAAAGGCCTGCGCAAGGAGCAGGCGGAGCGGTTGGAGGCCTTCAAGCGTGGCGAGACCCGCAAGCTGATGGGGATCGGCCTGACCTTCTTCACGGAGATCGTCGGCGCCGGACCGGTCAAGAATTGCGACATTCTCGGCATGGGCATGTTCGACAGCTGCGAGATCCGCATCCACCCCACCGGATCGGCGATCGCAAGGCTCGGCACGATCAGCCAGGGCCAGGGCCACGCCACCACCTTCGCGCAGATCCTCGCCTCGGAGATCGGCATCCCCGCCCACAAGATCACCGTAGAGGAAGGTGACACCGATACCGCGCCCTACGGGCTCGGCACCTACGGATCACGGTCCACCCCGGTGGCGGGGGCCGCGACGGCGCTCGCGGGCCGCAAGATCCGGGCGAAGGCGCAGATGATCGCGGCCTATCTGCTCGAAGTGCATGACGACGATCTCGAATGGGATGTCGACCGTTTCGTGGTCAAGGGCGCGCCCGAGCGCTTCAAGACCATGGCCGAGATCGCCTATGCTTCGTACAATCAGGCGATCCCCGGCGTCGAGCCCGGGCTCGAGGCGGTCAGCTATTACGATCCGCCGAACATGACCTACCCGTTCGGGGCCTATATCTGCGTCATGGATATCGACGTGGATACGGGCGTGGCCGATATCCGCCAGTTCTACGCGCTGGATGATTGCGGCACGCGCATCAACCCGATGGTGATCGAGGGGCAGGTGCATGGCGGCCTCACCGAGGCGCTCGCCATCGCCATGGGCCAGGAGATCGCCTATGACGAGATGGGCAACGTCAAGACCGGCACCCTGATGGACTTCTTCCTGCCCACGGCATGGGAGACGCCCAATTACGTCACCGATCACACGGAGACCCCCTCCCCGCATCATCCGATCGGGGCGAAGGGTGTGGGCGAGAGCCCCAATGTCGGCGGCGTGCCGGCCTTCTCCAATGCGGTGCATGACGCGTTCCGGACCTTCGGCCTGACCCAGACGCACATGCCGCATGATCATTGGCGTATCTGGAAGACGGCGAACACGCTCGGCCTGCACGGCTGAGCGGGCAACGCCGCCCATCCCCCGCAAGGACCGCTCCGCCGCAATGGCGGGGCGGTCACGGGCACGATTACCATCACGCGAAGCCGGGAGGTTTCAACCATGGCCGAATGGCGCGATCTGCAGCAGGATCTGGCGCAGGCGGGATATGTCGCATCCGACGATCTCGCGATGGCGCTGCATCTGTCGATCACGCTCGGCCGCCCGCTCCTGCTCGAAGGCGCCGCCGGCGTGGGCAAGACGCAGATCGCGCGCGTGCTCGCCGCCATCCGCGAGGCAAAGCTCATCCGGCTCCAATGCTATGAGGGGCTGGATGCGGGCCATGCCATTTATGAATGGAACTACCAGCGACAGCTGCTGGCCATCCGCGCAGCGTCCGAGGCCGGAGAGGCGGGGTCGGGCATGGAGGCGCGCGTCTTCTCGGAGGAATTTCTGCTGGAGCGCCCCCTGCTCCAGGCCATCCGGCAGGACGAGCCGCCGGTTCTGCTGATCGACGAGATCGACCGGGCGGATGAGGAATTCGAGGCCTATCTTCTGGAAATCCTCTCCGATTTCCAGATCACCATCCCCGAGCTCGGCACCATCACCGCGACCGCCCGCCCGCTGGCGATCCTCACCTCGAACGGCACGCGCGACCTCTCCGATGCGCTGCGCCGGCGCTGCATCTATTCCTACGTGGATTATCCTGACCGGGCCACCGAGATCGCGATTCTGGCCGCACATCGCCCCGATATCGAGGCGGCGCTGATGGGGCAGATCGTCGGTTTCGTGCAATCGGTACGCAAGGAGGATCTGGAGAAGAAGCCCGGCATCGCCGAGATGCTCGACTTCGCCGCCGCGCTCGCGGGGCTCGGCGTCAACGACATCACCAGCGACCCGGCGGCCTTGCAGGCGAGCCTCGTCACCCTGCTCAAGACCCGCCGCGACCGCGACGCCCTGCCGCTGGAAGTCGCCCAGCGCCTCGCCGGGAAGGCCGCGTGATGGCGATCACCCGCTTTCCCGCGCGGGCGCCCGGCCCGGCTGCGCGCATGGCGGGTTTCATCGCCCATCTGCGCGATGGCGGCCTGCGCCTCGGCCCGTCCGAGACCGCCGCGGCGCTGGAAGCGCTCACGCAGGTCGAGGCGCAGGATCCGCACGAGGCACGACTCGCGCTCAAAGCGCTCTGCTGCGGGGACCGCGAGGAATTCGCCCGTTTCGACGATCTCTTCGACGCCTATTGGCGCAATGGCGGGCGCGAGCGCGTCTCGGTGGGCCCGGGCGAGCGCACGGGGGCGCGAAACCAGCATCGCGCGCAGGAGGTCGAAGGACTTTCGGGATCGGTGGGGGATCGCCCGGAAACGTCGGATGATGACGGCGATGGCGAGGCCGCGCATGAGGGTGAGGGGCGGCTCGTGGCGGCGCGGATGCGCAATCTGATGCAGATCGATTTGCGTCAACTCGTAACACCACAGGATATCGCCGCCGCCGAGCAGGTCGCGACGCGCATCGCCCGCGCCATCCGCGACCGCCGCTCGCGCCGCAAGCGCGCCGATCGACGCGGCGAGAGCCTCGATCTGCGCCGCATCACCCGCGCCTCGATCGCCACGGGCGGCGAGCCCTTGCGGCTCTATCGCCGCAAGCGCCCCGAGCGACCGGCCCGGATCACCGCGATTCTCGACGTGTCCGGCTCGATGGCGCTCTATGCCCGCATCTTCCTCGCCTTTCTCAAGGGGCTGATGCAGGCCGATGGCGAGACCGACGCCTATCTCTTCCACACTCGCCTCGTGCGCATCACCGATGCGCTGCGCGACGGCGACGCCCTGCGCGCGCTGGCGCGGCTGTCGCTGCTCGCACAGGGCTTCGGCGGCGGCACGCGGATCGGCGGTAATCTTGCCATATTCAACCGCAACTACGCCAAGCGCCTGGTTTCGGGCCGCAGCGTGGTGATCATCCTTTCCGACGGCTATGACACCGACCCGCCGGAGCTGATCGGCGCGGAACTCGCCCGTCTGAAGCAGCGCGGCTGCCGCATTATCTGGCTCAACCCGCTCAAGGGCTGGAAGGATTACGAGCCGGTGGCGCGCGGCATGGCGGCGGCCTTGCCGCATCTCGATCTGTTCGCCGCCGCCAACACCCTGCAATCGCTGGCCGATCTCGAACCTGAACTGACGAGGCTGTAGACCCATGACCGGCGACACCGACATTCTCGAACGCGTCAACGCGCTCAAGGCCGCCGGCGAGGCCTTCGCCCTCGCCACCGTGGTGCGCACGGTTTCCGTCACCGCCGCGAAGGCGGGGGCGAAGGCGGTAATCGGCGCCGACGGCTCGCTCTCGGCGGGCTGGATCGGCGGTGGCTGCGCCCGCGGCGCCGTGTTGCGCGCGGCTCGCGAGGCGCTCGCAGACGGCAAGCCGCGGCTGATCTCGGTCCAGCCCGAGGACGTGCTCTCGGCGCGCGGCGTCGCTGCCGGCGAAGAACGCGAGGGGGTGGCCTATGCGCGCAACATGTGCCCCAGCAAGGGCACGATGGACATCTTCATCGAGCCCGTCCTGCCGCGCCCGGAACTCGTCATCTGCGGCGCGAGCCCCGTCGCCCTCGCGCTCGCCGATCTCGCCCCGCGCTTCGGCTTCGCCGTCACCGCCTGCGCCCCGGCGAGCGACCATGCCGCCATGCCAGCCCATGCCCGGCTCGTCGAGGGATTCACGATCGACGGGATAAGCAACGGCGCGCGCTACATCGTCGTCTCCACGCAGGGACGCGGCGACGAGGCGGCGCTACGCGCTGCTCTCACGGCGCCGGCGAATTACACCGCCTTCGTCGGCTCCCGCGCCAAGGTCGCTGCCTTGCGCGAGCGGCTCGCAGCCGATGGCGTGCCGGCGGATCGCTTCGAGAACCTCGCCGCCCCGGCGGGCCTCGATATCGGCGCGATCACACCCGAGGAGATCGCGCTCTCGATCCTCGCCGAGATGATCACCCACCGCCGCGCCGGCCAGCGGGCGGACGCGTGATCACCTCAATCGTTTGCCGGTTATCGGGCGAGAACGCGCGACCGTAGCTCACCCGAGCACCAGCACGCGCAATTCGCCATCGGCACCATCACCGCCGGCGCCCGATGTCGTGTCGTTGCGCGAGCCGCCCCCGCCTCCGCCGCCACCTCCGGGACCGCCACCGGGGCCGCCATCGCCGCCATTGGCTGCGGATCCGCCGCCACCACCGCCGCCGCCGCCACCGCCGGCTCCGCGATCCCAGCCCTTGCCCCAGCCTCCACCGGCGCCGTTGCCCGGTCCGCCGCCATCTCCACCCGGCGCCAACCGCGAGGCGCCCCCGATCGCGTGGCCCGAACCGCCGTCTCCCCCGGATACACGCGTCCCATCGCTATCGATTGCCCCGCCGGCCCCGCCGCCGCCCGGACCTTCGCCGCAAGGGCCATCGGCACCGGGCATCACCATGTCCCGAGCCGCCGCTGCTCCGGCATTGCCGTATTGCTGATGCCCGAGCCCGCCGCGCGCGGGCGCCTGTATCTGGATCGAACCGCCTGCACCGCCCTTGCCTCCGCTGGCGACGAGCAGGCTCGTCCCGTCATCGCTGACGAGCGTGTCGCCGCCATCGCTTCCCGCGAGCCCGTCCGTCTCGCCGTTATCGAATACGCCCGCCGCACCCGCGCCGCCCTGCCCGATCGTGATCGCGAGGCTTTCGCCGATCTCGGCTGCGAGCAGCGTCAACCGCGACACCGCGCCCGCGCCACCTCCGCCGCCCCCGTAGCGCGGCGAGGCGTCATCGCCGACAGCACCCGATCCGCCCCCGCCGCCGGCGCCGATCGCCTCGATGATGACCGTCTTCGCCCAGGCGGGTTTCGTCCATGTGCCGTCTGTGGTGAAGATCGCGGTCTCGGCCCGCGCCGCCCCGCGCGGGAAGCTGACTGCGCCGGTCGCGCGATCGACCATGAGCGCGTCCTGCCAGATCGCACCGTCCGGGCTGACCTTGAGGCTGAAGTCATCGTTGCCCAAAAGCCCGAATTCCGCCCGCGCCGACCAGCCGCGCTGGAACAGGAATCCGCCCGTATTGCCCGCTTCCTCTTTATTCAGAACGAGCCGCAGATCGCCGTTGCCCCCTTCCCCCGTCTCGCGCGCAGCGAACAGCGCCGCGTTGAGCTTCGCCGCGAAGGGGTTCTGCGCATCCGGCGCCGTGGCGATGCCGAGCTGCTCGTAGATCTCGGGAAAGGCGATCAGATCCTCGAGATCGCGCCATGCGGCCCCGTCATGCATGAGCAGCGCCCCGTCGCCCGCATCATAGGCGAGGAACCCGGCCTTCGGCGTGATGAAGCGCCACGCGCCCGCATCATACCAGGCGATCATCCCCTCGTGATCGGCGAAAACCCCGCTCGCCTGCGCCCCGACGATCACCCGCATTCCGGCATTCGGTTCGACGGGGGGCGCGGTGACGAAACGCGCATCGATCGATATCTGCGCGAGCGCATCGATCAGCGCGAGCGCTTCGTTGTGGGTGACGTGCTTTTGCGCCTGTGCCGCCGCGAGCAGCGGCAGCGCCAGATGAGGTGTGAGGCTCATGGCGGGTTCCTCGGTCTGAAATGGGAAATGAGTGCGGGCTTCAGCCCGGCGTGATGGGGAGCGAGCCCTCAAAGGGAAATCCGTCACCGACGCTGGCGCTGATCTGCATCACGCGCAGATCGAGGCTCTCGCGCGGCGCACCGAAATCGGCGATCTCATCGGCTTGCGGATAGAGACAGAACGGCTCGCTGACGGCGATGCGCCGCTTGAGCGTGGCGCCGTCCATGATCTCGAGAGCGTAACGCTCGCCATCCTCGCCGAGCGGGATTTCCACCGGCTCCCAGGCATCCGCCTCGATCCGCCCGCGCCGGATCCAGCTGATCGCGATACCGTCCGCGACGCGCTTCAGGCGGACATGCACGGGCGCGAGCGGCTTCAGGGCGAGGCGCGAGGCCTGCGCCTCGAAAGGCAATGCCGCTTCATCGGCATGATCGCGCCCGATCGGGGCGATGCGGTATTGCCATTGCCGCCCGAGTTCAGAGAGCCCCGATGCGAGCGGCACCACCGTCTCGTCGAGCCGCACGAGCGTCGCACCCGGTGCGAGATCGCGCGACGCCGTCGCCTCGCTGCCGGCGAGGCCGCGCAGGAAATGCGTCAGGCGATAGCGGTTCTCGCCGACGAGTTCGGCTTGCGCCGCCGCGATGATCTCGCAGACGCCATCCGGGCCGACCAGCGCGAAGGTATTCGCCCCACCGAGCACCGCGTTTTCGCCGGTTGCGGCGATCGCGCCGGCGCGCAGGGTCACCTCGAGCGCGTTGACCCGGTCCCAGCGCCAGAGCGGCCCCGGCCCGAAGGCGGTATCGGTGAAGCCGATCTGCGCAGCGGCGGAGACGAAGCCGGAAGGGTCGAAGCCCTCGCCATCGATCGAGCGCCACAGGGCGAGCGCGCCGGGCCAGGGATCGGCATAGGCGACGAGATATTGCAGCACGGGCGGCTCGCCCTGGCTGACGGGCAGGTCGAGCACGGTGACGAAGGGCTGGCCGGGCGATGCGGGCGGGCTGCGGCGCGCGGACGCGATCCGGGCGCCGGGCGTCTCGAACAGGGCGGGCTCGACGGCGCGGGTCTCGATCCGGCGCTCGGCCCCGTCGGTGATGCGGCTGATGCGATGCAGGCGCGGGCCGGCAAGCCCCGGTATCTCGACGATGTCGCCGACCTCATAGGCGATCGCCGCCGGACCGAGCGCGAAATGCGCCCCGTCCCTTGCCGCCCAGGCATCCTGCAGCATGATATCGCAAAGCCGCCCCGCCTGTCCGCGCGTCATGACGGCGGCGAGGTCGAGCCGCACTTCCCGTCGGCTCGCCCCGGCGAGGCGCCGCGAGGAAGCGGCTGCTCGACGCATCTCTCCCCAGGAATCGGTGAAGCCCATGACGATTTCGCGCGGCAGCTCCGTCTCCTGCGCGCGGACATGGCGCATCAGCGGCGCTTCCTCCTCATCGACGAGCATACCCGCATCGATGCTGGCTACCACCCGCCCGCCACGCCCGCGCCAGCGCAACACACCGCCTGTCGCGGCGAGGTCGACACCGAAGGCACGCAACAACGGCTCCAGCGCCGCGCGCGGCGACATCGGGCGATCGATCACGAACCCTTCGACGAACCCGTCAGCGGCGATATCGAGGGGTAGCGAAACCCCGTAATCATCGAGCACCTTGCGGATCAGCGTCGCGAGATCGAGCCCCTCCAGCCGCCCGGTCACCCAATGCCCCGTCTCGTAATTCGCACCATCCGCCCAGACCGATTCGAATTCCGGAAAGGCGGGGTAAGGCCGCGCATCCCAGGCCCACACGGCGAGGCTTTCCGGCGCGACCATCGGCCCGCCATAGACCGGTGAGAGCGGGTTATGCGCGGGATCGTGGGCGGGATGGGCGGGATCGAAACGCCGGATGATCGCCTCCACGCCCGCCGCCTGGGCGAGGTCGTCGCGTACACGGCGGGAGAAATGCGGGAAGGCGCCCTCGGACGATTTCATGTCGGGAAAGACGTTGGGCTGGTTTGCCCCCTTGTCGACGGCGGGAATTCCGATCTCGGTCAGCCAGATCGGCTTGGCCATCGGCGTATAGGGCGTCGCGCCGATCTCTACGCCGCCGACGCGCTCCACATGCGGCTCGCTCCACCAGGATACGAGATCCTTGGCGCGATACACCCAGGGCTTGCCATAAGCCCCGTCCGTGATCGGCAATCGCTCCTGCGCCGCGCGCCCGGCATCATCGGCGTAGTACCAGTCGAATCCCTCCCCGGCTCCCAGCCGCTCGCACAGGTAATCGACATCGTAGACGCTGCGCGCGAGCGCCGCATCGAGATGATCGCCGCCTTCGCGCCAGTCGGAGATCGGGGGATAGTAATCGATCCCGATCGCGTCGATGGCGGGATGCGCCCAAAGCGGATCGAGGGGGAAGCGCAACTCGTCGCCGCCGTCGCGCACATGCGCGCCGTATTCCGTCCAGTCGGCGGCATAGGTGATGCGGGTCGCCGAACCGAGAATGGCGCGCACATCCTGCGCGAGGTTCATGAAGGCGCCAACCGCCGGGTATTGACCCGGCCCGGAGCGAATACGCGTCAGCGAGATCATCTCCGAGCCGATGACGAAGGCATCGACACCGCCCGCCTGCACCGCGAGACCGGCATAATGCAGGATCTGTCGCCGCAGGCTCCATTCCGATGCACCGGGAACCGCGCTGCCGAAGAAACTCGCCACCTGCGCCGCCGCACTCGCAGTGCCGTCGACACTGCCCGGCGCACCGGGCGCGGGATCGCAGGTGATCCGGCCCCGCCACGGATAGGGTGGTTGCCCGGTCGTGCCGCTATGCGGATCCGGCAGCGCATTTCCGTGGGGGATATCCATCATGATGAAGGGATAGAGCGTCACCTTCAGGCCGCGCGCCTTGAGATGCTGGATCAGCGCAACGACACTCGCATCCGAAGGCGTCCCACCATAGGCGGGGAGGCCCTGATGGAGGGAGGCGAGCCGGGCCGTATTGCGGTCTAGCCCCGCCACGGACCAGACGCGGCCCTGCGTCTGCTTGTTGCGGATATCGATACGCGGCGCGATGCTGCACGAGCCGACCCGCAGATCGTCACCGAACCAGGAAACCACGAGCGAGACGCTCTCGAGCTTCGGGCACAGCCGTTGCAGCGCATCGAGCGAAGCGCGGATATCGGAGCGCGCCTGGAACTGGTGCCGGTTGTCGGGGCGCGTCTCGCCGGGACCGATCACCTGCATGACGGGGGTCGGATCATAGCCGAATTCCGTCGCAGCCGGGATCAGACAGACGGAACGGATCATCGCGCCGATGCCCTCGCCCGGGCGAACCACTTCGAAGGAAAACTGCGGCACGCGGTTACCGTAATCGGCCAGAGGCAGGCGCTCGAAGACGACATAAGCGAGCCCGCGATAGGCCGGGGCGCGTCCTGCTCCCTCCTTGGCCACGATCAGCGCGTCGGGCTGCTGATTCGCGCCGCCACGATGCACGCGCATGGTGATCTGCGTCAGATCGACCTCCCGGCCATCGGCCCAGACGCGGCGCACGAAGGCGATCGGCCCCTCGCACAGGCCGATCGCGAGATTGGCATGGTACGAGTAGCGCACTTCCTTGGTGGTCACGGTGGAGCCGCCACCACCGCCACCGGCGTTGCGGAAGAACCCCTTTCCGCCCTGTCGCCCGGTGCGCTCCACGGTGACGTCGACCTGCTCCTCGAAGCGCGTCGCCCAGATCAATTGCCCGCCGATGCGGGCGCGCCCGTAGACACGCGGGATCGGCGCGCCCTCGCTGGAAGCGAGCCCCTGCATCTCGGCGAGGCGCGGCCCTTCCACGACACGGTATTCATGCGTGGCGAACAGCGCGCTGTCGATCGCCGACCCGGCCAGCGAACCGAGCGTCTGCCCGAGCATGGCGCCGACCGGGCCGGCCACGGCGCCGCCGAGAGCCTGACCGGCGGTTTGCAGGATCATCGTGGTCATCGATGCGCATCCTCTTCACGATGGGCGGGCTCTTCACCACGGGCGAGCGGCACGAATGGCGGAAAGACGAAGCTCGCGGCGAGATGGCGCCGCCACCAACCGCTGAGCGCGACCTCCGCGACGCAGGCACCGTCATGGGCATGGACCATCCGCGCATCGCCCGTCGCAATAGCGCAATGCTTGGCTGGAAGCCCGTCGCGCCAGCGGAAGATCAGGACACGCCCCGGACCCAGTCCGTCAGCGGGGATCAGATGTCGCGCGGCAGCGGCGAGTAGCCGCTCCTTCCCGCCCGCCTCGGCCCTATCGGGTCGGTAGGCACCGGGATGCTCGGGCTCACTGCCCATCACCATGCGCCAGACGCCACGTATCAGGCCGAGACAATCGCAGCCCACACCGCGCAGTGACGCCTGATGCCGATAGGGCGTGCCTATCCAGCTGCGCGCGGCGGCGATGACGGCTGCGTCCTGCGGGCTCATCGGAACAGGCTCCCGCCATCGAGCCCCGGCTCGCCCTGACGCGGCACACGCAGGATGAAATCGTTGCCGGGCATATGCGGGAAGCCGCGAAAGTTCACGACATTGCCGAATTTGGCTCGGCAGGTGCCGAAGGTCTTGTCGCAGCCGGGCGTCAGCGTCACCGCATCGCCCGACGCGACGGGGCGCGGCGCGCGCTGCCATAACGCAACCGCACCATCAGCCCCGTGGCTGCGGATCTCGACGGCGAAACCGGCATTCGCGCCGCTCGTGAAGACGAGCTTGCCGCCGCTGAACCAGCCTTCCGCCTGCCCCCCTATCCCGCTCAGCGTGAGATGCAGCCCGTCCGTGCCCGCCGTCACGCTCGCCGTGACCGGCGTGATCGTCAGTCCGCAGGCCGCATCGCCGAGATCGGCCGAGCAGGCCGCGCGATAGAGCCGCCCGCTCTCCTCGTCGAGGCGATGGGCGAGCCCGCGCAATTCCATGACGAAAGCACCATCCGCACGCCGGATCTCGCCCACGTGAAAGAGATCGATCAGGAGGCGCTCGCCGGGATCCTGCCAGTTCACCAGCCAGAACTCGATACCCGCATCGTCGTAGAGCCCCGCCTCGACATCCTCCTCCAGAATACCGCCGGACATCAGCGCCCCGGCAACGTCACCGCCCGAAACCGCAAAACCGAGCTCCTGCGTCGCCTCGGCGGCGTCGAGGCCCGTACCGGCCTGGAAGGTGGTGGCGTCGAAGGCGAGATCCGCGTCATGGTCGGTGAAACCCATGATCACGCCGTCGCGGCGGATCAGCCGCCAGCAACGGCAAAGGCTCGTCACCCCCGCCGCGAGATGCGCGGCGAGGTTTTCGTCGATCTGTCGCATGGAATGTCTTTCTCGGTCCGTGTCGGGCGTGTCCCGCTTGTCAGGGGACGATCTCCACCATCGGCACATGCGGCACGCCGCCGGCCTCGAAGGCGGAGAGGTCGATATCGAGCGCATCCGTGTCGAAGCGTACGGGCACGTCGAAGGCATATCCCGCCGTCAGCACCGCGCCTTGTGCCGGCGGGGCGAGCAGCGTCACCTGACCGGTCGTGGAATCGGCCACGAAATCGACGTCCTGCACCAGCTCGTCACCATCGCGCGCGACGCGCACGCTGCCCGCGACCGGCTTCACGATCATGCGAGTATAGGGTGCGAAACCGCCGCCATAGGTCTTGGTGATCTGAAAGGTGGTGGTCTCCCCGTCACCCGTCCCCAGAGGCTGGTCGGCGGGGCCGGGCACGGCGCCGGGCGGGCCGGAACGGCAATCGGTGCGATCATGCAGCCGAAAACCGATCAACCGCCCGCGCCGCTCCTCGAAGAAGCTGATCACCGCATACAAATCATCGAGGCTGCGCACCCCGAGCCCGGCGTCGTAGCGCCGGCGCGAACGCGCCCAGCGCGCATTACGGCTCTCCGCCCCCGATGCCAGCGTCACCACATCCGTGCGCCGCACCGGCCCGCCCCGCACACCGCGCGCCACGGAGAAGGGAAACGCGATTTCATGGAAGCTCTGGAGCATGCCGTTACCTCCGGGAGTAAAAACGAAAAAAGCCCCGGCAATGCCGAGGCTTTCATGAAAATCGGGTCCGCCGGATGCTGTCAGGCGGCATCCGCGAAGAGATCGTCGTGGTCGAACGGGTCGCTATCCGCGAGAATGTCCTTGTCCATGATCATGACATTGCCTTCTTCATCACCCCAGTTGCCCCAGAGCGCGCCGTCGACCTCGTCGATCATCGTATGTGTGCAGACGGCATGCACTTCGCGGGCACGCGCGCGAGCGCGCTCGATCGCGTCGGACAGGAGGTCGGCATCCGCCGTTACCATCTCTGCCAGTGCTTTTCTCTTTGCCATCATGACACATCCCTACTCAAGAAAGTGCGGTTCAACCGCGGCAGCTGATACCGTGTGAACCCATGCTGCAGATAGACCGGCTCATGGAGAGCCTCTTTGATCAAAACCCGCGATGCACCTAAAAGTTTCGCATACTCGTTTGCACAAGACAAGATCAACAGCGAAACGTGCTTCAGTTCATAGGGCGCAAAGCACTTTTCGAAAGCATGGATCGTCAGGTGTGACTTTCCACGCGAAGGCCTACCGAGCGCAAGTGCCTGCAGTACCGTCGTGCCCGAGTCAAGCTTTTGCCAAACCGCCAGGTTGAAGAATGAAGGACGATATTGAAATTTCCTGAAAACCTCTGCCCAACGAAACCGATTTCCGAAGCCCCCATGGGGAGACATGCGATGGTGTTTCGGCCATTCCTCATCCGCTTCGATCAAGGCCTCTTCCGAGATCGATGAGAGTGTCACACCTGGAAATGCGATCCGATCATATCTGGCATCCATATGGTTTGCCTTGGAGGCGACATGCTGACGCGCCAGATGTTGGAGTTCTGCGTAATAAACATACTTTTCCAGCATACAGCGCCCCCAAACCAGCAATTTTAGGCTGCATGCCACATGCGCAAGCACCTCGCAACCGCTCGCGCCGCGCCCACCTTTGACAATTCTCAAGGCGCGGTCACGGCGAATCCGGTTGGTTGGGGAGGAAGGCTTTCGAAGAAGGAGAAAACGATGAGCCACGTCCCGCACGAGCTGGCCGAGGAATTTCCCGACAATGCGCAGCAGATCCACGATCTGAAGGTGTCCAACGCCCATTTCGCCAAACTCGCCGACGAGTATCACGAGGTGAACCGGGCGATTCACCGGGTCGAGACCCGCGTCGAGCCCACCAGCGAGGAAGTCGAGCAGGAGATGCGCCGCAAGCGCCTCCAGCTCAAGGACGAGATCGCCGCCATGCTCGAAAAGGCGGCCTGAGCGCTCACGTCGCGCGGCGCCCCCGGGCCACGGCCCGGGCGAGCGTCGCGGCGACCTGGCTCTCCGAGCGGCGGAAGGACGCCGCATCCGGCGTCGAGATGTTCACCGTCACCGAGACCGGTCGCTCGCCCCCGCCGCCGGCAACGCCGAGCCGCCCATCCGGGCCGCGCGCGAGCGGCATGATCGCCTCCGGCCCCGCCTCCCCCATCAGCCCCGTCCCGCCGCGCATCGGAAAATATGTCGGCGCTGCGACAATGCCGCCCTGGGCGAAGGGCATCACGCGCCCCTGCGCGATCACCCCGCCATTGGCGAAGGCCTGCGCACCGCCCTGACCGAACCCACCCAGCAAGGCGCCGACACCGCGCTGGATCAGGCTGCGCAAAGGCGCCTGCGCCATCCGCGTGACGAACCCCGTCAGCGAGCGCTGCATGCGCTGGAGCGTGCGGTCGAACCGCCCGCCTTCCGCGTTGCCGCGCGCGAAGCTCTGTTCCAGCGTCGTGCCGAGCCGCTCGGATATCTCTCGCAGACGCTCGGTCTCGTCGATCTGCCGGCGCAGTTCGAGCCGCTCGTCGCCGGGGCGCAAGGTGGGATCCATGATCATTTCTCCTTCGTCGATCAGCTGCACGCGTCGGGATGCGCCTGCATCAGCATCGCGAGCTCGGCCCGTGTCGGCGGTAACGCTCCGCCCGCATCACCGAGGGCGGCTGCGAGTTCGCGCGGCGTCGCGTGCCAGAAGCTTTCCGGCGTCCAGCGCAGACGGGTGAGGCAGTAATGCAGCGCCGCATCCCACGGAAACGGCGCCGGCGCGGCGCTCATACCGTCTGCGCTTGCGGAGGGTTTGGCGCGTCGACCCCGAATGCGGCTTCGAGCGCCGCGAGGGCGCCCTCCACCAGCGGGCCGACCCCGTCCGGCCCGTGCAATACCGCCACATCCGCCTCGGTCATGGTGTGTCCGCCCCCGCGCAGGGCACAGGTGAGGATGGTGATGACATCCCCCGCCGCCAGCTGCCCCGTATTGAAGCGCTCGGCGAGGCTCGCGAGATCATCGACCCCGAAAGCCGCCTCGAGCTCGGCCAGCGCGCCGAGCGTCAGGCACAGCCGATAGCGCTGCTCGCCAAGCACGAGTTCGGCCTCACCGCGTCTGCGATTGATCATCCCCGCCTCCTCACACAGCCTGGAACGCCAGCGCGCCCGCCGATTCGAGTGCCATGTCGAAGGTCACTTCCGCCGCGTGATCGCCGCGATATTCCAGCGCGACGATCTGGAAGGCGCCGGTGATCACGCCGAAATCAGGGATTACGATCTCGAAATCACCGATCCCCCCATCGAAGAACAGCCCCCGCATCAGCGCATCCGATTGCGCATCGCGAAAAACCCCCGATCCCGCGATCGAGGCCCGGCGCATGCCCGCGCCCGCGAGCAATTCCCGCCATCGCCCGGCGGAATCCGCATGGGTCACGTCGACGGGCTCGGCATTGAAACTGATCTGCCGCGCGCGCAATCCCGCCACCGTGGCGAAACCGCCGCCATCCGCGATCTTCACCAGAAGATCCTTGCCTTTCTTTGCCGCCATCCCGTCTCTCCCTGAATTCCGATACGATCGCGCTCACAGGCGCTCCGTCACCGCCCGCAGCCGCAATTCCGCCCGCCCCAGCCCGGATCGCTCATCGCGTCCGATTGCGCAGGAGACGACGCGCAGATTGATCAGCCGGTGATCGGTGAGTGTCAGCGGCGCGTCATGCAGCGCCTCCGCCATGTGATCGGCCGCGATCAGCGCGCTCGCCCGCGAGCCCGGTCTCGCCCAGATGATGATGCGCAGATCGTGCTCGTGCGCCTCCTGCAAGTCGCCGGGCCAGTCACGCACTTGCGCGTCACCGAAGACCGCGTAGATCGCAGGCGCCGCGCGCGGCGGTTCGTCGTAGAGATGCACCGCGCCGCCCATCGCCTCGGCGAGATCAGCATCCTCGGCGAAACGCGTCATGACCGCCTGACGCAAGGCGAGTATCGGACCGCTCATGGCTTGATCTCCTCCACCAGACAGACGAGGTCGCGCGCCGGCGCCTCGGCGGCGTCACTCCCGCGCAGAACGAAGCGGCGCGGGCCGAGTGCGAAGCGCGATCCCGGCGGCGGGGGCGTGCGCCGGCGCAGCCGCAGCCGATGCGTCGCCAATTCCTCGGTGCGATCGGCGATGCGGCGCTCGTCGAAGCGCAGGGTCTCGAGCGCCCCCCAGACCGCCGGCCCGGCCTGCCAGCTACGCGTGAAGCCCCCGAAGCCGTCGGGCTGATCCACCGGCGTTTCGATGACGAAGAGCTTGCGGCGGGCGCCGATCCGCGTGCGTTGTTCCATGGCACCCTCCCTCAGCTCAGCCGCAGATGGCGATACGGCGCGATCATCAGCGCCACATCGACCGGCAAGACGCCCGTCTCGGGCATTGCGCCGCCATCGCCGCGATCCTCGAACCAGCGCGCGACGAGCATGCGCAGCGCCTGACGCAGGGGCGCGGGAACCTGTTCGGGCGTGGCGCCGAAGCCGACCTCCAGATCGATCTCGATCCCGCCGGGCGATCGCGGAAAGCTCTCTTCGAGCATCAGGAGCGGCGGCTGCGCCCCCGGGCGCAGGCGGTAATCCTGCTCGTCGATCACGCTGGCCGCACCCTGCGCATCGAGCGCACGGATCTCGGTGATCGCGATGATCGGAGCGAGCGGCAGATGCAGGCGCGACCCGCGCGGCGCCTCCTCCAGGACCAGCCGCCAGCTCTGTTTGATGAAGGCGAGCCGCGTCGCCGATTCGAGCAGGAGCCGCCCCGCCTCGATCAGCGCCGTGACCAGATCATCCTCGTATGTGTCTTCGAGCCGCAGATGCGCGCGCGCCTCGGCGAGCGAAACGGGCTCGACGGCGGGGCCGTCGACGCGTATCGGAATCATCATGGATACCTCGTTCTTCGAAAGCTCTCGGATGTCGCGCGCCGGCCTCGCCGCACTCGCCCTCGGTTTCTGGCTCGCCCTGCCTGTCGTCCCCGCAAAGGCGGTGATCGGCGGATCAGCCGACACCTCCCCCCTCTCGCGGGCCGCGGTGATGGTGCTCGGCTCCGGCGGGTCGGTCTGTTCGGGCGTGATGCTCGACGACGATGTCGTGCTCACCGCCGCGCATTGCGTGACCGGCGCCTCGGAACACCGCGTCCATTTCCGCGACGAGGACGACACGCCGATCCTGCTCGAGATCGCAGCGAAGGCGGTGCATCCCCAATACGATCCCGACGCGATCCGCACCCGCCGCCGCTCCGTCGATCTCGCCCTGATCCGCGTCGCCCAGCCCCTGCCGATGCGGTTCTCCCCCGCCACCCTCTCGGGCGAGACGCCCCGGGCGGATGCGCGGGCGCGGCTATCCGGTTTCGGCCTGCGCGACGAAGCCGACACAAGCGGGGTCACGAGCGGCAGCTTCCACAGCGTCGAACTGAACGTGATCGAGCCCTACGGGCCGAGCAGCATCCTGATCTGGCTCGCCGGGGGCGGGTCCACGCCGCGCGGTGGCTGCCACGGCGATTCAGGCGGGCCGATCAGCCGCGACGGCAGCGTCTTCGCCATCACCACCTGGAGTACCGGCAATGGCGAGGCCTCCTGCGGCGCCATGAGTCAGGGCATCCTGCTCGGGCCTCAGCGAAGCTGGATCGAGGATGTCCTCGCGGGTTGGAATCGCGCCACGAGCTGGCGATAAGTGCTTGTCTTGCGCATCGAAGCGTTCAAGATTGCAGATATGATCCGCAACGCTCTCCTCGCCCTGATTCTGTTTACCCTCGCCGGCACCGCGCCGGCGGACGCGATCGTGCGCGGTGTCGAAGCGACGAACCGCGACGGCCTGCGTGATTTCGTCGTGCGCATCGAGAGCGACCAGGGCGAGATGTGCACCGGCGTGCTCACCTCCCCCGATCTCGTGGTCACGGCGGCCCATTGCCTGCTGGCCGACACGCAATACGAGGTCTATGCCCTCGACACGCGCGGGCGCACCGCGCGACGCGGCGTTCTGGCCAAGGCCCTGCATCCGAGCTTCGACGGCACCGCACCGCCGCGCAGCCAGCCCGGCATCGATCTCGCCGTGCTCCGGCTCGATGCGCCGCTCGGTGACGGGTTTTCCCCGATGCCCCTGCGCAAGGTCGCGCCTCCCACCGTCGGCGAGGACGTCACCTTGGCCGGCTTCGGCACCACCGCCTTCGGTCGTCGCGAGACGGCGCGTACGCTGCGTTTCACCTATCTGCGCATTCGCGGCGAAATGCAGATCGGCAACACCATGCTGATGGCCTCCGACAGCGAGCGCGAGTCGCACCGCACCGGCGCCGGCGCCTGCCAGGGCGATTCCGGTGGTCCGATCCTGCGTGGCGATCCCGGTGCCTTCAGCCTGCTCGGCCTCGTCAGCTGGTCGAGCGGCGCGACGAGCGAACGTTCCGGCGCGGCCTGCGGCGGCTCGACCGCGATCACCCCGCTGAACCCGCATCTCGGCTGGATCGAGGCGCGCATGCGTGAATTGCGTGCGATCGATACCAGCGTCTCGACCTCGGTGCGCCTGCCGCCGCTGGGGCGCGACCGCAGCAACGAATGGATCGAATGGGCCGATTGAGCGCACCCCGACGCTCTCGCCGGGGCGCGCTCCTTCCCGCGTTCAGGCGGCACATTTCATCAGCTTGATCGCCGCGAAATCCTGCACGCCGCCGCCCACGCGCTTCGTCGTATAGAACAGCACATAAGGCTTGGCCGAATACGGATCGCGCAGGATGCGGATGCCGGCGCGATCCACCACGAGATAGCCGCGCCGGAAGTCGCCGAAGGCGATCGGCGTCGTGCCTGCACCGATATCGGGCATGTCCTCCGCCTCGATCACGGGGAAGTTCATCAGCGTGGCGTTGCGGCCCATGCCGGTCGGCGGCTGCCACAGATAATTGCCCTGCTGATCCTTGAACTTGCGGATGACGCTCTGCGTCTTGCGGTTCATCACGAAGGTCGCGTTCTGACGATAGCCGGCCTTCAGCGCATAGATCAGATCGACCAGCACGTCGGATGGCTCCGAGGCCGGGAAGGCGTCGGCCACGCCGGTGGCAATGAAGCCGAGATTGCCCCAGCTCCAGCTTCCATCCGCCACCGCCGTATAATCCAGGAAGCCGCGCGGTTTGGCATTGCCGTCGCCATTGACGAAAGCCGCGCCCTCCTGCTCGGCAAAGGCGGTCTCGACCTCGTCGGCGATCCACTGGTCGATATCGACGATGGCATCGTCGAGCAGCGTCTGCGTCGCCGCCGGCATGGCGTAGAGCTCCATGGCCGGGAAGCTCAACTCGGCCAGCGTCGGGCTGTCGGTCTCCGGTCGTGCCGCCGTCTCCGAGACCCAGCCCGAGGCCGGCCCGGAAACCGAATGCGCCACTTTATAGAGCCCGCCGGAGATCACCCGATTGCCGGCGATCGCCCGGATCGGCGAGAGTGCCGAGAGCCGGCGCAGCACCTCGCTCTCCACCTGGGGCGGCGCGAGATAGCCCCCGTCCGGCCCCGATCCCGCCGATAGCGCCTTCGTTTCGAGCTGCTTGAGCCCGCCCGTCTCGCCGCTGCGGATATAGCTGTCGAAGGCGGCCTTGTGCTCATGCAGCAGCGGATCGTGGCCGCGCCCCGCTCCCTGATCGACACCACCGAGCGGCGGGCGGGCACGCCCCAAAGCCAGCGCGTCGAGGCGCGCGCGGGTCTCGTCGAGCCCGGCATCGATCCGCGCGAGCTTCTCCTCGGTCAGCGGATCGCTCTGCCCCTTGCGCTCCAGTGCCGCGAGGCGCTCGTCATTGGTCTCCTTGAACGCCTCGAAGGCGCGGCTGAACGCGTCGAAGGCTTCGATGGTTTCGGCGGATTTAGTCTCGATGGGTGTGCTCATGATCATCGCTTTCCTTTGTCTCGGTTCAAAAACGTCGCGCCCGGCTCAGAAGGCCGGGCGCGGAAACAGCTTGTCCGCCGCGCGTCGGATGGCGGCGGCGAGGAGGTCGCCCTTGACCTGCGAGACGCGGGCTGCGGGCAGCATCGGGAAGGTGACGACGGAGATCTCCCAAAGATCGAGCTTCTCCAGGATGCGCTGCCCGCGCCGGCGATCCTTGCCCGCGCGCTGGACGCGGTAGCCGATCGACAATCCGTCGACGGCCCCGTCGCGAATGAGCGCATGCACCTCCCGGGCGCGCGCCACGGCGAGGTTGAGCCGCCCGCGCACGAACAGCCCGCGCGCATCCTCACGGATCAGGCTCCAGGTGCCGATCGGCTCGGAGGGGTCGTGCTGCCACAGCATCCGGATCCCGCCCGTGCCCCGCCGCACGAGACTCTCGGTGAAGGCGCCCTTGCGCACCACGTCCTGCGAGAGATCGGGCAGGTCGAAAAGGCTCGCATAGCCCTCAAACACGCCCTCGTCGGTAATGCTCGCCGGGGCATGCGGGTTGAGCTTGATCTCGGGAGCGCGCGGAAATTCCTGCCTCATCGTGCCCCCTCCCCTGAAAACTGCGGGGCGCGTTGCTTGTGCGACGCGCCCCGATCGAGCTTTTCCAATGTCCTGATGAAGTCCCGGAATGTATCTCCCGGTGGCTTTCCGGGCGACTTGCCCGATGGCGTGCCGCCCCCCGCTTTCGCCGGGCGCGGCGCAGCTGGACGCCGTGATGGCGCCCCGCGTCGTATCAGCATCATTCACAATCTCCCGAATGACGGCGGTTGAAGATGGCGAGTTCGCGCACGAACTCGTCGAAACGCCGGCTCGCCGCAGCCGCTTCGCGATGTTGCGCGGCGGCGAACAGGCTCGCCACGCCAGCCCAGGCGAATAGCGCGATATGGGCGAGATCGCCGCGCGCGGTGATCGCCCCCACGAGACTCTCGACGGCGCCGTTCATGGCCGCGCATCCGCGTCGTCTTCATCCGTCGATCGCCGCCCGTAACCGACCGCCTCCCGTTTTTCGTCATCGTCGAGGAAGCCCGCCGCATTGACCCGGCGCCACAGCGATTCCCGCTCCTGCGCCAGCGCCTCGATCGCATCGAGATCGGGTTCCAGCACCAGATCGCGCCCATAGGCCGGCGCGAGCCAATGGGCGAGCGCCTGCGCCGTGCGCTTGACCAGCGGGATCACGGTCTGTCGATAAAATGCGCGGTTGGCTTCCGCGTAATTCGCATGCGTCGCGTCACCGGGCAGACCGAGCAGCAGCGGCGGCACGCCGAAGGCGAGTGCGATCTCGCGCGCGGCCATGTGCTTTGCCTGGACGAAATCCATCTCCTGCGGCGAGAGCGACAACGGCTTCCAGTCGAGCGCGCCCTCGAGCAGCAGCGGTCGCCCCGCATTCTGCGCCCCTTGATAAGTCTGTTCGAGCTCGCGACGCAGCCGGTCGAACTGATTGTCGCTCAGGCCCGTCGCGCCGGCGAAGACCAGCGCGCCGGAGGGCCGCGCGGCATTGTCGAGCAGCGCCTTGTTCCAGGCGCCTGCCGCATTGTGAATATCGAGCGCCGTCGCCGCCGCCTCCATCGGCGAGAGCCCGTAATGATCATCGGTGGGGTGAAACAGCGTCAGATGCAGGATCGGCGCGACGCCCTCGCTCGGGATCGCGAAACGCACGCTCTGGCTCCCCACCACGTAATCATAGGCCGAGGGCCATCCGTCCGATCCGGCGACGATGCGCATCCGGTCGGGCCGCAGCGCATAGAGCTCGCGCGGCATCGCCTCGATCAACGCCGCTTCCAGATAGGCATTGCCCGAGACCATCAGATGCCCGTAGACCCGCTCCAGCAGCCCCGTCCCGCCCTCGCGCGGATTGGGCCGGGCCAGCAGATCGAGCAGCGGATGCGCCACGATCTCGGCCCCGCCCTCGCGCAGGATCAGCGGCATCGACGCCGCCGCCTCCGCCACCAGCCGCACCGCCCGATGCACCACCGGATTGCGCTGAAACCCCTCGCGCGCCAGCGCCGCATAATCACGCGGCGTCCAGATCGGCCGCCCGCCATGATACAGCGCCATCGCCGCCCCGGCCCGCGACGCCTTATGCCCGGCGCGGCGAGCCGCCCGAGATTCTGAAGCAGATTGAACATGATATCCTCGCTTCGACCCGCAATGCAGCACACACTCCCCTCTCCCGCCGCGGAGAGGGGTCGGGGGTGAGGGGCGGTGCAAAACAATCTCCGCCATCAATGACATCCACCCCCGTCATCACCGCCGCGCCCAATTCTGATACGCCCCTCACCCCCACCCCTCTCCTCGGAGGGAGAGGGGAGTTCCGGTGCGGCCTTCATGGAGGAAGAGCCTTTGCTGCCAGGAGCGATATCGGGGCACGCTTAGCCGTCGATGCAGCACACTCTCCCCTCTCCCGCCGCGGAGAAGGGCCGGGGGTGAGGGGCAGCGCAGGACAATCTCCATCCTCAATGACATCCACCCCCGTCATCAGCGCCGCGCCCAATTCTGATACGCCCCTCACCCCCACCCCTCTCCTCGGAGGGAGAAGGGAGCTCCGGTGAGGCCTTCATGGAGGGGGCGTCTTTTCTGCCACGAGCGATATCCGGTCATGCCGAGCAGCCGATGCAGCGCGATCTCCCCTCTCCCGCCGCGGAGAGGGGCCGGGGGTGAGGGGCGGTCAAGAACAATCCCCAACCTCAATGACACCCACACCTGTCATCACCGCGCCCCTGTTTGAGCGCCCTCAAACCAGCCGCAACCGCGGATCACTACCCTTCGGGCCCAATGCGAGATGCGTCACGGCCCAGACCAGCGCATCGAGGCGATCCGGCGAGCGCCCGTTCGACAAACCGTCGAGACCGAAGTCGCACATCTCGTCTTCGAGCTCGGGAAACACCCCGACATGGCGCACCCGGTCCTGCGCGTAGAGCACCGAGACCGGCTCGGCGCGCAGGCGCTTGCCGCGCGATGCTCGCACCGGGACGACCGGGCAGGACGGGTCGATTTCGTGGATGACGGTTGTGGCCATCTCGCCGCCCTGGTTGACCTCCACGACGAGGGAATCGGCCTCCAGACGGCGATAGAGCATGGTGGCGCGGGCCGCCCAGGCATTCGGCTTGAGACCCGGCGCGCTCTCGTCGGCGAGAACGTGACAGACCCCCTCCGCGTCGATCCCGACGGCGACGATCCCGCAGGCATCGGCTCCGGCCCGCGAGGAAGCCGGCGGATCGACCGCGACAACGATGCGCCGCAGATCCGGCGACGTCTCGCGCCGTGCCGCTTCGAGCAGATCGCGTGTCCACAGAGCATCGGCGCGATCCTCGATCAGATCACCGTCGAGTTCCTGGCGCCCGAGGCGCGTCCCGGCATAGCGCCCCACCACCGCATCGAGAAAAGCGGGTGCGAGATTGCCGGCATTGTCCTGCGTGCGTGCCCGGGTCAGGGCGATACGCTCGTCGGCCAGCATGCGCTTCAGAAGCGGTATCGCGCGCGGCGTCGTCGTTACCACCTCACGCGGCTGCGCTCCGAGCCGCAAGCCGAATTGCAGCTGGTCCCAGGCCGCATCCGCATAGCGCCATTTGCCGAGTTCATCCGCCCAGGCCGCCTCGAATTGCGGGCCGCGCAGGCTTTCGGGATCATCCGCCGAGAAAGCCAGCGCCACCGCGCCGTTCGGCCATTCCAGCCGCCGCCGCGTCGCCGTCCAGACCGGGCGCTCGTGCCGCGCATGGATGGCGAGCAGGCCCGAGGGGCCGTCTATCATCACATCGCGCACATCCGCGAAGGTTTCGCCGACCAGCGCGATCTTGC
Organism: Salinarimonadaceae bacterium; assembly: GCA_050485405.1. Lineage (GTDB taxonomy): Bacteria > Pseudomonadota > Alphaproteobacteria > Rhizobiales > Beijerinckiaceae > Saliniramus. Next base: position 29,679 of record JBJHBI010000035.1, read on the forward strand.
CGATCGCATGACGCGTCAGCCAGGGCAGCCCGTGCACCAGCCCCTTGATCCATTCCGCCCCGGTGCGCGTCTTGCCGGCGCCGCGACCGCCCAGAACGAGCCAGATCGTCCACGGCGTCCCGTTTCGCGCGAGTGTCGGCGGCAACTGATCCTCACGCGCCCCCAGTGCCCAGCTCGCCTCCAGAATCCGCCGCATCCTCGGGGTACAGAGCGTCCAGAGCCTCTCGCGTTCCGTGTCGCTCGTGCAGGCGCTCCACCTCGAGCGCAACGATTTCAGCCAGATCAGATGCCGTTCCGGTGCCCATGAACGCTGCATCGCGCGCTTCCCCTTCCTCGCCGCTTTCGCTTTCGCGCCGGCTGCGCGCGCGTTTCTCTTCGAGCATGGTCAGCTCCTTCAGGCACCTCGTGAGATCGACGATATCGCGCGCCGCACTCGTCTCCGGCTCCGCCGCGAGCACCGACAGGCGGGTCGCCACGAAATCGCGCAATGCGCGCACCAACGCCTCCGGATCGCCATCGCCACGCGCGGGCTGCAATCGAGCGGGTTCCGCAGGGGCATCGAAGGATCCGAGAAACAGCCCGAGCGCGCGCGCCGTCGGCGCCTTGCCACGCTCGGCCCAATGCGCGTCGCGCCGGAACCGCGAGAATTCTCCCAAATCCATCCCGAGATACGCCGCGATGCGCCGCACCGTTCCGATGCCCCTCTCATAAGCGAAGCGCGCGAGTTCACGCGAAGGCGCATCCGCCGGAGCGGAAGGTGAAGTCATCGCGGGTCTCCGGGGAGTGGCGGCAGCGCTGCGGCGCAATTCCTCAACGTTCAGGATTAATTGCATAGGATCGGCGCGGTGTCAATGCTTATTTTCCTATTATTCGCACGAAACGCTTTTCCTGCCGCTTCCTAAACCCGTGCCGCGAATACCGGGGGCTTGCCGAGACGGCTTCGCCAAGCCTATAAGCCGTCAGCCTTTTCACCGGGCGGCACCGCCGCCGGATCCCGATCACACGCGCGTCGACGAGAGCACCATGGCTGGACATTCACAGTTCAAGAACATCATGCATCGCAAGGGGCGCGCCGATGCGCAACGCTCCAAGCTGTTCTCCAAACTCGCCAAGGAAATCACCGTGGCCGCCAAGATGGGCATGCCCGATCCTGCGATGAACCCGCGCCTGCGCGCCGCCATCCTCGCGGCCAAGGCGGAAAACATGCCCAAGGACAATATCGAACGGGCGATCAAGAAGTCCCAGGGCGGCGATGCCGATAACTACGAAGAGATCCGCTACGAAGGCTACGGGCCGGGCGGCGTCGCCGTCATCGTCGAGGCGATGACCGACAACCGCAACCGCACCGCCTCCGATGTGCGCTCCTACTTCACCAAATCCGGCGGGAACCTCGCCGAGACCGGCGCGGTCTCCTTCATGTTCGACCGTGTCGGCATCGTCGAATACGAGGCCGACCGCGCGGATGCGGATGCGATGCTCGAAGCCGCGATCGAAGCCGGCGCGGACGACGTCGTCTCCTCCGAGAACGGCCACGAGGTCTATTGCGAGCAGAACGCCCTCAACGAGGTCACCAAGACGCTCGAGGAGCATTTCGGCGAGGCGCGCAAATCCGCCCTCGTCTGGAAGCCGCAGAACACAATCGCGGTGGATGACGAGACCGCCGAGAAGCTCATGCGCCTGCTCGAATCACTCGACAACCACGACGACGTGCAGAACGTCTTCGCCAATTTCGAGATGACCGACGAGGCCATGGCCAAGCTGTCCGCCTGACAAGAAGCTGTCCGCCTGACGAGCGCTGATACTAGCGCTGGAGCAAAGCCGCGTAGGTGTCGAGCGTATCGGCGACCATGCGGTCGAGCGAAAAGTTGCGCTCCACGTGCAGCCGCGCGCGCAGGGCGAGCGATTCGCGCGCGCTCGCTCCGAGTGTCAGCGCTTCGGCGACGGCATCCGCGAGCGCTTCCGCATCGCCGGCGGGAACCCGCCAGCCGGTTCGCTCCTCGGCCATGACCTGCGGCGGCGCGAGCACGGTCTCGGGAACCGCACCGAGATCGGAGACGATCACGGGCGTGCCCATCGCCTGCGCTTCCACCGCCGAGCGCCCGAAGGCTTCCGGCTCGGTCGACGGCACCGTCACGACGGATGCGCCGAGGAACGCCGCCGGCATGTCGGTGCAATGCCCGACCCGGCGCACCATGCCGCTCAGCCCGCGAGAGGCGATCAGCTGTTCGAGTTCGGCCACGTAGCCGTCGCGCCCCTGTGCATCCCCTGCGAGCACGAACGCTACGTCGGAGAGGCCCCAGCTCTTGAGGAGCGACGCCGCCTCGATCAGCACCCGTTGCCCCTTCCAGCTGGTCAGCCGGGCGGCCAGCAACACGACACGCTCATGCGGGGCGACGCCCCATTCCCGGCGCAGGTTCTCGATCCGCTCCGGCGCCACGGCGGAGGGCGCGAAGGCGGTGAAATCGGTGCCGCGATAGATCACCCTGAGCCGCCCCTCCGCCTGGGGATGCATCGCGGTGATCAGCCCGGCCGTATAATAGGAATTGGCGATCACGACATCGCCGCGCGCCATCACCGAATTGTAGAAGTTCTTCACGCCCGAGCGCGCCGTATACGAGCCGTGATAAGTCGTCACGAAAGGCAGCGAGAGCGCCCGCGCGGCGCCCAGCCCCGACCAGGCCGGCGCGCGCGAGCGGGCATGGATCAGATGGACCCCCTCATGCAGGCAGATCCGCGCGAGCCGCCGCACGTTCCACAACATCGCGAAGGGGTTCTTCGTATCGGCGGGAAATCGCACCCAGTTGCCACCCTCCGCCTGCAATTCCCCCACGAGCCGCCCGCCGCGCGTCGCGACCAGCGCGCGCGCGCCGCAGGCAGCCAAAGCCGCCGCGACATCGACGGCGGTACGTTCGGCACCGCCGGCTTCGAGCTCGGGAATGATCTGCAGAATCGTCCGTCCGGCCAGCGGATGCCGGTGGGGGGCGGGAAACAAATCGGCGTCGGGTGGTCGCGCGGGGGTCGTCACCAGTGTATGAACCTTGTCGAGAGCATGCCACCCGTCAAATTCACGAGCGATCGTTGAGGATACGTTAAGCAATGCCGGAATTCATCACCGTGGGGAAGGGGCCGCAGGCCCGAAACATCGCCGTCGAATATCGTCCGGGCAAGGGACCTTGCCTCGTCTGGCTCGGCGGTTTTCGCTCCGACATGCGCGGCTCCAAGGCCGAGGCCGTGGACGCCTATGCCGCGCAGCACGGTCGGGCCTGTCTGCGTTTCGACTATTCCGGGCACGGCGAATCGGAAGGCGATTTCGAAGACGGCACGATCTCGCGCTGGTGCGAGGAAGCACTCGCCGCGATCACCGCCTTCGCCGGTGAGAAGCCGATCCTGATCGGCTCCTCCATGGGTGGCTGGGTCACCCTGCTCGCGACGCGGCATCTGCGCGTTCACGATCGCGATCGCGCGCCTTCCGCCCTCGTTCTGATCGCCCCCGCCCCCGATTTCACCGAACGGCTGATGTGGCCCTCCTTCGACGAGGCGACCCGCAACGCGATCATGCGCGAGGGCAAGGCGATCATCCCCTCCGAATACGACGATTCCGGCTATCCGATCACGCGTGCCCTGATCGAGGACGGGCGCGACAATCTCCTCATGGACGAGCCCATTCTCACCGGCTGTCCGGTCCATATCCTGCAAGGCATGCAGGATGACGCGGTGCCCTGGCAGCACGCCCTCGCCACGATGGAGCGCATGCCCGCCGAATCGGTTGCGATGACGCTGATCAAGGACGGCGATCATCGCCTCTCCCGCGAGGAAGACATCGCCCGCCTGATCGGCGTCATCGCGAGTTTCGATACGGATATGGCCGCGCAAAGCTGATCGCGCCCGGCCGGGCTTCTGCGCGCTCGGTCGCTCTGCGCGCTCAGTCTTCCGGCGGGTTCGCGAAGCGCTCGTCCAGCGGCACGCGCAGGGCCGTGGCGAGCTTGTTCGTCTGCGATGCGAGGGCGATGACGTTGAGCAATTCGTGATACTGCGCTTCGCTCATGCCCTTGGCGCGCGCGGCGGCGGTATGCGAGCCGATGCAGTACTCGCAATTGTTCGCCACCGAGATCGCGACGTAGATCAGTTCCTTGGTCAGCGGGTCGAGGGCACCCGCCCCCATCACCTGCTTGACCTGTGTCCAGACGCGCTCGAGCTGGATCGGATCATGCGCGAGCGCGCGCCAGAAATTGTTGACGAAGTCGTTCTTGCGCGTCGCGCGGATGTCGTCGAACACGGCGCGGGCGGCCGGGCTCAGTTCGTCGTCGGAAAGCAGTTTCACGCTCGGCATGATATCCCCTCATGCCCCGCCACCATGGCGGGGCCGAGGTGATTGCGCCAAATCAGCGCGACATCGTCAAGGGCGCACCCGATTGCGCGATCGCCCCGCTCATCGAGCCCGGGGCGGCCTGCAGGCGCGCCGCGACCGCGCCGCCCTGCTTGTAGAGATAGACCTCGCTGCCGCGCAGATCCCAGGCATTCACGCTCGCGACCTCCTGGTTGCTGCAGCCGGAGGCCGAAGCGCGATAGAGATCGAGCGCCGGCGTCGACGAGAGCGTCACGCGGCAGCTGCCGCCGCCCGGCTCGCTCGCATTCCATGAACCGACGAGGCTCGTGCGCGTGACGCGGCTGCGCTGCGGCGCCGGTTCGCTCAACGCCGCTGTCTGGCGGTTCTCTTCGATAGAAGAGCTTCTCGGCTCGATCTGCTGGAATTCGTCGAAGCGGCTGCTGCCCGGGGCGCCGAGCGGCTCGGCCATGACGATACCCGACGGCGCCGAAGGCCCCGGCTCGAGCTCGCGGACCACTTCCCGCTGCGGGGGCGGGCCGCCGAAACGCGCGGTCTGGCAAGCCGCCATCACGCCGGCGAGAGCGACGATCACCGCAACCCGCGTAACGTTACGCAAGGGTGACGCGCCGCGCGCCGTGTCGCGCATGCCGTGCGCATTCCCGCTGAAATCATTGATCAAAACTGTGCTCATGGCTATCCGTCCCGTTTCGCCTGACCGGGTACCCCCGATCCCTCCCCGACCGTGCCACCGCGCGCGATCCCGATTGCCGGGACATGCGCCGGTGCGAAAAGCCGTGGAAGGCATGCCGCATTTGCGTCCGTGCCGCGCCTCCCCAATGCGCAGCTCAGTCGAACTGTTCCAGAAATGGCCGCTCGACGCCACGAACGCAAGCGCGGCCCTCAATTTAGGCCGCGCCTGTTACGTGAAAGTCGCACTCGTTAGGAAAAAACTTACCATACGCGCGGCGTCAGACGTGCCGCTCGACCATCATCTTCTTGATCTTGGCGATCGCCTTGGCCGGGTTCAGCCCTTTGGGGCAGGCATTGGCGCAGTTCATGATGGTGTGGCAGCGATACAGCCGGAACGGGTCTTCGAGATTGTCGAGCCGGTCGCCGGTGCGCTCGTCGCGGCTGTCGGCCAGCCAGCGATAGGCGTGAAGCAGCGCCGCGGGGCCGAGGAAGCGGTCACCGTTCCACCAATATGACGGGCAGGCGGTGGTGCAACAGGCACACAGGATGCATTCGTAGAGCCCGTCGAGCTCGACGCGATCTTCCGGCGATTGCCGCCACTCGTGCTCCGGCGTCGGCGAATCCGTCTGCAGCCAGGGCTCCACGGCGGCGTGCTGGGCGAAGAACGTGGTCAGATCCGGCACCAGATCCTTGAGGACCGGCATATGCGGCAGCGGATAGATCTTCACCGTTCCGCTCGAAGAGCATTCGTCGATGCCCATCGTGCAGGCGATGGTATTCTGCCCGTCGATATTCATCGCGCAGGACCCGCAGATCCCCTCGCGGCAGGAGCGGCGGAAGGTCAGCGTGGAATCGATGTTGTTCTTGATCCAGATCAGCGCATCGAGAACCATCGGGCCGCAATCGTCGCGATCGACATGGTAGGTGTCGATGCGCGGATTGGCGCCGTCATCCGGGTTCCAGCGATAGATCCGGAACTCTTGCAGGTTCTTCGCCCCCTCGGGCTTCGGCCACGCCTTGCCCTCGGTGTATTGCGAGTTCTTCGGAAGGGAGAATTTGGCCATGAACTTATCCATCCAGAGGGTTGGAAGGTGAACGCGAAGAGGTGGCTGACGCGGCAGTCCCGTGCCATGCGGCGAGTGACGAAACCCGCTTTGCGTGCCCGGCGGAAACCGCTTTGGCTGCAAAGCGTTCATCAGCCGTCACGAGCAGACCGTCATGAGCTTCAGCCATTGCCAGATACACGCAGTCGTAGAACCCGTGATCGAGAGCGAGTGCCTGTTCGGCAGCGAGCGCCGCTGCATCCCGGGTGGTTTCGAAACGATCGAGGAAGTCCGGAAGTGCCCGACTTGCCGCGAGAAAGTGCTCGCGGCTCATCTCACCGCCGCGCACCTTTTTGCGCAGCGCGCGAAGCGTCTCCGCCAGCAGCAGTTCCGGCGCGACGAGATCGTCTTCGGCAGCGAGCAACTCCACCGCCTGAGCATGCCCGGGCTCATCGACGAACCATTTCACCGCCACGGATGCATCGACCACGATCACGCCTCCCGCTCCTCACGCAGGAGCGTGACCGCATCGGTCTGCGGCACGTTGCGGGGCGTCATCGCCGCAATCTCCTCGGCACGCCGGACCTGCGCAGAACGCCGCCCCGCCCGCGCGTCCGGCGAGGCACCTTTACCGAGCGAATGGCTGAGGAGATCCTCGGCGAGCCGTTCGGGCGCAACGCCACGCTGCTTGGCCGCGTCGATGATCTTCTCGAGAAGGTCATCGCTGATCGCGAGCATGCCCATGACGTCGCCCTCCGATGCTCAGTACACCCGCGCCTTGGGCGCGATGTACTCGATCTCGTTCGACAGGGTATAGGTGTGAACCGGGCGGTAATCGATGTTGACCGCCTTGTTCTGCGTATCCGCCCAGCACAGGGTGTGCTTCATCCATTCCTTGTCGTCGCGGTCGGGGAAGTCCTCACGGGCGTGGGCGCCGCGCGATTCGGTGCGGTTGGCCGCCGATTCCATGGTGACGACCGCCTGCTCGATGAGGTTCTCGTATTCGAGCGTCTCGATCAGATCCGTGTTCCAGATCAGCGAGCGGTCGGTGACGCGCACGTCGTCGCTCGACTTCCAGACCTTGTTGATCAGGCTGCGGCCTTCCTCGAGAACCTCTCCGGTGCGGAACACCGCGCAGTTGTTCTGCATGGTGCGCTGCATGTCGAGGCGCAGTTCCGCCGTCGGCGTCGAGCCGTTGGCGTTGCGCAGCTTGTCGAGCCGCGAGAGCGCCATCTCGGCGGAATTCGCCGGAAGGTCGGACTGTTTCTCGCCAGCCGTGACGATCTCGGCGCAGCGCAGGCCCGCCGCGCGACCGAACACCACGAGATCGATCAGCGAGTTCGAACCGAGGCGGTTGGCGCCGTGCACCGACACGCAGGCCGCCTCGCCGATCGCCATCAGGCCCGGCACGACGTGATCCGGATTGCCGTCCTTGAGGGTGAGGACCTCGCCGTGGAAGTTCGTCGGGATGCCGCCCATGTTGTAATGCACGGTCGGCAGAACCGGGATCGGCTCCTTGGTGACGTCCACGCCCGCGAAAATCCGCGCGCTCTCCGAGATGCCCGGCAGGCGTTCGTGCAGGATCTTCGGGTCGAGATGGTCGAGATGCAGGTAGATGTGGTCGCCGTTCTTGCCGACGCCGCGTCCGTCGCGGATCTCCATCGTCATGGAGCGCGAGACGACGTCGCGCGAGGCGAGATCCTTGGCCGACGGCGCATAGCGCTCCATGAAGCGCTCGCCTTCCGAATTGGTCAGGTAACCGCCCTCGCCGCGTGCGCCCTCGGTGATGAGGCAGCCGGCGCCGTAGATGCCGGTGGGGTGGAACTGCACGAATTCCATGTCCTGCAGCGGCAGGCCGGCGCGCAGCACCATGGCGTTGCCGTCACCGGTGCAGGTATGGGCCGAGGTCGCCGAGAAATAGGCGCGCCCATAGCCGCCGGTGGCTAGGATCACCATCTGCGCGCGGAAGCGGTGGATCGTCCCCGTCGTCATGTCGAGGGCGACGATACCGCGGCACCGCCCGTCATCGTCCATGATCAGGTCGATGGCGAAATACTCGATGAAGAACTCGGTATTGTGCTTGAGCGCCGCGCCGTAGAGCGTGTGCAGGATGGCGTGGCCCGTACGGTCGGCGGCGGCGCAGGTGCGCTGCGCGGTGCCCTGGCCGAAATGCGTGGTCATGCCGCCGAAGGGGCGCTGGTAGATCTTGCCCTCTTCCGTGCGCGAGAAGGGAACGCCCCAATGCTCGAGCTCGTAGACGGCGGCGGGCGCCTCGCGCACGAGATACTCAATCGCGTCCTGGTCACCCAGCCAGTCGGCACCCTTCACAGTGTCGTACATGTGCCAGCGCCAATCGTCCTCGCCCATATTGCCGAGAGAGGCGGAGATGCCGCCCTGCGCCGCGACGGTGTGCGAACGGGTCGGGAAGACCTTGCTGATGCAGGCGGTGCGCAGGCCGGCCTGGCTGCAGCCGACCGTCGCCCGCAGGCCCGCGCCGCCGGCGCCGACCACGACGACGTCGAAGGTATGGTCCGTGATGGGATAGGCTGCACCGTTCACTGCGGGCGCGCCGTTCGTTTGTCCGTTGGTCGCCATGTCTGTTCCATCTCCCTCAGAGCAGGGGGCTCAGGCCGATCTTGAGG
>JBJHBI010000036.1:0-38239 GCA_050485405.1 Salinarimonadaceae bacterium
TGTTCAACGGCTGGATCTTCGCCGAGAGCCCGGGGCTCAGCGCCATCGACCACCCGGTCTACGACGTCTGGCTCACAGAATGCCGCCAGACCTCCATCGCCGACGAGCCGGAAGACGACACCGCCACCGACGCCCCCGCCCTCCCCACCGGAAACGACATCCCCCTGCCCCCGCCGAGGCCGTTCTGAGCAAGGGGATGCGGTGTCAGGAGGCAGCCACCCGCTCACGCGTCGCAAGGATCAGCCACAGCAATCCGAGCGGGATCAGGATATCGGACCACAGTGTCGGCCCGATATTGCCGAGCGCGAGATTGCCCGTGCTGATCACATCGTGCAGATGTCCGATAGCGGCACCGAAGAGGAAGATGCCGTAGCCGAGCGAGGCGGCGACGAGGAAGCCGCGCGAAGCGAAAGGCGCGACCAGGCCCAGAATACCGAAGGCGAGGTTCATAAGGCCGAGTTCGGCGACGAAGGGACTGTAGGGCCAGTCGAGATAGGCCGCGATGCTCTCGCCCATGAAGATCTGCTTCAGCCCGGCCATGAAACCCTGCACACCGACACCGATGAAGGCGAGATGCTTCAGAAGGATCGGGCGGTAACGCGCGCCGATATCGCGCCGATGGTACCACCAGAGGGCCGCGCTCACGGGCGGAATCAGCAGGAATAGTATGTGGAATGCGGCGATGAACGCGCCATGGGAGGTCATGATCTGCTCCTTCTTCTCGGGATTTGCGGCGAGTGCCGATCTACCGGGCGAGCCGGCGGGTTACTGTCGAAAGCGGGATCAGCGCGAGCCAGACATAGAGCGCGGCATCGGTGGAGAACGGCGCGAGGGCGATCGAGGCCGCGGCGACGAGAGGGCCGCTGGTCAGGCTGACGCGCAATTGCCGGATGCGCTGGCGCTGCTCCGCGTCGCCCGCCTCACGTTCCTCTCCCGCTAGCGCCGAGGTGAGAATGACGATCAGGAGCAGCCAGGATACGAGCAGCAAGCCGGAAAACGTCGCGACCGCGACGGCATCGCCGGGAAAGCCCGTGAGATTACCCAGCGACCACGGCGTCAGCGTCACCGTGGCGAGAAAGGCGAGGTTGAGCATGTGGATACCGGCGACGCCGCGCCCGATCCGCTCAAACACCATGTGCTGGAGCTTCCACAGCAGGCCGACGATGAAGAACGCGACGACATAGCTGCCGATCAGCGCCGCATTCGCGGTCATGACATCGGCGAAACGCGCATCATGCGCCGCATCCGGCAGGCGCAGTTCCAGGGCGAGCAGCGTCAGGACGATGGCGAAGACGCCGTCCGACAGGGCCTCCAGCCTGTGCCGTGCCGGCGAAAACCGCTCCGGACGTCCCGCCTCGCCCGATCCGCGCAACCAGCCGAACATGCCCCCTCCCGCATAGCGCGACCCCCCCGTCGCGCGCGCCAGAGTGGTGCTCCCGCCTTTCCGCAAGGTAAACCAACAGCGACCCGGATGCCCGGATCGGCGTGCAGGAATGCCCTCGGAAGTGCCTGGATGATCAGCGCGCGCCGGGATTGACCCGGATCACCCGCGTCCCGTCCGGGCGCCGTTCCGGCTCGCCGGGATCGGGGCTCGTGGCTGCGGGCGCGGGCGCCGCTTCGCGCAAGCGGGATTGCTCGGCCCGCAACGTGGCGAGTTGCGCCTGCGCGCGCGCGATTTCGCCGGCGAGTTCCTGCGACTGCGCCTCCCGCCGTGCGATCAGTGCCTCGAACTGCTCCAGATCGCGGATCAGTCGCGACAGCGTTTCGCGCGCTGCGTCTGCTGCATCCTCGTCGCGCGCACGCGCCATCTGGGCTTCGTCGATCGCCTCCTGGGCAGCGGTGAGCCGGCTCTGCGCCTCGTTCCGCGCAACGCGGATCGCCTGCAACTGGCCGCTGCGCTCATCGATCAGCCGGTCGAGCCGTGCGAGCGCGGCGTTCACCGCGGCAGCAGAAACACCCTGGTTCGCCGCCCCGGCAGATACCGGCGTCGCGGCACCCTCGTCACGCCCGAGCCGCGCGATATCGCCCTGCAATGCCGCGAGACTCGCTTCGAGATCGCGCCGGTCCTCGAGCGTCTGCAGCAACGCCTCGCGCGCCTGATCGATCTTTGCCTCGACATCGCCGAGCAGGCCATGGGCCGCATGCATCTCGGCGAGTTCGTCGGCGAGCGCGCCTTTGCGCTCTTCGAGAGCCATGATGCGATCGCGCGAGGCCGTCTCGCGCTCGATCCCGCCGAGCCCGGCATAAAAGGCAAAGCCCCATCCCGTTGCGGCAATCGCGGCGAGGATCAGCCCGAAGGAGCGCCCCGCCCTGCCCGTTCCGCTTTGATCGCCTGCGGCCATCTCAAGCCTCCAGCCCCGTATATTCTGCCCTGACCCGCCATGGCGCCGCCCGCCCATCCACGCGCTGGATCGGCGGCTTCGCTGATTCGCATGGTGGCGGCTGCGTTAACCATGTGCAATGCGATTGCGGCGTCTGCGCGGCGTTATCCAGCGCGGATCGACAAACCCGCATCCGCTGCCCTATTCTTCCGGGGAAAAGTCGAGGGAGCGGAACGGCATGGAGACGGGCGCCGCCGAGGTGGGAGCACGCAGGAGCCTCTATCAATTCGATTATCGGCGCTCGCCCGATCAGGACGGGCAGCCGGCGCGCCACCCCGTCGTGGTGATCGGCGCCGGGCCGGTGGGGCTCGCCTGCGCCGTGGATCTCGCCCGGCGCGGCATCCCCGTCGTGCTGCTCGACGATGCCGACCGCATCGGCGAGGGTTCGCGCGGCATCTGCTACGCCAAGCGCACGCTGGAGATTCTCGACCGGCTCGGCATCGGCGAGACGTGCCGCGATCAGGGCGTGACCTGGAAGATGGGCCGCGTCTTCCAGGGCGAGGGCGAGGTCTACAATTTCGATCTGCTCCCCGAGAGCGGCCACAAGATGCCGGCTTTCGTCAATCTGCAGCAATATTATCTGGAGCATCACCTCGTCTCGCGGGCACATGGCTGCGGCACGGACGGCACGGGTGTCGATCTGCGCTGGCGCAACCGCGTCACCGCGCTCACGCAGAATGAGGGCGGCGTCACCCTCACCATCGAGACGCCGGACGGCCCTTACGATCTCCACGCCGATTGGGTCGTGGCAGCGGATGGCGCGCGCTCGGCCTGCCGCGCCATGATGGGCCTCGCCTTCGAGGGGGAGGTGTTCGAGGAGCGCTTCCTCATCGCGGATGTGAAGATGAAGGGGGAATTCCCCGCCGAGCGCTGGTTCTGGTTCGATCCGCCCTTCCACGAGGGGCGCTCGGCCCTGCTGCACAAGCAGCCCGACGATGTCTGGCGGATCGATCTCGGCCTCGGCGCGCAGGCCGATGCAGCCGAGGAGCAGAAGCCCGAACGTGTGATCCCGCGCATCCGGCAGATGATCGGTCATGGCGATTTCACGCTGGAATGGGTCTCGGTCTACACGTTCCAGTGCCGCCGCCTCGCGCGTTTCGTGCATGAGCGGGTCGTCTTCGCCGGCGATGCCGCGCATCAGGTCTCGCCCTTCGGCGCGCGCGGCGCGAATTCCGGGATTCAGGATGCCGAGAACCTCGCCTGGAAACTCGCCGCCGTGATCAGGGGCGAAGCGGATGCGCGGCTGATCGCGAGTTACGACGATGAGCGCATCGCCGCCGCCGACGAGAATATCGGCCATTCCACCCGCTCCACCGATTTCATCGCCCCGCGCACCGCGCAGGAAATGCGATTTCGCGATGCCGCGCTGGCGCTTGCCTCGAAGGCGGATTTCGCCCGCCGCATGGTGAATTCCGGACGGCTTTCGGCGCCCACCACCTATCGCGACAGCCCCCTCTCGACGCCGGACGAAGACGCCTGGGCGGGCAGCGCGACGCCCGGCGCACCGGCTCCCGATGCGCCGATGGAGCGCCCCGACGGCACGCAATGCTGGCTGCTCGAGGCTCTCGACGGCGATTGCATCCTCCTTCACATGGAGGATGGCCCGCTTATGGAGGATGGCTCGTCGCCCGCGCCGCAGCACCCGCAGGCGCGCACGCTGGTCATCGGGCGCGACCTGATCGACGCGCAAGGCCACTTCGCCCGCCGCTTCGACGCCACTCCCGGCGCGACCTGGCTGATCCGCCCCGACCAGCACATCGCCGCCCGCTGGCGCAAGCCGACGCCGGAAGCGATCGATACTGCAATTGCGCGGATGTACGGCCGGGTTTAGCGGCGCTGCGCGTGCGCGTGATGCACGCCGGTTGAACGAACGGGTGGAAACCGTCGCCTCGTCAGGGCCGGCGCATTGCGATCCAGATCGTATGGCGCGCGCCGCGCCGGGAGCGACTGGCCCGGACCATGTGCGTCGTTACCGCGAAGCCGCACCGGCCCAGCCGTTTCGCGAACGCCGTGTCGGGCGCTGCGGACCAGACGGCGAGGACGCCGCCGGGGGTCAGCGCTGCGCGTGCCGCATGCAATCCCGCCTCCCCGTAGAGCGCGCCGTTCTCCGTCCGGGTCAGGCCGTCAGGCCCGTTATCGACGTCGAGCAGGATCGCGTCGAACGCCTTCTCGGCCTCGCGGATGACGGCGCCGACATCGCCCACCCTCAGCGCCACCCGCGGGTCGCGCAGACAATCCCCGAACACGGTCTCCATATGGTGCGTGGCCCAGTCGGCCAGTTCTGGCACGACCTCGGAGACGATCATGCGCGCATCCGCAGGCGCGACCGATTGTGCGGCGCGGAGTGTGAAACCCATCCCGAGCCCGCCGATGAGGATACGCGGCGCGGGACGCCCGGCCAGCTGGTCGAGAGCAAGGGTCGCGAGCGCTTCCTCGGAGCCGCCGAGGCGGCTGTTCATCAGTTCGTTGCCGCCCTCTAGACGGATGGAGAATTCATCGCCCCGGCGCAGCAGCCTGAGCGTATCCCCCTCCGGCGTTTGCGCCGTGGCCAACTTTATCCAAGGAAGCATGCATAATCCTCTGCCGTCGAAGCCGGCCCGTGACGTAACCGATCAGGGGGAGCAGGTGAAGGATCTCGGACGTCGCGCGCCAAAAGCCTGTTTTCCACAGTATACATGATGCACGCGTTGCGTTACGTGAACCGTGATCGCACCTTTGGTGCCGACGGACCGCGCAAGGCTGCGGCGTCGATATTCCCCAGATTGGCATTCCATGATCCAAACCTTGTCCCAGGCGCTCGCCGAGCGCGGTTACGACAGTCTCACCCCGGTCCAGGAGGCGGTCACCGATCCCGCTCTGCGTGATGCCGATCTGCTGGTATCGGCCCAGACCGGCTCGGGCAAGACCGTGGGATTCGGGCTCGCGATCGGCCCCACCCTGCTGGACGCGGACGGCATGCTCGGTCCGGCCGGCGCTCCGCAGGCCCTGATCGTCGCTCCCACGCGGGAACTGGCCTCGCAGGTGACGCGCGAGCTCGGCTGGCTCTATGCCAAGGCGGGGGTACGCATGGCGTCCTGCGTCGGCGGCATGGACATGCGCGACGAGCGCCGCACCCTCGAACGCGGCGCCCATATCGCCGTGGGGACACCGGGGCGCCTGCGCGACCATATCCAGCGCGGCTCCCTCGACATGACCGGGTTGCAGGTCATCGTCCTGGACGAGGCGGACGAGATGCTCGATCTCGGGTTTCGCGAAGATCTGGAATTCATGCTGGACAAGGCCCCGCCGGAGCGCCGGACGCTGATGTTCTCGGCGACCGTGCCGCCGATGATCGCCAAGCTGGCCCAACGTTTCCAGCGCGACGCCGTGCGGGTGAAGACCCAGTCCGAGCGAAGCCAGCACGCCGACATCGCCTATCAGGCGCTGCGCGTCGCCGCACAGGATGCGGAGAATGCCATCATCAATGTGCTGCGCTATCACGAGGCGCAAAACGCCATCGTCTTCGCCAATACCCGCGCGATGGTGAGCCGGCTCACCGCCCGCTTTTCCAATCGCGGCTTTGCCGTCGTCAGTCTCTCCGGTGAGTTGAGCCAGACGGAACGCACGCATGCGCTTCAGGCGATGCGCGACGGTCGCGCCCGGGTCTGCGTCGCGACCGATGTCGCGGCCCGCGGCATCGATCTGCCCAATCTCGAACTCGTGATTCATGCCGAGCTCCCCAGCAACGCCGACAGCCTGCTGCATCGCTCGGGTCGCACGGGCCGCGCAGGACGCAAGGGCATTTCGGCCCTGGTAGTGCCGCCGAAGGCTGTAAAGCGCGCGGAGCGTCTGCTGGCGAGCGCCGGCGTCACGGCGGATTGGACCACCGCGCCGGGAGCGGACGAGATCCTGCGCCGCGACGAGGAGCGTCTGCTCGGCGATCCCGCCTGGTCGATGGATGTCACCGAGGACGAAGCCGCCTTCGCGAGCCGGCTGCTCGCCCTGCATTCACCGGAGGCGATTGCGGCAGCCTATCTGCGCCAGCATCGCGCCAGGCATTCGGCGCCGGAGGATCTCGTCCCGGTCGATACGCGCCCAGCGGCCAGATCGCATGCCCGCTTCGGCCCGAGCGTCTGGTTCACCCTGTCGGTCGGGCGCGACGACGGAGCCGAGCCGCGCTGGCTGCTGCCGCTTTTGTGCCGCTCCGGAGGGCTCGACAAGGATGCGATCGGCGCGATCCGCGTCCAGCAATCAGAAACCCTCGTGGAAATCGCCGAGACCAGCGTCGAGAAGTTCCTGAACGCCTTGGGAAAAAGCGGCAGTCTGGAGAAAGGCGTCACCGCCCGGCGCGCTCCCGGCGCACCGCCGATCGACGCTCCGGCCAAACATCGCAAGGCGCGAAGCTCCGGTAAGTTCGCCGATACCGGCCCGGGAGCCGACAAGAAGCGGCAGAAGCGTTTCGCGAAAGGCGATGGCGAAGCACCGGGCCAACCCGCTAGCAGGAAGAAAGCGGGCAAGGGGACAGCGGGCAAACGCGGGTCCGCGCATCCATCAAAATCGCCCAGGCACTAACGGCTGCCGGAGGCCCGCATCGGCCCATGAGGAACCGAAACGAGGCTGGCGAGCGCCCGATCCGACTGCGTCAGGCCGGGCGCTCCGATACCGGTCGCATACCGGCATGATGCCATTTTACCGCTCGACCAGTTCCACCCGGCGGTTCTGCGAACGCCCGTTCTCGTGGCGGTTGGTCGCGACCGGGGCCATCATGCCGGCGCCGGCGGGCTGAAGGCGGTCGTCGTCGATGCCGTGGCGCTGTTCGAGCCAGTCGGACACGGCCTGGGCGCGCTCGAGCGACAGGTTGAGATTGTATTCGAACCCGCCGACATTGTCCGTATGGCCGACGATGACCAGTTCGAGCTCCTCGTGTGCGTCGAGGAATTCGGCGATCGTCGCGAGCGCATCGGCTGATTCGTCGATGATCGCGGCGCTGTCGAATTCAAAGAGAATATCGCGCACAGCCACCCGGCCCTCGGAGACGATATCGGCCTCGATCTCCTCGACGCTCAGATTGTCGGGATCGTGTGCCGCCACGATGTCCGCACGCTCGGTAGGCTGATCCTCCGGCGGTTCGGGAGCGGCGATGCCGATGGTCGGCTCCTCGCTTGGTTTCTCGACCACATCCACCCGCAGCACCGGCGCGCCACCTCTGCGATTGGGATGGATCAGCGCGTTGACGTAGACATCTTCATCGGTGTGGGTCGCCGCGATGAAGCGCATGTCGTCCCTGTCCCGGGGCCAGCCGATTTCGTGGACGCTCACGCCGCTCGGTCGGCTGCGATTGAAAAGGTCGAAGCGGTGGAAGCGGCGGCCGAGATCGTCGCCGCTGGCGGCGAAGTCGATCTCGAAACCGGCCTGTTCGAGTCCGTCGCGATAGGCGCGCTTGATCTGGAGCGTGCTGACATCGGGGTTGCGCAGAAGGTAGAGCAATTGCGTGTGCTCGCCTTCGAGCGTGCGCGCATCGTCGAACTCCCCGTCCTCGCGCGGGCCGAAAGTGAGGGTTACGCGATCGAGCTCGGTATAGTCATAGGAGAGAATTTCGCTCCCCTCGATACGCGGCACCATGGGATGATCCCCCCATTCCTCGGGCTCCGCCTGCGCCGGCAAAGGCGCGAGCGCGATGCTCGTCAGTGCGGCAATCGAAAGAAGCTGTCTTGAACGTGTTTTCATGGTGATCCGATCTCTCTTTCAGCTGGTCGTCAGTCGGCAGAAACCTGCTCTCTTCGCACCTGCGAAAACCGGGTAACCGCTGCAACGCGGCACCCCGGCATCGAGAAGTCGGCGAACGCCGGATCGCGCAATCACGCATGATCCTTGCGAAACCGCATTCGAGGCGAACGCCTCAGGAATCGGAAAAAGCTATAACGTTTAATGGGTTGCGGGGAAAGGGGTGGTGTGGGGACAGCCCAGAGAGCCGGCATCCTTGCCCAGTGCGACCATCGCACTTACGCTGCGCATGTCCTGTCGGAGACGTCGCCATGATCCGTATCGCTCTGCTCATTCTCGCCACGACAGCCGCGCCGGCAATGGCTTCGGCGCAAGCCGTGTTGTCGCTCCAGCTCGCAACGGATGGCGAGGCTTCGATCATGCCCGCAACCTTTTCCTGCGGCGATGGCGAGCCGTTCACGGTGCAATACGTGAATGCCGGGCCGAACGCGCTCGCACTGGTGCCGGTCGAGGGGACGCAACGCGTCTTCGTCAACGTCGTGTCGGGCTCCGGAGCGCGCTACGCTTCCGGCCCATACATCTGGTGGTCGAGGGGCGACACCGCTACGCTCGAGAACGACTTGGAAAATGGCAGCCAGGTCGCGTGTGTCGCCGTGGATGAGGATGCTGGCGGGTGAGGTCGTGTCGTCACCATGCGGCACAGCACGTCTCTTGATCACATGATGAATGGCACCTACAGTAAACCTATCCGACAAGCCGGAAAGGTTTTTCATGATAGCCGCAAATCTGCTCGCAGATATCAAGAAGACCGTCGGGCATCCCCTGACCATCAGCGAAGTGGCTGCCGCCTTCGATTCCAACCCGAGGGCGATTAACCGGTACGTCGATAGCGGGGTGATTCCCGGGAACTGGGTCGTGAAGTGCAAAGCCCCGGGCAAGGGCAAGCCGGTGCGGCTGCTGGCAGCCGAGGCCGCGCCCCTCGTCGCGTTTCTCCTCGTTTCGGGAGACGCGGCTTCGACGTCGCTCATCCGGAGCGTGCGATCACACCTCATGAGCCTGGCGCACGGCGACGTGGATACCGGGGTGCTCGAGGTCGGATTTCTCAACGTGGATATCGAGAATGTATGTCGCGCTGCACTGACAAATCTGGGTAATCTTGCGAGCGCCGAGCAATCCGTGGTGACCGACCCGGATATCCGTGGCGGAATTCCCGTCATCAGAGGCACCCGTATCGGGGTCTACGAGGTCGCCGATATGCTGAAGGGTGCCAGCGTGGAGGAGATCCTGGACAATTTTCCAGGCCTCACGCAGGAGAGTATCGAGAGCGCGAGGCTCTACGCCAAGGCACATCCGCGACCAGGGCGCCCGAGACGCACGACTGCCCCAATCGCCCGCCCCGGACCCCGTGAAGTGAAGCGCACGCGCATCACGCTGAGGGCGAGTTGATCGGTGAAGTTCCTGATCGATGAGTGCCTGTCGAAGCGACTTGCGACCATGGCCCGTGCGGCGGGTTATCCGATGTCGGCGCATCTGGCGGAGCGCGGCATGCTGGGAATGCCTGATTGGCGCCTGCTGGATCGGATCATCGAAGAAGATTGGACCTTCGTGACCCGGAATTCAGATGATTTCAGACCGGGACGAGGCAGCAGTTCGAAGGCACCGGTCTATCTCGGCGTCGCGCTGCATGGCGGCCTCATATGCCTGAACCTGCCCGACGGCACGACCGCCAATGATCAGGAAAACTGGTTCGCAGCGCTGCTGCATTATCTGGGGCCAGAAGCTGACCTTACCAACCGGCTGATCGATATCTACCTTGATGACGACGGTGCGCTGGAACTGATCGAACAGGATTTTCCACCGCTGGATTGAGAGTATTCCAAGTGCTTCGATCCCTCTGGATCCCTCTGGAACATGCGCGCGAACCATCGAGCCTGCTCGACGGGATGTCGGGCGGTGCAGGCAACCCGATGATCGCGGCCAAATGCGATCAATGCGCTCGCGATACCTTGGCTTTTTGCACTGCAGCGTGTAAGCGATAGCCATATCGTTCGGACCCGGGTGGAATTCCCGGGTGGCTCTTCCGGCCGCCTATCCGCCGGACAAAACGAAAATGAAGACTTCCCGGGCCGCGGGCCATTGGCCATGCCGGCGGGAATGGAACGTATATGATCTCCTTTGATGTCTATCGCCGGCAATGGACCGGCAATATCCGTGGCGATCTGCTTTCGGGTCTCGTCGTTGCGCTCGCGCTGATCCCGGAGGCGATCGCCTTCTCCATCATCGCCGGGGTCGATCCCAAGGTCGGGCTCTATGCCAGTTTCTCGATCGCCGTGCTCACCGCGATCACGGGCGGACGCCCGGGCATGATCTCGGCTGCGACGGCCGCGACCGCCGTCTTGATGGTCACGCTGGTGCGCGATCACGGGCTCGAATACCTCCTCGCGGCCACCGTACTGGCGGGCCTGCTCCAGATCGGCGCGGGGCTAGGCGGCCTCGGCTTCGTCATGCGCTATGTCTCGAAATCGGTGATGACCGGCTTCGTCAACGCCCTCGCGATCCTGATCTTCATCGCGCAGCTGCCCGAGCTCGATCCGCGCAACGTGACCTGGATCACCTATCTGATGGTCGCAGCCGGTCTCGCGATCATCTATCTCTTCCCGCTTCTGACCCGGGCGGTACCCTCGCCGCTCGTCACCATCATCGTGCTCACCGCGCTCGCCTGGGGGCTGGGGATCGACGTGCGGGTCGTCGGCGATATGGGCGCCCTGCCCGATACGCTGCCCGTCTTCCTGATCCCGGACATACCGCTTAATCTCGAAACTCTGTGGATCATCCTGCCCTATTCGGTGGCGGTGGCGGTCGTGGGGCTTCTGGAGAGCCTGATGACTCAGAACATCGTCGATGATCTGACGGATACGAGTTCGAACCGCAATCAGGAATGCGTCGGCCAGGGCATCGCCAACACGGCCACGGGCTTTATCGGCGGCATGGCCGGCTGCGCGATGATCGGGCAGTCGATCATCAATGTGAAATCGGGCGGGCGGGGGCGCTTGTCGTCCTTCACGGCCGGGGTCGTTCTTCTCGTTCTCGTGGTCGGCCTCGGTGATTTCGTCAGCATCATTCCGATGCCGGCACTCGTCGCCGTGATGATCATGGTCTCGATCGGAACCTTCTCGTGGTCCTCCATCACCAACTTGGGCAGCCACCCGCGCTCCAGCTCGGTGGTCATGATCGCCACGGTGGTGACTGTGATCTACACCCACAATCTCGCCATCGGTGTTCTGGTCGGAGTTCTGCTCTCTGGGATCTTCTTCGCCGCGAAGATCGCGCAGCTGTTCCGGGTCACCACGCAGATCAGCCCGGACGGGCGCGTGCGCACCTATCATGTCGAGGGCCAGCTCTTCTACGGATCGGTGGAGGATTTCATGGCGGCCTTCGATTTCAAGGAGGCGCCCGAGCGGGTCGTCATCGATGTCAGCCGTGCCCATATCTGGGATATCTCATCGGTGCAGGCGCTGGACATGGCAGTCCTGAAATTCCGCCGTGACGGTGCCGAGGTGGAGATACGCGGCATGAACGAGGCCTCCGAGACCCTCGTCGACCGGCTGGCCATCCATGACAAACCGGGCGCGACCGACAAGCTCGCGGCACATTGAGGGGAAGCAAATGAGCGACAAGATCATCGCATTGGTGGATGGCTCGATCTATTCCCAGAGCGTCTGCGAGCATGCGGCCTGGGTGGCGCAGCGGACCGGTCGCGCGGTCGAATTGCTGCACATCCTCGGGCGTCGCGAGGGGGCGGAGAAAGCCGATTACTCGGGCTCGATCGCGCTCGGCGCGCGCACCGCCCTGCTCGAGGAACTGACCGAGCTCGACGCCCGGCGCGCCCGGCTGGTCTCGCAGAGGGGCCGGGCCATCCTCGAAGATGCGCGCGCGATCCTCGATCGCGCCGGCATCGACGAGATCACGACGCGCCTGCGCCACGGCGATATCGTCGATACGATCGTGGAGCAGGAAGGCGATGCCGGCATGATCCTGATCGGCAAGCGCGGCGAGGCGGCCGATTTCGCCAAGGGGCATCTCGGCTCCAATCTGGAACGGGTCGTGCGCGCGAGCACGAAGCCGATCCTCGTGGCCGCGCGGGCCTTCAAGCCGATCAACCGCGTGCTGATCGCATTCGATGGCGGCGCATCCGCCATGCGGGCCGTCGCACATGTCGCGCAAAGCCCGCTATATAAAGGTCTCGCCATCAAAGTGGTCAGCGTCGGCGATCCTTCCGATGCACTTCGCAAGACGCTGGCGGATGCCGCTGCCACGCTCGAGGCAGCCGGGCTCGATGTCGAAACCGAGGTAATCGGCGGGCAGCCCGAAACCGCCCTCGCCGGGCTCGTGGAGAAGACGCCTTTCGACATGGTCGTCATGGGCGCCTACGGCCATTCGCGCATCCGCAGCCTCATCATCGGCTCCACGACCACGGAGATGATCCGCTCCTGCAAGGTCCCGATCGTCCTGATCCGGTAGGGCGAGAGGGTCCCTCACACAATCCGATCGCGCGCCACCGCCCTGTGCTCCTTCAATACCTCGCCCGATTGCGGGTCGATTTCCTTCATCAGGACTTCGTAGCCCCAGAGATCGGCGAGGTGCTGGAGGGTGCGGCGGGCGTTGGTTTCGTCGAGGGGGATGCGGTTGAGGACGTTGTGGTGGACGATCAGGCGGCGGTCGCCGGCGAGATCGACATCGACGATCTGGATATCGGCATCGAGCCAGGCCACGTCATATTGCTTCGCGAGCGCGCGGCGCAGGCGGCGATAGCCGCGCTCGTCATGGATGGCATCGACGAGCATGTCGGGCTGGCTGTCGTCGTCGGAGACGTGGAAGAGCTTGAATTTCCGCATCAGATGCGGGCTCAGATATTGCAGGATGAAGCTCTCGTCGCGGAAATTCGCCCAGATCTCTCGCAGGATCGGCATGTGATCGCCCACGCCTGCGATATCGGGGAACCAGACGCGGTCTTCCTCGGTGGGCTCGCGGCAGATTCGCTCGATATCCTTCATCATGGCGAAACCCAGCGCATAGGGGTTGATGCCGGAATAATGCCGCTCGTTGAATTCGGGCTGGTAGACCACGTTGGTGTGCGAGCGCAGGAATTCGAGCATGTCGCCATCGCCGATCTGCCCGGTCTCGTGCAGACGGTTCATGATCTCGTAATGGACATAGGTGGCGCAGCCCTCGTTCATCACCTTGGTCTGCCCCTGCGGATAGAAATACTGCGCGATCAGCCGCACGATGCGCAGGCATTCGCGCTGCCAGGGGGCGAGTTTGGGGCCGCTCTTTTCGAGAAAATACAGCAGGTTCTCCTGCGGCAGCTGCAGGAGCGCGCGCCGGCGTTCGAGATCGGCATCCTCGCTGCCCGTGCGCTCCTTGACCGGGACCGTGCGCCACAGATCGTTGTACATCTGCTCTTCGTGGAGACGCCGCTCGCGCTCGCGCTGCTCCTCGCCGCGCAGATCGAGCTGCATCTTGCGCGGATAACGGTGCACCGCCTGGTTCATCAGCGCATGCGCGGCGTCGAGCAGCCGCTCGACCGGCCCGTGGCCGTAGCGCTCCTCGCATTCGGCGATATAGGCTTTGGCGAATTCCAGGTAATCCAGGATGCCGTCGGCATCGGTCCATTGCTTGAAGAGATAGTTGTTCTTGAAGAAATGGTTATGCCCGAACGCCGCATGCGCGATGACGAGCGTCTGCATCGTCGCCGTATTTTCTTCCATGACGTAGGAGATGCAGGGATTGGAATTGATGACGATCTCGTAGGCGAGCCCGCGCATCCCCTTGCGATAGGATGCTTCATGCGCGGCGAAATGCTTGCCGAAGGACCAGTGTTTGTAGAACAGCGGCATCCCGATCGAGGAATAGGCGTCGAGCATCTGCTCGGCGGTGATCACCTCGATCTGGTTGGGATAGACGTCGAGCCCGAGTTCACCGATCGCGATCTCCTCGCAGGCATCGTTGATGCGCTGGATCGTCTCGAAATCCCAATCCGCCCCCTCGAACAGGCGCGGCTTCTCTTGCGGAACGGGGGCTGTCTGCGCGGATTTTCGGCTCATGTGCCCGCTCCCTGTTCGGCACCCTGCTTGCGCTGGAAGAGTTCGCGGAAGACGGGGTAGATGTCGCGGCGGTGGCGGACCTTGCGCATCGCGATCTGCTCGCCGTTCTGGCGCAACACGTCGTAGAGCCGCCACAGATCACTCTGGCGGAAGCCGAAGCCCATCGGCAGCGGATCATCCTCGCGCCCCACCTCCAGATAAGCGAAGTACTGGCAAGCCGGCAGGATCGCGCCGGTCAGGAGATCCGCCGTGCGTGGATTGTCGGAAGAGGTGTTGTCGCCGTCCGAGGCCTGGGCCGCGTAGATATTCCACTCTTCCGGCGGGAACCGCTCGGCCACGACGCGCTGCATCTCCGCGAGCGCCGTCGAGACGATCGTGCCGCCGGTCTCGCGCGAATAGAAAAACGTCTCCTCGTCGACCTCCGAGGCTTCATGCGTGTGGCGGATGAAGACGATCTCGACATGCTTGTAGCGCCGCTTCAGGAAGAGATAGAGCAGCGTGAAGAAGCGCTTGGCGAGATCCTTCATGTGTTCGGTCATCGAGCCGGACACGTCCATCAGGCAGAACATCACCGCCTGTGCCACCGGGCGCGGATAGGGCTCGGAGCGGCGATAGCGCAGGTCGATCGGATCGATCCAGGGAATGGCCTTGAGCCGCTTGCGCATACGCGCGAGCTCATCGCGGGCCTCGATCAGCCGCGCGGGATCATCGCCCGTGCGCTCCAGCTCGGCGATCTCCTCCTCCAGCGCCGCAGCCGCCTCGGGGCGCGGGCGGCGCAGGGCGATGCGGCGCGAGAGCGAGTTGCGCATGGTGCGTGTCAAGGCGAGATTGGCCGGCGAGCCCGTCACCGAGAAACCCGCGCGGCGCCAGCTCACATGCTCGGTTGTCGCGAGCTTGCGCTTGGCGAGATCGGGCAATTCGAGATCCTCGAGGAAAAGATCGACGAATTCCTCGTGGCTGAGCGCGAAGCGGAACTCGTCTTCGCCCTCCCCGTCCGGGCTGCCCTGCGAGCCCCCGCCACCACCGGAGCCCGGTGGCCGCGGGATGGTCTCGCCCTCGACATAGTCCTTGTTGCCGGGCAGGACGTAATCGCGCATGCCGCCCTGCGCCGCGCGGTGGAAACGCGGCTCGCGCACGCCCTCGCCGGGGATGGAGACCTCTCCACCGCTCTCCACGTCTCGGATCGAGCGGTCGCGGGTGGTGTCGCGCACTGCGCGTTTGACCAAGGCTTTCGCCCGCCTCAAAAAGCGCTGACGATTGGCGAGACTCTTGCCGCCGGGATTGAGGCGGCGATCGACAATGTGCATCCGGTCGCCCCGTTTCGCGAACCTTCCCTAAGGTCAGCCCGCCTGCTTCACACGCATGTACCACTCGACGAGACGGCGGACCTGACGCTCGGTATAGCCGCGCGAGGTCATACGCTCGACGAACTCACTGTGTTTCTTCTCGCTCTCGCTGTCCTTCTTCGAGCCGAAGGAGATCACCGGCAGGAGATCCTCGACCTGGCTGAACATCCGCCGCTCGATGACTTCGCGGATCTTCTCGTAGGAGGTCCAGGACGGGTTCTTGCCGCCATGGCTCGCCCGCGAACGCAGCGAGAATTTCACCACCTCGTTGCGGAAATCCTTCGGATTGGCGATGCCCGCGGGCTTCTCGATCTTGGTCAGTTCCTGGTTGAGCAGCTCGCGATTGAGCAGCTGCCCGGTATCGGGATCCTTGAAATCCTGATCCTCGATCCAGGCATCCGCGTAATCGACATAGCGGTCGAACAGGTTCTGCCCGTAATCGTGATAGCTCTCCAGATAAGCTTTCTGGATCTCGTTGCCGATGAACTCGGCATAGCGCGGCGCGAGTTCGGCCTTGATGAACTCGATATAGCGCTTCTCCTGCTCGTCCGGCAGCTGTTCGCGCCGCACGGTCTGCTCCAGCACATACATCAGATGCACCGGATCGGCCGCGATCTCGATCGTGTCGTGGTTGTAGGTGGCGGCGAGCACCTTGAAGGCGAAGCGCGTGGAGATGCCGTCCATGCCCTCGTCGACCCCGGCCGTATCGCGGTATTCCTGGATCGAGCGGGCGCGCGGATCGACTTCCTTGAGGCTCTCGCCGTCATAGACGCGCATCTTCGAGAACGCGTTGGAATTCTCGTGCTCGCGCAGCCGCGAGAGCACGGCGAAACGCGCGAGCATTTCGAGCGTGCCCGGCGCGCAGGGTGCGGCGGCGAGCTCCGAGGTGCGGATCAGCTTGTCGTAGATCTCCTGCTCTTCCGTCACGCGCAAGCAGTAAGGCACCTTGATCACGTAGATCCGGTCGATGAAGGCTTCGTTGTTTTTATTGGTCTTGAAGCTCTGCCATTCCGCCTCGTTGGAATGGGCCATGATGATGCCCTGGAAGGGGATGGCGCCGATATTCTCGGTGCCGACATAATTGCCTTCCTGCGTCGCGGTGAGCAACGGATGCAGCATCTTGATCGGCGCCTTGAACATCTCGACGAATTCGAGCACGCCCTGATTGGCCCGGTTGAGGCCGCCCGCATAGGAATAGGCGTCGGGATCGTTCTGGGAGAGTGTTTCGAGCTTGCGGATATCGACCTTGCCGACGAGGGAGGAGATGTCCTGGTTGTTCTCGTCGCCGGGCTCGGTCTTGGCGATGCCGATCTGACGCAGCCGCGAGGGGTTCACCTTCACCACCTTGAAGCGGGAAATGTCGCCGCCGAACTCGTCGAGGCGCTTGAGCGCCCAGGGGCTCATCAGCCCGGTCAGGCGCCGGCGCGGGATGCCGTAGCGCTCCTCGATCTGCTCGCCCATCCGCTCGGGATCGAACAGGCCGAGCGGGCTCTCGAAGACCGGGCTGATCTCGTTGCCGGCCTTGAGCACGTAGATCGGATGCACTTCCATCAGCGCCTTGAGGCGCTCCGCCAGCGAGGATTTGCCGCCGCCGACGGGGCCGAGCAGGTAGAGGATCTGCTTGCGCTCCTCGAGCCCCTGCGCCGCGTGACGGAAGAAGGAGACGATGCGCTCGATCGTCTCCTCCATGCCGTAGAACTCGGCGAAGGCGGGATAGACGCGGATGGTGCGGTTCATGAAGATGCGGCCGAGGCGGGAATCGCGCGACGTGTCGACCATCTCCGGTTCACCGATCGCGGCCAGGATGCGCTCGGGCGCACTGGCATACAACATCGGGTCGTCCCGGCAGCCTTCCAGATAATCGGACAGGGACATTTCCGTTTCGCGCCGCGCTTCGTAGGTGCGGGCGAAGGAGGAGAAGAGGTCGTCGCTCGGATACATGCATCTGCCTCCATCAAGCGTCACATTCCTCAGCTAACCTGCTGATTCACAGACAGGTTGCCCGGCAAATGCGGCAGGAGCCAGATCACATCGCGTCGCAGGCGGCCCTGAAACGGAATCGGCTCCAGACCGATTCGTCTCGAAGACAGAGTGTGGCACGAATTGTCCGAATTACCATCCGGAGCATGGCGGATAATCAGGCGGCGCCTGCGCAAAACGCATTTCAGGGTTGCTCAAATTTTACGCGCACTGCCGGAAAATCGGGATCCTGACACGTAATCTGCCGAGCCCGCCCCGGTGCCGGCAAACCTTTTGCAGGAAAGGCCTCGCCGCAAACCGGTTTCCGTCGTGAAAGGGGTTGCCCGCGCCCCAAATCCGCCACACCCTGCATGCACCCGGCCTGCCCGACCTCCTGCGACAAAGCATCCCCATTATGGCATTCCAAGACGCCCTGCGCCCGGTCCTCGTCCTCCTGATCGCCGTCATCCTGCTGATGGCCGGATCGGGGCCGCTCGGCACCATCCTCGGCATCCGCATGAACGAGGCCGAAGTGGCGACGCCGATCATCGGCCTCGTGATGTCGGCCTATTTCGGGGGGCTCACGCTCGGCTCGCTGCAGACGTTCCGCATCGTCACGCGCATCGGCCATATCCGCGCCTTCGCCGCCTTCACCGCGATCGTGACGGCGAGCACACTGGCCTATCCGATCCATCTCGATCCGATCCCCTGGGCGGCCCTGCGCTTCGTGCAGGGTTTCTGCATGGCCGGGCTGTTCGTCTGCATCGAGAGCTGGCTCAACGACAGCGCCACGACCGAGAATCGCGGCGCGCTGCTGGCGAGCTACATGAGCTGCATGTATCTGGCTCAGTCCGGTGGTCAGTTCCTGCTCGGCGTGCCGGACGAAAGCGGCTTCCTTCTCTTCATCATCATGGGGGCGGTGCTCAGCCTCGCCGCCGTTCCGGTCGCGATGACGCGCATGGCGCCGCCGCTCCTGCCCGACATCGCCTCACTGAGTTTCAGGCGGCTTTACGAAGCCTCCCCGCTCGGGATCGTCGGCTGCATCTCGTCGGGCCTCGTGATCGGTTCGATCTATGCGCTCGCACCGGTCTACGCCTCCGAGATCGGCTTCGATCTGTCGCAGACCGCGTGGTTCATGAGCGCGATCATCTTCGGCGGCGTGATCCTGCAATGGCCTGTCGGGCGGCTGTCCGACCTGATCGACCGGCGTCTCGTCATCGTCGGGGTGATCGTCGCGGGAGCCCTGATCTCCGTCGCGATGATCGCCGCGCCGGCGGGCGGGGAAGTCGCGATCCTCCTCCTCGGGGCCGTGTTCGGCGGGATCGCCTTCGTGCTCTATCCGCTCTGCGTGGCCCATACCAACGACCACCTCGAGCGGGAGGAGCGCATCGCGGCCAGCGGCGGGCTGGTGCTCACCTATTCCGCCGGCGCCACGCTCGGCCCGCTTCTCGCCGCAGGCGTGATGAACCTCGCCGGCCCCGCCGGCCTGTTCCTCTTCACTGCGGTCATCGGCTTTTTCTCCGTCGGCTTCGCCGTGTGGCGCCTGAAGGCCCGCGCGCCGGTGCCCGCCGACCAGCAGGGCCGCTTCCAGACCCTGCCGCGCACGACGCCGACGGTCGCGCCGCTCTATCCGGAGGCCGAGGAGGAATACGCCTATTCCGGGACGAGCGCGGCAGATGGCGCGGGCACCTCCGCCGAGGCAGGGGTGGCATCGGGAGACACCGGCGCCATGGAGCGGGCAACTGCCTCCACGAGCGGCGAGACGGCGGAGGGTCCTCGCCCCTGAGCGTCGCGTTTGCGAGGCCACACCGTCAAGACCGCACCGTCAAGACCGCACCGTCAAAGCCTCACCGTGAAAACCGCACCGCCAGCAGGCGGGCCCTCGGGCCGGATACCTTACATACCGTGCAGCGCAAGTGCAGGTCGACACGCTTCCACGATCTCGGGTAGCTGCGAACGATCTTGCGCCATGGAACATCCCGATCAGGGGCGAGCTCGTGTGCGCGCATATTGCCGCGAAGGGCCTGATCCGCCCCGACCCAAATCAAAAAACACGCAAGAGAGGCATTACTCATCGATATAATACAATCAATAAATAAAAATTCACTCACTGTATAGCTAATACGATAAGGCCGATCAAAAGTCAGAAAATTTCATGCATTCATTACAAAATCACCTATTATTTCGCGCTCGGCGTCGGCTTATCCGCCAAAGTTATACGGCTGGATAATTTCCTGCGCAATGGGCCTGATCCGTCGATCCGGGGTTTACAAACGTGAAATTGTCCCTATTCCTGTGCGCGGCAGCCTTGCGTTAGACGCAGGGCTCGGTTCAAATGGAACGCGTAACCCAATCAAGAGAGGGAATCTCATGAAGAAATTGGTAACCGGTCTGGCCGCTGCCGGGCTTCTCGTGTCCGGCGCGGCTCTGGCAGACCGTGATGACTGGCCGCGCGACCTGACTGTCGGCACCGCCAGCCAGGGAGGTGTCTACTTCGTCTATGGTGGCGGCATGGCGAGCTTCCTCACGGAAGAGCTCGGCGTGAATGTCTCCGGCGAGGTGACCGGCGGCCCGGTGCAGAACGTGACGCTGGTTCAGACCGGCGAGCACGATATCGGCCTCGTCACCCTCGGCCCGGCATTCGAAGCATGGATGGGTGAGAGCGAACTCGCACCCGGCCTCGAGCACCGCGATATCCGCGCGCTCTTCCCGATGTACGAAACGCCCTTCCAGGGCATCACCCTTCGCAATTCCGGCATCGAGACCCTCAGCGATCTCGACGGTCGCCGTGTCGTCGTCGGCCCGGCGGGTGGCACGCCCGGCACCTATTGGCCGCGCATCCTCGACGAGCTGGGTGTGGATGCCACGGTCTCCTTCGCGGGTGCTTCGGACGCCGCCAGCCAGTTGCAGGACGGCCTCGTCGATGCCTTCCTCTTCGCCGCCGGCCTTCCGATCGCCGCCTTCTCGCAGCTCGCTGCCGAAGCCGACGTGATCACCTTCTCGTTCACCGACGAGGAGCATGCGCAGGTGCTGGAAGCGTTCCCGGAAGTCTCGGCGTTCACGATCCCCGCCGGCACCTACACGGTGCAGGAAGAGGACGAGAACTCGGTCGCGATGTGGAACTTCGCCATCGTGCATCAGGATATGCCCGAGAGCCTCGCATATGAGATCACGCGCACCGTGCTCGAAAACAACGAGCGCATGGTGCAGATCCACGCTGCTGCCGCGGCGACGCTCGCCGAGAACTGGGACAACAACAGCTTCCTGCCG
Organism: Salinarimonadaceae bacterium; assembly: GCA_050485405.1. Lineage (GTDB taxonomy): Bacteria > Pseudomonadota > Alphaproteobacteria > Rhizobiales > Beijerinckiaceae > Saliniramus. The sequence continues at coordinate 20,764 of JBJHBI010000036.1, forward strand.
TTCCACCCGGGTGCCGTGCGCTACTTCGAAGAGATCGGTATCGAGATCCCGGAAGATCTGCGCGGCTGATCGCAGCATTCGCGTTGTGTAACGAATTTGATGGAGGCCGCGCCCGTCGCGGCCTCCATCTCTCGAATGAACGATCGAAAACGATCGCACCAGAGGTTCCATCAGGAGGGGCGCATGGCCGCCGCAGACGTGCGTGAGGCGCCGCAGGGCGAATCCGAGACGAAGAACATAGCCAAGGGCGTCGATCGGGAGATCTATGCCGGGAACCAGCGCATCTTCGAAGGCTGGGGGCACCATGTCATCGCCGCTTTGTGCATCGCCTACACGGCATTTCATATCGGCGTGATGAACCTCTATCCGCTCGAGACCTGGGTCTACCGCCTCACCCACGTGACCGGTGGTCTCGCCCTCGGCTTCACGCTGTTCTCGGCGCGCGGCTTCGTCGACATGCAGGGCCGAGCCCATACGCGCTCGCTGATCGAACTCGCCATGCTCGGCGCCGCCGCACTCCTGATCCTGACGGCACTGGGACGGGTCCTGCTCGCGGTCTTCACCGGCGATCTCGTGGCGACGGGCTCCCCGCCCGACAAGATGGTCGCGACCTATGGCATTCCGCTCGTCATCGGCACGTCGCTCGCCATCCTCACGACCTGGCTCTTCCCACCGGGGGATCGCAGCAAGCTCGCTCCGGGCGACCTGCTCCTCGCTATCGCGGCGATCAGTGTCGGCATCTACATCATCGCCCATGCGCATTTCCTGCGCACGCGCGCGCAAGTGTTCCCGCATCCCAACGACATGTGGGCGTCTATCTCGGGCATCCTGCTGATCCTCGAACTCACCCGCCGTTTGGCCGGGCTCGCGCTCGTTGTCATCGTGGGCATGTTCATCGCCTATGCCTTCGTCGGCCCCTGGCTGCCGGGCTTCCTCGAGCATCGCGGCTACCGGCCCGAACGCTTCTTCGCCTTCCTCTATACCGATAACGGCATTCTCGGCCCGACCACGGCGGTCTCGTCGACATACATCATTCTCTTCATCACCTTCGCCGCCTTCCTGCAGGCCAGTAAGGTGGGCGAGTATTTCGTCAACTTCGCCTTCGCGGCGGCGGGCGGCGCGCGCGGCGGTCCGGCCAAGGTCGCCGTGTTCGGCTCGGGTCTGATGGGGATGATCAACGGCACCTCCGCCGGCAACGTCGTCTCCACCGGCTCATTGACGATCCCCCTGATGAAGCGCGTCGGCTACCGGCCGCAGACGGCGGCCTCGGTCGAGGCCGCAGCCTCGTCGGGTGGCCAGATCCTGCCGCCGATCATGGGCGCCGGCGCTTTCATCATGGCCGAGATCACCGGCATTCCCTATACCGACATCGTCGTCGCGGCGATCATCCCGGCGATCCTCTACTTCCTCTCCGTCTATTTCATGGTCGACAACGAGGCCCTGAAGAACGGCATGAAGGGACTGCCGCGCAAAGAGCTTCCGCAGTTCAGGCGGCTCGCCAAGCAGGCATTCCTCTTCATCCCGATCGTGATCCTGATCGGCGCGCTGTTCGTCGGCTATTCCGTGATCCGCGCCGGCACGCTCGCCATGGGTGCGGCCGCGGTGGTGAGCTGGCTGACGCCCTACCGGATGGGGCCGCGCGCGATCCTCTACGCACTCGAAATCGCGGCGAAGATGTCGCTCCAGCTGGTCGCCGTCTGCGCCGCAGCCGGTGTGATCGTGGGCGTGATCGCGATGACCGGGGTCGGCGGGCGCCTGTCGGGCGTCCTGATGGCGGTGGCGGATCAGAGCCAGTTGCTCGCCCTCTTCTTCGCCATGTGCATCTCGATCATTCTCGGCATGGGTATGCCGACTACCGCGGCCTATGCCGTCGCGGCCTCGGTCGTGGCGCCGGGCCTGATCCAGCTCGGCATCCCGCCGCTGACGGCGCATTTCTTCATCTTCTACTTCGCCGTCATGTCCGCGATCACACCACCCGTGGCGCTCGCCGCCTATGCCGGTGCGGCGCTCGCGGGGTCGGACCCGATGCGCACCTCCGTGGAGAGCTTCAAGATCGGCCTCGCCGCCTTCGTCGTGCCGTTCATGTTCTTCTATAACGGCGCGCTTCTGATGCAGGGCGACTGGTTCGAGATCGCGCACGTGTTCTTCACGGCGGCGCTCGGCATCTTCCTGCTGGCGGCGGCGGTGCAGGGCTGGTTCTTCGGCCTTCTCCATCCCGTGCTGCGGATCGTGCTGCTCGTCGCGGCGGTCGCGATGATCCAGGGCGGCTGGATATCGGATGCGATCGGCATCGGCGTCGGCCTGCTGGTATTCGTGATCCAGAAACAGTTCGTCACGCCTTCGAACATCGCGCGCGGCATGGACTGACGGGCTCGCCCGGCACGCGACGACGATTGCGCCGTCTCAATCGAGGTTGAGGCGGCGTCCTTTGTTCCAGAGCATGAACGGAACGCCGGAGAGCAAGGCGCGGATGGTCCTGCGGCTCTGATGCAGGCCGTTGACGGAGACGCGCGGCAAGGCATGGAGATGTCCCGCATGGGCGGGAAAGACATGCCCCGGTCGCGTCGTCACCGCAGTCTCGTAACCGGCCTCCTGCGCGAGCGCGAAATCGCGCGGACCGGCCGAGCCGGGATCACCCACGGGATAGGCGAAGTGCCTAACCGTGATACCGAGCTCGTCAGCGACGAACTTGCCTGAATCGCCGATCTCGGCCCGCGCCATCGCATCGTCGTGCTTGGCCAGCATCGGATGGCTCAGGGTATGGGCACCGATGGTGATCAACGGGTCGACCGCGACGGCTGCGATCTCGTCCCAGGTCATGCACAGATCCCGCGTCATTGCCGGACCGTCGATGCCGGCCTCTTGCGCGAGCGCACCGATGACGGCGAGCAGGGCCGCCTCTTCCCCGCCGCGCAGGCGCCAATACGCCGTTTCGAACGCGATCGACTTTTCCGCGTCGTCGCGCGCGGGAAGATCGAATTCGCGGCCGTCATGGGTGAAGACGACCCGGTCGAGGCGGCGTATCGCCTCTTCGAGCTCGAGCCACCACAGGCGCGCGGTGCCTTCGGCGAAGCCGGTCGTGACGAAGAACGTCGCCGGCGCGCCATGGGCCCGCAGCACCGGCAGCGCGTGCTCGGCATTGTCGCGATAGCCGTCGTCGAAGGTGAGGACGGCGAAGGGACGCCGGCCCGGTTCGCGCAGACGCTGCGGCAACGCATCCTGCGCGATGATGTCGAAGCCCGCCTGTGTGACCGTCGTGAGCACGGCATCGAGGAAGTCCGGCGTGATCTCGAGCAGGCGATTTGGCGCGAAGCCGCCATATCTGGCCGGGCGCACGTGATGAAACATCAAGATCACGCCGGCACCGCGCGCGAGCGGCGCCGCCCAGATATCGGCCCTGCTCAGATCGATGGCGCGCAGACCCGCCCGTATGATCGCGGATTTCAACGACATTCACGCTCCGTGCGAGTTCACCACCTTGAGATCCGGATGAACCGGTGGCGGCTTCCCGGAGATCTCGGTGGACGCTTCATTCTTGCCCTCGACGACATTACCGCCGACAATTTCCACGCGATGCCATGGCAGCCGATCTGTTCAGGCTGCGGCGACGCCGGCCCGACGCCCGACACCGGCGACGACGACATCCGCCGGCCCCGTTTCGGCGAAGCGGGCATAGAGATCGACCAGTTCGGGATCGTCGGATTCACGGTCGGCGGCGATGACGATGGTATCAGCAGCACGCGCGAGGCGCTGGAGCAGCGGCGTATCCGAGGGGTCCGGCATCAGCATGAAGACGAGCCCGTATGTGTGCTGGAAGGCCGTCAGGGCCACGTCGAGCCCGTCACTGTCGTCGAGCAACGCGGCTTCACCGCCGCGTCCGCGCGCGACATGGTGCAGCGAGGAATGCGGATCGCGCTGGATGACGTCGAAGAAGCTCGCCCGCTCCGTGATCAGGTCGATCAGGCCGGGCAGGGCCCCTTTCCCGCCATCCTCTTGCATGGTGATCAGGATGCAACGACCGGCGCGGGCACCGGCCTGGGCGAGCGCTTCACCGAACTGGCGCAGGCGCTCCCGGTCACCGAGACCGCTCACCAGAACCCGCTGCCCGTGATCGGGTCGCTGGTTTTCGCGAAGCCGCGTCAGCAGCGCGCCGAAATCATATTGTGCCGACCATGCGTCACCGGTCTGCGCCGGGGACTGAGTCACCTTGCGCGTGGGGGTTTCGTCGGCTTCGCCCGATGCGCCGACCGGTACGGGCACGGAAGCCTCCGCGACCGGGCCGTCATCGAAGACGGGAACCGGCTCGGGCTCGCTCGCCGGTTCCTGCGCGACGGTCGCCTCTTGCGGCGGCTCCGGGTTTGCCTCTTCCTGCGGGGCGACGGGGTCTGCGCTCGCCTTTCGTGCGGCACGCTTGCGGCGCAGGCGCGGCTCGTGGCGGACCGTGGTCGCATCATCTTCGGGCTTCGGCTCGGTAAGCTCGGGGGCAGCGGGAGCGGGTTCAGCGGCGTGGGGCACATCCGCCTCGCCGATCGCCTCACTCTCGGCCTCGGGCGATTCCTCTGCCGATGCTTCAGCCGAAGATATCTCGGTCGATGCGCGCGCCGGCGCCTCACGGGCCGGGGCCTCGTCGAGGAGGTCGTGCCAGGTCTCGGGCATGGCCTTCGCCGGCTTTTCAGTTTGATCCGCAATAATGCGCTCAGGCTCGATTTCGGGCGATGCGGCTTCGAGCGATTGGTCTTCGAGCGATTCGTCTTCAGGCGATACCTCCGCCAACTCGTCCGTCAGCGCGGCATCCGCGACGGGCTGCGGAGCTTCCTGCTCTTCGAGGGGCTCCTCACGGCGGCTGCGCGCGATAGCGGCCTCGATCCGGTCGCGCGTCACGCTCGGGGAATGCGCCATGGCGGCGCCGGCCTCGGTCGCTGCGGGTGAGATCGTTCCGCGCAGACGCGCCCCGAGCTTGCGGACACCGGTCAGGACGTTGCCCTCCTCCGCAGGCTGGAACGGCAGCTCCACCTTGCGCTCCATCGATATTCCGCGACGCCCCGGTACGGGCCTTTGCGCTTCGTCGACGGGCAGAATCTCCGGCAAACCGTCAGGCAGTATCTCGGGGGCGAGATCAGGCTTCGGACCGCGCGGAGGGGACATCACGTCGACATCCCGCAAACCGGCCTCATCGAATGCGATATGCGCCGGCGCAGGGCTCTGTTCGTAGAGCGGTTCGCCCGGATGGGCCGGCATCGTCTGGCGTTGCGCGCGATATCCCGCATGGGTGTCCGTCGCCTGCCCCGACATGGCCGCCTGCGCCCGCATATCCATCGGCGCGTATCCATTGGCGGGCACACCATAGGGGTGCGCGCCATAGGGGTGCATGCCATATGCATTCGCGGCAGCGTAGCCGTAAGCATTGCCGTAACCGCCGCCATAGGCTTCGGCGAAATCGTCGCGACGGTGCATCGGATGGCCGTATCCGCCCGTTCCGATCGGCGCAGCCGGCGCCGTTCCCGATACGAGCGCCACCACGACGACCCCGCCTGCGGCGACGAAAGCGGCACCGAGTGTCGCGAGGACGATCGTCGGCGCCTTGCGCGGGAAGACCGGATCGCTCGGCACGACGGCCCGGGAAACGATGCGGGCATCGGGCAGCGTCGCGTTCTGGGTTCCGCGCGCGACCGCCTCGCGATAGCGGGTGAGATAATTTTCGAGCTGCTCGCGCTCGGCGCGCGCCTCACGCTCCAGCGCGCGCAGTTGCACCTCGCTCTCGTTGGCCTGGGCGACGACGCTCATCTGGGCATCGAGGGCCGCTTCCAGCGAGGAGACGCGCGAGGCGGCGATGCGGGCGTCGTTCTCCAGGATGCGCACGGTGCGCTCGGCGGAAGCCGTGATCTGCTCGTCGAGATCCGCGAGCTGGGCGCGCAATTCGAGAATACGCGGATGCCCCGGCAGCAGCGTGCGCTGTTCAAGCGCGATGCGCGAGCGCAGGTCGATGCGCTGTTCGATCAGACGCCCGATCAACTGGTTATTGGCCACATCGGGGATCTCGAAGGCGCGCCCGTCCGCGATCATCTCGCTGATCAGTTGCGCCCGCGCCTCCGCATCGGCCTGGCTCGAACGGGCATCGGCGAGCCGTGTATTGAGGTCGCTCAGTTGCTGCGACGAGATGTTGGCGCTGTCGCCGCTGAGGAACAGGCGTGACGATGTCCGGAAGGTCTCGACCGCAGCCTCCGCCTCGGTCACACGCGCACGCAGATCCTCGATATTCGCGCCGAGCCAGGACGAGGCGGCGCGCGCGAGTTCGGCCTGCGCTTCTTCGAGCTGTTCGAGATAGACTTCCGCGATCGTATTCGCCGCCCGCGCCGCGAGATCGGGATCGGCCGATCTGAATTCGATCGCGAGAACGCGGGAACGGGGCACCGCGAAGACGGTGAGCGCGCGGTAATAGGCGCTGAAGATGCGGTCTTCCTCGCGCCCGTCGTAATCTCCGCCGGCGAAACCGAGCATGGTGCGCACGCGGGTGACCGGATCCATCGGCCCGACGAGCGGATCGAACTCCGCATTGCCGACGAGTTCGAGACGCCGGATCACCTCACGGGCGACCTCGCGCGAGGTGACGACCTGGACCTGGCTGAGCACGGCCTGCTCGTCGATGACGCCGCTGGGCAATTCGCGTTCGGTGAGGGTGCGGGTGAATCCGGTATCGCGGTTCTCGAGCAGAATTTGCGCCTCGCTCGAAAACCGGGGCGTCACGAGGAAGACGAAGGCGGTCGCGGCAACCGCCGCGATCAGCGTGACGGCGACGATGAGCCCGAGGCGCGCGCGCAGAGCCAGCAGGATCCCTCGCAGATCCACCATGCCGTCGCGACCACCGGGGTCGAACGACGCATCTTCCGGTTGCCTCATCTCGCGCTCCATACTGGGTTCGGTCATGATCCGGACCTCACCGCAGAATGAACAGACAGGGTTTCAGTATGGTTAAGAAAGTCGCCGAAACGGCCCTGTATTGTCAGTTCGGCGCAATTGGCAAGGTTCTGTTAACCCTGTCGCTTTACTTTCCGATCAACTCCACATCGGTCGTATGGTCGAGATCTCGATGAACAGGCGCAAGACACTGGTTCTTCTATTGTCGGCAGCCGCCCTTCCCGGTTGTGCCGCGATGGCGACCCGGCGCGGCGACGAGACTTTCTCGGCACGCGACTATCGCCTCGCCACCGATGACCGGGTGCGGCTGATCGTCTTCGGCCAGGACGCGTTGTCGAATATCTACACGGTGGATGCCGGCGGTGCGATCACCGTTCCGCTGATCGGTGCCGTGACGGTCGAGGGCCTGACAACGAAACAGGCTGCGGACCGGGTCAGCGCCCGCCTCGCCGACGGTTTCATCCGAGATCCGAGCGTCACTGTCGAAATCGACACGTATCGCCCGTTCTATATCATGGGCGAGGTGATCCGTGGCGGACAATACGACTACGTCGCCGGCATGACCGTCGAGACCGCCGTCGCCATCGCGGGCGGCTTCACCCCGCGCGCCGTGCGCAGCTACGCCACGCTCTCGCGCAAGACCGAAGGCGAGGCCGACCGCTTCAACGTGGCGCTCGATTACGTCCTGCGCCCCGGTGACACGGTGATCGTGCGCGAGCGCTGGTTTTAGATGGCGACGATGCGCGAGAACGCGGAAGAGCCCCATCACCGCATCCTCCACGTGTTTCGCGCGCCGATCGGCGGGCTGTTCCGGCATGTGATCGATCTGGCCTGCGAACAGGCCGCGCGGGGCCATTCCGTCGGGCTCTTCTTCGATTCCTCGCACGACAATGCTCGCACCCACGACATGATCGAACGCGCCCGCCCCCATCTCGATCTCGGCATCACCCGTGTGCCGATGGCGCGCAATCCCTCTCCACGTGATCTGTCGGCCCTGCGCGCGCTGGCGCGGCTGCAACGGGAAATCGGCGCCACGATCCTGCACGGCCACGGTTCCAAGGGCGGGCTCTATACCCGTGCCCTGGCTTACCGGCACGCTCCGGACGCGGTGCGCGCCTATACGCCCCACGGCGGCAGCTTCCATTTCGGACCCGGCAATCCGCGCCATCACCTGTTCATGGCGGCGGAACGCTGGATGGCGCGCCGCACGGATGTGTTTCTCTTCGAAAGCCGGCATGTCGCTGGTTGTTTCGAGCGCTATGTCGGCGCGACGGATCGCCCGGCGATGATCGTCCATAACGGTCTCTACCCGGCGGAGTTCGAGCCCGTCGACACATCCGCCGCGACCTTCGACCTCGTCTTCATAGGCGAGATGATCTTCGCCAAGGGCGTCGACACCCTGCTTCAGGCGATGCGGCTGATCCGCGAGCGCCGCGGCAATGCGCCGCGCCTCCTCGCCGTCGGGTCCGGGCCGGATCGCGAGGCGCTCGAACGACGGGCCGGCGAATACGGCCTCGGCGACGACGTCACCTTCGAGGACGCGCAACCCATTCGTTCCGTGCTCGCCCGCGCACGCATCATGGTGATGCCCTCCCACGCGGAATCGCTGCCATACGTGGTTCTCGAAGCGGCCGCCGCCGGCATGCCGCTCGTCGCCACGAATGTCGGCGGCATTCCGGAGATTCTGGAGCCCTGCGCCGACGAACTCGTCCCCCCATCGGATGTGGGAGCGCTTGCGGGAGCCATCCTCGCCCGGCTGACGGAAGATACCGCGAGCGCCAAGGCGCGGACCGGGCAGGTCCGCGCATTTCTCGAAACGAACTTCTCGATCGCGACGATGACGGATGCCGTCCTCGACGGCTATGCGAAGGGCCGCGCGCGAAAAGCCGTTATTATACAATCCCGTTAAGCCTTCTCTCACCTGAACCGGTTAACGTGATCGGGTCAATTCGCCGGACCGAACGCGGCTGGATCGACCAATTATTGTATGAACGGGCGGGACACATGAGCATCGACATTCGGGACCTGATGCAGGCGGCGGCATCCGCTGGCATCGATGGCACGCCGTCACGCAAGGGCGGTGATCAGACGCTGCGCGCGCGCCGGCCTCCGGCCGAAGCGACGACCGGCCTGCCCCTGTCGGGCGCCTTCTCCGCGAAGGTCCTCACGGGAACGGTGCGGCTGGGCGAACTCGCCCTCGTCGCGGGTCTCGGAATCGTATTTCACCTCGTCTATCTGGGAAGCAGCTTCGACACCTTCGCGCTGGCCATGATCGTGGGGATTTCCCTCGCGGCCCTGCTCGGCTTCGAGATGGCGCGGGTCTATTCGATCCAGGCCTTCCGCACCTTCTTCCGCGACGGGCTGCGCCTTCTGGCGACCTGGACATTCGTCTTTCTCGCCGGCTTTGCCGCGATCTTCCTGCTGAAGGTCGGGGACGAATATTCTCGCGTCTGGCTGGTCGGCTGGTTCTTCACCGGTGCGGTGGCGCTGACGGCTGAGCGTCTGGTACTCGCCGGCTTCGTTGGCCGCATGACCCGGGCCGGGCGCTTCGATCGGCGCACGGCTATCGTCGGCGCGGGGCCTGCCGCGGTGGAGATGATCCAGGCCCTCGATTCGCAGAGCGACAACGGCATCCGGATCGTCGGCATCTTCGATGACCGCAACGACGAACGCACCCCCGATCTCGTGGCCGGCTACCCCACCCTGGGGACCGTCAGCGATCTCGTCGACTATGCCCGCAACACCCAGCTCGATCTCGTGATCTTCACCGTGCCGATCGCAGCCGAAGGGCGCATCCTGCAAATGCTCTCGAAGCTCTGGGTCCTGCCGATCGATATCCGCCTCGCAGCACATGCGAGCAAGCTCCGCCTGCGTCCGCGCGCCTATTCCTATATCGGCAACGTCCCGGTCCTCGACGTCTTCGACCGCCCGATCGCGGATTGGGACCTCGTGGTGAAGTGGCTGTTCGACAAGATCGTCGGCGCCTCCATCCTCATCCTCGCCGCCCCGGTCATGGCTGCCGTCGCGCTCGCCGTGAAGCTCGATTCGCGTGGTCCGGTGCTGTTTCGCCAGAAGCGCTACGGCTTCAACAACGAGCTGATCGAGGTGTTCAAGTTCCGCTCGATGTATGTCGATCAGGGGGATATGGCGGCGGCGAAGCTCGTCACCAAGGACGACCCGCGCGTCACCCGCGTCGGGCGCTTCATCCGCAAGACCTCCCTCGACGAATTGCCGCAGCTGTTCAATGTGGTCTTCAAGGGCAATCTCTCGCTGGTGGGGCCGCGCCCCCATGCGCTTCAGGCCAAGGCCGCGAACGAGCTCTACGACCAGGTCGTCGACGGGTATTTCGCCCGCCACAAGGTCAAGCCCGGGATCACCGGCTGGGCCCAGATCAACGGCTGGCGCGGTGAGACGGATACCCAGGAGAAGATCCAGCGGCGTGTCGAGCACGACCTCTACTATATCGAGAACTGGTCGGTTCTGTTCGATCTCCAGATCCTCGCGATGACGCCCTTCGCGCTTCTCAAGACGGAGAACGCCTATTGAGGACGCTCGGCACCAGCGCGCCGATGCAGGCTGTTGCGGGCTTTTCCCGCAACACGCAATGGTGGACGCTGTTCGCCTTCGCCTGTGGCGGCGGGGTGGTGCTGATCGAGCCTTCTCCTTACGAGTTCTTCTTCTTTCTCGCCCTCTTCGTCTTCATGCTCGGCGGCCTGAGGCTCGGTGCCGGCGGCGTGGTGATGATCGCGTTGTTGATGCTGTTCAACATCGGCGGTTTGTTCTCGCTCGTGCCCTTCCTCGATGACGGGGACGCCGTCCGCTTCATCGTGGTCTCGTTCTATCTGGCCGTGACCTCGGCCTTCTTCGCCGGTCTGGTGCTGGAGGATGCCCGCTGGCGGATGCATGCCCTGACATGGGGCCTCGTGATCGGGGCGACGATCGCCTCGATCGCGGGCATTCTGGGCTATTTCAACATTGCCGGGCTCGGGGCGATCTTCACGCTGCACGACCGCGCGGCGGGCACCTTCAAGGATCCGAACGTGCTCGGCACATTCGTGATCCTGCCGCTGGTGCTGCTCGCTCAGGCCGTCCTGCTCACCGGGCGGCTGCGTCTGCGCTATCTCGTGCCGATGGCGATCATCCTGTTCGGCGGCGTATTCCTGTCGTTCTCGCGCGGCGCCTGGGGCCACATGATCCTGTCGATGGCCCTGATGACGTTCCTGACCTTCGTCTTCGTGGCTGGGCCGCAGCAGCGTCTGCGCATCACGGTGCTTACGATCTGCGGCGTGATCGGCTCCATCGTGGCGCTCGCCGTCGCGCTCTCGATCGAGGAGCTGCGCGCCATGTTCGAGCTGCGCGCAGCCGTCGTCCAGCATTACGATGTCGGCGCAACTGGGCGTTTCGGACGCATCGGGCGCGCCATTCCCGAACTGCTCGACAGGCCGAACGGCTACGGCCCCCTCCAGTTTCGCCATGTCTGGTTCGAGGACCCGCACAATGTCTTCCTGAACGCCTTTGCCTCCTATGGCTGGCTCGGCGGGCTCAGCTATCTCGTGCTGATCATCCTCACCCTCGCCATCGGCTGGCGGATGATCGCGATGCGGTCCGACATGCAGGCCTTCGGGATTGCCGTGTGGTCCGTGCTCTTCATCCAGATCCTCCAGGGTTTCACCATCGATACCGACCATTGGCGGCATTTCTATCTGCTGCTCGGGCTGACCTGGGGCCTGTTCGATCGGGCCGTCGATCACCGGAACCGGTCCGCGCGCGATCGGATCAGACGCGAACCCGGCGGAGCAGCGCCGCATGGCCCGGCTCGCCTTTCGCCGGGCGCGGATCCTGTCGCGGCGCGCGGGCCGCTCACGCATTCGTGAACATTGAGGTGGCGATGGGTCGACCAATTGCATCCAGGCCTTGCCATACGCAATGGGATTTCTACAACTTTCAGGCGACAATGATTCGGCGCATGCAAAGCCGCCACGCCATCGAAGCCCCCGACGAGAGACGCCCGGCACAAGGGCGGCAATGCCAGGCGCGCCTGCTGGAGGTGATTTAAGACACTGATCTATCGATATGAAATCGCATCGAACACCGATGAAAAAACCCGCCGAGCCGATTGGCATCGGCAAGGCGGGCTGAAGGTGCTCTCGATGTAACGCCCCCACAGGCGCAATCTAAAGCTACATCGCAGGGGGCGCGATTGCAAGGCTTTGGGCGCCCAGTTGCGCCGGCGCCTGCGCGGCAATCACGCTCACAAACGCTTCAACTTGTCGGTTTCCGCGAGCGAACGGGCCACGGTCAGAAGATTCGAGCGGAAGCTCGGGATTTTGAGATTGGCGAAGATCAGCATCAACTGGCGCCCCTCGGGGTGCTCAAGAGCGCGCTGGATCTGGTAATCTTCCATCGCGACCACGTCATCGACGACGTGAGCGATATCCTTCGAAGGCTTGAAGAAGTAATCGATCGGCACGTCCAGCGCCTCCGCAATCTGCTTGAGCCGGGCGGCACCGACGCGATCCGTACCGTTTTCGTATTTCTGGACCTGTTGATACGATACGTCGATCTGAGCGGCGAGGTGTTGCTGGTTCAGACCCAGCACGTTTCTCCTGCTCTTGATCCGCCGCCCGATCTCAAAGTCGATCTCGTTCGGCGACTTCTTGTTTCGCAACATGTTTTCGCTCTCCCAATCAGGCACCGCCGATACGGTAGCCGACAAAGACACAACCGGAATTCACGCCGGGCGCGACAACCCCAGCGCGCAGGCAGTTGCTCGACAGAAACGCGTGAAAGTATGAAACGCGAACATCGAAGCATCCCTTGGTTCACCTTTTGATTTCCGGCGCCAAAATGTCGGAAACCACCAATAATACAACTCACACGGCATATCCGGATCCTGCAGCCCGAAAGTCACGGGATCCGACGGCACGCTTGAGGTGCATCGGCGACACTCTGCCCGCATCAATTTTTAATTTCAACTGCCAGATACATGATTCTCGCAAATTATATCATAAGTAGCACAACCTGACCCGCAAGACTCATCTTGCAATTGTTCACGTCTTACGAGCTTTGATTGATTTAGAATACTTATGCGTGTAATTGTCGGCAGAATGTTCCGATGCCGCGTGCCCGGCGGATCGCAGGGCACGCGGTTCTCGTCTTTGCACAACTGGTTGTATGAATGGCAGAATTCGCCGTAACGCTCAGCCGGCATTCTCGACGGCGACGATCTGGAAGGTCTGCATCTCACCCTCGTCGTCACGAATCGAGAGGTATTCGCCGACCCGCATGACGTGGTCACCCAGCCGATAGGCGGGCTCGTCGTCGTCGTCGCGATTCGCGTCGTAATCGATCACCCACGTCGCGCCACCGGTGCCGCCCGGGCGATGACGCAGGAAACCGACATCCTCTTCGCGGCCCCAGAACCGGTGCACCCGACACAGATCCTTGTGCCGGCGCCATTCCTCGATGTCGATATGGCCGTTCTCGTCGAGCGGCGCCACGATGTCGTAGCCATGCTGATGCGAGCCGGTCGGATGCTCCTTCGTCCGCGCGAGGTGCAGGGTGATGCGCTTGAAGTGGTGGGGGATGGACATGAACGGATACCTCCTGATCTCGACGGCTTGTGCCGCTTTCTCTGCGTCACTGTGACCATATGGGCGCAAGCTTCGCCTTGATCTCGAACAATCGCGGGCGACGCGATGGCCACGATTGCACCCTTGATCCCGAAGGCGCGGGGATGCACCCTGCGCATCCGTCGCTCCGACACCCATTTTTATCGCGCAAGCGCCAGGGAGTACCTCATGCCCAGCCTGAAAGCCGCCATCATCCCGGTCACGCCCTTCGAGCAGAACTGCACGCTGATCTGGGATGACGAGACGAAGGTCGGCGCCGTCGTCGATCCGGGCGGGGACGTCGCGCGCATACGCTCGGGGATCGAGGAACTTGGGCTGACCATCGAGAAGATCGTGATCACCCACGGCCATGTCGATCACATCGGCGGCGTCGCCGAACTGAGAGACGCGCTTGGCGTCCCTGTCGAGGGCCCGCATCGCGCCGACGAGCCGCTGATCGCCAACCTCCCCATGGTCGCCGAGCAATACGGCATCGGCAAGGTCGAGACCTTCACGCCCGATCGCTGGCTCGACGAGGGCGATGCATTCGACATTGCCGGCATCCCCTTCGAGATCCTGCACTGCCCCGGCCATTCCCCCGGTAGCGTCGTCTTCTTCCAGAAGGACCAGCGCTTCGCACTCGTCGGCGACGTGCTCTTCCGTGGCTCGGTCGGTCGCTCCGATCTGCCCGGCGGCGACATGGATACGCTGATCAATTCCATCCGCACCAAGCTCCTGGTGCTCGGCGACGATGTCGGCTTCATCTGCGGCCACGGGCCAACCAGCAATATCGGCGACGAGCGGGCGAGCAACCCGTTCCTTCGGGACTGACGGGGAAAGCCGCGCCCTACCCCCTCGCCTGCGCCTTCACTTCATCCAGCAGTTCCTGTGCTTTCGAGCCCTGGAGCTTCTGGATGTCGTCCTGATATTTCAAGAGGACGCCGAGCGTGTCGGAGACGAGGTGCGGATCGAGCGCCACCGCGTCGAGCTCGACGAGCGCGGAGGCCCAGTCGAGGCTCTCGGCGACGCCGGGCGACTTGAACAGTTCCTCCTTGCGGATCGCCTGCACGAAGGCGACGATCTCCTTCGACAGTTTCGCCGGCGCCTGCGGCACCTTCGCGCGCAGGATGGCGAGTTCGCGCGCGGCATCCGGGTAATCGACCCAGTGATACAGGCAGCGCCGCTTGAGCGCATCGTGGATCTCGCGCGTGCGGTTCGAGGTGATGATCACGATCGGCGGGCGCTCGGCGCGTACGGTGCCGTATTCCGGGATGGTGACCTGGAAATCGGAGAGGATCTCCAGAAGGAAGGCCTCAAAGGCCTCGTCCGTGCGGTCGAGCTCGTCGATCAGCAGGATGGGCGGCCCCGCCGTGTCGGGTTCCAGCGCCTGCAGGAGCGCGCGCTTGATCAGATGCCGCTCGGAGAAGATATCGCCCTCGAGCCGTTCCCGATCAGCCTCGCCGGTCGCCTCCGCGAGCCGGATTTCCATCATCTGTCCGGCATAGTTCCATTCATAGACGGCGGAGGAGACGTCGAGCCCCTCGTAGCATTGCAGCCGGATCAGCTTGCGGCCGAGCGCCTGGGAGAGCACCTTCGCGATCTCGGTCTTGCCCACCCCCGCCTCGCCTTCGAGAAACAGCGGGCGGTTGAGGCGCAGGGCGAGGAACAGCACCGTGGCGAGCGGGCGGTCGGAGACGTAGCCGGCGCCTTTGAGCAGGGCGAGCGTCTCGTCGATAGAGGCTGGATTCTCGGGCACGCTGTCTCGTTCCGTCAGGAGAAAAAATCATCGGAGCGCGACTTTGCGGGTCGCGCTCCGGAATGGTCGCCTGCGCCTCGGGCTCTCAGCGCCCCGTCGCAGCAGCCACGGCACGGCGCGCCATGACGCCGACGAGATGGGCACGGTACTCGGCATCCGCATGGATGTCCGAATTCATGCCGCTCGCCGGAGGGCTCATCCCGTCGAGGGATTTCGGCGCGAAGCGCTTGGCGAGCGCCTCCTCCGCCTCGCTCCAACGGAACACGCCGTCCGAACCCGCACCGGTGACCGCCACGCGGATATCCGAGCCGCGCTTCGAGACGAAGACGCCGGCGAGCGCATAGCGCGAGGCGGGGTTGCGGAACTTGGCGTAAGCCGCCTTGGCGGGGATCGGGAAGGAGACCTTGGTGATGATTTCGCCTTCCTCGAGCGCGGTGTCGAACATGCCCGTGAAGAAATCTTCCGCGGCGACCTTGCGTTTGTTGGTGATGATCGTGGCTCCGAGCCCGAGGCAGGCTGCGGGATAATCGGCGGCGGGGTCGTTGTTGGCGATGGAACCACCGATCGTGCCGCGATGGCGCACCGCCGGATCGCCGATCAGTTCGGCGAGCTTGGCGAGGCCGGGGATCGCTTCCGCCACGATATCGGAGGCTGCGACCTCCGCATGGGTCGACATGGCGCCGATCACCACGGCGCGGCCTTTTTTCTCGATGCCGCGCAATTCACCCATCGCACCCAGATCGACGAGGGCGGAGGGCGCCGCGAGGCGCTGCTTCATGGTGGGAAGGAGGGTGTGACCGCCGGCGACGATCTTGGCATCCTCGTTCTTGAGGAGCAGCGCCGCCGCCTGGCGGACATTGCTCGGGCGATGATATTCGAAAGCGTGCATTGGTTCGGTTCTCCGAATTCCTGATGGAACGCGCGGGCGGCTGATCGCCCGCGCGGAGGGTGTCGTTCGAGCTTCTCACTCCGCCGCCATCGGCGCCTTCGCCTTGTGGATCGCGTGCCAGACCGCGCGCGGCGTGGCCGGCATCGGCACGTCCTCGTGGCCCACGGCATTGGTGATGGCGTTGATCACGGCCGGCGGCGCGGCGATCGCACCCGCCTCGCCACAGCCCTTGATGCCGAGCGGGTTCGAGGGGCACGGGGTCACCGTCATGCCGACATCGAAGGAGGGCAGATCATCGGCGCGGGGCATGGCGTAATCCATGTAGCTCGCCGTGACGAGCTGGCCGGATTCGTCATAGACCGCGTTCTCCAGAAGCGCCTGACCGACGCCCTGCGCGATGCCGCCATGGACCTGCCCCTCGACGATCATCGGGTTGATCACGACGCCGAAATCATCGACCGCCGTGAAGCGTTCGATCGTGGTCACGCCGGTATCGGGGTCGATCTCCACCTCGCAGATATGCACGCCTGCGGGGAAGGTGAAGTTCGTCGGATCGTAGAAGGCGCCTTCCTTCAGGCCGGGCTCGAGATCCTGGCCGGAGAACTTGTGGGCGATATAGGCCTGCAGCGCGACCTCGCCGAAGGCCATCGACTTGTCGGTGCCCGCGACGGAGAACTTGCCGTCGGAGAATTCGATGTCCTTTTCCGAAGCCTCCATCGCATAGGCGGCGACCTTCTTGCCCTTCTCGATCACCTTGTCGATGGCGCGGGTGATCGCCGACATGCCGACCGCGCCCGAACGCGAGCCGTAGGTGCCCATGCCGAACTGGACCTTGTCGGTATCGCCGTGGACGATGTTCACATTGTTGATATCGACGCCGAGGCGCTCAGAGACGAGCTGGGCGAAGGTGGTCTCATGGCCCTGGCCATGGCTGTGCGAGCCGGTCAGCACCTCGACCGAGCCGGTCGGATTGACGCGCACTTCCGCCGATTCCCAGAGACCGACACCAGCGCCCAGCGAGCCGACGGCCTGCGAGGGGGCGATGCCGCATGCCTCGATATAGCTCGAGAAGCCGATGCCGCGCAGCTTGCCTTTCTTGGCGCTCTCGCGCTTGCGCTTGTTGAAGCCTTTGTAGTCGGCCATCTCCAGCGCCTTGTCGAGGGAGGCGGTGTAGTCGCCGACATCGTAGTTCATGATGACCGGCGTCTGGTGCGGGAAGCGCTTGATGTAGTTCTTCTTGCGGAACTTCGCCGGATCCATGCCGAGCTCGCGCGCAGCCACTTCCACCAGCCGCTCGACGACGTA
>JBJHBI010000037.1:0-37953 GCA_050485405.1 Salinarimonadaceae bacterium
GGCGGAGCCCTGCGCTGCGGCGATGCCGGGATGTCGTCCAGCATGGTCGCGAGCGCAATGGTTCGCGACGGGCGAGCCCTCGCGAATGCGCGCAACATAGTCGATCTGCGCGCAAATACCAGCGGAATATAGCCTCGTATCCTGCGAATCCGTTCGGCTCCGGAGGGGCGATACGAACGCTTGGACCGGCACCTGCACAGTCGGATCAATCCGCGTCGCGCACCGCCTCCGCCTCGATTTCCACGAGCAGATCCGGCGAAGCGAGGCCGGCCACCTGCAGATATGTCGTGGCCGGGGCATGGCCCTGCAAGGCCTTGTCCCGCGAGGCGCGAAAATTCGTCACCGTATCGGGGAGCGTGCTGAACACGGTCACCTTGACGATGTGACGGATATCCATGTCGGCGGCGCGCAGGACGGTGAGCAGGTTCGCCCAGGCGAGATCGAGCTGCGCATCGACGCCCTCGGCAATCTTGCCGTCGGGATGCACCCCGATCTGCCCAGAGATCACCAGACGCCGACCGGTCAGCGCGTGAGTCGCACCGTGAGAATAGGACGAGGCGGGGGCGTGGATGGTCGGCGGATTGAAGAATTGCGGCATGATCGTTCCTCCCGCGATCTGATTTTCGGTATCCGATTGCCCGACAACTTGCAGGAAGCCTGTGGACCGGGCAAGTCGAGGCGAAATTTGGGCTGGTTATTCCAAAGGCAATTTGCGAGTTTTCGGTCTGGAGTGCGCGTGGAGCGAGTCGTTTCGATGGGGAGCATCAGGAACCTGGCATTATGGGTGACGAGCGCCGTGGCCGTGATGGCCTCGGGCATCGCCCTGTGGAGCCTGTTCGGCGCGACCCTGCCGCCGGGCATGCTGCTCGCCGGCGCCGGCGCGATCGTCGTGCTCGTCTTCGCGGCTGCGGGGTTCTGGCGGGCCGGCCGCGCCTCCGGGCTCGCCGCGAAGACCGCGCATGATCTCGACATCGTCGCCCGCCGCCTGTTGCGCCTCGAGGCGCGCCTTGCCGAGATCGAGCGCCATCCCCATGCCGAGACGCGCAAGACCGTCGCCGAAGTCTCGGGCGAGATCGCGCTTCTCAGCGGGCTCCTGCGCGACCTCGCCGGCAGCGTCTCCGGCCATGACCGCGACGTCGCGACGCTCGCCGAGGAGATCGTCGGGCTGCGCGAGCGGCTCGACGGTGCGGCACCTGCGCCGTCAAACTCGCGGCCCGAACCGGACACTCCCGCCGGCTGGGCCGGTCAGCTTTCCGATCTGGGCCCGCCGGAGGCTCATACATATCCGCCGGAGGACGTTTCACAGCCGGCGCGAGCGCATATGGAATTGCCGGAGGTGCCTTACGAGCCCGAACCCGCGCCGCCTGCCATCACTCCGCAGGCGCCTGCGGCGAACGACCGGGACGCACTGATCGGCGGGGTCTCCGCCGTGGAGGATGCGTTGTTCTCCGCCCCGCCGGCGCCGCTCGAACCCGCGCCAGACCCGGCCGAGGAAGCGCGCAAGCGGGCGATCATCCAGGCTTTCCGCGAGGATCGCCTCGAAATCCACCTCCAGCCCGTCGTCAACCTGCCGCAACGCAAGACACGTTTCTACGAAGCGCTCGCGCGGCTGCGTCTCGACGAGCAGACCTTGCTCGAGCCCGACGCGTTCCTGCCCGTGCTCGAGGAATCGCAGCTTCTGCCCGAGCTCGACGGCAAGGTGGCGGCGCGCGCCGCAGCCGTGGCGCGCCATCTCGTCAATCGCGGCAGCGAGGGTTTCGTGAGCTGCAATCTCGCGGCGGTGAGCGTACGCACGCCCGGTTTTCTGCGTGCGCTGGGGCGCATCCTCGAGGCCTATCCCGACATTCTCGGGCGCCTCGCCTTCGAAATCCCGCAGCGCGCGTGGCGGATGCTCGACGCCGAGGCGGCGGGCGCGCTGGAGCAATTGCGCGGCAAGGGCGCCTTCTTCATCCTCGACCGCGCCACGGACATGCGCCTCGATCCGCTGAGCCTCGCCGATCGCGGTGTCGCCTATGCGAAGCTCCCGGCGCGCATGCTGCTCGATCCGCAGCCGAGCCAGGGCCTCGATTTCGAAACCGCCGATCTCGCGACAGTGCTCGGACGCGCCGGCATCCGCCTCGTCGCCGACAAGGTCGAGACGGAATCGGACGTACCCGATCTCATCGATATCGACGTTCCGCTCGCCCAGGGCTACGTCTTCGCGCCCCCGCGAGCGGTGCGCCCGGACATCGTTTCCGGTCTCGCGCGCCGGGCCACACCGCCGGAGAGCATGCCCTCCGCCCGCCCTGATGCCTCCGCAAAGCCGAGCGCCGGCGCGCGCACGAGCAAGCCCGCCTCGCAGAACCCGCCTGCGACGGGCAACGGCGCAGCCGCACGCACCGGCTCCGGCAACGCACCCGCCTCCCCCGCCGATCCACCGGATCCCCCCGAACCGCGCCTGCCCTATCGCGCCTTCCTGCGCCGGGCCGGCTGAGCGGTCTTCAGGGCGGAGTGGCCATACGAATACCCTGATCTCGAAAGGACGACGCGCAAGCCATGCATATCCTGCTGGTCTACAGCCATCCCTGCGAAGAAAGCTATGGCGCCGCCCTGCGTGACCGGGCGATCGCGAGCCTCGAGAAAGCCGGCCACAGCGTCGATCTGCTCGATCTCTATGCCGAGGGCTTCAATCCGGTTCTCGGTCCCGACGAGCGGCGCGGCTACCATACGCCCGGCGAGAACGAAAAGCCCGTCGCCGACCATCTCGCCCGCCTGCGCAAGGCCGAGGGGCTGATCTTCGTTTATCCCACCTGGTGGTATGCGCCGCCGGCGATGCTCAAGGGCTGGATCGACCGCGTCTTCGTCCCCCATGCCACCTTCAAGATGCCCGAGCCCGGCAAGCCCATAGCCCGGGTGATGACGCATATCCGCGTCGTCGGCGCGATCTCGACGCTCGGCTCGCCGCGCTGGTGGTGGTGGCTGATGGGCATGCCGGGGCGCCGCATGCTGCTGACCGGGATCTCAGTCCTGTGCTCGGCGCGGGTCCGCACCTTCTGGCTCGGCCTCCATCGTATGGATTCGACCACCCGGGAAGAGCGCACCCGCTTCCTCGACAAGGTCGCCGCCCGCCTCGAACGCCTGCGTTGATATTGTCGACGCACTCGCGGAGAGCGATGGGCTCCCGGGCGGGATTGCCTCTGATTTCCCTCGCCTTTCACGGGGAACCACCCCGCTTCAGCCGCTCGGTTCGGTGAAGCGCGCGGTCAGTGCGGCGGCGATACGGTCGATGGTGAGATAGAGAAGCACCGTGAAGGCGGCGAGGACGACGAGGGCGGCGAACATCAGATCCGTCTGCGCGCGACCATTGGCGAGCAGCATCAGATAGCCGAGGCCGCGCGACGCCCCGACCCATTCCCCGATCACCGCCCCGAACGGCGCGTAGACCGCTGCGAGGCGCAATCCCGAGGCCAAAGATGGCAGCGCATGGGGCGCGCGCAGCAGGAACAGCGCGCGGTTGGGCGAAGCGCCCATCACCTGCGCGAGATCGAGCCAGCCGCGCGGCGTGCGCATCAGCCCGTCGAAGAAGGACGATGCCACCGGGAAATAGATGATCAGGATCACCATCACGATCTTCGAACCCATGCCGTAGCCGAGCCACAGGGTCAGGATCGGGGCGAGCGCGAAGATCGGGATGGCTTGCGCGAAGACGAGGATCGGGCGCATCACCAGCCGGGCGAGCGGCGACATGGCGAGCTGGATCGCGGTGACGATCCCCAGGCTCGCCCCGAGGGCGAGACCGGTCAGGATCTGCGCGAAGGTGATCCAGGCATTGTCGAGGATCAATTCACGGGAATTGACGAGCGCCCGCCAGACCCGCTCAGGCCCCGGCAGGATGAAATGCGGCACGCCCGTTCCCCAGACGATCGCCTGCCAAAGCGCGATCGCGAAGACGAAGACGGCGAGTCCGCGCAGCAGCGGCGTGGTGCCGCGAATGAGCGCTTCCCCCATCAGATCCCCTCCCCCGCGCCTTCCGGCACACCCGGATCGCGCGCCCGCAGCCGCGCGAACAAAGCCGCCTGCGCCGCGAGAAATCCGGGATTATCGAGGTCGCGCACCGGCGGCGTATCGGGAAGTTCGAGCGCTTCGAGGCCGCGCGCACTCATCAGCCAGGCAGCATGGGACAGCCGCGCGGCTTCCGCAGGCTCGTGCGTGACGAGGAGCACCGTGCGCCCGGCGAGCAATTCGCCGGCCAGTTCCTGCATCTGCGCCCGCATGCGCGCATCGAGCGCGGAAAACGGCTCGTCGAGCAGGATGACCGGGCGATCCTCCATCAGGGTGCGTGCGAGCGCGGCGCGCTGACGCTGACCGCCCGAGAGCATGTGCGGGCGCTTGCGCGCATGATCGGCGAGGCCGACGCGCTCCAGAAGCGCCATGGCGCGATCACGATCGGGCCGGGTGCCGCGCAGGGTGGCGCCGAGCGTGACATTGCCGAGAATGTCGCGCCACGGCACCAGCAGATCGCTCTGCGCCATCAGCGCGACCCGCCCGGTGAGCGGCGCCCCGTCGGCGGCGCGCACCGATCCGACGAAGCGCACCCCGGTTTCGAGCCCGGCGATCACCCGCAGCAGCGTCGATTTCCCCACGCCGGACGCGCCGAGCAGGCCCGTCCAGCGCCCGGCGGGAAGAGAGAGGGTGAGCGGCGCAAACAGGCGCGCACCGCCCGAGAACCCCTCCCCCTCCACCGTTATCGCCGGTGCGGAGGTGCTGGCACCGCCTCCCGTCACGGGCGCGTCACGTCGATGGCGAGGCGCTCGACCGGATGGATCTCGGGGATCACCCCCGCCTCGTGGAGGAACGCCTCGAAATCGGCATAACGCCCGTAATCCATGGCGGCGGGGCGGCTCGCGAAGCGCGGATAGGTGTCGCCCCAGGCGCGGATGTTGAGCTCGTTGCGCAGCTCCGCCGAGGTCGCGGCGAAGATCTCCCAGGATTCCTCCGGATTATTGAGGATGTAATGCGTCGCACGCTCGGTGGCGGCGAGGAAACGGGCGATCACGTCTTTGTCCATCGTATCCGGATTGGCCACGTAGATCAGCTCGTCATAGGCCGGAATGCCCTCGTCCTCCGGATAGAAGCAGCGCCCCGCCGTGCCCTCGATCTCGAGCTGGTTGAGCTCGAAATTGCGGAACGCGCCGATCACCCCGTCGACCTGGCCGCTCATCAGCGCGGGGGAGATCGACCAGCCGATATTGATCTGCTCGACATCGTCACCGTTCATGCCGTGATGGGCCAGCATGGCATCGAGCATGACCTCCTGGATGCCGGCCACGGCGAAGCCCACCTTGCCGCCGGCGAGATCGGTCATCTCCTGGATCGGGCCGTCGGCGAGGACGACGAGGCAGGTCAGCGGCGTCGAGACGAGGGTGCCAACGCGCACGAGCGGCATGTCCTGATGCAGGTTGAGATGCAGCTGCGGCTGGTAGGAAATCGCGATATCGGCGCGGCCCGCCGCCACCATGCGCGGCGGATCGGTGGGATCGGCGGGAGCCACGACATCGACGACGAGCCCGGCCTCCTCGAAATAGCCGAGTTCCTCGGCGAGGATGATCGGGCCGTGATCGGGATTGACGAACCAGTCGAGGATCACCTCGATCCGGTCCTGCGCGGCGGCGGGGGTGATCGCGGTCGCCGACAGCATCAGCGAAGCGGCGATCGTGGCGGCGAGAGCGGGGAGACGGGTCTTCTTCTCGGCTTGCATTATCGGATCATCCATCTGTGCGGGATCTGGAAGGGATCCGGATGCCGCAGCGGGGCGCTTGGCCGGCGCCCTCCACAGGCACGAACGGCGACGCGCCGGCGGCGGGCACGAGCGCCCGTCACCGTGAGCGATAACGATCTGTATCTGGCACAAACCATCAGCTGCTCCTCGCGCCGGCCATCCGCGCGAAGAGACAGGTCAGGTGACGAAATTTCGTCGAAGAGCCCGTTCCCTACGCCGGCATTGTCCGGATCAGGTTCGATGGGTTGGCGGATACGCGCCTCTCAGCCCTCACGGGCACCCCAACGGTACGCGCGACGTTAGCCGCAGCACCTGCGTATCGCAAGCGGCGAGGGCTCGAATTCACATCTTCTCAGCCATGCTTTTGCAAAAAATCGCCGAGGGCGCGGTTTACGCCGGCAACCTCCCCGGCCAGCGCCTCGGCGGCATCCGTCGTGATCAGCGCCCCCGCATCGCGTGCACCCGCCTCGCATTCCGCGAGCCTCTGGGCGAGTTCCGTCGCGCCGACATTGAGGCTAATCGAGCGCAGCGCATGGGCTGCGGCGGCGAGCCGTTCGGCGTTGTCGCTCGCGACAGCCTCGCGCAAATCGTCGAGCCGGCGCCGTGATTCGACGTCGAACAGCCCCGCAACCCTTTGCGCGATCGCGGGCGAGCCTCCCGCCGCCGCGATCAGATCGGTGAGAATGGCGGGATCAATCGGCCGGTCGTGAGGCTGCTCGTGGTGGATCTGCCGGTCGTGATCGGCGGGGGCCGCCACGCCTTCCGGCGCGGTCGCCATCCCCCGCGTCAGCCGCGCCGGCAGGTGGAGGGCGAGAACTTCCTGCAACTGATCGAGCGTGAACGGCTTCGACAAGGCCCCGTCCATGCCCGCCTCCGCCCAGGCTTGCGATTTCGCGCCGACGACATGCGCCGTCAGCGCCACGATCGCGATCTTCGCGCGCCCGGTTCTCGCATCGTCGGCGCGGATCGCGCGGGTCGCGGCATAGCCGTCGAGCTTCGGCATCCAGCCATCCATCAGCACCAGATCGTAATCCGCCGCCGCCAGAGCCGCGAGCGCCGCTTCGCCATCGCGCACGCAAACTGGTTCGATGCCGAAGCGCCCCAGCGCCGCGCTCGCCACGACGAGGTTCGTCTCGTTGTCGTCGGCGACGAGAACCCGCGCACCGGTGAAATCCGCAAGAGCCTTCTCCCGCTTTTCCGGCGCATCCGTGATCTCAACCGCGCATGCCGGCAGATCGAAGCTGAAGGCGCTCCCCTCGCCCGGCGCGCTTTCGAGACGCAGCGTCCCGCCCATGGCTTCGACGAGGCGCAGCGCGATCGAGAGGCCGAGCCCCGTCCCGCCGTAATGGCGCTGCGTCGTCTGGTCGGCCTGGGTGAAGGCGGCGAAGATCGCCTCCTGCTTGTCCGCCGGTATGCCGATCCCGGTATCGCTCACCGCGAAACGGACCATGCCCGCATCGTCGGGCACCGGCGCGACGCTGATCCGCACCGTACCCTCAGCCGTGAACTTGATCGCGTTCGACACGAGATTCGACAAAACCTGTCCGAGCCGCACCGGATCGGCGCGCACCCCGCAACCCGTAGCGAGCGCGTCCTCGACGGCGAGTTCGATCCCTTTCTCCGCAGCCGCATCGGTATAGAGCGCCTGCACCGCACCGATCGTTTCGGCGGGATCGTGCGGTTCGGTGACGATCTCGAGCTTGCCGGCCTCGATCTTCGAGAAATCGAGTATGTCGTTGATGATGGCGAGCAGATTGCGCCCCGAGCGGGCGATCAGATGCGCCTTGCGGCGCTCCGCATCGGGAAGCGGCGCATCGGCGAGGAGCTCGGCCATCACCAGCACACCGTTCATCGGGGTGCGGATCTCGTGGCTCATCGTGGCGAGGAAGGCGG
The DNA here is from genome assembly GCA_050485405.1 of Salinarimonadaceae bacterium. Taxonomy (GTDB): domain Bacteria; phylum Pseudomonadota; class Alphaproteobacteria; order Rhizobiales; family Beijerinckiaceae; genus Saliniramus. The sequence continues at coordinate 7,652 of JBJHBI010000037.1, forward strand.
ATTTGGCGTGGTTGGCGGCATCGGCGCGCGCCGCAGCGGCCTTAAAATCGGCGGTGCGCGCGCGCACCTGCTCTTCGAGCTCGTCGCGATGGCGGGCGAGATCGGCGTCGCGCTGGGCGATGTCGGTGATCATCCGGTTGAACCCGGCGATCAGCAGGTCGATCTCGCGCCCGGCCGGCGCGGAAGGCGTCAGCGGATGCGCGGTGATGGTATCGCGCCCGCGCCCCACCACTCCCGCCATGGCCGCGCTCAGCAGACCCAGCGGCCCGGTGATCGCGCGCTGCAGGGGCAGGACGATCGCAAGCGCGATCGCGAGAGCGAGCAGCGCCCCGATCAGGGTGATGCCGACGGCGTCGCGCAGGTGACCGGGCAGATCGCTGACATCGGCGATGAGGCGCAGGCTTCCCACATTCTCACCCGCACGCGTGACCGGCGTGACGATCGTGATCGTCCGGGCGAGCAGGAGATCGAGCACCGCGAGCGGCGCATGCGGATCGTCGATCACGAGGCCGCCGGCGAGCATTTCCGTGCGCCCGCTGCGCGCCATGACGCGGCCCTGCGCATCAGCGATCGCGACATGGACGACGCCGTCGATGCGGCCGATCGCGGCGAGGGCGGCCTGGACCGCACGGTCATCCTCGCGCGACATGCCCTGCGCGGCGGCGGCGGCGAGCACGTTGGCCTGCGCCACGAGAACGTCCCGCTTGGCATCGCCGTAGCGCACGACCTCGTTCCAGCCGGCGAAGACGAGCGCCACCAGCTGCGCCGCCGTGATGGCCAGGGCGATCATCAGGAGCAGGCGCGTGCGTATGCTGGTCTTGCGGAATTGGGCCATGCGCTGACGCTAGGTCACAACCACTAAGAATTCTTACACAATCCGTATTCTTACGCTTCAACCTGCTCGTTTCCGGATTTTCCCGACCTCAATACGATCCTGGTTAAATCCTGCTTCACGCATTTCTCGATCCGTCGAAGTCCCGGCGAAGGATTTCTTCAATCTTCATCGCTAGGATCACCCCCATCAACCCGACGGCAGACCGAGAGACCGGCCGAGATGCATGGCACAAGCGATCCGAGGCGCCCCTTCCGCTTCGTCCTGGACGAGGCCTTGAGCCTGCTCGTGATCGACGACGATCCGATCCAGCGCGAATTCTCCCAGGTCTATCTCGCTTCGCCCGTCGCCGACATCCACAGCGTGGAATCCGCCGAAGCGGCGCTCGAAACCCTGCGCTCGCGGCATTTCGACATGGCGCTGGTGGATGTCGACCTCGACGGGATGGATGGTATTTCCCTCGTGCGGCATCTGCGCGGCGATCCGCGATACGACCATATGGCGATCATGGTGATCACCGGGCGCGAGGACATGGCCTCGATCGATGCCGCTTTCGACGCCGGAGCGACGTCCTTTGCGGTCAAGCCGGTGAACTGGCGCCTGCTCAGCCACCAGATCAAGTTTCTGCTGCGCGCCCATCGCGCCATCGGCGCCCGCCCCGACGACGCGTGATCCGGAGCCAGCGCCCCGCGCTTCCTTCCCATAGGAACCGGCGCGACGGCGGATAATATTCGAGAATAAAACGAATATAGCCCGGATTCTCGATAATCCGTTTCAAGCAATCTTTAATAAATAGCCGCACGTTACCAAGCGTAATCTGCGTGTGATCGCCACGCCCCCGGGGTTCGGCGCCACGCGATGGTATCGGCGACGGGCGGCGGCATGTGGCCGCCGCCGTCGAGGAGCAGGACATGCGGGCGATCAGATCGATTTCCGCGTTTTTCGGCAAGCTCCGGCTCGCGCGCTTCGGCGCGGACACGACCGGCGGCGTCGCCGTGATCGCGGCCTTATCGGTACCGCTTCTCGCCGGAGTGGCGGGGATCGCGGTCGATCTGTCGCGCATGACCATGACCAAAGCCAGCCTCCAGAGCATCGCCGACCATCTTGCGCTCTCCGGTGCGCGCGAGATGCAGTTGCGCCAACGCGACATCGACGCGCTTCAGGCCTATCTCGAGGAGCGCGGACGCGATCACCTCGCCGAGAAAGGCCTCGTCGCCGATATCAGGGCGACGATCGACGCGCGCGAACGCTCCGTGCGGATCAATTTCGACGGCTATCCCGAGACGCTGTTCATCAGAGCCTTTCGTCGGGAGGCGGCACCGGTCGCCGTCGAGGCGATCGCCATGTCGGTGGGCGGTGAATACCCGCTTTGCCTCGTGACGCTCGACGAGAGCGCGCAGCACAGCATGCAATTCAGCACCCGCACGCGTGTCGATGCCCCCGGCTGCGCCTTCTATGCGAATTCGACGAACCACCGTGCGGTGCATATTCAGGGCAATTCGAAGCTGGAAGCGTCGCTCGTCTGCTCCGCCGGCGGGATCGCGACGACCGGCAGCTTCGTGTCGAGTGCGCATCGCGAAACCGACTGCCCCGCCCTCGCCGATCCGTTGCGCGGTCGCACCTTCCCCGAGCCGGGCGCCTGCATCATGGACGGTAATACCCGGATCGATGACCGGCGCGTGCTGGATCCCGGCACCTATTGCGGGTCGATCGATCTGCGTGCGGGTGCCGATGTCGAACTGCGCCCCGGAACCTACGTCTTCGCCGGCTCGCTGCGCGTCTTCGACGGCGCACGCCTGACGGGAGACGACGTCAATCTTCACTTTCACGGGACGGGGCCGCATAACGACATCGTCCTCAATGTCCAGCGAGAGGCGAAGATCGCGCTTGCGGCCCCGCGCCATGGCCCGATGGCGGGCCTCCTCCTGACGGGACGGCAAATGCAAGCTGGCGAGCAGCGCTACTATTTCGGCAGCGCGCATGCCTCACTGCTGACGGGGACGATCTACCTGCCGGACGGGCATTTCTCGGTCGGATCCGGCGTCACCATCGCCGATAGCTCGCCCTTCACCATCATCGTGACGCGGCGTTTCACCCTGCAACAGGGGCCGGAGCTGAGCTTCGAGGGTGAAACCGGCATCGTCCTCAATACCGACTATCACCTCTCGGATATTCCGATCCCGCCGGGCCTCGGCCCCAATGGCGGCTCGATCGTGCTCACCCGCTGACGCGGCTTACGGCCTCGCGCGAGAAAACGTGTCGCGCGAAAAAACGCCCGGCACCACGAGGTGGGCCGGGCGCTCTGCAAGTCACGGCGTTTAGGCTTATTCGATACCGCCGAAGCACAGGAACTTGATCTCCAGATAATCGTCGATCCCGTATTTCGAGCCCTCGCGCCCGATACCGCTCTCCTTCACGCCGCCGAACGGGGCGACTTCGTTGGAGAAGACACCGACATTGATCGACACGATCCCGTATTCCAGCGCCTCCGCCACACGCCAGACGCGTCCGATGTCGCGGGCGTAGAAATAGGCGGCGAGGCCGAATTCGGTATCGTTGGCCAGCCGGATCACCTCGGCCTCGTCCTTGAAGCGGAAGACCGGGGCGAGCGGCCCGAAGGTCTCTTCGCGCGCGACCTTCATCTGCGGCGTCACGTCGGCGAGGACCGTCGGCTTGTAGAAGCTGCCGCCGAGCGGATGGCGCTCACCGCCGGTGAGCACTTTCGCGCCCTTGCCGGTGGCGTCCGCAATGTGATCCTCGACCTTGGTCACCGCCGCATCGTCGATGAGGGGGCCGATCTGCGAGCCGTCCTCGAACCCGTCCGCCACCTTGAGCTTCTCGGTCGCCGCGGCGAGCTTCTTCATGAAGGCGTCATAGACACCCTCCTGCACGAGAATGCGATTGGCGCAAACGCAGGTCTGACCGGTATTGCGGAATTTCGAGGCGATGGCGCCCTCGACGGCGGCATCCACATCGGCATCGTCGAAGACGATGAACGGCGCATTGCCGCCCAGTTCCATCGAGACCTTCTTCACCGTGCCGGCGGAGGCCGCCATCAGCTGCTTGCCGACTTCCGTGGAGCCGGTGAAGGTGATCTTGCGCACGATCGGATTCGTGGTGAGTTCCTCGCCGATCGCACCGGCGGAACCGGTCACCACGCTGAACACGCCCTCGGGGATCCCCGCGCGCTCACCGAGTTCGGCCAGGGCCAGCGCGGAAAAAGGCGTCGCGGAAGCGGGCTTGAGCACCATCGTGCAGCCGGCGGCGAGCGCGGGACCGGCCTTGCGCCCGATCATCGCATTGGGAAAATTCCACGGCGTGATCGCACCGCAGACACCCACGGGCTGCTTGATCACCATCATCCGACGCCCGCCCACGGGCGAGGGAATTACGTCGCCGTAGACGCGTTTGCCTTCCTCGGCGAACCACTGGATGAAGCTCGCGCCATAAGCGATCTCGCCGCGCGCCTCGGTCAGGGGCTTGCCGCCCTCCGCCGTCATGATGCGGGCCAGATCCTCCTGGTTCTCCATCATCAGGTCGAACCAGCGGATCAGGATGGCATGGCGCTCCTTGGCGGTGCGCGCGCGCCAGTCCACGAGAGCGCGATCAGCCGCCTCGATGGCACGCCGCGTCTCGGCCTTGCCGCATTTGGGAACGGTGCCGACGACCTTGCCGTTGGCGGGATTGCGCACGTCGAGCGTCGCGCCGTCATCGGCGGCGATCCAGGCACCATCGACGTAATTGGCCTGACGCAGCAGCGTCGGATCCTTCAGGCCGAGCGGATTGTCGGTGTTCACACCGGTTTTGGCGTCCATGTCTCCCTCCCCGTGATTTCTCTTCCCCCACAACGCCGCGCAGCGCCCGGTGAGGCGCTGCGCGAACATTCCTTGAGATTATCTCTCCGGCAGATTTGCCTTCATGCCGTAGCTGTCAAGGTAGCGACCCCGGCATACCGACGCAAATCGCGGGATCAGCCGAGGCGCTTCGTCCAGTCGTCGACCTGCTTCTCCGCCTCTTCCTTGGCGATGCCGTAGCGCTCCTGGATCACGCCCACGAGCTGGTCGCGATTACCTGCGGCGCGCTCGAGATCGTTGTCGGTGAGGTTGCCCCACTGCTCGCGCGCCTTACCCGTAAACTGCGTCCACTTACCCTTGATCTGATCCCAATTCATGGCTTTCTCCATACATGCTATATCCGTTGCGCAGTCGCTTGAGAGCGGATCCTGCGCCCGAGCGACGCTTCTCGCCGCCTGTCGCCCTGACAACGGTGTCGCATGCATTGCGGTTCCCGCAGCGCGGGATGATCGATCGGAAAAAGTCGCGGAACCCGGCCTCAGAAACTGCCGAAGAGCGTCCCCAGCGTGACCAGCACCACGAGGGCGATGATGGGAATGATCACGGCCACGACTGCGATGTCCTTGTAGGCCTGTTTGTGGCTCAGCCCGCAGATCGTCAGAAGCGTGATCACCGCGCCGTTATGGGGCAGCGCATCGAGCCCGCCCGTCGCCACTGCCGTCACCCGGTGCAGCAAGTCCGGCGAGATACCGGCGGCTTCGCCCATGGCGAGATAGGTCTCGCCCAGCGTCGATAGGGCGATCGACATGCCACCCGAGGCCGATCCGGTCATGCCCGCGAGCAGGCTGGTGCCGACGGCGAGCGAGATCAGCGGATTGTCGCCGCCCACCGTCACCACCCAGTCGCGGATCACGCCGAAAGCGGTGAGTGAGGCGATCACCGCGCCGAAACCGACGAGGCAGGCCGTGTTGAAGATCGGCTTGAGCGAATCCTTCGCGCCCGCATCGAGCGTCATTCCGAGCCCGGCGGCCTCTTGCCCCTCACCCGGACCACCGGCAAGCCGCCGCCAGTTCAGCGCGATCAGCAGCAACGAGGAGAAGGTCAGCGCCGCGATGACCGACCAGACCCCGCGCACCGCCCCGACATCCGTCGCCCCGAATTCGGGCAGCGCGAGATAAGCGGTATCCATCCGCGGGATGATAACGAAGGTGAAGACGAGATTGAGCACGAGCACCATGACGAGCGGTATCGCGGCGACGGGGAGCGAGGGCATCTCGCGCGCACCGTCGACCGCCCCCTCATCCGCGCCCTCGCCGTAGCCGGGGCCGAGTTTTCGCGCGCGGCGCTCGAGCCAGGCCCAGCCGAGACCGAGCATCAACGCTCCGGTGATGATGCCGAGACCTGGTGCGGCGAAGGGCGTCGTGCCGAAATACGGCATCGGGATCGCGTTCTGGATCGCGGGCGTTCCCGGCAGGGCCGTCATGGTGAAGGTGAAGGCGCCGAGCGCGATCGTGGCGGGGATCAGGACACGCGGCAACTGCGCCTCGCGGAACAGGGCCGAGGCGATCGGCCAAACCGCGAAGGCGACGACGAAGAGCGAGACGCCGCCATAGGTCATCACCGCGCATGAGAGGATCACGGCGAGGATCGCCCGGTGCGAACCCAGCCCCCGGATGATGCCGTCGGCCAGAACCCGTGCGGAGCCGGAGGCCTCCATCAGCTTGCCGAACACGGCGCCGAGCAGGAAGAGCGGGAAGAACTGGATGATGAACCCGCCCGTGGCCTCCATGAAGATCTGCGTATAGGTCGCGAGCAGCGGCCCCTGTTCGGCGACGAGCACCGCGAGGATGGCGAGCGCGGGGGTGAGCAGAAGCAGGCTGAAGCCGCGATAGGCGAGATACATCAGCGCCGTGAGCGCCGCGATGATGACCAGTATCCCCGCCATGTGGATATCCCCGAAGCCGTGCCGGATCCGCCCGCGAATCCAAGCTCGATATTGCACTGCATCATCGATAACCCAGACCCTGCTGCACCGCAATATTTCCTGCCTGCGCGCCCGGCTGCATTCGCGCGACGGCGCATCCCTTCCCGCACCGTATGGGCAGTGGTGATTGTTGTGCGGGCCACCGCCTCGGGCGAAGGTTCGCCTATGACGGATGCCGCACCTTGCCGGAATGCGCGCCGAACGAAACATTCGCGGAGGACGCCCATGTCGCTGATCACCTATCTCACCACGATCCGCTTCGGACGCGGCGTCATCGCGCAATTGCCGGAAGACATCGCCGCCTGTGGCATGAAGAAGCCCCTCGTCGTGACCGACAAGGGCGTCATCGCCGCCGGCCTGCTCGGGCGCCTGACCGAGGCGATGGGCGGCATGGATCACGCCGTCTTCGATGGCGTCGAGACCAATCCGAACGAGGAGGCGACGCTCGCCGCCCTGAAACTCTATCGCGAGGCGGGCTGCGACGGGGTGATCGGCTTCGGCGGCGGCTCGCCGATCGATCTGGCCAAGGCCGTGGCGTTGCTCGCCACCCATCCCGAACCGCTTTCGCAATACGCCCTGATCGATGGAGGGCTTGCGAAGATAACCGACGCCATCGCCCCGATCATCGCCGTCCCTACAACGGCGGGAACGGGCAGCGAGGTCGGGCGCGCGGCGCTGATGAACCTCTCCGATGGCCGCAAGGTCGGCATCGTCGCGCCGCACATGATCCCGAGACGCGCCGTCTGCGACCCCGATCTCACCGCCGGCATGCCCCCGCGCCTCACGGCTGCAACGGGGATGGACGCGCTGTCGCATTGCATCGAGACGTTCCTCTCGCCGCGCTTCAACCCGCCCGCGGATGCGATCGCCCTCGACGGCGCCGGGCGGATCATGCGCAATCTCGAGCGCGCCGTCGCCGATGGCAGCGACATGGAGGCGCGTGAGGAACTGATGATCGGCGCGTTGATGGGCGGCATGTGTTTCCAGAAGGGGCTCGGCGCCGTGCATGGACTGTCGCATGCGCTGGGCTCGCTGAAGGAGCCCTCGCTGCATCACGGCACCCTGAACGCCGTGGTGCTGCCGCCGGTCCTGCGCTTCAACGAGGGCCATGCGGGCGACAAGTATCCGCGCCTCGCCAAGGCCATGGGGCTCGCCGAGGATGCCGATATCGCCGGCGAGATCGCCGCGCTCAACGCCCGCATCGGCATGCCGGCCGATCTCGCGGAAATGGGTGTCGGCAAGCAGGTGATTCCCGATATCGCGCAGAAGGCCGAGCGCGACCATTCCACCGCCACCAATCCGCGCCCGGTCACGGCGGCGGACTACGCGGCGATGCTGGAAGCCATGACGGGCTGAGGTCATGACTGGCTGAGGTCGTGATAATTTGGGCGCCGGGCGAGTGAGCCGTCGGCGCCCGCGCAGCTATGCAGGGTATACCCGCGCGTCGGGGCGGGCCGGACTCCAATTGGCGGCGGCATGGCCGCTCGGCTGTTCTCGTGACCAAACCATCAAGGCCAGCCGTCTCACCAAACCCGCCCAGCCTTCTGACGCCTTCCTGACATTTTATAGTTGCATTGTATGAGTTAAGTTATTTAATGCATGCACAATTGTCGGGAGAAGGCGTAGTGTGGATTCCGGAACTCGAAGAAGGCATTCCGAAAATCGTCGCCATCGTGCGCGCCCTGCGCTCGGCGATCGAGACCGGCGAGCTTCCCGCGAATACCCGCCTACCGGCCCAACGCGAGCTCGCCCGCCGACTCGGCATTAATCTTTCTACGGTCACACGCGCCTTCGAACAGGCGACGCAGGAGGGCCTGATCGCCGGCGAAGTGGGCCGCGGCACTTTCGTCATGCCGCAAAGCCGTGCGGCGAGCCTGTTCACGGAGACGATCGCGAGAGCCGCGCGCATCGACATGGCCCGCCTCGTCCCCCCCGTCATCGACGATGCACTTCTTACGGAAACCCTCGGCGAACTGCTCGGACGCTGCGGCGAAGAGGCCTTCACCTACCCCTCGCTGTTGCAGGTACATCGTGGTTGCGACATGGCGCGGGAATGGATGCGCTGGCGTGGATTGAGACGTAATCCCGCCCATGTGGCGATCACCGCTGGCGCCCAGGCGGGGCTTCAAGCCCTTCTGACGATCCTCCTGCGCGCCGGCCAGTCGATCCTCGTCGAGGAGCACACATTCCCGGGCCTGCGAACGACGGCTGATCTGATCGGCCTGCGGCTCGTGGGGGTCGCCTGTGACGGACAGGGACTCGTGCCCGAGGAGCTCGAACAGGCGCAGAAGCGATCGGGCGCGAACGTGGTCTTCGCCACGCCGAACCTGCAGAATCCGACGGGTGCGATCATGGGACCGCAAAGGCGCCGCGCGATCGCCGAGACGGTCGCGCGTCTCGGCCTGCTGCTGGTCGAGGACGACGTCTACGGGAGCTATACTTCGCATGCGCCGCTCGTGGCGGAATGCGAGGGCCCGCACATCCTCATCTCGAGCCTTTCCAAGGCTTTCTCACCGGGATTGCGGTTCGGCTTCGTGATGGGCGACCACCCGGCCGTGGCGAGGCTGGAGAAAGAGGTCTCGATGTCGAGCTGGCTCGCGGCGCCCGTCATGATCAAGACTGCGGCGAAACTGATCTCCAACGGCGTCGCCATGACCCATGCCGTACAGCAGAAGCGGATCGTGCAGGAGCGGTGGTCGATTGTGAAACGCCTGTTCCCGGAAGTGCCGGATACCGCGCAGACGCATTTGTGGCTCGCAGCCCCGGGCGGGGAGAAGTTTACGGCCGCGGCGGAGCGCCACGGCGTTGAAATCGTTCCGGCGAGCGCATTCTGCGTCGCCCGTCAGACCAAAGACCTCGTTCGCTGCTCCATAACTTCGGTCCGTGATGATGCGGAACTCGCCCACGGTCTCGCCACGATCAGGGATCTGGGCGCCTATGCCCCCTCCCCGACCGCATATATGCGCTGACGGGCTTTCAATCGCACCCCGAAGCTCCTGCCACGAGCCCCGATTCCCAGCCGAGTATGGCGCGCTTGCGGGTCAGCCCCCAATGGTATCCCGTGAGCGCGCCGGAGCGGCCGATTACGCGATGGCAGGGCACGACGAAGGAGATCGGGTTGCGGCCCACCGCCGCGCCGACGGCCCGCGCGGCTTTGGGGCGGCCGATCTGCCGCGCGATGTCGGAATAGGTCGCGGCGCATCCGAACGGTATGCGCAGCAACGTCTCCCACACGCGCAGCTCGAAATCCGTCCCGATCATGACGACGCGCAGCGGCTGGTCCGGGCGCCACGCATCGCGCGAGAATACCCGTGCCGCGTATTCCCCCGTCGCGGCATCGTCGCGCGCGAAGGCGGCATTCGGCCAACGCCGGCACATGTCGGCGAGCGCCGCCTCGCGGTCGCCATCATCGACGAAACCGAGCCCGGCCAGCCCGCGCGGCGTCGCCACGGCGATCGCCTCGCCGAACGGCGTGGGATGGTAGCCGTAGACCATGCGAACGCCGTCGCCGCCGCTCTTGAACTCTCCCGGTGACAGCGCCTCGTGGGTGACGAAGAGATCGTGCAGGCGCGATGGTCCCGAGAGCCCGGTCTCGTAGGCGGTGTCGAGCACGCTGGCCGAATCGGCGAGCATGCGCTTGGCCGCATCCAGCGTGACCGCTTGCAGGAACGCCTTCGGTGTCAGCCCGGCCCAGCGCCGGAACAGCCGCTGCACCTGGACCGGCGAGAGCCCGAGATCGGCTGCGATCCGCTCCAGATCCGGCTGATCGCGCCAGTTCTGCGAAATATGCGCGATGATGGCGCGTACTTGTTCATAATCGCGGACATGTTGCCCGGGATCCGGCGCGCCTGCGATCGCCTGCGCGTCAGATGCGTTGTCTTCCACCAGATCGAGTGACTGCATGATCGGTCGCGCTCCTCCGTCTTCGTGCAGATTAGGCGATCTTACCGCCGGGGCGACACCCGAATCCGGACGAGGCGGCGCGATCGCCGTCAATCCGCGCTCGGCAAGCGGCGCATCGTGAACTCGATCCGCCCGTCTTCCATCACGCGCCAGCTCTCGACGCTGGTCATGTAGGCGGCCTTGGGATAGCGATCGAACCATTCCCGCGCGGTTTCGCGGGCCTGTTCGCGCGGCAGGCGAAACGTCTCGCGATCGAACGTGTCTCGCGAATGCTCGCGCGGAGGCTCCCCGGGCGAATCGTATCGCGTGACGCGGTTTGCCACGCGCCGGGCAATGTCTCCGGGACGGTTTCGATCTCGCGATCGCACCATGGCTGTCTCTCGCCGCCTTTTGCCGACATGCCTCGTGGCATATCGGCGCGTCGCGATTATGCCGCTTTTCGCGGGCCTTGGCGAATCAGCGCGCGGCATCGCCCCCACCCTCTCCAGCCCCCCGCCCCGCATTCTGCTCCATGATGATCGCCATCAGGCGGTCACGCTCCGCTTCGCCGTCGCGGCACCCCGCCTCCATCCAGGCCCGATGGGCGCGCGCGAGCGCCTCGCCGATCATCCGCCCCCGCGCCATGCCGCGCGCGACGAGGTCACGTCCTGCGAGCGGCATCCGGGGGACCGGTTCGGCGCCGGAACGAAATGCCGCGAGCGCCGCGCGCGCAGCCGCATCGAGGACCGAGCGCGGCTCGCCGTCGAGGGCATAGGCCGCATCGCTGACGGCCTCGATGCCGAATTCCGCGACGAGGCGCCTGATCTCGAATTCATCCGGCTCGACCATCCGACCCCGCAGAGCCGGAAAGGCGCGCGCATAGGCGGTGATCCGCGCAGCCTGCGCATTCGACAAACGCAGGCGCTCGGTGAGCCGCGCGGCATCGGCGTCGCTCGCCACGTCGAACGCGGCCAGCCGCAGCACCGCATCCGGCGGCGCGCCCGCGATGACACGGGCGAGGCGCCCGAGATCCCCGATTCCGCCGGTCATGCGGTCGAGCAGGCCCGCATGCGCGATCAACCCCGCCGCCTCGAGCGCACGCGGCGCCGCGAGCAGGCGCAGGAATTCGACGCGGATGCGTTCCCGTGACAATCGCGCGAGCCCGGCGCGTTCGTGAATCGCGGCATGCAGACCGTCGGCATCGATCGGGCCGGTGGCATACTCGGCGAAGAAGCGAAAGAAACGCAGGATGCGCAGGTAATCCTCGCGGATGCGCCCGCGCGCCGATCCGATGAAGCGCACGCGCCGCGCGGCGATGTCGTCGAGCCCGCCGGTATAGTCACGGATTTCGCCGTCGGCGCGCACCGACAGGGCGTTGATGGTGAAATCGCGCCGCAGCGCATCGGCGGCGAAGTCGCGACCGAAACGCACGACGGCATGGCGCCCGTCGGTCTCGACATCCTCGCGCAGGCTCGTCACCTCGAAGGGTTCGCCGCCGACGATCACGGTGAGGGTGCCGTGTTCGATGCCCGTCGGCACCACCTTGAACCCTGCCGCCTGCGCGCGCGCCTGCGTCACCTCCGGCAGAGCGGTCGTCGCGAGATCGACATCCTTGACCGGGCGCCCGAACAGCGCGTTGCGCACGGCGCCGCCGACGACACGGGTCTCCTCGCCGTCACCATCGAGCACCGCGAGAAGCCGGCGCAGGCGCGGTTCGGCGAGGACCCTGTCGAGATGGCTGCGATCGAGGCCGGGCGGCAGATCCGTCATCCGGGTCGCTCAGTCGAAGCGCCCGGGATTGACCCGTCCGTTCTCCAGGCTCGGCGGCGTATAGGGTCCGAGGCTGCGCTCGGCGGTGAACCCGGTATAGAGCAGCGATGCGACGACGATGGCGCCGCCGACGAGGACGAGGATCGGGATCGACTTCTCCCAGGCCGAGAAGGTCAGCGGATTGCGCTGGCGCAGCAGCAGATAGATGAAAAAGACGGCGAACGGGATCAGAAAGAACGCGAATTCGGTCAGGAGAGCGCGTGTCATGGATGATAGAGCCTCTCGTAGAGATGCCGCAACATGCCGGCGGTCACGCCCCAGATATAGTGCCGTTGGTACGGCATTGCATAATATTGGCGCAAACGCCCGTTCCACAAGCGGACCTGGACCTCGTGATTTTCCGGATTCATCAGGAATCCCACCGGAACCTCGAAGATCTCGGCCACCTCGAACGGGTTGAGCGACAGCCGGAATCCTTCCTGCACGAGGCCGACGACCGGGGTCACCAGATAGCCGCTCGTCGAGCGATAGGCGTCACCATAGCCCATCAGTTCCACATAGCGCGCATCGAGGCCGATCTCCTCCTGCGCCTCGCGCAGGGCGGTGCCGAGCGGGCCGGAATCACCGTCATCGACCTTGCCTCCGGGAAATGAAATCTGCCCGGAATGGGCCCGCAGCGCGGAGCCGCGATGGGTGAGCATGATGGTCAGGCCGCTTTCGCGCATGATGACCGGAACGAGCACCGCCGCCGGCTTGTAGCGCCGCCCCTCCTCGGGCTGCGTCCAGTCGGGATTGAGATCGTGATCGCCGCGCGGCGCCTCGAAACCGGGGGGGACCCGGTGCAGGCGCCCGGCTGCCCGGGTGACGAAATCCTCGGATGCGAGGGTGTTGACCATCACGCCGATCCGGCGGCATGCCCGCCATCGCGTGCGATCACGTGGAAAGCACTGCCCGCATCGAGGCCGTAGACCGTCTCGCCATCGACGACCCGCTCCTCGCCCATCTCGATGAGATCGAACATCAGCGCCCGCGTCACCAGCGCCCAGAGATCGCCGCGCACGCGCAGATAAGGCTTCACGCCGCCATCGGCCTGCTTCTCGAAACGCAGGGGATGATCGGGGCCGACCCGCACCACGTCGTTCACATTGGTGCGAAACGACAGACCGCGCGAGGCACCAGCGCCCTCCACCGCCATCTCGACCGCGAGAAACGGCGCGTCCTCGACCTCGATCCCGACCCGTTCCACGGGGGTGACGAGCACGTAGCGCTCGGGATCCCGGCGCAGGATCGAGGCGAAGAGCTCGACGAGCTTCTGCCGGCCGATTGGCGTGCCCCGATAGAACCAGGTGCCGTCGGCGGCGATGCGCATGTCGATCTCGCCGCAATATTCCGGATTCCACCGCTCGACAGGCGGTTTGCCCTTCTGCTTGCCGGCGGCGGCGAGGAGCCGCGCGAACGCGTCGCTGCCGGCACCCGGATCATTCTGGTCGCTCGGATTGGTCTTCGTCATGGCGCGATGATGCCCTGCGGTCAGGCTCGGGGGCAAGCCCCGGCACATGCCTCATCAGATGGGTCTCGCCGCCCGGATTGCCAATGCCCCTTCACCGACCGCCCACCGGGCACGCATCACGGCCGCGTCTGCCCCGTGCCACGCACGCGATATTTGAACGAGGTCAGCTGCTCGACACCGACGGGGCCGCGCGCATGCATGCGCCCCGTGGCGATGCCGATCTCCGCCCCGAAACCGAACTCGCCGCCATCGGCGAATTGCGTCGAGGCATTGTGCATGACGATCGCCGAATCGACCTCCGCGAGAAAACGCTGCGCGGCGGCCTCGTCCTGCGTAATGATCGATTCGGTATGGGCCGAGGAATGGCGCGCGATGTGATCGAGCGCCCCGTCGAGACCGGGCACGACGCGCACGGCGATGATGGCATCGAGATATTCGGTATCCCAGTCCTCCGCCGAGGCGGGCGTCACGCGCGGATCGACGGCTTGCGTCGCTTCGTCACCACGCACGACGCAACCGGCATCGAGCAGCATGCCGACCAGCGGCGCGAGATGGGTGTGCGCGCAGGCCTCGTCCACGAGCAGGGTCTCGGCGGCGCCGCAGACGCCCGTGCGGCGCAGCTTGGCGTTCTTCACGATCGCGAGCGCCATGTCGGGATCGGCAGCGCCGTGCACGAAGACATGGCAGATCCCCTCCAGATGCGCGAAGACCGGCACGCGGGCCTCGTCCTGGACGCGCGCCACGAGGCTCTTGCCGCCACGCGGCACGATCACGTCGATCGAGCCTTTCAACCCGGTGAGCATGGCGCCCACCGCCGCGCGGTCGCGGGTGGGAACGATCTGGATCGCATCCTCGGGAAGACCCGCTTCGGCGAGCCCGGCGCGCATGGCGCGTGCCATCGCCATGGCGGTGCCGAGCGAATCCGAACCCGCGCGCAGGATCGCCGCATTGCCGGCCTTCAGGCACAGGGCGCCCGCATCCGCCGTGACATTGGGGCGACTTTCGAAAATCACGCCGATGACGCCGAGCGGGGTGGCGACGCGCTCGATCCTCAACCCGTTCGGGCGCTCGAATTCGGCCAGCACCCGGCCCACCGGATCGGGCAGGGCGGCGATTGCCTCGACCGCCTCCGCGATCGCGGCGAGGCGCGCCTCGTCCAGCTGCAGACGGTCGAGATAGGCGTCGTTCTGGCCAGCCTCGCGGGCGAGGGCGACATCCTCGCTGTTGCGCGCAAGGATTTCCGGCGCCGCTTCGCGCAGCTTCGCCGCCATGGCCGCGAGGGCCGCATTGCGGGCCGCTTCCGGCGTGAGGGCGAGGGCGCGCGCGGCCTTGCGCGCACGCGTGCCGATATCCTGCATCAGCCCGGCGATACCCTCGCCCTCATGCGCCCCTGCGCGCCTGTCGCTCACTGCATCCATGATCGCAACCCTCGATCCGCATGTCTGGTGCGGCTATCTATACGCAACCGGCCACCGGGCGAAAGTGAAATCGCCCGGCGCTCGCGCGAGCCGCGTCTCAGTTCCTCACCAGATCACCGAGCAGGCTCGCGGCGACGGTGAGCTTCGACAGGCTGAGCCCGGAGGCGACGATACCGTCGACGGAGGAGCGGATGCGCACCACCTCCCCGCCCCGGTTCTGCCCCCATAGCGTCACGGCCTCGGAACCCGTCACATCGGGGATATCGCCGGCGATCTCGCTGGTGAGCCGGCGATGGGCGAGCGCGACCCCGCTGATGGCGCGGTCGAGGGCGAGCCCGTCGTAGTAATCCGAGATCGTCACCTCGCGCCCCTGCGCCACGAGGGCGCTGAGCTTGAAGGTGTCGTCCACCGCGAAATAGATGCTCGCGATCTCGGCGATGGGGCGACCGGTCTCCTCGCTGATCTGGACGATGTCCGGCCCGGCGAAGAGGATCGGCAGCGCCGTCAGCTTCGTAGCGAGATCGGCATCCACGCCCTGGTTGACGAGGCCCGGAACATCGTCGCGCCAGGTCTTCAGCGATGCCGCGGGCAACGTCTCCTCGAGCGAATCGCGCAGGGTGACGATGCCGTCGCGGAAACGCGTGACGATCGTCTCCAGCGGCTCGGTGCCGAAATCCACATGGCGGATGAACCAGGCGATGCGATTGAGCGTCAGATCCTGCACCTGCCCGTAGAGACGTAGTTGCAGCTCGCCCGGGATCTTGTTGTCGCAGGCGTCTATCGCCCGGTTCAGCGCGCCGACATCGTAGCTCTCGCGCACTGCGGCATAGGCGGCTGCGATGGTGGCGCCGTCCGCGCCCGTCTCGTCGACGAGCCGCGCGATCACCGTCGGCCCGCCGCGATTGACGATGGCGTTCGACAATTGCGTGGCGATGATCTCGCGCCGCAGGCGGTGATTCTCGATCTCCTCCCCGTAGCGGTCCTGCATGACCTTCGGGAAATAGCGCTGCAATTCGCGCCCCAGATAGGGGTCGTCCGGCACAGGGCTGTCGAGCAGCCGGTCATAGAGCGAGAGCTTGGCATAGGCCAGCAGCACTGCGAGTTCGGGCCGCGTCAGCCCCTCGCCGCGCAGGGCGCGCTCGGTGAGTTCGCCCTCGTCCGGGAGGTTCTCCACGGCCCGGTCGAGCCGCCCCTCGTGCTCCAGCATCTGCATCAGGCGCCGCTGGAAGCCGATCTCGCGCGAGCCGCGAATCTGCGACAGGGAGAGGGAGAGCGATTGCAGATAGTTGTTGCGCAGGACGAGTTCGCCGACTTCGTCGGTCATCTCGGCGAGGAGCTTGTTGCGCGCTTCCTCGTCGAGCTTGCCGCTGCGCACCGCATCCGCGAGCGCGATCTTGATGTTGACCTCGACGTCGGAGGTGTTCACCCCGGCGGAATTGTCGATCGCGTCGGTATTGACGCGCACGCCTTCGCGCGCCGCCTCGATCCGCCCGAGCTGCGTCGCACCGAGATTGGCGCCTTCGCCGATCACCCGCGCCCGCACCTGCGATCCCGTGATGCGGATCGGATCGTTGGCGCGGTCGCCGACCTGATCGTCCGTCTCGCTCGCCGCACGGATATAGGTGCCGATACCGCCGAACCAGAGCAGGTCCACCTGCATCGACAGGATCGCACGCATCACCTCCTGCGGCGTGGCGTTGACCTTCTCGATCCCGAGCATCTCCTGGATCTCGGGGGTCAGCTTGATCGATTTGGCCTGACGCGAGAACACGCCGCCGCCCTTCGAGATCAGCTTCTCGTCATAGTCGCGCCAGGTCGAGCGCTGCATCTCGAACAGCCGCTTGCGCTCTTCCCAGGATCGCGCCGGGTCGGGATCGGGATCGATGAAGATGTCGCGGTGATCGAAGGCCGCGACGAGCTTCAGCGCGCGCGACAACAGCATGCCGTTGCCGAAGACGTCGCCCGACATGTCCCCGACCCCGGCCACGGTGACGGGGTCGTTCTGGATGTCGATGTCGATCTCGCGGAAATGGCGTTTCACCGCCTCCCAGGCACCGCGCGCCGTAATGCCCATTTTCTTGTGGTCGTAGCCGTTCGAGCCGCCGGAGGCGAAGGCGTCGTCGAGCCAGTGACCTTTCTGGACGGAAATCGCGTTGGCCGTGTCGGAGAAGGTCGCGGTGCCCTTGTCGGCGGCGACGACGAGGTAGGGATCGTCCCCGTCATGGCGCACCGTATCGGCCGGTGCCACGGTCTCGCCGTCGACGATGTTGTCGGTGAGTTGCAGGAGCGTGCGGATGAAGACGCGGTAGCTCTCCGTCCCCTCCTCCAGCCAGGCCTGGCGATCGGAAGCGGGCGGCAATTGTTTGGGCACGAAGCCGCCCTTGGCGCCGACGGGCACGATCACGGCGTTCTTCACCTGCTGGGCCTTGACGAGGCCGAGCACCTCGGTGCGGAAATCCTGCGGGCGATCCGACCAGCGCAAGCCCCCGCGCGCGACCTTGCCGTAGCGCAGATGCACGCCCTCGACGCGGGGGCTGTAGACGAAGATCTCGTAGAGCGGGCGCGGCAGCGGAAGCGCCTCGATCTTCGCGCAATCGAATTTGAACGCGATCGTGGCACGCGGATGCCCGTCATCGCCGATCTGGAAATAGTTCGTGCGCAGCGCCGCGTCGACGAGATTGACGAAGCGGCGCAGGATGCGGTCGTCGTCGAGGCTCTCCACCTCGGCGAGCGCCTCTTCGATCTTCTCGCGCGTCTTGGCCTGCGCCTCCTCCGGGTCGCGCTTCTGCGCGGCGCGCGGATCGAAGCGGGCATAGAAATGATCGGTGATCATCTCCGCGATCGGCCCGTTCCGCGCGAGCGTGTCGGCGATGTAATCCTGCGCATAGGCGATCCGGGCCTGGCGCAGGTAGCGGGCGAGCGCGCGGATCATGGCGACGTCGCGCCAGCCGAGCCCCGCCTCGATGACGAGCTTGTTGAACCCGTCCGATTCCGCGAGGCCGCGGAACAGCGCGAGCAAAGCCGCTTCGATCGGGCGCTCGATCGTCTCGATGTCGAGCGCCCCCCCGGAAGCGCGCTCCAGGGTCATGTCGTGCAGCCACACGCCCTCCGCCTCGCGCGATCCCGCCGGCCTGACGCGGTAGGTCCTCTCGTTGACGACGCGGAATCCGAGATTTTCCAGTAGCGGCACGCGTTCGGAGAGCGGCAGGCTGATCCCGCGCGAGAACACCTTGAGATTGACGCGCGTATCGGGGTCACCCTCGCGGCGATAGAGATCGACAGCACGCGGGCGCTCCTCCGAGAGACGCTCCAGCGAAGAGATGTCGCGCAGCGCCGCGCTCGCATCGAAGGCCTCGCGATAGGCGGCGTTGAAGGCCTCGGCATAGGTATTGGCCAGCTGCCGCGCCCGCGCGCCGCCGACCTCGTCCATCAACGTCTCGCGCAACGCGTCGCCCCAGGTGCGCACGATCGCGGTGATGCCTTTCTCGAGCGTCTCGCGGTCGATCTCGGGCGTCTCGCCCTCGTCGCGCCCGATGATCACATGGGTGCGCGCGAGCTGGCCCTCCGGATAGGCCGGATAAGCCGCCGAGAGCCTCCCCTCATAGACCCGCGCGAGAAATTCCGCGACGCGCCGGCGCACATTCGTGTCGTAGCGGTCCTTGGGGATGAAGACGAGCAGGGAGACGAAGCGGTGGAAATTGTCGGGCCGCGCCAGCACGCGCACACGCGGGCGGTCCGACAGGTTCATGATCTCCAGCGCGAAATGGTAGAGCGTGTCCTCGTCGACCTGGAAAAGTTCGTCGCGCGGGTAGCTCTCGAGCACGTTGAGGAGCGCGCGGCCCGCATGGCTCTTGGGGTCGAATTCGGCTCGTTGCAGGATCTTCTGGACCTTGTGGCGCAGGAAGGGGACCGCGACGGTGGAGCCGGTATAGGCGTTGGCGGTGAACAGGCCGATCACGCGCAGCTCGCCTTCGAGCTGGCCATCGGGCGAGAACAGCTTCACGCCGACATAATCGAGATGGACGCGCCGGTGCACCCGCGATTTCACGTTCGCCTTGGTGATGATCAGCGCCTGCGGTTTTTGCAGGAACTCGCGGATCTCCGGCGTCATCACCACGAGCTCCGAGCCGCGCCGCAGCACCTTGACCGACGGGTCGCGCAGGATCCCGAGCCCCGACCCCTCGACGATGTCCGCCGCCGCATCGTGATCGGGGAAGCGGTATTCGCGCACGCCGAGGATGGTGAAGTTGTCGTTCACGATCCAGTCGAGGAAGGCCAGCGTCTCCTCCGCCTCGTCGGCAGGAAGCGGAGGCGGATTGTCGCGATAATCGCCGATCACGTCGATCAGACGCGAGCGCATCTTCGACCAGTCCGCCACCGCGACCGCGACGTCGCCATAGACACGGTGCAGCCCCGCGACGATTCGCTCGCGCGCGGCGGGGTCGTCGATGCGGTCGATATGGATGTGGATGAGGCTCTCGCGCTGCATGGCGGGGCGCGGGGTCAGCGTCGCTTCACCTTCGAAGGAGAGCAACTCGCCCTGATCGTCACGCTTGATCGCGAGGATCGGGTGCGCCACCAGATGCGGCTCGTAGCCCTGATCGGCGAGTTCGGTGAGGGTGGAATCGAGCAGGAACGGCATGTCGTCGTTGACGACCTGCACGACGGTGTATTCCCGGCGGTGCTCCTGCGTGACGAGTTCGAAATCGATCAGGCGGATGTCCCACTGCCCGGGCCGGCGCGGAGCCAGAAGGTGATCGTGGGCGGAGGTCGCGAGTGCGGCGAGCGCATCGGGGGTATATTGCGCCAGGTCTTCCGGAGAGGTGCGTCCGAACAGGCAGGAGACCATGCCGGGAGGGGTCTGCCGGCGGCTCTGATCCGCCAGGGCCTGGGAGGCTGCCGAAAGGGGATTGGCCGCTTCGCGCGTCATGATCTCGCGATCCTTCTTGCCTTTGTTGTGTCGGCGCGTGAGGGTTGGAGCGCCGTGTGACTCCGATGCGCCGGAGTTCCGCCATTCCTACAACAAAAATCGCGGAGGAAGGACCATGGATTCGAAAATTTCGTCACAGAAACCCGAAAATTCCGATTCGGCGCAGAGGAAACCCGGTGAGGCTCCACCGCCGCAGGATCGCGACGACGTCGTCATGGCACTCGATCTGCCGCCAGCGGAGTTGGGTGCGGATATGCAGGCATATTTCGATAAATGCAATGAGAAGCTGGGCTTTATCCCCAATGTCCTGCGCGCCTATGCGCATGACGACACCAAGCTCTCGCTCTTCGCGGGCTTCTACAACGATCTCATGCTCGCCCCTTCCGGCCTCTCGAAGCTGGAGCGCGAGATGATCGCCGTCGTCGTCTCGGGCCGCAACCATTGCTATTACTGCGTCACCGCGCATGGCGCGGCGGTGCGGCAAAATTCCGGCGATCCGATTCTCGGCGAGCTGATGGCGGTGAACTACCGCACCGCGAAGCTCTCGCCGCGCCATCGCGCCATGCTCGATTTCTCCGACAAGCTCACCCGCGAGCCCTGGGCGATCGACGAGCCCGACCGCGAGGCCCTGCGCGCCGCCGGCTTCTCGGAGCGCGACATCTGGGACATCGCGGCGGTGGCCGGGTTCTTCAACATGTCGAACCGCATGGCCTCCGCCGTCGATATGCGCCCCAATCCGGAATATCACGGGCAGTTCCGCTGAGGCGTCGCCCCGCGTTTCGGACGATCCGCCTCAGACGATCCGCCCGCGCGCGGCGACGGGTATCTCACCGACGACCTCGTCGCCGCGCACGGCGATGAGGCGGTCGACCATGTTCACGACGACGCAGACATGGTTGGGTATGACCCGCACGACATCGCCGATTTCCGGCTTGCGCGGGCTCGCCGAGAGATCGAGGAAACCATGCTCCTCGGCGAATCGCGCGATCTTCGCCTGCGGAAATTCGCGGATCAGGCCATGGCCTTCGAGACCGCCGATATCGGTGGTCAGGGTCTTCGATCCCGCATCGAGGATACCGCGCTCGGGGCCGCCCCGGCTCACCACCGTCGCATAGACGTGCAGGGCGCAATCGGCGAGTTCGGCGGCGCCGCAGGCGAGCATCATCCGGTCGTTGAAGATGTAGGTTCCCGCGCGGTGCTCGGTTGCCCCGCGAATGCGACCGAGATTGGTCAGGTTCGGCGTGCCGCCGGTGGAGATGATCGGCGCGTCGAGCCCCATCGAGCGGATCCCCGCGAGCGCCTCGTCGAGGAAGGCCTGCGTCTCGTCGACCGCATCTTCCGGATTGTAGAGCATGAAGCCGGCGAAAAGCAGCTGCGGGCTCGCCTTGATCCGCTCCGCCAGCGCGATCGCCTCCGCCACGCTCTCCACCCCGGCGCGCTTGCGGCCGGTATCGCATTCGATCACCACTTCGAGCGGCTTGCCGGCACGCTTGGCCGCCTGCGCATAGCCATCGACCGCCACCGGATTGTCGGCGGCGACGATCATGCGCGCGCGCGGGATCAGCGCCGCGAGCCGCGCGATCTTCTCCTCGCCGATGAGATTGTAGCTGATCAGGATGTCGTCGAACCCGGCATCGACCATGATCTCGGCCTCGCCGAGCTTCTGGCAGGTGATCCCGACCGCCCCCGCATCGCGCTGCATGGCGGCGAGTTCCGGGCTTTTATGGGTCTTGATATGCGGGCGGTTGGCGAGACCGCGTGCTTCGCAGGCCGCCTGCAGGCGGGCGATGTTGTGCGTGACGATATCGAGATCGATGACCACGGCGGGCGTGCCGTAATCGCGCGCGATGATGTCCTTGAGTGCGGCCATTGTGGTTCCCCCGTGGCGCGTGCGTTCGCGCGCAGGATAACCGCAAGTGCGCGCGCATCAACGCCTACTCGACGATGAACCGGATGTCGAAATCTCCACCGGGGTCGATACCCTCGATCTCGGCCCGACAAGAGATCCCCGCGCGCGAGGCCTGCGCACGCAGGACCGGCATCTGCCATGGGCCACCGCGATCGCGCAGCCGCGACATGCCGAAATCGCATTCGCGACCGGTCCCGTCGCCGTAGCGAAATCCCCCGCCCTGGCTGTCTGGAAAGGTCGTGGTCAGCCGCCGCCTGAGCGTCTCGCCGGCTTCGATGATGCGCGGCATCTCCCGGTCGAGCCGCCCCTGGAAACCGGCGCCTGCGCGAAATTCCACCGGCGCCCCGCGGCGGTTCTCGATGATCAGGCCGATTTCCTGCGCCTGCGCGATGCCGGGGGCCGCGCCTGCCGCGACCAAGAACATCAGCGCACCCAGCCCCCCTCGCCCGATCAAACCGGCGCCCCCTTCTTGACGCGGGCCAGAGCCGCACCGAATTCGCGCGCGAAGCTCTCGCGCTCGTGGGGGGAGAGGTCGCGGGCGATGACGACGCGCTCGCCGCGTGAGACGAGGCAGATCTCCTGCAGGCCGAACTCGTCGTCCTCGCGGCGGTCGAGCTTCGTCCAGAGCGGGTTGAAGCGCTGCTCGAATTGCTCACCGCGATGGCTGATCCGGCGCAGGAGCAGATCGATCGGGGTGAGGATCACCTCCTCCATCCGCCTGGCGGAACGGAAATTCAGGTGGAAGGCGAGGAACAGCGCGGCCAGATCGATCCCGAAGAACCAGGCCACGGGCCAGGCGCCTAGCAGGATGAAGGGAATGCTCGAGATTATCGTCGCGATACAGCACAGGGTCAGAACGAGCCGCGTGGAATCGCGGTTGAGCGATCGGTGCGGCGTGATCACCGCGGAGAATACCGGCTCTTCCGGCACAGCCTGCCCTGGCGGGCGCGGATCGGGGGATGCCATGCGCGCTACCTCGTCGGAGCGTCTCGCCGCAGTACCGCTTCGGATCTTGCCGCAGACGCAATCCCCATTATAACGCGCGACAGGCGAGATTGAAGGGAGCGCTGCGGGTGACACAGGCGAGACGAAAAGCCGCGGCGCAAAAACCGAAAGCCGACTCGGGAATAAAGTCAGCCGTCACGACGCCGGCGACGAAGCGAAAACCCGCCCTCCCCAAACCGGTGGGCCCCAAAATCCGCGAAGAGATCTTCGCCCGCTTCGCCGCCGCCAATCCCGAGCCGCGCTCCGATCTCGAATACCGCGACCCGTATACGCTCCTCGTGGCGGTGGTGCTTTCGGCCCAGGCGACCGATGCCGGCGTCAACAAGGCGACGCGGCGGCTCTTCGCCCTGGCCGACACGCCGCAGGCGATGCTCGCGCTCGGCGAGGATGCGGTGCGCGAGCAGATCCGCACCATTGGCCTCTTTCGGGCCAAGGCGAAGAACGTCATCGCATTGTCGCGAATACTGGTGGAGCAATATGGCGGAGTCGTGCCCCCGTCGCGCGCCGCGCTAGAGGCCCTGCCCGGCGTCGGCAAGAAGACGGCGGCGGTCGTGGTCAACATCGCCTTCGGCGAGGCCACGCTCGCGGTCGACACCCATATCTTCCGGGTGGCCCACAGGATCCCGCTGGCGTTTGCGAAAACCGCGGACGCGATGGAGGCGGCGCTGACGCCGATCGTACCCGCCCCCTATCGTCGCCACGCCCATCACTGGCTGATCCTGCACGGGCGCTATGTCTGCAAGGCGCGCAAGCCCGATTGCCAGCGCTGCCCGATCATCGATCTGTGCCGCTATCGCGACAAGACCGTCCCCGCCTGAACGTCGTTACGGCGATCAGAGGCGGTAGCGGATCTGGTCGGTCCAGAAGCGCTCGAGCCGGTTCAGGGCGGTGTTGAGGCGCTCGAAATCCTCGTCGGAAATGCCGCCGATCGGCTGGATCGTACGCGAATGCTTCTCGTACAGCGTGCGCACCACGTCGTGGATCTCGCGCCCCTTGTCGGTGAGGCTGATGCGCACCGAGCGGCGGTCGACGCGCGAGCGGGCATGATGGAGATAGCCCATCTCGACTAGCTTCTTGACGTTGTAGGAGACATTCGAGCCGAGATAATAACCGCGCGTGCGCAATTCGCTCGCGGTCAGTTCCTTGTCGCCGATATTGTAGATCAGCAGCGCCTGGACGCTGTTGACGTCGTCACGCCCGCGACGCTCGAACTCGTCCTTGATGACGTCGAGCAGGCGGCGATGCAGCCGTTCGACGAGATGCAGCGCCTCCAGGTACTGCGGCTTGATGTCGGTACCCTCGGCCTGCTCCACCGGATCCTTCAAAGCTTTCGCAAGATTGCTCATAACGCGCCTCACTGTTGTTGGTGCCGGGCGATGGGGCCCGATCTGTTTCTGAGACGAACATAAGTTTCCCGGATGAAAACGAGTTTAAATAACAGGATGAATTTCAAGTTTACCTATTGTCGTGAATCAAATTTAAATGCGAAACCAATGGCGATTTCTCAAGCTGCGCTAGTGATCGCAAGGTATGTATTTGATTAACCTTTCCGGTTCGGTAACTTCCAAGCCGGATAAAGATTGACGCGTGGGAAACCGCGGGTCGCAAAAGCAGGGCGTCACCGGATGAAACGCGCCAGAACGTAAGCGGTGATCAGGATATGCGCGAGCGTGATCACCACCGATCCGCCATGCAGCCAGGCGAAGCGGCGCATCTCTCCCGCATCGCGCGCCGCGTTGATCGCGGGCATCAGAACCTGTCGCGTCGGGACCGTGCTCGCAGCAACGAGCGCCATCAGCGCCGCGCTCGTTGCGTCCACGGGGATCAGGAGCAGAGCGGCGAGGCCGGATACGGTGATGACGAAGAGATAGAAATGCGGGAAGGCCCGCCGGATCAGCGCCCCCGCCGTCTCCGCCGGCAACGCCTTGAAGACGAAAGCGGCAAAGCCGAAGGAATAGAGCACCATCCCCCCGAAGAGCAGAGCCACGACGATCAGGGCCGCAACCGACATCACCATCTCCTACCCGCCCGCACGAGGCACGACGCCTCGCCGTCAGCGGATCAGATAGGGCGGCGGCGTCGAAAGTGTCGCGGGTGGCATGCAGTCGTATCGCCGCAGCCTCGCCCGCACTGCAGCCTCACGCTCGCCTCATGAAGCCGCGCAGACGCGGCCGGGCATAGATCAGGAAAATCACCGCGAGCACGGCGGCGAGGCTGTACCAGGTCAGGGCGTATTGCAGATGGTTGTTGGGCGGGTCGAGCACGGTGGCGCCGGCGCGCGGCCAGTCCGGCGCCGCCGCATCGAACTCGGCATCGACATAGAACGGCGCCACGCCGGTGAGGCCGCGCGCCTGCGCCATCTGTGTGATGTCGCGCACCATCCAGCGCTCGTTCTCGGGAATGTTCTCGGGAACGAACATGCCCCGCTCCTCGGGCGCGCGCACGAGACCGGTGAGGCTCACCTCCCCTTCCGGCGGCGGCGCGGGGCGGGCGGCGGGATCGCGCATCGAAGTCGGCACGAAGCCGCGATTGACGAAGACGAGCGCGCCGTCCTCGATCTCGAACGGTGTCAGCAGATAGAAGCCCTGGACCGGATTGCCGCGTGTGCTGGTGGGCATCAGCCCGTGCACCGCGACCTCATGCTCATGCAGAAATCGCCCGGTCACCGCGACACGGCGGTATTCCTCGTCCTGCGGCACGTAATCCCCCCAGGATTCCGGCGGGAGGATCGCGCCGGGCTCGCCATAGGCGCGCTCCTGCATCTGTGCGATCAGCCCCTCTTTCCAGGCGAGACGCTCCATCTGCCAGTTGCCGAGGCTGATCAGGATAGCGAGCGAGATCACGGTGGCGATCGCCGCCGCGACGAGTGCACGGTTCGACGGGCCCGACCGCGCGACCGGCGGCTCCACGGACGATACGGCCTGCGGGTCGGTCATCGGCGTCGTCACTTCTCCCGGCGCCCTTCCTCGGCGCGATGATGATATTGCAAGGCGATCATGATGCCCTTCAGAGGGCGCGCGAGCGCAAGCCCGAGCACGATCGTCAGCGAGAACCACATCACGAGATGGAGCCAGATCGGCGGCATGAAGGTGAATTCCACCCACATGGCGAGCCCCACCACGATGAAGCCGACGATGAACATGATGAACACGGCCGGGCCGTCGGCGGAATCAGCGAAGTCGTAATCGAGTTCGCATGTCTTGCAGGATTTCTGCAACGACAGAAAACCGTCGAACATCGGCCCCTCACCGCAACGCGGGCAGCGTCCACGCAAGCCCGCCGCCAGGGGTGAGGGCTCGTTTCCCGGTTTGTGACCCGTTTGATAGGGCATGATCCATCCTTGATCGGTCCGTGTGAATCGCCGCTTCCGGTCACCCCGAAAGCGAAGAGGGCGACCCGAAGGCCGCCCCCTGCATGTAGTGCGCGGGTGTGGCGATGTCAGCCGCCATAACCCCAGACATAGATGGAAGCGAAGAGGAAGATCCACACCACGTCGACGAAGTGCCAGTACCAGGCGGCGAATTCGAAGCCGAGATGCTGCTTGGGCGTGAAATGGCCGAGATAGACCCGCCACAGGCAGACCGCGAGGAAAATCGTCCCGATGATGACGTGCGCCCCGTGGAAGCCCGTCGCCATGAAGAAGGTCGCGCCGTAGATATGGCCCGAGAAGCCGAAATAGGCGGTGATGTACTCGTAGGCCTGCACGCAGGTGAAGGCGAAGCCGAGCAGCACGGTCAGCCACAGACCCCACTTCACCGACTGCCGGTCGTTCTCCAGCATCGCATGGTGCGCCCAGGTGACGGTGGTGCCGGAGGTGAGCAGGATCAGCGTGCCGAACAGCGGCAGGTGCCAGGGGTTGAAGGTCTGGATGCCTTCCGGCGGCCAGACACCGCCCGTGAGCGCGGCGCGTTCGAACTGGATCGCCTCGCCGGGGAACAACGCAACGTCGAAATAGGCCCAGAACCAGGCGACGAAGAACATCACCTCGGAGGCGATGAACATGATCATGCCGTAACGGTGATGCAGCTGCACCACCCGGGTGTGATCACCGGCCTGGGCTTCCTTGACGACGTCGATCCACCAGGCGGCCATGGTGTAGAGCACACCGATCACGCCGAGACCGAAGACGAGCCCGCCGATCTGCAGGCCTGCGATCGGCATGTCGCGGATGAAGGCGATGAAGCCGACGGCGAGGACCAGCGCACTGACCGAACCGATGAAGGGCCAGGGGCTGGGATCGACGAGGTGGTAATCGTGTTTCTTGGCGTGGGCGTCGGCCATATTCTTATCTCCGGTGCCTTATCCGCATTCCTCGGATGTCTATCGGCGTTTTCCAACTCTGGGAAGAAAAAATCAAGCTGCGAGATGTGCGAGCCCGTTCTTGCCCCCGGTTATTCGCGATCAGCGAGTAGCCTCCGGCGACGGCACGAGCGACGAGGTGGTGATCGGGTCACCGCCCACCGCCGGCCAATAGGTGTAGGACAGCGTGATCGTGCGCATGCTTTCGAATTCCGGATCGTCGACAATCGCGGGATCAATGTAGAACACCACCGCCGAATCCATCACTTCATTCGCCTCGAGGGTATTCTCCTCGAAGCAGAAGCATTGCAGCTTGACGAAATACTGCCCGGCATTCTCGGGCGAGACGTTGAATGTCGCCATGCCGTTGACCGCATGCTCGGCATTGTTCGTGACCCGGTAGAAGACCGTTTCGGTCTGCCCGATCTGCGTCTGCATGACCGATTTCTCGGAGCGGAAATCCCAGGGCAGCGCCCGCGCCACGTTCGAATCGAAGCGCACCCGCACTTTCTCTTCGAGCACCGTTCCCGCCTCGGCGGTGCCGACCATCGGTGTGCCGCCGAATCCGGTCACCCGGCAGAACAGGTCGTAGAGCGGCACCGAAGCATAAGCGAGACCGACCATGCCGAACACGACGCTGAGGCAGGTGATCACCGTCTTGCGCATGGCCTTCTTCTGGGCGGGGCTGTGATTATGCTGTGTCATGACATCCCTGTGCGAACGTTGTCCCGAACCGGCGCGCAGACGGCCTACATCGGCCTGTCGAGAACACCGGGGCCGAGTTTGGCGATCGTCACCACGTAGAACAAGGCGACGAGAAGCCCCAGCGTGACCGCGAGTGCGATCGAGCGCGAACGCCGGCGGCGGCGATCCTCTTCCGTGAGCCCCTGCGCGTCCCGCGCGGGTGCCGGTGCGGATACCTGATCCATGTCCTTGCGCTCCGTATCCGTTGGCGGATGATCCCGGTGTGCCGGACCGGCTTCCTTCCCGGGGATGCGCTTCGTCGACCCTTTCGCCATGCTCAGCCTCCCGCGACCGGGATCATCAGCCCGAAGCCGTGCTCGACGATCAGAACCGCGAACAGGCCGAAGAGATAGACGATCGAGAAGCCGAACAGCGACCAGCACGCCTTGGCAGCCGCATCACCCTCGCGGCGGCGATGAACGCGCAGCGCGAGCAGCAGCATCCAGGCACCGGTGATGACGGACACGCCCAGATAGAGCATGCCGCCGAAGCCGGTCACGGCGGGAAGGACACCGACGGGGGCGAGCAGAAGCGTGTAGAGCAGGATCTGGCGGCGCGTCGCGTCGGGTCCGTGCACATTGGGCAGCATCGGCACGCCGGCGCGGGCGTAATCACCCGATTTCACGAGCGCGAGCGCCCAGAAATGCGGCGGCGTCCAGATGAAGATGATGGCGAAGAGAATCACCGTATCGAGCGTGACGGTACCGGTCACCGCGGCCTGGCCGATCATCGGGGGGAAGGCGCCCGCGGCACCGCCGATCACGATGTTCTGCGGCGTCCAGCGCTTCAGCCACATCGAATAGACCACGGCATAGAAGAAAATGGTGAAGGCGAGCAACCCGGCAGCCAGCCAGTTGGCGACGAGGCCCAGGAAGAGCACCGATCCCACCGACAGCGTCATCCCGAAGGCGAGTGCCTCGGAAGGCGTGATCCGCCCGGCCGGAATCGGACGATTCGCGGTGCGCGACATGACTTTGTCGATATCGGCGTCGTACCACATGTTCAGGCAACCCGACGCCCCGGCCCCGACGGCGATCGCAAGCAGCGCGGCGAAAGCGAGCACGGGATGGATCGTGCCATGCGCCACGACCATGCCGGTCAAGGCGGTGAAGACGACGAGGGACATCACCCGCGGCTTCAGGAGGGCGATGAAATCGCGCGCTTCGGCATTCGATACGAGAACGGTCTCGTAGCGCTCGCCGTCAAAGCGGCCCTGCGCCCGGGGCGCGGCGGATTGCATCGAATTCATCATGCCAGTCATACGCTTGCTCGGCCCGGCTCGTCAGATCTGCAGGTCACGAACGGACCCGCCTGAATTTGCCCGTTCACAAAACGATGTCCCGCCCGGGGGCGAGACTTCTTCGAGAGCTTCGGCTCCTCGTCGCGGGCGCCGCACAGCATCGCGGGCGACCGGGAGAAGGAGCCGGGCGGAGAAACCCCGCCCGGCCTGGACGTCAGTGCTTCGAATCCGCGATCTTCGGCAGTTCGTTGAACTGGTGGAAGGGCGGCGGCGAGGACAGGGTCCATTCCAGCGTGGTGGCACCCTCGCCCCACGGATTGTCCGCAGCCACGACCTTGTCGCGGAAGGCGATGTAGACGCCGTAGAGGAAGACGAAGATGCCGATCGCGAAGATGTAGGAGCCCATCGATGCGACGAAGTTCCAGCCCGCGAAGGCGTCCGGGTAATCCGCATAACGGCGCGGCATGCCGGCGAGGCCCAGGAAGTGCATCGGGAAGAACAGGATGTTCGAACCGATGAAGGCGATCCAGAAATGCACCTTGCCGACCCAATCCGGCATCACGTAGCCGGACATCTTCGGGAACCAGTAGTACATCGCCGCGAAGATGATGAACACGGCACCGAGCGACAGCACGTAGTGGAAATGCGCCACCACGTAGTAGGTGTCGTGCATGTAGCGGTCGATACCGGCATTGGCGAGCACCACGCCCGTCACACCGCCGACGGTGAACAGGAAGATGAAGCCCACCGCCCAGTACATCGGTGCGGTGAAGCGGATCGAGCCACCCCACATCGTCGCGATCCAGGAGAAGATCTTGATGCCCGTGGGCACCGCGATCACCATCGTGGCGAAGACGAAATAGGCCTGCGTCTGCAGCGAGAGGCCGACCGTGTACATGTGGTGCGCCCAGACGACGAAGCCGACGACGCCGATCGCGACCATGGCATAGGCCATGCCGAGATAGCCGAAGATGGGCTTGCGCGA
>JBJHBI010000038.1:0-37214 GCA_050485405.1 Salinarimonadaceae bacterium
ACCTCCATGATCTCGTCGAGCCGCGCGAGCGCCTGCGGCTTTTCCAGCTTGGCGAGAACCTGGGCACGCCCGCGCGCCACTTTCTTCACCTCGGCGATATCCTCCGGGCGCTGCACGAAGGACAGCGCGATCCAGTCCACCCCCACCTCGATCGCGGCTTCGAGATCGGCGCGGTCCTTGTCGGTCATGGCCGCGAGCGGCAATGTCGTATCGGGCAGCGAGACGCCCTTGCGGTCGGAGACCTTCCCGCCGACGCGCACCACGGCCTTCGCCCGGTGCCCCGTCTCGACCTCCTCGACCTCGAGCCGCAGCTTGCCGTCGTCGATCAGGATGGTGTGGCCGGGCTCGAGCGCCGAGAGGATCTCGGGATGGGGCAGATGCACCCGCGAGGCGTCGCCCGGCGCGTCGTTGTCGTCGAGGGTGAAATGCGCGCCCTGGGCGAGCTCCGCGGCGCCATCGACGAAGCGCCCGAGGCGCAGCTTCGGCCCCTGCAGATCGACGAGCACGGAGATCGAGCGATGCACCCGTGCCTCCGTGTCGCGGATCATCTTGACCTGCGCCGCGAGCTGGCCGCGATCGAGATGGCTCATGTTGATGCGAAAAACGTCCGCACCGAGCCGGTGCAGGGTCTCGACCATTTCCGGCGAGCTCGAAGCCGGCCCGAGCGTCGCGACGATCTTGGTGCGTCTCAAACGTTTCATTGCGCCGGCGCTCCCTGCCTGTCCGGATCGGTGAGTTGGATCGTCCAGCTGCGCTGCTGGCCGGTATCGACCTCGAAGAAGCCGTTGCGGTCATAGCCGCGCACGAGACAATCCTCGATGCCGCGAATGGTGAATTCGCGCTCGCGGGTGCACATGTAGGAGCGCCCGCCCCATTCGCCGCCGCGATCGTAATCGACGGCGTAGACGTAATAGAACCGGGCCGTCAGCGCGCCGGCGAAGATGGTCTCGCAGGCCCGCGCCTCGAGGTTCCACCAGCCCTCCGTCACCCAGCCTTCCTGATCGCGATAGCCGATCGCGACGCCGACGCGGCTGCCCGTCATGTTGCACAGGCGCAGATCCGCATAAGCCGGCGCCGCCGTCAGGGCGCTCGCACCCGCGAGGATCGCGACGGTGAGGGCGAGATGCGCCACGCGACGCGACCAGGCGCCGCCGGGCGATTCAATCGATGAGGATGATGCGGCAATCATTGACATTAGTGCGTGTCGGCCCGGGAATCAGGAGATCGTCCAGTGCGGCGAAGAATGCAGTCGAATCGTTTTCCGACAAATAGCGTTGCGCGTCGAGCCCTTTCGCAGCCGCACGTGACAAGGTCGTGTCGTCGATGATCGCGCCAGCGGGGTCGTCCGCCGCGCCGGTGCCCCCGTCGGTGCCGTCGGTATCGCCGGCGAGCGCCGACACACGGGGCAGCCCGTCGAGGGCGAGGGCGAGGGCGAGCGCGTATTCCTGGTTGGGACCGCCGCGCCCCTCGCCACGGATCGTCACCGTCAACTCGCCTCCCGAGATCAATGCCGCGCGACGCCCTGCCCGGCGGATGTCGCGGGCCTGGCCGGCATGGGAGGCGGCAACGGCACTCGCCTCGCCTTCGAGATCGGCGCCGAGGAGAATCGGCTCGTAGCCCAGATGCCGGGCCGCATCGCAGGCGGCATCCATCGCATCCTGCGGGCGGGCGATGATCTCGAAAGCGGCCCGCTCGAAGGCCGCATCCCCGGGTTTGGGCGTCTCCGGCGCATCGTCGCGCATCAGCGCCTGCGCCGCCTCTGAGAGCGCGACGCCGTAGCGCTCCACGATGGCACGGGCCCGCGCATGGGTGGAGGGATCGGGCACGCTCGGCCCCGAGGCGATCACGGCGGGATCATCGCGCGGCACGTCGGAGATCGCGAGCGTCAGCATCCGCGCCGGCGCCGCCGCCTGCGCGAGCCGCCCGCCCTTGATCTGCGACAGGCGCTTGCGGACGGTGTTGATCGCGTCGATCGGCGCGCCGGAGCGCAGAAGTGCACGGGTGATCGCCTGTTTTTCCGCGAGATCGATACCCTCGGCGGGCGCGATCCAGTTGGCCGAGCCACCGCCGGAGAGCAAAACCAGCACGATATCCTCCGCGCCGGCGGATCGCGCGAGGGCGAGCGCCTCGCGCGTCGCGGCGATGCCCGCCGCGTCGGGAACCGGATGCCCCGCCTCGACGATCCTGATCGGCCCGGCTTTACCGCCATAGCCGTGGCGCGCGACGGCGAGGCCCGTGATGCGAGATTCATCGACGCCCTGATCACGGTAATGCGCGAGCGCCACTTCGCTCATGCTGGCCGCGGCCTTGCCGGCGGCGAGCACGATGATCCGCCCGGCGGGAGGGGCCGGCGGGAGATACGGGGGCAGGCAGACCTGCGGATGGGCGGCTGCGACGGCGGCATCGAAGATGCGGCGCAGGCTCTCGCGGGGGGATGTCGGCATGCGGCCTCCGGATGATTCTGGTGCCTCTTTCGGGCAGATATTCTTTACGACGTATCGCGCGCGGGCAATGGCGGACGGTTGCGGCGCGGGCGCGCGACATAGATCCCGGCGAGGATCAGCGCGCCACCCACGGCCTGGACCAGCGTCAGCGCCTCGGAGAGGATGAGCCAGCCGAACAGGGCCGCCGCGACCGCCTCGATGAAGATCACCAGCGAGGAGAATACCGCCGGCAGGCGCCCCAGAGCGACAGAGAGCAGCCCCTGCCCGCCTGCATGGCTGATGAAGGCGAGCGCCACGAGCGCCGCGATCGCCTCCGGCGTCGTCGGCAGGATCTGTCGCTCGGCGATGATCGTTGCGACGAACAGACCCGCCGCCGTCACGAGACTCAGCTCGAACGTCACCCGCCCGGCACTGCCGCCGGAGCGCCGCGCCTTCTCGACGCCGAGGAAATAAAGGGCGAAGAAGAAAGCCGTGATCACCCCGTAGACGTCCCCGGCGATACGCTCGGGCGCGATCTGCATGCTCTGGCCGATCAGCGCCGCACCGCCCGCCATGCAGAGCGCGAGGCCGGCCAGCGTCGAGCGCGCGATCGTGACGCGCAGGACCGCCCAGGAGATGATTATGACGAAGATCGGCGCCGTCGTGGCGAAGAATGTCGCATTCGCCACGGTCGTATTGAGAATGGCCAGATGCCAGAAGATCAGATCCCCCACGAAGGCGAGCCCGGCGAAGACCGTCGCCTTCGACCATGAAGCCCGCCCGGCGAACCCCGGATGGCGCGCCTCGTCGATGCGCATCCAGGCATAGAGGATCGGCAAGGCCAGAAAGACCCGCCAGAACGCGCTCGCGAAGGGGCCTATATCTTCGGCGGCGAAGCGCACGAAAACCGGCGAGACGCCCATCGCCACGGCTCCGGCGACGAGCGCGGCGAAGGCACCGATCTGGCCCGGCTCGATGCTGGCGGTCTGCGTCGGCGTGGGTATGGTCATGCGGCGGATTTTCACGAAGGCTGAAGCGGGGTCGGCGCGGAGCTTACCGGCTTTGCCGAGGCAGGCGAAGCCGTTTTCGTACACGTTCGCGGATGGGCGACCGCGCGGATGGGACAAACGCGCAGGCGATCTGGCGCGGCGTTGCGTATCCCGCCCCGAGCGGAAATGCTAGAGCCGTGGCGAGTTCCGGACGCGCGCGCCGGAGGCGCGAACAGGGGAAAGCGGCAAGCATGAGCGACGAAGCGACCATCAAGGCGGGGATGCAGGACAAGCCCCTGAAGGGTATCCGGGTGCTCGAACTCGCCCGCATTCTCGCCGGCCCCTGGATCGGCCAGACGCTCGCCGATCTCGGTGCGGACGTGGTCAAGGTCGAACGCCCCGGCACCGGCGACGACACGCGCAACTGGGGCCCGCCCTTCGTGCCGGGATCCGACGATACGCATCTCTCCGCCGCCTATTATCATTCCTGCAATCGTGGCAAGCGCTCGATCACCGTCGGTTTCGACACGCAGGAGGGCCGCGACACCATCCTTCGCCTCGCCGCCCATGCCGATATCCTGGTCGAGAATTTCAAGGTCGGGGGCCTGAAGAAATACGGGCTCGACTATGAGAGCCTGAAGGCGATCAATCCGCGCCTGATCTACTGCTCCGTCACCGGTTTCGGCCAGAGCGGGCCCTATGCGACGCGCGCCGGCTACGATTTCCTGATCCAGGGCATGGGCGGGATCATGGATCTCACCGGAGAGCCCGGCAGCGAGCCGCAGAAGATCGGCGTCGCCTTCGCCGACATCTTCACCGGGCTCTACGGCGTCATCGCCATCCAGGCGGCCCTGCGCCGGCGCGACGAGACCGGCGAAGGCGCCCATATCGACATGGCCCTGCTCGACAGCCTCACCGGGGTGCTCGCCAACCAGGCTATGAACTTCCTCGTCTCGGGCCGTGCGCCGACGCGGATGGGCAACGCGCATCCCAATATCGTTCCCTATCAGGTCTTTCCGGTGAGCGACGGACACGTGATCATCGCCACCGGCAATGACGGCCAGTTCCGGCGGCTGATGGAGGTGATCGGCGAGGCGCAGGCCGTCACCGATCCCCGCTATGTCGACAACACCGCCCGCGTGAATCATCGCGACGAACTCGCCGCCCTGATCGCGTCGGGAACGGCCCGCTTCACCCGGGCCGAGCTTCTCGCCGCCCTCGAGCGCGTCGGCGTCCCCGCCGGGCCGATCAACACGGTCGAGGACGTCTTCGCCGATCCCCATATCGTCGCGCGTGGCATGCAGGTCGCGCTGCCGGCGCCTGCCGCGCAGGGCGGAGCGATCCCGGGCGTCGCGTCGCCAATGGTGATCGACGGCACGCGCATGACGGCGCATACTGCCTCGCCGCGACTCGGCGAACACACGCAGGAGGTGCTCGCTGATCCGGAATGGGGAGGGGGCGATGACATTGCGCATTCGTGACGGCGCAGCCGAGGATATTCCAGCCATCGCAGCGATCTACGCCCATGCCGTGCGCAACGGCACCGCCTCCTTCGAGCTCGAACCGCCCGACGAGGCAGAGATGGCGCGCAGGCGCGAGGCACTGATCGCCGGCGGCTATCCCTATCTCGTGGCGGAGATTGAAGGGCGCGTAGCCGGCTATGCTTACGCATCGGCCTATCGCCCGCGCCCTGCCTACCGGTTCACGGTGGAGGATTCGGTCTATGTCGATCCGGATTTCCAGGGGCGTGGCGTGGGCCGCGCATTGCTCACCGCACTGATCGAGGCCTGCGAGGCGCGCGGCTTCCGGCGCATGATCGCGGTGATCGGCGATACGATTTCTCACGGCTCGGTCGCGCTCCACGGCGCGCTCGGCTTCAGTCATGTGGGCACGATACCCGCACTCGGCTACAAGCACGATGCCTGGCGCGACACCGTCCTGATGCAACGCCCTCTCGGGGCGGGCGAGACGACGCCGCCAGATAATCCGACAGCCGCCTGACCGGGTAGCGCCTCAGCCGTGTGCGGCGCGCAGGGCCCGGTCGAGATCGGCGAAGAGATCAGCTTCATCCTCGATACCGGTGGAGAGCCGCAAGAGATCATCCGGGCAT
The DNA here is from genome assembly GCA_050485405.1 of Salinarimonadaceae bacterium. Lineage (GTDB taxonomy): Bacteria > Pseudomonadota > Alphaproteobacteria > Rhizobiales > Beijerinckiaceae > Saliniramus. Next base: position 5,523 of record JBJHBI010000038.1, read on the forward strand.
GGCGTGCCCTCGCCCTCGATCGAGGCGCGGTGCTCGATCAGGCTCTCGACACCGCCTAGCGACGTGGCCCGTTTCCACAGCTCGACCTTTGCCGCCGTCGCGATTGCCGCCGGCGCGCCGCCACGCACGCGGATCGAGAGCATGTAGCCGAAACCGTTCTCCATCTGCCGCGCGGCGATGGCGTGACCGGGATGATCGGGCAGGCCGGGATAGAGCACCTGCGCCACGTCCGGATGCGCTTGCAGGCGCACGGCCAGTGCCATTGCGCTCGCCGCCTGACGCTCGGCGCGCAGATGCAGGGTGCGCATGCCGCGAATCAGGAGATAGGCCTCGAACGGCCCCAGAATCGCGCCCTCGCTCTTGCGGATCCCCGCGACGCGATCGGTGAAGGAATCCTCGCCAGCGAAGGCGAGTGCGCCGGCCACCACGTCGGAATGGCCGTTGAGGATCTTCGTCGCCGCATGCATCACGATATCGGCGCCGAGCGTCAGCGGGCGCGTATGCACCGGCGAGGCGCAGGTCGAATCGACGGCGAGCAGGGCGCCGGCCTCGTGCGCGATCTGCGCCGCCTGCGCGATATCGGTGACGCTCCAAAGCGGATTGGCCGGGCTCTCCACCCAGACGAGCTTCGTCTCACCGGGAATGACGCCCGCGCGCAGCGCATCCGGATCCTCGGTCGCCACGAAATCGATGCGCAGCCCCCAGCGCGTCGCTTCGCCGGCGAGCCAATGGCGTAGGGCCCAGTACATCACCTTCGGCACCACCACGTGATCGCCCGGATCGAGGGCGCGGAAGACGGCGGTTGCCGCCGCCATGCCCGAGCCGAACAGCATTGCACCGCCGGAAGCCTCCTCCAGCATGGCGAGAACGTCTTCGGCTTCGCGGATCGTGGCATTGTCGGGCCGGCCATAGACGTAGCCCGAGGAATAGGCATTGTCGGGATCGCGGATATAAGTCGTCGCGACATGGATCGGAGGGACGACGGCGCGCGTTGTCTTGTCGATACGGCCCAGAGCCTGGACGGTGCGGCTGCGGCGCGAGAATTTGTCGTCGGTCATGAGGGCTTCCGTTCCGGTCTTCGGGATGACGTCGTGGCGTAAGGCGGTTTACGACAGTTGCGCCCGGGAAGCGATGCGCTTTTGCGCGCCGCCGTCTTGCAGATCACGATGCGGAGTAAGCCGATCGACCGGTTCATCCGTATCATGATCGGGTGAGCCGAGAAGCCTGAGAGGAGCATGGTCTTGCAGATGTCCCCGGTGAGCGAAAACGCCCGAGCCGAAGCGGCTCACGAGCAGGCCCCGCCATCGCGCTGGTTGCGCCTCGCCGCGGCGATCCTGCCGGTCATCGCCGCATGGGGGATCGCCGGGCTCGCCACCACACCCGGCACCGCCTGGTATCAGGGGCTCGATCGCCCGTTCTTCACCCCGCCGGACTGGCTCTTCGGACCCGTCTGGACGATCCTCTATATCGCGATGATGGTCGCCGCCTGGCGCGTGCTCGGTGCACCGCCATCGCGCCGCAAGCGCCGGGCGATGGGGATTTTTTATCTGCAACTCGCCTTCAACGCGCTGTGGAGCATCGCCTTCTTCACGTTACAGAGCCCGGGTGCAGGGGTGCTGGTGATCGCCGTTCTGCTCGCGCTGATCCTCGCCATGATCGTGGCCTTCCGGCCCCTCGACCGGATCGCCGCATGGCTGATGGTGCCCTATGCCGTCTGGGTGGCCTATGCGAGCGCGCTCAATCTCGGCATCGTGGTGCTCGCGCTTCCGTGAAGGTGGAGCGGGCAGGCCCGGTCAAGTCGAGCTCTGGCCGGCTGCCTTCTTTACCGCCTTCGCCCGGTCGTAGCCCACCTTCGCCTCGCGCCCGAAACGCGTGAGGCGCTCGCCGTAATCATGCACGCAATTCACCGTGCCGCGCACCTCGACATCCCCGCCATGGTTGATCAGCGCTCCCGCGACCGCCCCGTGGACGATGGCCGCACCGCCTTCCTCGACGACGAGATCGCCCATGATGACGCCTTCGAGATCGAGCCGCGAGCCCGACGGCACCGTCACGGTGCCTTTTACCCGGCCACGCATCACGAGGTCGCATTCCAGGGTAAGAGGGCCCTCGTATTGCCCGGAGATTTCGGCCATGGCGCTTCTCCCCTTGTCCTCGAGACCCCGCATACCCGTCCGGAGCGGAGCACCGGGCGCCTCACCGAAAGCGACGCCCTGAAGTGAGGATAGCGCGAAACGCCGCGCCGCCATGGCCTGCATATTCCCAGACGGACTGGGGCAATTTGCCAAATCCGCCGAAAGTCGAAGGTGATTATGCGCCACGAACGCCCCATCGGCGCCGTTTTCAGGCGAGATCGGCGCCGTGGAAGCCCTCAAGAGGGCATTTCGCGCAACATTTGTCCGAACCCGGTCATTGCTGCGCATGGTTGCGCACAAGCGCGAAAACCCACCTGCCAATGACGCACGGGTCGGCCCGCCCGGTCCTCAGAAACCGATGACGCAGCCGTCCTTGCGCGGGTCGGAACCGCCGATATAGCCGCCTTCGATACGCTGGATCAGCTGCGCACCGCCGAAGCCGAAGCTCGATTCGGGCTCCTCGCTGGTGACCGAATGGCCGAGATCGGAGAGCCCTGCCAGCACATCCGCCCCGGCCGTCGATTCGACGGCGACGCCGAGCCCCTTGGTGGCACGCCAGCGCGGCGCATCGGCAGCTTCTTGCGGATTCTGGCCCCAGAGCTGCGTACGCAGCGTCATCTGGACATGGCCCTGCGCCTGCATCGGCCCGCCCATCACGCCGAAGCTCATCTCCGGCGCACCGTTCTTCATCAGGAAGCCGGGGATGATGGTGTGGAAGGGGCGCTTGCGCGGGCCGACCCGGTTGGGATGACCTTCCGTCGTGACGAAGCCGTAGCCGCGATTCTGCAAGGAGATGCCGGTGCCGGGCACCACCACGCCGGAACCGAAGCCGGCATAATTCGACTGGATGAAGGAGACCATCATGCCGCTCTCATCCGCCGCCGTCAGATAGACGGTGCCGCCATGGCGCGGCGCGCCGGCGCCGAAATCCGTGGCGCGGGCGGGATCGATCAGCTTCGCGCGGGCCTTCAGATAGGCGGGATCGAGCAGATCCTGCACGCGCACGTCACGCATCGCGGCGGGATCGGCCACATAAGCCTCGGCATCGCGCATGGCGAGCTTCATCGCCTCGATCTGGAGATGCAGCGCGGCGACGCTGTCGGGGGCATGGCGCCCCAGATCGCAATGTTCGAGCATGCCGAGCGCCATGCAGGCGGCGATGCCCTGGCCGTTCGGCGGGATTTCGTGCAACGCGACGTCCCCGTAGGAGGCATGCACCGTGCCGCACCAGTCGTTCTCGTGCGCGGCCATATCCTCGACGGTGAGCGCCGCGCCGTGCTCGCGGGCGAAAGCCGCGATCTTTTCCGCGAGCGCCCCGCGATAGAAGGCCTCGCCGCGCGTCTGCGCGATCTGCTCGAGGCTCTCGGCCAGAGCCGGGAAGCGGAACAACTCGCCCGCCTTCGGCGCCCGTCCGCCCGGCATGAAGCCTTCCGCGAAACCGGGCTGCTTGCCGAGCAGATCCGCCCCGCGCGCCCAGAGCGACGCGATCACCGGCGAGACGTGGAAGCCGTCACGCGCATAGCGGATGGCGGGCTCGAAAAGGGTTTCGAAGGGCAGTTTGCCGAAACGCTGCGAGAGGTCGACCCAGGCGCTGACGGCGCCGGGCACCGTGACGCTCTCCCAGCCGCGCTCGGCCATGCCATCGGGGAAGCGCTCGGGTGTCCAGGCGGCGGGGGAGCGCCCCGAGGCGTTGAGCCCGTGCAATTCCTTGCCGTCCCACAAAATCGCGAAACCGTCGCTGCCGAGCCCGTTCCCGGTGGGCTCGACCACGACCAGCGTAATCGCGGCGGCGAGCGCCGCATCCACCGCATTGCCGCCGCGCGCGAGCATCGCGATCCCGGCCTGCGCTGCCAGCGGCTGCGAGGTCGCGACCATGTTGCGCGCGAGAACCGGCGAACGGCGGGAAGGGTAATGCGAAGCGGCGGAAATCGTCACGGGATCATCCTCGGATTGCGAGCGTTGCCGCTGAATACCCGCTCGCGGGCGCGCGCGGAAGCCGCAGGAATGCAAGGGCGGGTTTTCGAAACCGGCACGCTGTGCAAAACCGGCGACCCTGACGCCTGCATAATCTTAATATATACAGTATATTACTTGCCTTGCAGCCCAAATTGGAATGAATTGAATCTGTATTTTGAAGTCATTATAATCTGATTACTGGAGATTTTACTTGATCAATGCGAATTGCCGCTTATGGTCCCGCTGCCGGCGGCAGTGCCGCACGGCCCATCCGTATCGGGCCTTGAACCCGCCATAGGGAGACCATGACGATGTCCACCTTGCTTGACTTTGCCGCTCCGCCGCGTCGCCGCGTGTCGGTGGCGAAATTCCTCGCCGTCACCGCACTTGCGGCGCCCCTCCTCTTCGTCGGGCCTGCAGCCCATGCGCTCGAGGACTGGCAACTGAGCCACGGCCCCTTCACCACCGGAGCCGATATCCGGCCGCATGCGGGTTTGCCGCAGGATCGCGGGGACATCCTCGCCGCCATCACCCAGGAGACGCCGGACTGGCGCCGGGCGCTGGAGATCTACGCTTTCGGCAGGCATTTCCCGTGGCGCAGCCAGACCCATTCCCTGGGTCGCTTCGCCGATGACTACAACGGCGCCATGCCGGCTGTGGTGCCGGCTGCCGTCGACCATTTCGGTTCGGCCACCTTCCAGAATGCGTGGCTGTTCTCGGCGCTCGCCGGGACCCGCGATTTCCAGGGCGCGGCCACGGAGCGGCGTGTCGCAGCCGTCGAAGGCGGAACGCTCGCGGCGATCCTCAATTGGTGCCGTTTCGAACTGGTCATGTCCGAACGCAAGGCCAAGGCGGACAATCCGAACTGGTCGATCCAGAACGGCAGCCCCAAGAACTGGAACGAGATCTTCGCCTTCTATCGCGGCGCGCATGGCAGGCATTCCGTCTACGAAGCGCTCGCCGACAGCGAAGCGGGCGCGGCGCTCAATGCGGCCCTGATGCAGGTGCTTGCCGATGGTCAGGAGGATGTTCTGGCCGAAAGCTGGCCCGAGGAGGCCGGGAGGGAGATCGAGGCGCTGCTCGACCGGGCCGCCCTGCTTCTGCTGCAAGACGCCCTCGCCGGCCCGGACGGCAGCGGTCTGGATGGTCTCACCGATGAGGAACTCGAAGCGACGCAGGCACGTGCCGCCGGGCTATGGCTGGCCGCCGCGCAGAGCATCGCCTCAGTCGATACCGATGATGCCCGGGAGATCCACGCCGCGCTGTTCGAGGCGCCCGATGCGATCACCCTCGCTTTCGCCGCGGAAACCGTTGCGGCGCATCTCGCACAGTGAACCATGCCCGCCCGCGCCGTCACATCACGGCGCGGGCGGGGATCTCTGGCTGCCGCTGGCGGAATCGAGTCAAGCCGTACGAGTAGAGCTCCCGGCGCAGCAATCCCGATCAGGCCAACTCCAGTCTCAGCGAGCGCCCGACGGCGTGGGCTGCGCGGCTGAGCGCGCCGAGCGTGACCCCGTCATTGTCGGGGTCGAGCAGACGATCGACCTGCGAGCGGCTCGTCTCCAGCCGGCGGGCGAGCTCCGCCTTGCTGATTTGCCCGGCAGCCATCGCCTCGGCCAGCTGAAAGGCGATGACTCGCTTGATGGCTGATTCGGTCGTGCTTTCGCGCGTTCCCTGCTCGGCGAGAAAATCATCGAAGCTCTGCCCGAGCTTGCCGTGTTCGATAGCGTCAGTCATTACCGGAGACCTCTCATGGGCTTGCCAAACGCTTCAAGCCGCACACGACATGCACCATATATGGTTCAGTCTTGCAACGCCTCCCCCAATCGTCGCCACTCCGCCTCATCGCCCGGCAGGCCGAGCCGGAGCCAGTCGGTGCTGTATGGAAAGACGCGGCTCCAGATGCGCTGGCGGGCGAGCCGGTCCTGCGCTGCGGCGGCACCGCCGGGGATCGCATAGGTGCGAAACAAAGCCGTGCCGCCGACGAGGCGCCAGCCACGGGCTTCGGCGAGCGCGTCGAGCCGGACGCAATCCTCAGCCAGCCGGGCGATGCTGCGCGCGCGCCAGGGCGCATCCCGCAGCGCGACCCGCCCCGCCGCGATGGCCGGTCCGGAAACCGCCCAGGGGCCGGCCATGCGCGCGACACGGCTGATCAGCGGCGCGGCGCCCAGCGCGAATCCGAGCCGCAACCCGGCGAGGCCGTAGAACTTTCCGAATGAACGCAGGATCATAAGATTAGTCGGCTCATCATATCTAAGATATTGACACAGCGATAATTCCGGGACCGCATCGGCGAAGCTCTCGTCGATCAAGAGCAGGCCGACCCGCTCCGCCAGCGTCATCAACTTTGCCGGCTCATGAATGCGTCCGTCCGGATTGTTGGGATTGACCACCACCGCGACATCCGCCCCGGCGAGATCCTCGAGCCTCGCCACTTCGCGCACGGTAAAGCCCGCCCCGGTGAGCGCACCGGCATGTTCGTTGTAGGTCGGTGCCACCACCCGTGCGTCGACGCCGCCTGCCGCGCGCTCCCTTACGAGAGCAGGCACGAGCTGGATCGCGGCCTGCGCACCGGCGAGCGGAGCGATCGCGGCACGGGGCGCATAAGCTTCGCGCGCGGCTGCGATCAGATCCTCGCGCGCCTCGCGCTGCGGCAGGGCGCGAATATCCCCGGGACCGAGTGCCGGCATCGGATAGGGGACGCGGTTGATGCCGGTCGAGAGGTCGATCCAATCCTCCGCCGCGCCGCCGTAAGTCGCCCGCGCCCGGTCGATATCGCCGCCATGATCGCGGATGTCGTTCTGATCGCTCTTCATGCCGCCCTTTCTGCGCAATCCCTCACGCGAGAGCAAGCAGCAGCGCCGTGGCAAGGAGGAGCGCGCCGAGGGCGATCATCGCCCGGCGATACAGCGCGAGCCCGGCTTCGAGGTCGCGTGGCTGCGGATCGGGCGCGGCGGCGTTGAGCCAGGGCTCGTCGCGGATGCCGCTGCCATAGCTGCGCGGCCCCGACAGCCGCACGCCGAGCGCCCCCGCCATGGCCGCTTCCGGCCAGCCGGCATTCGGCGAACGGTGATGACGCGCATCCCGGCGCATCACCGCGAGTGCCATGAGCGGGCGCGCCGAGACCAGCACGAAGAGAAGCCCTGTCAGCCGCGCCGGAGGCCAGTTCACCACATCGTCGAGCTTCGCCGCGAAGCGCCCGAAATGCTCATAACGCGCATTGCGGTGGCCGATCATGCTGTCGAGGGTGTTGATCGCCTTGTAAGCGACGATCCCGGGCAGGCCGAGCACCACCCCCCAGAACAGCGGGGCGACGATCCCGTCGGACGAGTTTTCCGCAAGGCTCTCGAGCGCCGCGCGGGTCACGCCGGGCGCGTCGAGCAGCGCCGGGTCACGTCCCACGATCATCGCGACAGCCGCGCGCGCGCCCTCGAGATCACCGGCGCCGAGCGGCGCGGCGACGGCGGCGACGTGATCATGCATCGAGCGCGTCGCGACGAGCGGCCAGGCGAGCAGAGCCGTCAGGATCAGCCCCGTTAGATCATGCGGCAGAACGAGCGCCACGATCAGGGCGGGCAGGGTCGCGGCGACGATCACCGCGAGCGCGACGAGCACCCCCGCCTGCCTCTGGCGCGCCGGGGGATCCGCCTCGCGGTTGAAGCGCGCGTCGCACCACCCGATCGCCGCGCCGATCCAGGTGACCGGATGGCCGATGCGCGCATGAAGCCGCGCCGGCCAGCCGATCACGGCATCGATCAGCATGGCGAGCGCCATCGCCGCCGCACTGAAGGCGATCAGGCTCATGTGGCGAACACTTTCGGACGCTGCGGCTGCGCGGCGGTGCTCATCGGTTCATTCATGAGGCTTTCCATACACATCCTGCGCCGCGCCCGCCAGACGGCTCGCGCCCGATCACCCGTCCGGCGCAAAACCGAATCGCGCATGGCGCGGCGTTGGGCTAGAACGATCCCCATGAGCATCATCCTGATCACCGGCGGTGCGCGCTCGGGCAAGAGCCGCCATGCCGAAGAGCGCGTTCTCGCCATGCCGGGCCGCCCGGTCTATATCGCGACGGCCGAGGCCCTCGACGACGAGATGCGCGCGCGTATCGCCACCCATCGGGCGCGCCGCGACGGGCGCTGGGCCGATCATCCCGCCCCCCATGATCTCGTCGGTGCGCTCGATGCCACGGATGGCGGCGGCGCGCGCCTCGTCGATTGCCTGACGCTCTGGCTGACGAACCTGCTCCTCGCCGAGCGCGATCTCGCGGCGGAGGGAGCGGCGCTCTGCGAGGCGCTCGCGCGCCAGAACAGCCCGGTCGTGCTCGTTACAAACGAGGTCGGCTTCGGCATCGTCCCGGAGAACCGCCTGGCGCGGCAGTTTCGTGATGCGGCGGGGCGGCTCGCGCAGGATGTCGGTGCCATCGCCGATGAGGTCGTGCTGGTCGTGGCCGGCCAGCCGCTGCGGATCAAGTGAGCATGCATTCATGAGCGCCGCATTGATGATCCAGGGCGCCGGCTCGAATGTCGGCAAATCCATGCTCGTCGCCGGGCTCGCCCGCGTCTTCGCCCGGCGCGGGCTTCGCGTGCGCCCGTTCAAGCCGCAGAACATGTCGAACAATGCCGCCGTCACCGATGACGGAGGCGGCGAGATCGGACGCGCCCAGGCGCTCCAGGCGCGCGCGGCGGGCGTGCCGACATCGATCCACATGAACCCGGTCCTGCTCAAGCCGGAGAGCGAGACCGGCGCGCAGGTCATCGTCCAGGGAAAGCGCCTCACGACGGCCCGGGCACGCGATTACGCGAAGCTCAAGCCGCAGCTCCTGGCGAGCGTGCGCGAGAGCTTCGAGATCCTGCGCCGGGAGGCGGATCTGGTGCTGGTGGAGGGCGCGGGCTCGCCCGCCGAAATCAATCTGCGCGCCGGCGACATCGCCAATATGGGCTTTGCCCGCGCCGAGAACCTGCCCGTCCTGCTCGTCGGCGATATCGATCGGGGCGGGGTGATCGCGCAGATCGTCGGCACCCAGGCCGTGATCGACCCGCAGGATGCCGCCTTGATCAAGGGCTTTCTGATCAACAAGTTTCGCGGCGATCCGAGGCTTTTCGACGACGGCTATGCGGCGATCACCGATCGCACGGGCTGGCGCGGTTTCGGTGTGCTGCCCTGGTTCGATCGCGCCCACGAACTCCCCGCCGAAGATGCGCTCGACATTCCTGCGGCGCGCGGCGAAGGCGCCTTCCGCATCGTCGTGCCGCGCCTGTCGCGCATCGCGAATTTCGACGATCTCGACCCGCTCGCGCTCGATCCGGCGCTCTCGCTCGAAATGGTCGCACCGGGGCGCCCCCTGCCGCTCGATGCCGATCTCGTCATCATTCCCGGCTCGAAATCGACGCGCGGGGACCTCGCTTTCTTCCGCGAACAGGGCTGGGATATCGATCTCGCGGCGATCCTGCGCAGGGGCGGGCGGGTGCTCGGGCTGTGCGGCGGCTATCAGATGCTCGGGCGCAGCATCGCCGATCCGGACGGGATCGAGGGGCCACCGGGTACGAGCCCCGGCCTCGGCCATCTCGCCATCGACACGGTGATGCGGCCCGATAAACACGTCACCCAGGTGCGCGCGCGGCATCTCGCTTCCGGCATGGCGGTCAGCGGCTACGAGATCCATATCGGGGAAAGCGACGGGCCGGACCGGGCCCGACCGCTCTTCGACCGCGACGGCACGGCGGAAGGGGCGATCTCGGCGGATGGGCGGGCAATGGGGAGCTATCTCCACGGTCTGTTCGGCGAAGACGGCTTCCGCCGCGCCTTCCTCGCGCAGATCGGCGCACCGGCTTCCGATTACGCTTACGGTGCCCGCGTCGAAGCCGCGCTGGACGCGCTCGCCGATCACCTCGAAGCGCATTGCGATTGCGACGCGCTACTCGCCATGGCGCGGGCGGGTGCCGCCGGCTGAGGCAAGCGCCGCAGGCTTAGGTGAGCGCCGCAGGCTTAGGCAATCGCCGGGCGCATGAAAAAGCGGACCCGGTGATGCACCGGGTCCGCTCTCGCATTGCAGTCGAATGTCGGTCGGAGAAGCCTCAGGCGGCCTCTTCCTGGAGATCGCCGTTGTCGGAATCGCCCTCGACGGCGTCCGCACCTTCGGCATCCTCGGCGCCCTTGGCGCGGCGCGGCGACTTGGCCAGCGCATCCTCGATCAGCTTGAGCGCTTCCGTCTCGGTAGCGCCGTTCACCGAAGCGATCTCGCTGACGACGCGCTCGAGAGCGGCCTCGTAGAGCTGACGCTCGCTGTAGGACTGCTCGGGCTGGGCGTCGGAGCGGTAGAGATCGCGCACGACTTCGGCCACCGAAATCAGATCACCGGAATTGATCTTGGCCTCGTATTCCTGCGCCCGGCGCGACCACATGGTGCGCTTCACGCGGGCACGGCCCGCCATGGTGGTGAGCGCCTTGTCCACGAGCCCGGATTCGGCGAGCTTGCGCATGCCCACGCTCTCGGCCTTGCTGGTCGGAACGCGCAGGACCATCTTGTCCTTTTCGAAACTGACGACGTAGAGTTCGAGCTTGAAGCCGGCGATCTCCTGCTCCTCGATCGCCGTGATGCGACCGACGCCGTGCGCCGGATACACGACTGCTTCACCTGCCTTGAAACCGAGCTTGGCGTTCTTCTTGGCGGTCGTCATGCGATGAAGGCCTCCTGCATGGATGCCGCGCGACGTTATGGGTATCAGTGTCGCGTCGACGAAAATGGATCCGCCGGCAGGGGTCCGGCAGTCCGGAATATCAAGTGTGGAGCGAGCGCACCGAAGCCGCCCCCGGATCGTGATCCGCGGTCCACACCCCCTAAATGCGCGTCAAGATGTCGAGGAATGGCTCCGGCGCCATCGACGGTCAAAAAGTTGAGGGTCCGATCCGATGGCGGTCAAGGAGATGATCATGATAGGCTTGGGCTCACATATGCGTGGTGCCCGTCGGTCATTCTCGACGGTATGTGGACCCTAGCACAAAACTCGCGAAAAATCAAAACCGCTGACGTGAAACTGTCATCAATCGCCTTCGCCGGGATTTGAGGAGAAGAATTTTTCGTATTTCCCCTCCATTCCATCATATTCTTTCGCGTCCGGGGGCTCCGGCTTCTTCTGGGTGATGTTGGGCCAGGTCTTCGACAGATCGGTGTTGATCTGGAGCCATTGCTCGAGTCCCGGTTCGGTATCCGGCTTGATCGCCTCGGCCGGGCATTCCGGTTCGCAGACACCGCAATCGATGCACTCGTCCGGGTGGATGACGAGCATGTTCTCGCCTTCGTAGAAGCAATCGACCGGGCAGACCTCGACGCAATCCATGTATTTACATTTGATGCAATTCTCGGTGACGATATAGGTCATGACGCAATCCCGTCCGGCTTCCGCTTTTCGCATGATGCATGCCCGCCGAAGGCGGACACGAGGCGCAGGCGTCGCTTTATCGCGTCCGCGCGCATTGCACAACTAGTCCCCGCCGTCCGGCCCATCAAGAGCCGATCGGCTCGTAGAGTTCCCTTGCCGCATCGGCATTGCCGCGCCGCTCCCCGAGCCCCTCGACCCGCGCGACGATGGTGCCGTGCTCCGCCGCTATGGTGAGCACGTCCCCGATCACGATCCCCTTGGAGGGCTGATCGACACGCTTGCCGTTGAGCCGCACCCGACCCTCGCTGACGAGCCGGGCACAGGCCGAGCGCGTGCGGGCGAAGCGGGCGTACCAGAGCCATTTGTCGAGGCGCTGGCGATCGTCCCGCATGGGCTTTGCGCCTCAGGACTTGTCTTCCAGCTGCGCCTTGAGGGCGGCCAGCTTGGCGAAGGGCGAATCGGGGTCGGCCTGACGCGGTTTGCGGTTGTCGGGTCCGGATGAATAGGTCGCGGGCTTGCCCTTGTTGCCCCTGCCCTTGCCGGGTCCCTTGCCGCCGGGGCCTTTGCCACCGGGACCCTTGCCGCGTCCCTTGAACCCGCCTTCTCCCTGATCGTCGCCCCTGCCTTCGCCTTTGCCGCCGCGACGGAAATTGCTCTCGCCGAACTTGCCGAGCTCCCGCGAGCGCTGCTCTCCGCGCCGCGCGGCTTCGCCTCCGGCAGCGGCTTCACCGCCACCCTGCGCACCGCTCTGCGCCCCGCCCGGACGGCCTCGCCGATCCTGACCGCCGCGCCGGCGTGCATCGCGCTGGCCGCCACGCGGCTGCCGGTTCTGACGCCAGATCTCCACCGTTTCCGGCTCAGCCGGCTCCGCGCCCGCATCGGCGGCAACTTCTGCAGGGGCCTCGGCCATCGCATCCGCCGTCGGCGGCGGCGCGGAAGCCTCCTGCGTCGCCGTATCGCGGGCAGCCGTCTCGTCCGGCGGGGAAGCTGCCGATACCGACTCTTGCGTGGCCGGCTCTTCAGAAGCCGGCTTTTCAGAGGCCGGCTCTTGCGCCTCGGCCTCCTGCACGGCCTGCACTTCGGGTGCCTCGGCGACCGGCTCCGCGCTGGTTTCCTGCGAAACCGGCTCTTCCGACGTCGACTCTTGTGTCACGCCGTCTTGCGTCACGGCCTCTTGCGAAACCGGCTCCTGCTCGGCGCCAACGACCGCGCCGGCAGATGCCTCCGGCGCCGCAGCCTTGTCCGCCTCCGCCTCGCCCGCGGTCTCCGCGCGTGCCGAAACCGGCGTCGTCGCCACCGGCAGCAGGATTTCGCGGGTGATTGCCGGGCCGGTGCGCGTCTGGGACGTATAGCCCAGCGATTTCAGGATCGAGGCGAAATCCTCGCCCGCACAGCCGACGAGCGACGTCATCGCCACCGTCGCCACGAAACCGTCGCCATCGGCGGCGCCCTGGGGCGGTTCGCCGATGGTCTCGCCGGGGCGATAGGCGATGGCAGGGCGGATCAGGTCGGCGAGGCGCTCCAGAATATCGACACGCACGGCACGCCCGCCGCAGACCCGGTACCCGGCGGCGCGGTAGAGCCCACGCGCGACGTCCGGATCGACCGGAATCGAGGTGCGCCCGGAGCCCGCGAGATGAGCGATCTCGTCGATACCCTTCTGATCGAGCCCGCCGTTGCGCAGCGCCCAGAGCTGCGCCGCGAGCGTGCGCGGCGCAGGTTTGAGCATCAGCGGCATGTAGATATGGTAGGCGCCGAAGCGCACGCCCTTCTGGCGCAGGGCCGCACGACCCTCCTGCTCCAGCCCGCGCACTTCCTGCAACACCCTCGCACGCTCCAGCACACCGAGCGATTCGGAAATCTGGAAGGCGATGCCGCGCGCGATGCCGGTGAGATCCTGGGCATCCTCGAGCTCGATCACGGGGCCGAGCGCGCGCACGATATAGGCCTTGAGCCAGGCCTTCAGCCGGGTCTCGACCTTCTCGCGGGCCGGGCCGGTGAGATGCTCGTCGGCGAGGATGCGGATATCGGGGTCGAAAATCTTGTCGGAGGCTTCCAGCTTGCCGACCGGATCGCCGTTCCAGCGGATCGTGCCGTCATTCGACAGGACGAAGAGCGTATCGGCAGCCGAAGAGAAGCGCTCGGCGCGCAGCTCGATCTCGCCGGCGAGCGCCTTCTGGGCGGCATTGCGCAAAGTCTTGGCCTCGGCGCTGTCCGCACCCGGGTCCGGCACGAAGGAAAATCCGTGGAGTTGTCCCACGTGCTGACCCTCGACGGTGACATCGCCGGTGGCCGAAATCTGCGCATCCAACATCGCGTTCTCTCTCAAGCGCCGCATCAAAACGCTCGTCCGCCGATCGACGAAACGGCTCGCCAGCCGCTCGTGCAGAGCGTCGGACAGCCTGTCCTCTACCTTACGGGTGACGCTCTGCCAATGCTCGGGATCGCGCAACCAGTCATCCCGGTTGGCGACGAAGGTCCAGGTCCGCACCTGTGCGATGCGGTAGGAGAGCGTGTCGATATCCCCCTCGATCTTGTCCAACTGCTTGATCTGCTTGGCAAACCAGTCGTCGGGGATGGCCCCGTCGCGCATGATGAACCCATAGAGGGCAGCCACCAGATCAGCGTGGCTCGCAGGCGACACTTTTCGATAATCGGGCACCTGACACACTTCCCAGAGCCGCTGGACGGCATCGCGAGTCGCGGCGAGATCGCGCAACTCCCGGTCGCGCACGACGATATCGAGTGCCGCGATGTCCTCGCCGATCGGCGCGCGGGTCAATCCCGGCTCGCGCGGCACCTCGGCCAGCGTGGCCTGCAGGCGCTCCACGGTCCGGTAGTCGAGATCGGGATTGCGCCATTGCAGGACGCGCACGGGCTCGAAGGCATGCGCCTCGACCGCCTGGGCGATTTCCGGTTCGAAAGGATCGCAGCGCCCCGTCGTACCGAAGGTCCCGTCGTTCAGATGGCGACCCGCCCGCCCGGCGATCTGGCCGATCTCGGCGGGATGGAGATGGCGGAAGCGGAACCCGTCGAACTTGCGCGAGGCGGCGAAGGCGACGTGGTCGACATCGAGATTGAGCCCCATCCCGATCGCATCCGTCGCGACGAGATAATCGACCTCGCCGGACTGGTAGAGCGCCACCTGCGCATTGCGGGTGCGCGGGGAGAGCGCGCCCAGCACCACCGCAGCGCCGCCGCGCTGGCGGCGGATCAGCTCGGCGATGGCATAGACCTCCTCCGCCGAGAAGGCGACGATGGCCGATCGGGTGGGCAGGCGCGAGACCTTGCGCTCGCCGGTGAAGACGAGTTGCGACAGGCGGGGGCGGGAGGTGACGTGCACGCCGGGGATCAGCTGTTCGATCAGCGGCTTCATCGTCGCCGCCCCGATCAGCAGCGTCTCGTCGCGCCCGCGCTGGTTCAGAAGGTGATCGGTGAAGACGTGCCCGCGATCGAGATCGGCGGCGAGCTGCACCTCGTCGAGGGCGACGAAGGCGAGATCGAGATCGCGCGGCATCGCCTCCGCCGTGCAGACCCAGTAGCGCGGCTTGCGCGGCTTGATCTTCTCCTCGCCGGTGACGAGCGCCACGGCGTCGGGGCCGACGCGATCGACGACGCGCTGATAGACCTCGCGCGCGAGCAGCCGCAGCGGCAGACCGATCATGCCCGAGGAATGGGCCAGCATGCGTTCGATGGCGAGGTGGGTCTTGCCGGTATTGGTCGGGCCCAGAACGGCGGTGACGCCGCGCGAGCGGATCTGCGGGGGAAGGGATCTGCGTATCATCTACTCGACCTCGAACGCCCGCTCCCGCAATCACGATGACGACCGACGCGGATCCGGGCAGGGCGCTGCGCGGTATGCCGATCCGGGCCGCCTGCCGACCGGATCAACGCGCCGTCCTGCCTAGCAGGGTGGGGAGGATTTGCAAGGCCCGGCCCAAGGGGCGCCTGATCGAGAGCGCCCTATCGCCGACGATGATTTGCACCGCCGCCCCGCACGGGCGATATTGCGGCAAAACCCGCTCATCTCATCGAGGGAAGGAACCGACCATGACGCTGCAGGTCTATCTCGCCGGCGAAATCCATTCCGACTGGCGCAACGAGATCATCGAAGGCGCCCGCGATCTCGACGTCGCGTTCAGCGCCCCCGTCACCGATCACGCGGCTTCCGATGATTGCGGCGTCGCCATCATGGGGCCGGAGGAAGAGGATTTCTGGACCGATCACAAGGGCGCCAAGCTCAACGCCATCCGCACCCGCCGCGACATCGCCCGCGCCGATGTGGTCGTGGTGCGTTTCGGTGATCGTTATCGGCAGTGGAACGCGGCCTTCGACGCGGGCTACGCCTCGGCGCTCGGCAAGGCCATCGTGGTGATGCATCCCCCCGAACACGGGCATGCGCTCAAGGAAGTCGACGCGGCGGCGCTCGCCGTGGTCGAGCATCCGGAGCAGGTGGTGCAGATCCTGCGTTACGTCCTGGAAGGCACGCTGCCCCGCTGAGGAGCCGGCGATAACGGGTCACACCCAGCGGTATTGCCGCTCCTGAATCACGAGGACGCGCCCCTGCCAGATGTCGAGATGCGGGGCGCGCTCGGGCGGCACGTCGCAGCGATGGGCGAGCAGGGCGCGGGCGACGCCGCCATGGGCGACGACCACCGCATCACCGTCGAGCCCGTCGAAGAACGGCGCGATACGTGCGACGAGATCATCGTAGCTCTCGCCCGCCGGCGGGCGATAGCCCCATTTGTCGGCCTCGCGCGCCGCCGCGCCTTCCGGGTCGCGGGCGGTGACCTCGGGCCAGGTCAGGCCCTCCCAGTCGCCGAAGCGGATTTCCATCAGGCGCGCATCGGTCTCGTATCCGCGCGGATCGAGACGCAGCACGCCGCGCGCATGCTCGGCGGTGTTGCGGGTGCGGGTGAGCGGGCTCACCAGCCAGGGCAGGTGATCCGGCTTCGGCACCAGCCTCGCGAGGATGCGCCCGGCCGTCTCGGCCTGCCCGACGCCGCGCGCATTGAGCGGGATGTCGTGCTGACCCTGCAGGCGCCCCTCGGCGTTCCAGTCCGTTTCGCCGTGGCGGATGAAAAAGATGGTCGAAGACATCCGACACTCTCGATACGGGAAGGGGAGACCGGGGCGCGCGGCGCGCCTCAATCCTTGTCGAGGGACATGTCCGGCGCTTCGGGATTCTTCATGCCCACGACATGGTAGCCGGCATCGACATGCATGACCTCGCCGGTGACGCCGCGCGACAGATCCGAGAGCAGGAAGGCCGCCGTCTCGCCGACTTCCTCGATCGTGACGGTCCGGCGCAGGGGCGCGTTGTACTCGTTCCACTTCAGGATGTAGCGGAAATCGCCGATCCCCGAGGCTGCGAGCGTCTTGATCGGGCCGGCGGAGATCGCGTTGACGCGGATGTTCTGCGGACCGAGATCGGCGGCGAGATAGCGCACGGAGGCTTCGAGCGCGGCCTTGGCGACGCCCATCACGTTGTAGTGCGGCATCCACTTTTCCGCGCCGTAATAGGTCAGCGTCAGCATCGAGCCGCCCTCGCCCATCAGCTTCTCGGCGCGCTGTGCCACGGCGGTGAAGGAATAGCAGGAGATGTTGAGCGACTTGTTGAAATTCTCCTCGCTCGTCTCGAGATAGCGCCCGGTCAGCTCGTCCTTGTCGGAGAAAGCGATGCAGTGGACCACGAAGTCGAGCTTGCCCCAGACCCGCTCCACCTCGGCGAAGACCGCGTCGATGCTCGCACCGTCGGTGACGTCGCAATGGCCGACGAGGATCGCGTCGAGCTGCTCGGCGAGCGGACCGACGCGCTTCTTCAACGCGTCACCCTGATAGGTGAAGGCCAGTTCAGCCCCCTGCTGGCGAGCCGCACGCGCGATGCCCCAGGCGATGGACCGGTTGTTTGCGACGCCCATGACGAGGCCGCGCTTGCCCGCGAGAATTCCGGTCGATGCCGTGTCCGCCGTGTTGTCCGCCATGATTCACCCGCGTTCTGGAACTGTACGAAATTTGAAAGCGCGCTAGCTTTAGCTGATGGCGCGGCGTGGGGAAAGACCTGTTGCGCGGAATGCAGGAAGGACTAATTGCAATCATCGATTTTTAACTAATTTCGAAAGCACCCGGAGAGAGCACCGGCTTCACCCGACGCGGCGGCGGATCTCGCGGCAGGTCTCGCAGCGCGCTTCCCGACACCGCTCTCATCACCCCCGGCTCAACGGGTCACTCTTGCATCCCGCGCTGTCGCGCCCCATCGTCATCAGAGGAAGCGGCGCGATCACAGGCCGCATGGCGACCCGACCGGTTCGCGAAATGCGTGATGAAGGAATTTGCGTGATGAAGGATCTCGACGAAAAGACCCGCACCGAGCTGGAAGCGGCGGCCTTCCGCCGGCTTGTGTCGCATCTGCGCAACCGCACCGACGTGCAGAATATCGACATGATGAATCTCACCGGCTTTTGCCGGAATTGCCTGTCGAACTGGCTCAAGGACGCCGCCGACGAGCGCGATCTCGGCATCGGCAAGGAAGACAGCCGCGAATATGTCTACGGCATGCCCTACGACCAGTGGAAGGCGCAGCATCAGGCACCGGCGAGCGCCGAGCAGCAGGCGGCTTTCGAGGGCAACAAGCCCGCCCATTGAGCGCGATCGCGGCCCGCATCGCCATCCACATTCGCCGCCCCGGCACCTCTGGACACGGGCGCGCGGATTGCCTAAGCCCTGCCGAGAATTTCGGCGACGCCCGCACGATCGCGATGCGGCGTCCGCCCTGCTGAGGATGGAACAGATGGTTGCGGATATTGCGGATTCCGGCGTCGCTGCGGACGAATTGCGCCAGTTCGTCGAGCGCATCGAGCGCCTCGAGGAGGAAAAGGCCGGCATCGCCAGCGACATCAAGGATGTCTATGCCGAACTGAAGGGGCGCGGCTACGATTCGAAGGCCGTGCGCCAGATCGTGCGCCTGCGCAAGCAGGATCACGCCGAGCGCCAGGAACAGGAAGCCGTGCTCGAACTCTACATGCAGGCGCTCGGCATGGCGTGAGGGAATTTGGCGTGGTGCCCGTCGGCGTCACGCGTCCGATTGCCGAAATCGCCGCGCAACGGCGTCGAATCGCCCCGAATCGCCGCCCATCGGCGAGAGCGTGATGGCGATGCGGCGGGCGCGCCCCGGCGCCGTGTTCTGGCGAATCAGCGCGGCGAGTGCGCCGGAAGGCGACAGATCGACGTAATCCGCCCCGCCGGTGAGATGATCTGAGCGGCAGACACCGATCACATCCATCCTGTCACGCACGATGCGCCAGAGCAGATCGGGCGTCGCATGGTCGATGAAGCCGCCGAAACTGGCCGACAGGCAGGGAATTTCCGCAGGGCGCGGGGTGATCTCGGCGAACATCGCCCGGCAGGCCGGAGCCGCCGGATCGATCAGCGGGGAATGAAACCCGTAGGGCACCGGTAGCCGCACTGCCGTGACGCCGCGTTCCGCGAGATGCGCGCAGATCCCGTCGATCGCCGCGTGAGACGCGGCCAGAACGCAGTTCTGCGCGGATCCGCGTCCCGCGAGATGGCTGTGCGCGGCGAGATATGCGTCGTCGTGCCGGACGTCCTCGCCCGCGAGCACCGAAATCAATCCGCCGCGCGCACAAGTTTCATGCAGGAGGGCCGGCTGGCGGGCGATGCGGGTGAGCGCCTCCTCGAAGCCGATCACCCCGGCTAGCGCCATGGCGACGAATTCGCCGAGCGAGACACCGAGCATCAGATCCGGACGCAGCCCGCGCGCCATCATCGCCTTCGCGGCGGCGTATTGCACCATGAACAAAGCGGGATGCGTCGCCTCCAGCCGCTCGAACGGTGCGCCCGGCGCATGATCCGGATCATAGATCTCGGCCAGAACCGAGAAGCCGAAGCGCTCGCGCACCAGCGCCTCGCCCTCCTCCATCCATGAATGGAAGACGGCATCCTCGCCCATCAGGTCGCGCGCCATGTGCCGGTATTGCGCGCCCTGGCCGGAAAAGCAGAAGATGACGGGGCGCATTGTCATACCTTGAATGCGCATCCTTTGAAATCGCATCTCTTGAATGCGGCCCCGTCCCGCAGCATCAATCGCCGAACCCGGCTCACGCCACCGCCTTCAGCGTCTCGCGGGCGATGATCAGGCGCTGGATTTCGGAGGTGCCCTCGTAGATCCGGGTGATGCGTGCGTCGCGGGCATAGCGCTCCACCGGGTAATCGGCGCAATAGCCGGCCCCGCCGAAGAGCTGGATCGCGGTATCGGTGCAGCGATGCGCGGCTTCCGAGGCGAAGAGCTTGGCCATCGAGGCTTCCTTGGCGAAGGGCTCGCCGCGATCCTTGCGCGCCGCCGCATTGAGGATGAGCAGGCGGCTCGCTTCGAGATCGACCTCGCGATCGGCGATCATCCATTGCGGCCCCTGCATCTCGGCGATGGCCTGGCCGAACTGCCTGCGCTCCTTCACATAGGCCTTGGCCGCATCCATGGCGGCGCGGGCGATGCCGAGCGAAAGCGCCGCGACGCCGATGCGCCCGCCCGCGAGTTCGGCGACGGCGACGCGGAACCCGTCATTCTCCGCGCCCATGATATTCTCGGCCGGGATGCGGCAATCGTCGAGATGCACGACGTTCGTGGGCGAGCCGTGCTGGCCCATCTTCTTCTCGGCCTTGCCGATGACGAGGCCGGGCGTATCCGCCTCGACGAGGAAGCAGGAGATTCCCTTGCCGGCGCGCGCCTCCGGATCGGTCACCGCCCAGACGACGAAGAGCCCGGCATATTCGGCGGAGGAGATGTAGAGTTTCTCCCCGTCGAGGCGCCAGCCGTTGCCCTCACGCCGCGCGCGCGTCTTCATCCGCGAGGGATCGGAGCCCGCCCCGCTCTCGGTGAGGCAGAAGGAGCCCGCTTTGTAGGTCCCGTCGGCGAGGCGCGGCAGATAGGTCGCCTTCTGCTCGGGCGAGCCCACCGCCTGGATCACCTCGCCGACCATGTTGGTCACCGAGGTCGAGACCGCCGTCGAGGCGCAGGCATGGCCGAGTTCCTCGATGGCGAGCGCGAAGGCGACGGTACCGGCTTCACTGCCGCCGTATTCGGCCTTGACGTTGAGCGCGGCGAAGCCGTTTTCGGCGAGCAGCCCCAGATTGGCCAGAAGCGCCTCGCGCCCCTCCCCGCGATCGAGCTTTTCGGCTGCGGGCGCGAGCCTTTCCGCAGCGATGCGCCGGGCCGCATCGCGGATCATGATTTCTTCTTCGGATAATGCGAAATCCATCGTCGCGGGTCCTCGTGATGCGAAGAACGTCGTTGCGTGCATCTGAACCCGGATGGCGGGTGGAGACAAGTGGGTACGCGGCATGCCGCGTCGTCGCATGCCCCGTCGCCGGTTCGATGGCCCGGCCCGCCCCGCTCAGTCCCGCCCCGATCAGCCCAGAGCCGCATCCACCGCATCGCCGAGCCGCTCGACGATCGCGTCGATATCGGCTGCCTCCACGATGAAGGGCGGGGCGAGCAGGACATGGTCGCCGTGCACGCCGTCGATGGTGCCGCCCATCGGGTAGCACATCAGCCCGCGCGCCATGGCCTCCTGCTTGACCTTCGCATGCAGCTTGCGCGCAGGGTCGAAGGTCTCCTTCGAGGAGCGGTCGGCGACGAGCTCGATCGCCTGGAACAGGCCGCGCCCGCGAATATCGCCCACATGCGGGTGATTGCCGAAGCGCGCTTCGAGGCGCTGGGTCAGATAGGCTCCCTGACGGCGCACGTTCTCCAGGAGATTGTCGCGGCGGATCACCTGCTGCACCGCGAGCGAAGCGGCGCAGGCCAGCGGATGGCCGAGATAGGTATGGCCGTGCTGGAACAGCCCCGAGCCCGAGGCGAAGGCGTCGATGATCTTCTCGTGCACGAGCACGCCGCCGATCGGCGCGTAGCCGCCGCCCATACCCTTGGCGATCGTCATCAGATCGGGGGTGATGCCCTCCTGCTCGCAGGCATGCAGCGAGCCGGTGCGCCCCATGCCGCACATCACCTCGTCGAGGATCAGGAGAATGCCGTGGCGGTCGCAGATCTCGCGCACGCGCCTGTAATAGCCCTCGGGCGCGGTGAGCGCGCCGGCGGTGGCGCCGCCCACGGTCTCGGCGATGAAGCCGATGATGGTCTGCGGCCCGAGTTCGGCGATCATCGCCTCGAGCTCCTGCGCGAGACGCTCGCCGTATTCGGCGTCGCTCTCGTCGGCGCGGCGGTCGCGATAGGCATAGGGCGGGGAGACGTGATGCGTCTTGACGAGGAGCGGCTCGAACTGCGCCCGGCGCCATTCGTTGCCGCCCACCGCGAGCGCACCCAGCGTATTGCCGTGATAGCTCTGCCGACGCGCGATGAAACGCGCGCGCTGCGGCTGGCCGATCTCGACGAAATATTGCCGCGCCATCTTCAGCGCCGCCTCGATCGCCTCGGAGCCGCCCGAGACGAAATAGACATGCGACATGCCCTCCGGCGCATGCGCCACGAGATCGTCACCCAGCCGCTCCGCAGCTTCCGTCGTGAAGAAGCCGGTATGGGCGTATTCGAGCTCGTCGAGCTGCTTGCGCATGGCCGCGAGCACGTCGGGATGCATATGTCCGAGGCAGGACACCGCCGCGCCGCCGGACGCGTCGATATAGTCGCGCCCTTCCGTGTCGCGGATATAGATGCCGTGGCCGCTCGCGGCCTTGGGGTAGCTGGCTTTCAGGCTGCGGTGCAGGACGCTGGTCATGACGGGCTCTCGGTGATCGCTGGGGGTTTGCGGTGATCTTCGCTTGCGAATTATTGCCGATTCTTGCGGCTCGCGTCGCCGTGGCATGCGCTCCGGCGACGCCATCAGCATAATCCGACGGGCGGGCCCGCGCATGCGTGAAATCGCGCAGATCGCGCAGGCGCGGTTGCACCAGCCGACGAGGCCTGCACCAGCCGGCGGGGGTGTGGCGCATCGGGCCTGCTGATCGAACGATGTGGCGCAGACCGGCGTGTGCTTGACAGCAAGCGGGAGATGATGGACGAAACCTCTGGCCGCTTACGGTCGGTCAGCCCCGTTCACCGCACGAGTCCATTCCGCCCATGTTCGACAAGATTCTCATCGCCAATCGCGGCGAAATCGCCTGCCGGATCATCAAGACAGCGAAGCGGATGGGAATTGCGACGGTCGCGGTCTATTCCGATGCCGATCGCGATGCGCTGCATGTGGAGATGGCCGACGAAGCGGTGCATATCGGGCCGGCGGCGGCGGCCGAATCCTATCTCGTGATCGAGAAGATCGTCGCTGCCTGCAAAGAGACCGGCGCACAGGCCGTGCATCCCGGTTACGGTTTTCTTTCCGAGCGCGAAGCCTTCGCGGAAGCGCTGAAGGCCGCAGGGATCGTCTTCATCGGCCCCAATCCGCGCGCCATCGCCGCCATGGGCGACAAGATCGAATCCAAGAAAGCCGCCGCCGAAGCGAACGTCTCGACGGTGCCGGGTTATCTGGGCGTGATCGAGAGCCCCGAACATGCGGTGCAGATCGCCGACGAAATCGGCTATCCCGTGATGATCAAGGCCTCCGCCGGCGGCGGCGGCAAGGGCATGCGCATCGCCCATTCGGCCGACGAGGTCGCGGAAGGCTTCGCCCGCGCGAAATCGGAAGCCGCGTCCTCCTTCGGTGACGACCGGGTCTTCGTCGAGAAATTCATCGTCGATCCGCGCCATATCGAGATCCAGGTTCTGGGCGACAAGCACGGCAACGCGATCTGGGTGTCGGAGCGCGAATGCTCGATCCAGCGCCGCAACCAGAAGGTCATCGAGGAAGCCCCGAGCCCGCTCCTCGACGAGGAGACCCGCCGCGAGATGGGCGAGCAGGCCGTGGCGCTCGCCAAGGCGGTGGATTACGATTCCGCCGGCACGGTCGAATTCGTCGTCGGGCAGGACAAGTCGTTTTATTTTCTCGAAATGAACACCCGCCTGCAGGTGGAGCATCCCGTCACTGAGATGATCACCGGGATCGATCTCGTCGAGGAGATGATCCGCGTCGCCGCCGGCGAGACCTTGCGCTACGCGCAGGACGATATCAGGCTCGACGGCTGGTCGATCGAGAGCCGCATCTATGCCGAGGATCCCACCCGCGGCTTCCTGCCCTCGACGGGCCGGCTGACGCTCTACCGTCCCCCGGCGGATTCGGGCGGCGACGGCGTGAGCGTGCGCAACGATACCGGCGTCACCGAAGGCGGCGAGATCTCGATCTATTACGATCCGATGATCGCCAAGCTCGTCACCCATGCCCCGACCCGCGAAGAGGCGATCGAGGCGCAGGCCCGCGCGCTCGACGCCTTCGCCATCGACGGCATTCGCCACAACATCCCCTTCCTCTCCGCGCTGATGGCGCATCCGCGCTGGCGCGAGGGACGGCTCTCGACGGGTTTCATCGCCGAGGAATTCCCCGACGGCTTCGCCCTGCCCGCACCGGAAGGCGTCGTCGCCCTTCGCATGGCGGCGGTGGCCGCACAGATCGACCATCTGCTCAACGAGCGCAAGCGCGGCATCAGCGGCCAGATGCGCCCGCACAACGCCGTGCGCTTCTCGCGTGAGCGCGCCGTGATGCTCGGCAGCGAGCGCCACGACATTTCCATCTCCGAGGCACAGGACGCGCTCGCCGTCGCCTTCACCGACGGTACCCGCATCATCGTCGAGAGCGACTGGAAGCCGGGTGATCCGGTCTGGACCGGCACGATCGACGGCACGCCCGTGGCGATGCAGGTGCGCGCGATCCTCAACGGCGTGCGGCTCTCCCATGCCGGCGCCTTCGCCGATATCCGCGTCTATACCCGCCGCGAGGCCGATCTGGCCGCGATCATGCCGGAAAAGCGCGACGGCGGCGCCACCAAGCAACTGCTCTGCCCGATGCCCGGACTGGTGCGCGCGCTGCTCGTCACCGAGGGCCAGGAGGTCAAGATCGGCGAGCCGCTGGTCATGGTCGAGGCGATGAAGATGGAAAACGTGCTGCGCGCCGAGCGTGAAGGCACCATCGCCAAGATCGTCGCCAAGGAAGGCGACAGCCTCGCCGTCGATGCGGTGATCCTCGAATTCGCCTGAGCTTCACGAGCGGCGCGGGGGCCCGCGAACTGGAAGCGCCCCGCTGCTCGCCCGATATCAGAGCGTCTCGACGCCCTTGATCTCGATCCCGAATCCGGCGAGGCCGACGAAGGCGCGCTTCGAACTCGTCAGGTTGCGGATCGACTGCACGCCGAGATCCCGCAGGATCTGCGCGCCGAGCCCGACTTCGCGCCAGGTCCGGGTGCGCTCGGCCTCGGTGCCGGTCACATCCTCCTTGAAGGAGGTCAGCGGCACGCCCGCCGTACCCTCGCGCAGATAGACGACGACCCCGCGCCCCTCCTGCGCGATCCGCGCGAGCGCCGCATCGAGGCTCGCGCCGCCCTGGAAGATGTCGGTGACGACATTGGCGCGGTGCAGCCTTGCGAGCACGTCCTCGCCATTGCCGATCGCCCCGTGCACGAGGGCGAAATGCTGCACCTCGTCGAAGGGCGTGGCATAGGCATAGGCCGTCATTTCACCGTATTTCGTCTCGACGGAGAAGCTGCCGAGCCGTTCCACGAGCTTCTCGCGGGCCTGGCGATAGGCGATCAGATCGGCCACCGAGACACGCTTGAGGCCGTGCTGCTCGCCGAAAGCCGTGATCTGCTCGCCCTTCATGACCGTGCCGTCGTCATTGGCGAGTTCGCAGATCACGCCGACTTCCGGAAGACCGGCGAGCTTGCACAGATCGACGGCCGCCTCCGTATGGCCGGAGCGCATCAGCACGCCGCCTTCCTTGGCGATCAGCGGGAAGACATGGCCCGGACGCACGAAATCATCCGCGCCCATATTGCCGTTGGCGAGCGCACGCACAGTGTTGCAGCGCTGCTCGGCGGAGATGCCGGTGGTCAGCCCGTGGCGCACGTCCACCGAGACGGTGAAGGCGGTGCCGAGCGGGGCGTCGTTGGAGGGCACCATCGGGTCGAGCCGCAGCCGGCGCGCCTCGCCCTGCGTCAGCGGTGCGCAGACGATGCCGCAGGTATGGCGGATGATGAAGGCCATCTTCTCGGGCGTGCAATGCGTGGCGGCGACGATCAGATCACCTTCGTTCTCGCGGTCGTCGTCATCGGTGACGATGACGATCTCGCCGGCGGCGAAGGCTTCGATGGCTTGCGTGACGGATTGGGGCATGGTGGCTCACAATGGTGATGGAGGGATGACGGTCAGGAACCGCCCGCGGGCCAGCCGGTGCTCTCGCCGACCTGGCCCCTGTGCCTGAGATAGTGATCTGCGATGACGCAGGCCAGCATGGCCTCGCCGACGGGGACCGCGCGAATGCCCACACAGGGGTCGTGACGGCCCTTGGTGAGGATATCGGCTTCCGCATTGTCGCGGGTCACCGTGGCGCGCGGGGTGAGGATCGAGGAGGTCGGCTTCACGGCGAAACGCGCCACGACCGGCTGACCGGTGGAGATCCCGCCGAGAATGCCGCCGGCATGGTTGCTGGTGAAGGTCGGCGCATCGGCATTGCCGGGGCGCATCTCGTCGGCATTCTCCTCGCCGGTGAGCGCGGCGGCGGCGAAACCGGCGCCGATCTCGACGCCCTTGACCGCGTTGATCGACATCAGCGCAGCCGCGATCTCGGTATCGAGCTTGCCGTATACCGGTGCGCCGAGCCCCGGCGGCACGCCCTCCGCCACGACTTCGATCACCGCGCCGATCGAGGAGCCGGATTTGCGGATCCCGTCGAGATAATCGGCATAGAAGGCGGCTGCCTTCGCATCGGGGCAGAAGAACGGGTTGCGCGCGACCTCGTCCCAGTCCCAGTTGCCGCGATCGATCGCGTGCGGCCCCATCTGCACAAGCGCGCCGCGCACGCGCAGGCCCGGCACGACCTTGCGGGCGATGGCGCCGGCGGCGACGCGGGCCGCCGTCTCGCGCGCCGAGGAGCGCCCGCCGCCGCGATAATCGCGCACGCCGTATTTGATATCATAGGGGTAATCCGCATGGCCGGGGCGGTACTTGTCGCGGATGTCGGAATAATCCTTCGAGCGCTGGTCGACATTCTCGATCAGCAGCGCGATCGGCGTGCCCGTCGTGACCTGCTGTGGCATGCGCTCGTCCTGGAACACGCCCGATAGAATGCGTACCTGGTCCGGCTCGCGGCGCTGCGTCGTGAAGCGTGACTGACCCGGGCGGCGCCGGTCGAGCTCGGCCTGGATCTCTTCGGCGACGAGCGGGATACGCGGCGGGCAGCCGTCCACCACGCAGCCGAGCGCCGGCCCGTGGCTCTCGCCGAAGGTCGTGACGCGGAACAGATGGCCGAAGCTGTTATGGGACATGGGCTCGCCCGATCAGTGAAGAACGGGCTATTTAGAGCATGTTCGCGCCCGAAGAAACCGCTTTCGCGCAAACGGGCATCGCGCAGGCGGCAAAGCCCTCCCGCGCAGGCGCCCTCAGGCGAGCCAGCGCTTGCGGCGCTTGTAGGTCTTGACGTTGCGGAACGAGCGGGCGCCGCTTTCCGAAATACCGAGATAGAATTCCTTCACGTCCTCGTTCTCGCGCAGCATCCTGGCCTCACCATCCATCACCACGCGCCCGGTTTCGAGAATGTAGCCGTAGGTGGCGTAACGCAGGGCCATGTTGGTGTTCTGCTCCGCGAGCAGGAAGGAGACCCCCTCCTTGGCGTTGAGATCCTGCACGATCTCGAAGATCTCCTCGACGATCTGCGGCGCAAGCCCCATGGAGGGCTCGTCGAGCAGGATCATCTTGGGCCGGCTCATCAGGGCGCGTCCGATCGCGCACATCTGCTGCTCACCGCCCGAAGTGTAGCCCGCCATGGCGTTGCGCCGCTCGCGCAGGCGGGGGAAATAGGCGTAGACCTTCTCCATGTCCTCCTTGATCGCCGCCGAGCCGTCCTTGCGGGTGAAGGCGCCGGTGAGGAGATTCTCCTCGATGGTCAGGTGGCCGAAGCAATGGCGTCCCTCGAGCACCTGGATGCAGCCACGCCGCACCAGCTCGTTGGGCGAGAGATTCTCGATGCGCTCGCCCTCGAACTCGATCGAGCCCTTGGTGACTTCGCCGCGTTCGGCGTGGAGGAGGTTCGAAATGGCCTTCAGCGTCGTGGTCTTGCCCGCGCCGTTGGCGCCGAGAATGGCGACGATGCCGCGACGGGGCACATTCAGCGAGACGCCCTTGAGCACGAGAATCACGTGGTCGTAGATCACCTCGATATTGTTGACCGACAGGATGAGATCCTTCTCCGCCTGTTCGGGCGTCGTCGCGGCGGGCGCGGTGGTGCTGGTGGCGCTCATCTTCGAAGAATCCTGCTGGCTCTTATCGTGATCGATGGGCGGCGGGGCATGTCCACGCCCCGCCGGTTCTTCAGTGGCGGCGTACCGCCTCAGGGGCACGGCTCCGTGCGCTCGGGCCAGCCTGAATCGGCTGCGGCATAGGATTGCGCGGCTTCCTCGATCAGGGGCCGGACGAACTCGGTCATCGGCGACATCCAGTCAGTGCCCTGGGTCCAGGCATCGCCGTCCCATTGCGCGACATAGACGTCGTTGTGGCCGCTATGGTCCTCGCAGGTGATCGCGAGCGGAGCCATGAAGCCGTCCATGCCCATCTCGACGATGCGCTCCTGGGTGATGTTCATCGCCTCGAGGCCGAGCCTGACATCGGCACCATCGACCACGTCCTTGCCGGTGATCTCCTGCGCGGTGCGGATCGCCTCCGCCACGAGCATCGAGTTGTAGATGCCGCGGTTGTAGAGGTTGTCGCCGACGCGATCACGCGGGAAGCGGGAGAGGCCGCGCTCGTGCACATAGGTGATGATGTCCTCCATGAAGGGGTAATCGGCACCCACACCATGGAAGTTCAGGGACTTGTACCCGGCGGACTGGGCGCCACCGGCGCGGGCGTCCTCGTCGCCACCGGCCCACCAGACGCCGACGAGGCGATCGATGGGGAAGTTGGTGCGCACCGCTTCGCGGACTGCGGTCGGGTTCATCGCGCCCCAGCCCTGGAGATAGATCCAGTCGGGACGGTCGCGGCGGATGTTGAGCCAGACCGAGGACTGGTTCTGCATGTCCTGCGCGGGAACCGGGTAGAGCCGCACGTTGAAGCCGTATTCCTCGGCGAGCGCGTTGAGCACCGGAATCGGCTCGCGGCCATAGGGCGCATCGAGATGCAGGAGGCCGATGGTCTTGCCTTCCAGATTCTCGAAACCGCCCTCGACATTCGCCACGTGCTTGATGAAGACCGAGGCCCCGTCCCAATAGGTCGCGGGCGGGTTGAACACCCAGGGGAAGGTCGTGCCGTCAGCGGCTGCCGAAAGGCCGTAGGCCATCGACAGAACCGGGATCTCGTCCACCGCCGCGCGCGGGATGAGCTGGAGGGTGATGCCCGTGGAATAGGGGTTCATCACCACCGGATTGTTGCCGCGCACCGATTCGTAGCACTCCACGCCGCGCGTGGTGTCGTAGCCGGTTTCGCATTCCTCGATGATGAGAGGCACGCCGCCGATGCCGCCATCGCGCTCGTTCAGCATGGTGAGATAATCGTGCATCCCGTCGGCGATGGGGATACCGGACCCGGCGAATGCGCCGGTGCGATAGGTCAATAGCGGCACGTAGATGCCGTCCTGCGCCTGCGCGGCCGTCACCGCCGCCGAAGCAGCGAAGACGGAAGCGGCAAGGGCGCCGATACCGTATGATCTGAGCGACATGAGCGTTCCCCTCCGAGGGTCGTGGCCGTTATCCGGCCGGTTTGCGGGTTGTTGAAACGTCTCCTTTGTCGGTTCGTCCGCCCCTAATACGGGAACGGCCAGACCCGGAGCTTCTGTTTGACGATCTGCCATAGCCGCGCGAGACCGTGCGGCTCGACGATCAGGAAGAAGATGATCATGGCACCGAGGATCATGAAGCGCAGATGCTCGATGGTCTCGGCGCCGACACGGATGCCGAGCGGGGCGAAGATCGCGGGCAGGAAGGCGCCCATCGCGATCGGCAGCATGAAGATGAGCGCGGCGCCGAAGAAGGAGCCGATCAGCGAGCCGAGCCCCCCGATGATCACCATGAACAGGATCAGGAAGGATTGTTCGATGTTGAAGACGTTGTATTCCGCGCCGCCATACCAGAGGAACACCATCATCGCCCCGGCCACGCCGCAATAATAGGACGACACGGCGAACGCGAGCAGCTTGGCCTTGAAGGGACGGATGCCCATCAGTTCGGCGGCGATGTCCATGTCGCGGATCGCCATCCATTGCCGCCCGATGCGGCCATGCACGATGTTGGAGGCGATCCAGGTGAGCAGGATGACGATGGTGAGCACGACGATGTAGCGCACCTGCGGGGTCGCCGCCGCACCCACGATCTGGACGTCGAACAGGGTCCGTCGCGGCGCCTCGATCGCACCCGAAACGTTGTAGTTGTAGAGCCAGGGGACGCGGTTGAAGGTCCATTGCAGGAAGAACTGCGCCGCGAGCGTCGCCACCGCGAGATAGAAGCCCTTGATGCGCAGGCTCGGCAGGCCGAAGATCACGCCGATCCCGGCGGCGAAGAAGCCCGAGACGAAGATCCAGACGATCACGTTCACGCCGGGGAAGATCGTCATCAGCTTGTAGCAGGCATAGGCTCCGACGCCCATGAAGGCGCCGGTCCCGAGCGAGAGCAGACCCGTATAGCCGACGAGCATGTTCAGGCCGATCGCCGCGAGCGCGAAGATCAGGAACGGGATCAGCACCGCCTGCAACATGAAGGTCGAGCCGAAATAGGCCATGGAATAGGCCAGCAGGATGATCACGAAGATGCCGATCCGGTCCTGCCTGAGCGGGAACACCGCCATGTCTGCGGCATAGTTCGATTTGAATTGCCCGGCCTCACGATAGATCACGGCGCCATTCCCCTCTTGGTCTCTTCATCCGGTACCCGGAACGGTTCCGGCTGCGAGCGAAGCGTCTGTTCGTATGCTTGTGACGTCGTCGCGGATTTTCATATTCGTTCGATGATCTTCTCGCCGAACAGCCCCTGTGGCCGGAAGACGAGGAAGATCAGGGCGATGATGTAGGCAAACCAGCTCTCGATCCCGCCGCCGACCAGCGGCCCCCAGTAGAATTCCGCGATCTTCTCGCCAAAGCCGATGATCAGCCCGCCGACGATCGCCCCCGGGATCGAGGTGAAGCCGCCGAGGATCAGCACCGGCAGCGCCTTCAGCGCGATGATCTGCAAGGCGAAGGAGACGTCGGAGCGCGCACCCCACATGATCCCGGTCACGAGCGCGACGATGCCGGCGGCGAACCAGACGATCACCCAGATCTGGTTGAGCGAGATGCCGACCGAAAGCGCCGCCTTGTGGCTGTCGGCCACGGCGCGCAGCGCGCGTCCGATGCGGGTCTTGGAGAAGAAGATGCCGAGCGTGGCGATCATCGCCACCGCGATCGCTGCCGCGGCGATGTCGATATGCTGGATGGTGACGAAACCGCCCGCGATCTCGAGATTGGTCCGCCCTTCCGGCAGCATCAGTTGCGAGGTGATCATCTGCTTCGGCTCACCGCCGAAGATCAGCTCGCCGAAGCCGATCAGGAAATAGGTGATCCCGAAGGTCGCCATGAAGAGGATGATGTCGGGCTGGTTCACCAAGGGTCGCAGCACCACCCGCTCCACCGTGTAGGCGAGCAGGAACATCACGCCGATCGCGAGGGCGAGCGAGAGGATCGCCGGCACGCCCATGGCATAGAAGCCGACCAGCGTGAGCGCGGCGAACACCACCATGATGCCCTGGGCGAAGTTGAACACGCCCGAGGCCTTGAAGATCAGCACGAAACCGAGCGCGATCAGCGCGTAGAGAATGCCGGAGACGAAACCCTCCCAAAGCACCTGCAGGAGCAGGTCCGGGGCCTCGCCCATGAAGAGGAAGGGTTCGACGAAGATCTGGTGCATCAGGCTCATGAGCGTTTCTCTCGGACTTCCCTGTGGCCGAAGGCGTCAGTGCGGCACGCCGAGATAGGCGTCGATGACATTCTGGTCGCGTTTGACTTCATGCGGCGTCCCGTCGGCAATCTTGCGCCCGTAATCGAGCACGACGACGCGGTCGGAGAGGTCCATCACCACGCCCATATCGTGTTCGATGAGCGCGATCGTGGTGCCGAAATGGTTGTTCACGTCGAGGATGAAGCGGCTCATAT
>JBJHBI010000039.1:0-36927 GCA_050485405.1 Salinarimonadaceae bacterium
GCGCGCCGTCTTCCATGGGCAGGCGCAGATCGGCACGCGCGATGCCGATCGCGTTGAAGCGCACCTGGCCACGCAACAGCGCGGTGAGCTCCATCTCCGCCTCGACATTCTGGGCGACGAGCGAGGGCGACGTCCCGTCCGGCACGCCGATCGTCAAGCCGTCTACCCGCATGCGCGGCGACGGCAAGAGCCGCAGATCGATCGCGCCGCGCGTTTCGACGGGCACGCCGGCGGCGCGCGACAAAGCCGCCTCGAGATCGAGACGCCTCTCCTCCCAGTCGACGAAAGGCGGGATCGCGAGTGCTGCCACGAGGATCAGTATGACGATAGCCGCCAGAGCGGTCAGACTGTCACGCAAGGCCCATGGACCCCTTCACGCAGCGATCGAATTCAACAGGTTCCTCACGGGGTTAACCCCGTGACATGGCCGAACCATGACGAATGCACGCGCCGACGTCCAGCGTTGCGGGCCGGATCGGGACATAAAATCGCGGATTTCGCACACGGCGCGGTCGCCCGCCCCGCGATGCGCTCCTCACCAGGCGACGATCTTGCCGGGATTCATGATGTTTTGCGGATCGAGCGCGTGCTTGATCGCGCGCATCACGGCGAGCGCCTCGGCGCCGTGCTCCGATTCGAGGTATTTCATCTTCATCTGCCCGACGCCGTGCTCGCCGGTACAGGTGCCCTCCATTTCGAGGGCGCGCTCGACGAGACGCTCGACGAAGCGCTTGGCCGTGGCGATCTCTTCCTCGTTATCCATGTCGACGAGCGGCAGCACATGGAAATTGCCGTCACCCACATGGCCGACGATCGGTGCGAGCAGCCCAGCCTCCTCGATGTCGCGCTTCGTCGCCTCGACGCATTCCGCGAGCCGCGAGATCGGCACGCAGACATCGGTGGAGATGCCCTTCGCGCCCGGACGCAAAGCCATGGCCGACCAGTAGGCGTCGTGCCGGGCCTGCCACAGGCGGGTACGCTCCTCGGCCTGGGTCGTCCAGGCGAAGGGGCCGCCGCCGAATTCCTCGGCGATCTCGCCGAAGCGCTCCGCCTGCTCCTTCACACCTTCTTCCGAGCCGTGGAATTCGAGGAAGAGCTGCGGCTTCTCCTCGAGCGTCGTCTTCGAATAGAGGTTGAAGGCGCGTACCTGCATCTCGTCGATGAGCTCGATCCGCGCCACCGGGATGCCGGACTGGATCGTGATGATCACCGCCTCGCAGGCCGCCTCGATGCTCGGGAACGGGCAGATGCCCCCGGAAATCGCTTCGGGGATGCCGTGCAGCTTGAGCGTGATCTCGGTGACGATGCCGAGCGTGCCCTCGGATCCCACCATCAGGCGGGTGAGATCGTAGCCGGCGCTGGTCTTCTTGGCGCGCCGCGACGTCTTGACCACGTCACCGTTGGGCATGACGACGGTCAAAGCGAGCACGTTGTCCTTCATCGTGCCGTAGCGCACCGCGTTCGTGCCCGATGCGCGGGTGCCGACCATACCCCCGAGAGAGGCGTCGGCGCCCGGATCGATCGGAAAGAACAGACCCATATCGCGCAGATACTCGTTCAGCGCCTTGCGGGTGATGCCCGGCTGCACGACGCAGTCGAGATCCTCCGCATTGACGGCGATCACGGCGTTCATCCGGCTGGTATCGACGGAGACACCGCCATAGGGCGCATTGGTGTGGCCCTCGAAGGAGGTGCCGGTGCCGAAGGGAATGATCGGGACGTCGGCCTTGGCGCACATCTTCACGATCTGCGAGATTTCCTGCGTCGATTCGGCGAAGACGACGATGTCGGGGGCCTGGTTCTCGACCCAGGTGAGGGTGTTGGCGTGCTGCTCGCGCACGGCCTGCGAGGTCGAGACGCGCTCGCCCATCAGATCCTTCAGCGCCTGCGTCAGCGTTGCGAGGGTGGCTGCGTCGGGGCGCTTGCGCGCGTCGTTGCGGATCACGTCCATCGTTTCCGGCCCTGTCCATTGTCTGTTTGTTCTCGTGATTATCTATCAGAACTCGCAAGCCGGCGCACGCGCCGAAACCGCGCATCCTTCCCGCTCCGGTCTGGGAATTCCGCGCGACGCGGTTGCCGATTTCCGGTGGCTTGGCCCAGCACTTCGTGATCAATAGCCGTATGAACGAACGAGGAAACGGCGAAGATCGGGGCGAGGACCCGGACCTGCCCGGCGGTGCGCGCGCGCACGACGCCGCCCCCTCCCCCGTCAAGGCGCCGACTTCCACCCTGCCCCCGGCTTTGCGCGGCATCCGCGATGCGCTGGTACTTCCGGCCTGGATCGTCGGCTTCTCGCTCGTCGGCGTCGGCTCGCTCGCGCAGGATGTCGGCTTCCCCTTCCTCGCCGCCATCCTCTCCACGTTCCTGATGTGGGCCGCACCCGCGCAGGTGATCCTGTTCGGCGGCATTGCGGGCGGGACGGCGCTGCCGCTGATCGCGGTCGCCGTGTCGCTTTCCTCGATCCGCCTGCTCCCGATGACGATCGCGATGATGCCGATGCTGCGCCGGCCCGGCCAGAGCCTGATCACGCAGGTCTTCCTCGCGCATTACGTCGCCGTCACCGTCTGGGTGGAGAGCAACCGGCGCATGCCGACCATGCCGCCGGAGGAGCGCTTCGGCTACTATCTCGGCTTCGCCAATGCCTGCCTGCTCGTGGCGACGACGATGACCGGGATCGGCTTCATCCTGAGCGCCGCCGTGCCGCCCTTCCTCGCTGCGGGCCTGCTCTTTCTCACGCCGCTCTTCTTCACGATCGCGCTGATCGCGGGCGCGCGCACCCTGCTCGACCAGTCCGCGCTCGTCCTCGGCGCCGCGCTCGCGCCGCTTGCCACCTTGCTGGTGGGCCCCGATTTCGACCTGCTCGCCACGGGGCTCGTCGGCGGCACCCTCGCCTGGCTGATCGGACGGAGGCGGCGATGAGCGCCTGGATGGCCGCCTGGGAGACGACGATCGCGCCGCTCTGGCCCTATCTCGTACTGATCCTCGTGGGATTTCTGCCGAGCGAGATGTGGCGCGCGCTCGGCGTCGTCGTCTCGCGCGGCCTCGACGATCGCTCGGAGATCATCGTCTGGGTGCGTGCGGTCGCGACGACGCTCCTCGCCGCCGTGGTGATGAAACTGTTGCTGATGCCCACGGGCGCACTCGCCGCGGCACCGCTGAGCGCCCGTTTCGGCGCCGTCCTCGTCGGGATAGCCGTGTACTTTCTGGCGCGCAGATCGGTGATCGCGGGGGTGATAGCCGGCGAATTGATCTTAATTTTTATTACGTATTTCACCTTCGACTAACCAATTCGGCGCAACAAAACCTAACTCACTGTGCGATTTTGGATCACGACTTGCCGAAATTCGGTCCAAGTGTTAACTTTCTATTTTACTCCACAACAATTGTCGCTCGATGCGTATGATTTGGTAGCGGCTATTGCAGAGGAGGGATCGATGAAACACGAGGGTGTTGATCAGCTCCATAGCGTTGCACATGTCGCGTCGCACCGTCCGCGGGAAATGCTGACCCGCCGTGAGCGCCTCGAGCGTTGGGCGGCCTTGCTCGAACGTCGTCCGAATACGCAATTCGCGCCTTTTCCCGAGGATTACGAAGCGCCGTTCGATGCGCGCAGCCGCCTGCGTTACCAGGCATCCCCCATAGAAATCGCCCATGCCGATCCGCTCCTGCGGGCGCAGGGGCTCGCCGGCGACAATCTCGGCGACGCCATCGCGTTCTTCGGCCTGAGCGAGGACGACGCGCTCTACATCCTGGACGATGACAGGCTCGACGGGCAGAGCCTCGCCCGGCGCCTGCGTGCGATCGCGGCGAAACGCGACCGCACCATGCTCGCAGCCGGCCTCGCGACGGCGGGTGTCGTCGCGGTGCCGTTCCTGGCCTTCATCTTCGGCTGACGGGTTTCGGGATCAGCCTTCGAGGATCTCGCTGCTCGCCACCGTCGTATCGGCATTGAGGCGGTAGACCATCGGGATGCCGGTACCGAGTTCGAGATTGGGGATCGTCTCCGGCGTGTAGCCGTCGAGCACCATGATCAGCGCACGCAGGCTGTTGCCGTGGGCGGAAACGATGACGCGCTCGCCGCGCATCACCCGCGGCTGGATCTCGCGGATATAGTAGGGCAGCACGCGGGCCACCGTGTCGCGCAGACTTTCGCCACCGGGCGGCTGGATATCGTAGGAGCGGCGCCAGATATGGACCTGCTCCTCGCCCCATTTGGCGCGGGCATCGTCCTTGTTGAGCCCGGCGAGATCGCCGTAATCACGCTCGTTCAGGGCCTGATCGCGAATGGTTTCGAGCCCCGGCTGGCCGATCTCGCCGAGGATCAGATCGAGCGTCTTCTGCGCGCGGGTCAGCGCCGAGGTGAAGGCGATGTCGAAGGACAGACCCTTTTCCTTCATAAGGCGCCCACCGCGTATCGCCTCCTCGACACCGAGTTCGGTCAGCCCCGGATCACGCCAGCCGGTGAACAGGTTCTGCTTGTTCCACTCGCTCTGGCCGTGTCGTACGAGGACGAGAAGGCGCTCCATCGTTTTGTCCCTTCGATTTGCGTTCAGATGTCGTTGAGGCCGAGCACGTCGGCCATGGAATAGAACCCGGCGGGCTTGCCCTTGCCCCAGATCGCGGCACGCACGGCGCCGCGCGCGAACAGGATCCGCTGCTCGGCCACGTGCTGCAGCACGATCCGCTCGTGCGGGCCGGCGAAGATCACGGAATGGTCACCGACGACCGTGCCGCCGCGCAGGGTGGCGAAGCCGATATCGCCCGGGTCACGCGCACCGGTCATGCCGTCGCGCTGGCGCACGGCGCGATCCTCGAGCCTGATCTCGCGCCCCTCGGCCGCCGCCTCGCCCAGCATCAGCGCCGTTCCTGAGGGGGCATCGACCTTCTGGCGGTGGTGCATTTCGAGGATTTCGATGTCGAATTCCTCGCCCAGCACCGCCGCGACCTTGCGCACCAGCGCCGCGAGCAGATTGACACCCAGCGACATGTTGCCGGACTGGATGACCACGGTCTCCTCGCCGAAGGCACGAAGCGCCTCGATCTGCTCTGCGGAGAGCCCGGTCGTACCCACGACATGCGCCGTGCCCGTTTCCGCCGCGAGCGCCGCATAGGCGAGACTCGCCTCGGGCGTGGAGAAGTCGATCAGCACATCGGCCTCGGTGAGAACGTCGCGCGCCTCGCAGGACACCGTGACGCCGAGATCGCCGACCCCGCTGATCATGCCGGCATCCTGGCCGACGCAGCCGGAGGTCGGGCGTTCGAGCGCGCCGTGCAGCACGCAGCCGGGGGTCTCGTCGATCGTTCGGATCAGCATGCGGCCCATGCGCCCCGAGGCGCCGGCCACCACCAGACGGGTCTTTGCCATCGAGCAACTCCTGTCGAAATCAGCGGGCGGTATAACGGCATCGTCCCGTGATGGAAAGCGTCACGCGCCCTTATTCTTCCGCGCGCAGGCTGACGATGAACGCGGCCACGTCGGCACGCTCCCCCGGGAGGAGCCGATAGGTCGTCATCGGAAAGTGATCTTGCGCGAGAAAATCCCACAAAAATTGCTCATCACGGCCTTCGCGACGCGCGATTGCGGCAAAACTCGGCCCGTCTCCCGCCTGGACGTGCCGCACCGCGCGCTCGGATTCATCGCGTGCATGGCAGGTCGCGCACCATTCCCGCGCCACCGCCTCCCCGCGCATGGCGGACCCCGCCTCCGGCACCCCGCCGACCGAGGGCGCCTCCTCCTGCGTGAGGCAGCCGGCGAGCAGGAACGGGGCGGCGAGTATCATCGATGTCCGGCGCATAGCGGGCATGGCCCAACTCCAGCACGTTTAACGTGAGGCATCTTATATCAGCGCGGTGGCCGGATGAACCATGCGCGATGAACACTTCCATCGCCTTGGTCTGGAGCAAAGCCCCACAACGCAGGTGCCATCGTTTCCATGGTTTATCATATAACTGTAATGCAAACTTTCGATACGCAAATTCAAAGAAATTCAAACTAGAATTAGGTTTGCAATAATGCTAGAAAACTTACCATGAGAGAGCAAAAAACAGGAAAGTTAAACCGTCTCGAGCGTCTCCTTCCGGAGGGCCTGCTCGTCGACGCCGCATGGCTGTCCGCTCACGGCTATTCCACCTCCTTGCGTGCCAAATATGTCGCGTCGGGCTGGCTCGAACAGCCCGCCCGCCGGGTCTATCGCCGACCGCGTGGGCAGCCGGGCTGGCAGCAGGTCGTCATCTCGCTCCAAACGCTTCTTGGTCATAGGCTTGCAGTTGGAGGCCGGACAGCCCTCGAATTGCACGGCTACGCCCATTATCTCACGCTGAAACGAACCGAAATAAATCTGCACGGCCTGACGAAGCCGCCAACCTGGCTCGCCGACCTGCCGATCAATGAGCGGTTCGTTTATCGCAACAGCGCCCCACTTTTTGGAAGCGACCTGGACGAGGTCGCCTTTCCCGCCCTCGCTCCAGATCAGCCCGACAGCCACGACGACCGGGCGTTCCGGGATGCAGGGCTGCGTGTGCTCGCCTGGGGACAATGGGATTGGCCGTTGACGGTCTCGGCACCTGAACGCGCAATCTTGGAGCTTCTCGATGCGCTACCGGATCATGAAAGCTTCCATCAGGTCGACATGCTGATCGAGGGCTTGAGCAATCTCGCTCCGCGGCGCATGCAAGCGCTGCTGATCCGCTGCCGAAGCGTGAAGGTGAAGCGTCTGTTCTTCTTCTTCGCCGATCGCCATCGCCATGCCTGGCTGAAGCACCTCGATCGGGCGGCGATAGACCTGGGCTCGGGCAAGCGCATGCTGGTGAAGGACGGGCGGTATGATTCAGCCTATCAGATTACCGTTCCAAGAGATCTGGACGAGGCGCTCTAATGGCGTTCGCCGACGCTTATCGAAGCCAGGTCGCGCTGCCCGCCGTGCGATGGCGGCAACAAAATCTCGATGGCTTGGGTGTCGAGAAGCGCATCGCACTGGTCGCGCAGCTCGAAGCGGTCCTGGCGAGCTAGCCGCCGCTTTGGCGTTGCGCGTCAAAGCTGCACCAGCCCCCTCACTCCCATTCGATCGTCCCCGGCGGCTTCGAGGTGATGTCGTACACCACGCGGTTGATGCCGTTGACTTCGTTGATGATTCGGGTGGCGACGCGGCCGATGAATTTCATGTCGAACGGGTAGAAATCCGCCGTCATGCCGTCCACGGAGGTGACGGCGCGCAGGGCGCAGACGTAGTCGTAGGTGCGCGCATCCCCCATCACGCCGACGGTGCGCACGGGCAGGAGAACCGCGAAGGCCTGCCAGATCTCGTCATAGAGGCCGGCGCGGCGGATCTCTTCGAGATAGATCAGATCGGCCTTGCGCAGGATGTCGAGCTTCTCAGCCGTGATCTCGCCGGGGCAGCGGATGGCGAGGCCGGGTCCGGGGAAGGGATGGCGGCCGACGAACTTGTCGGGCAGGCCGAGTTCACGCCCCAGATCGCGCACCTCGTCCTTGAACAATTCGCGCAGCGGCTCCACGAGCTTCATGTTCATGCGCTCGGGCAGGCCGCCCACATTGTGGTGGCTCTTGATCGTGACCGAGGGGCCGCCGGTGAAGGAGACGCTCTCGATCACGTCCGGGTAGAGCGTGCCCTGGGCGAGGAAGTTCGCGCCGCCGATCTTCTTCGCTTCCGCTTCGAACACGTCGATGAACAGCTTGCCGATGATCTTGCGCTTGCGCTCGGGATCGGTGACGCCGGCGAGCTCCTTCAGGAAGGTCTCCTGCGCCTGCACATGCACCAGCGGGATGTTGTAGGCGTCGCGGAACAGCGTCACCACCTGCTCGGCCTCGCCGGCGCGCAGGAGCCCGTGATCGACGAAGACGCAGGTGAGCTGATCGCCGATCGCCTCATGCAGGAGCACCGCCGCGACGGAGGAATCGACGCCGCCGGAGAGCCCGCAGATCACCTTCCCGGAGCCGACCTGCGCGCGGATGCGCTCGATGGCCTCCTCGCGGAAAGCCTTCATCGTCCAGTCACCGGTGCAGCCGGCGATGCGGCGCACGAAATTGCGCAGGAGCGCCGCGCCATGCGGCGTATGCACCACTTCCGGATGGAACTGTACGCCGTAATAGCGGCGCTTCTCGTCGGCGACGGCGGCGAAGGGGGCGTTCTCGGAGGTCCCGACGATCTCGAAGCCTTCCGGCAATTGCGTCACCCGGTCGCCATGGCTCATCCAGACCGGGTAGCGCTGGCCCACTTCCCACACATCCTCAAAGAGCGGAGAGGCGGAAACGGCCTCGACCTCGGCGCGACCGAATTCACGGTGATGCCCGCCCTCGACGGCACCCTCGAGCTGGGCCGCCATGGTCTGCTGGCCGTAGCAGATGCCGAGCACGGGCACGCCCGAGTCGAAGATCTCCTGCGGCGCGCGCGGCGAACCCTCGTCGGTCACCGAGCAGGGGCCTCCGGAAAGGATCACGGCCTTGGGCTTCATGCTGCGGAACGCTTCCGCCGCCGACTGGAACGGCGCGATCTCGGAATAAACCCCCTCCTCGCGCACCCGGCGCGCGATCAGCTGGGTGACCTGGGAACCGAAATCGACGATCAGAATTTTGTCGTGCTGAGCCATGCCTGAATCCATCCATCGCGCGCGTGAACGATAAGCGGATGCGTTACGCCGTTTGGCCCGCGCGCGCAACACGATCAGCGGCGCGAGACGGGGAAAACGCCCCGCGCCACGGTGCCTCATCAAACGCCGCAGGCGGGCTTCTTCTCGCTGCGCGCGCGGTTGCCCATGGCGAAGCGCGCGGAGTTGCAAATGGCGAAGCGCGCGTTTCGCCGGGCGATAGGGCTGCCCGGAACCGGTCGGCTGCGCTAGGATCGGTCGGGACATGAACCAATAAGGTGCCGTCAGCGCCATCGGAGGAAACGAAATGACGCGAAGCCCCCTGCCCCGCTCCCGCTTCTCGGTGAATTTCGGCACGCTCTTCACCGAAGTTCCCCTCCCCGAGCGCCTTGCCGCGGCCAAGGCCTGCGGCTTCGAGGTGGTAGAGTTCCAGTTTCCCTACGATCATCCGATCGAAGAGCTGAAAGCCGCGCTCGACGCCACCGGCATGCGGCTCAACAACCTCAACACCCCGCGCGGCGATACCTCCCGCGACGAATGGGGCCATGCCGGCATTCCGGGTCGCGAGGATGATTTCCGGCGCTATTTCGCCCAGGCCGTCGATTACGCAACGGCGCTCGAGGCACCGCTCATTCACGTAATGAGCGGTGCCGTCGCGCCCGGCCAGCACGAGGCGGGGCTGACCACCTATATCGCGAATATCCGCGAGGCCGCCCGCTCCGTCGCCGACAAGGGCATCACCCTGCTGCTCGAACCGCTCAACCGCTACGATCGCCCCGGCAATCTCGTTTCGCGCTCCGACGACATCGTCGCGCTGATCGACGAGATCGGCGAGCCGAACGTGAAGCTGATGTTCGATTTCTACCATATCCAGGTGATGGAGGGCGATCTGCTGCGCCGCTACGAGCGCCACATGCCCCATATCGGCCACGTCCAGATCGCCAACGCCCCCCTGCGCACCGCCCCGGACAAGGGCGAGATCAACTATGCCGCCATCTTCGAAGCCATCGCCGCCTCCCCCTATAAAGGCCCCGTAGGCCTCGAATACAAACCCACCGGCCGCACCGAAGACGATTTCGGCTGGATGGAGACCTTCGGGATCGCGTGATCCGGTTTCCCACCTTGTCCTGCGCCCGTCACCGCCATATTTCCCGCCGCAGCGTGCGGTGATCGGCTGTGCGGGTGGGGATGTTGATCGGGAGTAGCGGTTATGGCGCAGCCGGCATTGGTATGGTTTCGCGACGATCTGCGCGTCGCGGATAATCCGGCCCTGCGCACGGCGCTCGATAGCGGACGTCCGGTGCTCTGCTTCTACATATTCGACGACGCCTCCCCGGAGATCCGCCCGCTCGGGGGCGCGGCGCGCTGGTGGCTGCACGGGGCGCTTTCCAACCTGTCGGACAATCTGGAGAAGCGCGGCGGCCGGCTGCATCTGTTTTCGGGAGCGGCGGAAGAGCTCGTCCCGCGTATCGTCGCGGAATCGGACGCGTCGGCGCTCTACTGGAACCGCCGCTACGGCCCCGAGCGGGAAATCGATGCGCGTCTCAAGAAGAGCCTGCGCGCGGACGGGCTGGAGGTGAAGAGCTTCCCCGGGCGGCTCGTGCGCGAGCCCGGCTCGGTGCTCAATCAGAGCGGCGGCTATTACAAGGTCTTCACCCCCTTCAACCGCGCCGCCGTGGCGCTCGATCCGCCGGACTCGCCGCTTCCCGCCCCGCGCGAGATCACGCATGCGCCCTTTCCGCGCGCGCTCGACGATCTCAGCGTCACCCTCGACGAACTCGCGCTCGAGCCCCGCAAGCCGGACTGGGCCGGCGGCATGCGCGAGACCTGGGAGGCGGATGGCGCGGGGCGCGGCGAGGACGGGGCGCACAAGCGGCTGAAGGCGTTCATCGCCGATCATCTCGCGGGCTATGCGGATGACCGCAACCGGCCCGATCTCGATGCGACCTCACGGCTCTCGCCGCATCTGCGTTTCGGCGAGATCACCCCGCGACAGGCGATCCATGCGGCGCTCGCGGCGAAGAAGGACGGCGCGCCGGGCAAGGATTACGACGTGTTTCGCGCCGAGATCGGCTGGCGCGACTTCAGCTACCAGCTGCTCTTCACCCATGGCGCGCTGCACACGCGCAATATGAACGACCAGTTCGACGCCATGCCATGGCGCGAGGATGATTCGGCCCTGCGCGCCTGGCAGCGGGGGCGCACGGGGTTTCCGATCGTCGATGCCGGGATGCGGCAATTGTGGCACCAGGGCTTCATGCATAACCGCGTGCGAATGATCGTCGCATCCTTCCTCACCAA
This sequence comes from Salinarimonadaceae bacterium, assembly GCA_050485405.1. Classification (GTDB taxonomy): domain Bacteria; phylum Pseudomonadota; class Alphaproteobacteria; order Rhizobiales; family Beijerinckiaceae; genus Saliniramus. The sequence continues at coordinate 10,903 of JBJHBI010000039.1, forward strand.
GCACCTCCTGATCGACTGGCGTGCGGGCGAGGAATGGTTCTGGGATACGCTCGTCGATGCCGATCCGGCCAATAATCCGGCGGGATGGCAATGGGTTGCGGGTTGCGGCGCCGATGCGCAGCCCTACTATCGGATCTTCAACCCCATGACGCAGGGCGAGAAGTTTGACCCGCAGGGCGATTATGTGCGCCAATGGGTGACCGAGATCGCGGGCTTGCCAAATCGCGTCATTCATCGTCCATGGGAGGCGACGCGCGACGTGCTCGGGAAGGCCGGGGTGGTTTTGGGGGAAACCTATCCGGAGCCGATCGTGGTTCATGAGGACGGTCGCAAGCGCGCGCTCGCGGCTTTCGAGAAGATAAAACGCCGTTGAGGCCAATCACGGCGATGTGGTGAGTTGGGGATTTGACGTCTGCTAAACGGATTGCCGTCATCGGTGCGGGCATTGCCGGAAACGGCGCGGCCTGGGCGCTGCATCACGGCTCGGATCACGCGATCACGCTCTTCGAGCGCGAGACGCGCGCGGGGGGACACAGCGCGACCGTCGATATCGAATATGACGGGCGCTATTTCGCCGTGGATACGGGATTCATCGTCTTCAACGATTTGAACTACCCCAATCTCACGCGGCTCTTCGAACATCTGGGTGTGGAGACCTTCGAATCGGATATGACCTTCTCGGTCTCCGACGAGACCGGCCGTGTCGCCTGGTCGAGCCGGCCACAGGATTATCTGGGCGGACGGTTTCCCGGTGCCGCGCGCCTGCCCTCGCCCGTTCATCTCCAGGTGCTCGGCGACCTCGTACGCTTCAACCGTGCCGGCGTGGCAGACCTTCATGCCGGGCGCCTGCGCGGATTGACGCTCGGTGAATACCTCCAGAAGGGCGGCTTCTCCCGCCGTTTCCGCGAGGATTATCTCATCGCGATGGGTTCGGCGATCTGGTCGATGCCGCCGGGCAGCGTGCTCGATTTTCCCGCCGAAGCGTTTCTCTCCTTCTTCGAGAACCATCGGCTCCTGCGCATGTCGCAGCCGACATGGCGCACGGTGCGCGGGGGCAGCCGCAGCTATGTCGAAGCCATGACGCACGGCTTTGCCGACCGGCTGCATCTGGGCAGCCCCGTCCAGCGGGTGATCCCCGGCGAGGACGGCGCGCGGATCGTGCTCGAAGACGGGCGGGTCGAGGATTTCGACGCGGTCGTGCTCGGCTGCCACAGCGACCAGGCGCTCGCCCTTCTCGGCGAGGATGCCGGGCCGCGCGGGCCGATCCTCTCGCGCATCGCCTATCGCGCCAATCCCGTCTATCTGCACAGCGATCCCTCGCTGATGCCCGCGCGCAAATCCGCCTGGGCTGCATGGAACGTGATCAAGCGCCACGACCACGACGTCTCGGTCAGCTACTGGATGAATGCGCTTCAGGGCATCGATCCCGCCTGCCCGCTCTTCGTCACGCTCAACCCCGCGCGCCCGCCGGCGCCGGAGCACACTTTCGCGCGTTTCGACTATGCGCATCCACAATTCGACCGCGCCGCGCTCGCCGCGCAGAGCCGCCTGCCCACGATCCAGGGGCTCGACGGCATCTGGTTCTGCGGCGCCTGGACAGGCTACGGGTTCCACGAGGACGGGCTGCTCTCGGGGCTGAGCGTCGCCGAGGCGCTCGGCGCGACGATCCCGTGGCAGCTCACCCCGCGCCAGTTCGAGGCAGCGGCGGAATGACGCCCGCGCCCGCCGCCTTCTATCGCGGCGCGATCATGCATGCGCGGCTGCGCCCGCGCCCGCACCGGTTCCGTTACGAAGCGTTTCTCATGCGCCTCGATCTGGACGCCCTCGACGAGGCGAGCGCCGCGATGCGGTTCTTCTCCCGCAATCGCTTCAATCTCATGAGCCTGCACGAGGCCGACCACCTGCCCGATCTGCCGGGCGAAACGCTCTCCGCGCGGGCGCGGGCGGCATTCGCGGCGAAGGCGATCCCCCTGCCGCCGCATGCCCGAATCGAGATTCTCGCGCTCCCGCGCATCCTCGGCTACGCCTTCAATCCGATCGCGATCTACCACGCGCGCGATGTGGGCGGACGTTCGCTCGGGGTGCTCTACGAGGTCCGCAATACCTTCGGCGAGCGGCATCTCTACGCGGCGCGGGCGGGTGACGATGGCCGGATCGCGCGGCACGGGGCCCGCAAGGCGTTCCATGTGTCGCCCTTCCTGCCGATGGATCTCGACTATCGCTTCGACTTCGTGCCGCCCGATGCGCGCGCGCAGTTGCGCATTCTGGAAAACGATCGCGACGGCCTGATCCTGACCGCAGCCTTCGCCGGCGCGCATCTACAGGCGAATGACGCGAACCTGCTTCATCTGTTTTTCCGCTTGCCACTGATGTCGCTCAAGGTAATCCTCGGCATCCATGTCGAGGCGTTTCGCCTGTGGCTGAAGGGAATCCCGGTCCAGCGCCACCCCGGAAACCATAAGGGCGAAGCAGCGCAAGGAGACGCGCTATGCGACACGCAGCAGACGACCCCGGTACCGGAGGCGAATTCCTGACCGTGACTGCCGACCGGCTCGGCGAAGTCTTGCGCGGTTTACCGTTCCTCTTGCGTAAGGCGCTTGCGATTGCCGCGCGGCTCCCTGTCGGGACGCTCGACGTCACCTTGCCCGACGGCAAGCAGCTGCGCTTCAGTGGCAAGGAGCCGGGCCCGGCCGCGGCGCTCGTCATCCACGATCCCGCCTGCCTGAGGCGCCTGCTGATCAACGGCGATATCGGTTTTGCCGAGGGCTATCTCCAGAACGAGTGGGACAGCCCGGATCTCACCGCACTCATGATGCTGCTCGCGGCCAATCACAAGGCCGGCGGGCAGCTCACGCCGGGGCGCCCGGGCCTGCGGATCTGGCAGCGCATCCAGCATTTCTTCAACCGCAATACCCGACGCGGTTCGCGGCGCAACATCCATGCGCATTACGATATCGGCAACAGCTTCTATGAGCGCTGGCTCGACCGGTCGATGACCTATTCATCGGCGATCTTCGCCCCCGGCGACAACGATCTGGAAAGCGCGCAGCGGCGCAAATATGCAAGGCTCGCCGCCGAGACGGGAATCGGCCCCGGTGACCACGTGCTCGAGATCGGCTGCGGCTGGGGCGGTTTCGCGGAATATGCCGCGCGCGAGATCGGCTGCCGCGTGACCGGCCTCACCATCTCGCAGGAGCAGTTCGACCACGCCGCGCAGCGCATCGCGCAGGCGGGCCTGTCCGACCGCGTCACCATCGCCATGCGCGATTATCGCGACGAGAGCGCCCGCTACGACAGCATCGTCTCCATCGAGATGTTCGAGGCCGTCGGCGAGCGCTACTGGCAGGGCTTCTTCGACAAGATGCGGGCCTGCCTCGTCCCGGGCGGGCGGGCCGGGTTGCAGCTGATCACCATCCGCGACGAGGCTTTCGAGGCCTATCGCAAGGAGATGGACTTCATCCGCGCCTATGTCTTCCCCGGCGGCATGCTGCCCACCCCCTCGATCATGCGGCGTCTGTCGGACGGGGCTGGCCTGCCGATCGTCTCCGATGCTGGATTCGCCCCCGATTACGCGCGCACCCTCGCGATCTGGCGCGAGCGCTTCGAGGCTGCCTGGGCCGAGATCGCACCGCTCGGCTTCGACGAGCGCTTCCGGCGGCTGTGGAACTACTACCTCACCTATTGCGAGGTCGGTTTCGCCACGGCGAATATCGACGTGCGGCAGATGATCTTCGAGAAGCCGGCCTGAGGCGGGCGCCGCGAATCAGCCGACCATGAGATGATCCATGTCCGGGTCGGGGATGACCACGATCGCACTTCCGTCCCGAACGTTGCGGGCAAGGTGAATGACATCCTGGTTGAGCATCCGGACGCAACCTGATGATACCGCTCGCCCGATGCTCGAGAATTCCCTGTTGCCGTGAATGCGATAAAGCGTATCCCGGTTGCCTTCGTGGATGTAGAGCGCCCGCGATCCGAGCGGGTTCTCCAGCCCCGGATCCATACCCCCATTCGCGATCGAGTAGGGTTCGAGTTCGGGTTGGCGCAAAACCATCTCGTTCGGCGGATTCCATCGCGGCCATTCCCGCTTGTATGCGATATGGCCGCGACCGGCCCACTGGAAGCCCTCCCGCCCCACACCGATACCGTAGCGCGTGGCCCTGCCATCGGACTGCACGTGATAGAGATAGCGGTTCGGGGTATCCACGATGACCGAACCGGGCGCCTCATCGGTTTGATAGTCCACATCCCTGCGCCACCACCTCTGCTCGACCTGGGTCACGTCGACCTCCTCGATCGGAAAGCGCTCATCGGGCATCGCGTGATACATGGGAGGCACCCGCAACGCGGCGGGCCGTGAGACGATCTGCGTTCTGGTGGTGGGCTGATATGTCGATACGCACCCGGCAAGCGCGAAGGCACTCGCGCCGATGAGGAAGGTGCGTCGCGCGATTTTTGCGGAATCGGAGTTGTTCACGGTCGACTTTCTCTTTCTCTGGAGAAATTTTTGCGCCGAACGACTTGGGAGGCGGCAAATGCGTGGCCGGGGACGGCGCGCGCCCAATGGATCGCGATTATCCCGACCGCGCAATGGACCTGCCGGGGAACTCACGCATTCGTCAGATTAAGTGTGAATCCGGCATCACACGCTGAGTGGTTGGCAGGTAACGGCGACACAGTGGCGCGAAGACGCCGTGACGCACGACAATGAAGCCGGTCGTAGCGTCGAGGAGTTGGTTCCGTTAAGACGAAGCGATCGGAGCAACCAATCGGCGCGACGCCATCTCAACTTCACGGAGGACGCATGTCTGCCGCCATCACCTCGCCCAAGCCGATCCACAGCATGATACGTGTGCTCGACGAGACACGGTCGGTGGATTTCTACCGCCGCGCTTTCGGCCTCGAGATCGCCGATCGCTTCCCCTTCGAGGGCTTCACGCTGGTCTATCTGCGCAACGCCTCGAGCGGGTTCGAGCTGGAACTGACGGTCAATCACGACCGAACCGAACCCTACGATCTCGGCGACGGATACGGCCATATCGCCTTCGCCGTGGAGGATCTGGAGGCCGAACACGCCCGTTTCGAGCGCGAAAACCTCTCTCCGAAGCCGATCAAGGAGTTTCACCGCGACGGTGCCCTGATGGCGAAATTCTTCTTCGTCGAGGATCCGGACGGCTACAAGATCGAGGTTCTCCAGCGCCACGGGCGCTACGGCTGAGCGAAATTTCAGGGCAGGAGCGCCCGGAAATCGCCCCTGCCCTGCCCCCTGATTTGCACGTTCTCGCCACATCGGGCCGTAAGACCGCCCCCCGCGCCGTGGGGCGCGCCCGATCAACGTGAACGGACAAATCCGTAATGCCAGCTGTGAAAACTCCCCTGCGCGCTCTCGGCGCGATCGCGACTCTCGGCCTCGTCCTGGCCGCCTCCCCCGTCACCCTCACGCCCGGTCAATCCGGCTCCTTCATCCAGCAGGCGAACGCCTCGGAGAAGACCCGCGTCGCAAAAACCCTTTCCGGCCCCGCTTCCTGGTATGGCGGCAAGTTCCACGGACGGCGCACCGCCAACGGCGAGCGCTTCGACATGAACGAAATGACGGCGGCGCATCGCTCGCTTCCCTTCGGCACCCGGGTGCGCGTCACCAACGAGCGCAACGGCCGCTCGGTCGTCGTGCGCATCAATGATCGCGGCCCCTTCGTGGGCAACCGCATCATCGATCTCTCGCGGGGTGCGGCTGCGGCGGTGGGCATGGTGCGCTCGGGCGTCGCACCGGTGCGGGTCGACGTGCTGATGTAACGGCGCGCGAACGGGCACGCGGAAAGCAACGCGGCAGAGGTTGCACAAGCGGGTGGCAGCTGTGCGTAACTTGCTGCTTGAAAGCGGGCTGCGGCTGGGCTCACATGGCGGGGCGGGCCATCCGGTCGCCGCCCCCTGATTCCGCAGGGGAACACCTGAAGGTAATGCCTGAAGGGAACGCCCGTTCATGTTCGATGCCGCCCTCACCGAATGGACGAGCCAGCTGCTGCGCTGGCTGCACGTCATCACCGCCATCGCCTGGATAGGCTCGTCCTTCTACTTCATCATGCTGGATCTCAGCCTGAAGAAGCGCGAGAGCCTCCCCAAGGGCGTCGGCGGCGAGGCCTGGCAGGTGCATGGGGGCGGCTTCTACCACATGCAGAAATACATGGTCGCGCCGGCGCATATGCCCAAGGAGCTCACCTGGTTCAAATGGGAGAGCTACGCGACCTGGATTTCCGGCTTCTTCCTTCTGATCTGGATCTATTATCTCCAGGCCGAGCTCTACACCATCGATCCGAGCGTGATGGCGCTCGCGCCCTGGCAGGCGGGAGCGATCGGGATCGCCGCGCTGATCGGCGGCTGGTTCATCTATGACGCGCTGTGCAAATCGGCGCTGGGGCGCAACGACGTGGTGCTCGGCATCGTGCTGTTCGGCTTCATCCTGCTCGCGGCATGGTTCTTCTTCCAAGTCTTCTCGCCGCGCGCCGCTTATCTGCATACGGGCGCGCTGATCGCGACCTGGATGTCGGGCTCGGTCTTCCGGGTGATCATCCCCAATCAGAAGATCGTCGTCGCCGACCTGATCGCCGGGCGCACGCCCGATCCCGCGCTCGGCAAACAGGCCAAGCAGCGCTCGGTGCACAATAATTACCTGACCCTGCCGGTCATCTTCCTGATGCTGTCGAACCATTACCCGCTGGCATGGTCGAGCAGCTACGCGATCCCGATCATCGGGCTGGTGATCATCGCGGGTGCGTCCATCCGGCACTATTTCAACACGCACCACGCCGGCAAGGAGACGCCCGGCGTCACCGTGACCTGGACCTGGGGCCTCGCGGCTGCGGCGATGGCGCTCGCGATCTGGCTCTCCTTCGCCGGACGCCCGAGCCTCGACGATGTCGATTTCACCACCGGCGAAGCGCCGATGGAGCTGCGCACGCCGCTCTTCGAGGAGGCGGTGCTGACGCTGCAGGGCCATTGCGTCATGTGCCACGCCACCGAGCCGCTCTGGCCGGGTATCGCTTCCGCCCCCAAGGGGGTGGTGCTCCAGACCGAGGCCGACATCCTGCGCTTTGCCGGCCAGATCCGCTCGCAGACCGTCGATACCCGCGCCATGCCGCCCAACAACATCACCCATATGAGTGTGGAAGAACGCCGTATGGTGCGCGACTGGCTCGACGAATACGAAGAAAAGCGCCGGGCCGGCCTTCTCACCCGCATCGCGGCGGATGGGAGCTGACCCGGCCGACGACAATCGGGGGAAACGCAATGGCCGAGCTCACACGCGCGCAACTGGAAGAAGCCGCCGCAACGGTCCATGCCGTCATGCCACCGACGCCGCAATATGCATGGCCGCTGCTGAAGGCGCGGCTCGGGGTCGAGGTCGTGGTCAAGCACGAGAACCACACCCCCACGGGCGCCTTCAAGGTGCGCGGCGGCATCACCTATCTCGACCGTATGCGCCGCGAGCGCCCCCATGTGCGCGGCATCGTCAGCGCGACGCGGGGCAATCACGGCCAGAGCCTCGCACTCGCCGCCACACGAGCGGGCATCCCCGTCACCATCGTCGCGCCGCACGGCAATGCGCGTGAGAAGAACGCCGCCATGCGCGCCTTCGGTGCGGAGCTCATCGAGCATGGCGAGGATTTCGAAGCCGCGCGCAGCCTGCTGCCGCAACTCGCGGAGGAGCGTGGCTACGAGATCGTGCCCTCCTTCCACCCCGATCTGGTGCGCGGCGTGGCGACCTATGCGCTCGAACTCTTCACTGCTTTTGCGGATCTGCACGCGGTCTACGTCCCGATCGGCCTCGGATCCGGCATCTGCGGCCTCATCGCCGCCCGCGACGCGCTCGGGCTCGACACGCAAATCGTCGGCGTCGTCTCGGAGAACGCCGACGCCTATGCCCGTTCGCTGGAAACCGGCGAACTCGTCACGACCGAGAGTTCACGCACCTTCGCCGACGGGATCGCGACCCGTCAGCCCGACCCGGACGCTTTCGCGATCATCAAGGCGGGCGCGGCGCGGGTCGTGCGCGTGAGTGATCCGGAGGTCGCCGAGGCGATCCGGATCTATCACGAGGATACGCACAATCTGGCCGAGGGCGCCGGCGCGGCACCGCTTGCGGCTCTCGCGCGCGAGTTGCGCAACGGCGCAGTCGCGTTCCCCGAGGGGGCGCGGGTCGGCGTGATCCTGTGCGGCGGCAATATCGATCGCGGCGTCGCGGCACGGGTGCTCGCAGGCGAAACGCCGGAGCCGGCGTGAGCCGGAACCGGGAGGTCCGCCGCAGGCATTTCTGCGTAGATGACAGGGGCGGCGCGGAATCGGGAATCGCGCTTTTGCCGGAAATGCTTTAGAGCACGCACCAAATCAGAAAGCGCACGAAGCCATGAGCGAAAAATTCATCAGCGCCGCCATCCTCGTGATCGGTGACGAGATCCTCTCCGGACGCACCAAGGACAAGAATATCGGCTACATCGCCGATTACCTCACCAGCCTCGGCATCGATCTGTGCGAGGTGAGGGTCGTTCGCGATATCGAGGAAGAGATCATCGCGGCGGTCAATGCCCTGCGCACGCGCTACACCTATCTCTTCACCACCGGCGGGATCGGCCCCACCCATGACGACATCACCGCCGACAGCATCGCCAAGGCGCTCGGCGTCGGCATCGATTACGATGAGCGCGCGCTCGCGATGATGCGCGAACGCTACGCGCCCGGCGAGCTCAACGAGGCGCGCATGCGCATGGCGCGCATTCCCTTCGGCGCGGAGCTGATCGCCAATCCGATCTCGAAGGCACCGGGCTTCATGATCGAGAACGTCATCACCATGGCCGGCGTGCCTTCCATCATGCAGGCCATGCTGGACGACGTCGCCGGGCGGCTCGAGACCGGCATCAAGGTCATCGCCGAGACGATCGACGCGCGCGGATTGCCGGAGGGCAAATACGCGAGCGCGCTGGCCGAGATCGACAAGGTGCATCCGGACGTCTCGATCGGTTCCTACCCCTCCTTCACCGGCGAGGGCTTTCGCAACCAGATCGTCGTGCGCGGCCGCGACCGCGCCGCCATCGACGCGGCCATGACCGACATCCGCGCCCTGCTCGACCGCACCACCGGCGACGACGCGCCGGCGTGACCCATTATCTGTGAATTCAGCGCCCGAGGACGAAGACGATGACCAGCCCCGCCGACAAAGCCTTTCCGGTCTCCTGGGACCAGTTTCACCGCGATGCCCGCGCCCTCGCATGGCGGTTGTCCGCCGCCGGGCCCTTCGAGGGCATCGTCTGCATCACCCGGGGCGGTCTGGTGCCTGCGGCGATCGTCGCGCGTGAGCTGGAATTGCGGCTGATCGAGACGGTCTGTATCGCGAGCTACCACGATTACCAGCAGCAGGGGCAGCTCCAGGTCATCAAGGATATCGCGCCGGCGGTGCGCAGCCTCGGTGACGGCCAGGGCAGCGGCGTCCTCGTCATCGACGATCTGACCGATACCGGAAAGACCGCGCGGGTCGTGCGCGAGATGCTGCCCAAGGCGCATTTCGCCACCGTCTATGCCAAGCCCGCCGGGCGTCCGCTGGTCGATACTTTCGTAACGGAAGTCAGCCAGGACACCTGGATCTACTTCCCCTGGGATATGGGCCTGTCCTTCCAGCCGCCGATCCGCAACGGCGAACCGGGGTGAATACGTGCTCTCCGGCGCTTGCCTTGCAAGCACAGCCGTGGTCGTAATGAGAGCAATGTCGTCATTGTAACGCGGTCCCGGTCGTGCCCACGCTTTTTCGTCTGATCGTCATACTCGGCATCCTCGCCGGCCTCGGCTATGCGGGGATGTGGGCGCTCGCCACCTTCGTCGAGCCGGAACCGCGCGAAATGACGACGAACATCCCCCCGACGCGACTCATGCCCCGCTGAGGCGGCCGGCTCAATCCTGTCGGCCGATAGCCGGCTCGTCGGTCATGCCGGCCAGCACTTCGGCGATGTGGCGGACCTCGACGGTCTTGCCGTCGCGCGAGAGCTTGCCGGCCATGTTCATCAGGCAGCCGAGATCGCCGGCGAGCAGGACCGGGGCGCCGGATCCGGCGATGTTCTTCGCCTTGGCCTCGACGATGGCATTCGAGATCTCGCCGTATTTGACGGCGAACGTCCCGCCGAAACCGCAACAGACGTCGGATTCGGCCATCTCCACCAGTTCCAGCCCCTCGACCGCGCCGAGCAGCTTGCGCGGCTGGTTCTGAACGCCGAGTTCGCGCAATCCCGCGCAGGAATCGTGATAGGTCACCTGCCGCGCGAAGCGCGCGCCCGTGCGGGTATGGAACATCACGTCGACGAGGAAGCTCGTCAGCTCGTAGGTCTTTGCCGCCAGCGCATTGGCGCGCGGCAGCCAGTTCGGATCGTCGTGGAAGAGTTCGGGATAATGCGTGCGGATCATGCCCGCGCAGGAGCCCGACGGGGCGACGACGTAATCGAACCCGGCAAACGCGTCGATCACCTGCTCGGCCAGGTCGCGCGTCGTGCCGCGATCGCCCGAATTATAGGCCGGCTGACCGCAACAGGTCTGAAGTGGCACTTCCACGTGACAACCCGCCTCCTCCAGCAGCTTCGCCGCGGCGAAGCCGACCGAAGGGCGCATCAGATCGACGAGGCAGGTCACGAACAGGCCGACACGCGGCGGGCGCGCCGGGCGGGCGGCGGCGGTGTCGGGAGAATGATCGGTGGAGGTGTCGGGAGAGATATCGCTGTCGCGGGGCGTTTCGCTCATGATGGCGCCTTGTTCTGATGCTGCGGCTTCGATTGACTTCATTCTGGGCCGCATCCGGCGCGGGTCAACCGCCTGTGCGCACAAGACCCGTATGCGCCTCGACAAACCGGCCGTCTGCGCCGCGCGCCCGGCCTTGCGCCGTCCATGTGCGCGAATGCGATCGTCGCTTGCGTGAATGTCTTGACAGGGCGGCGCGCCGTGCTTATCTCCGACCCAGCTTTAGCACTCACCTGGTGAGAGTGCTAACAGTGTGTTCAATCGGGGTCCCGGGTATCGCAAATCCGGCCTCAACGCCAGAGAAAACGAGGACGCACACATGAATTTCCGTCCCCTGCACGATCGTGTCGTGGTTCGCCGCATCGAAGCGGAAGAGAAGACCAAGGGTGGCATCATCATTCCGGATGCCGCTAAGGAAAAGCCCCAGGAAGGCGAAGTCATCGCCGTGGGTCCCGGTGCTCGTGACGAGACCGGCAAGATCGCAGCGCTCGACGTCAAGGCGGGTGACCGCGTGCTCTTCGGCAAGTGGTCGGGCACCGAGGTCCGCATCGACGGCCAGGACCTGCTGATCATGAAGGAATCCGACATCATGGGCGTCGTCGCGTAACGCGCCGCTTCGTGTCGAACCTGCGGCGCGCCGCCCCCATGGGCGCCGCCGCGCGATGAAACAGACGGGATCCCGGCCCGATCCGGGCGCAGGGCGATCCCGAAATTCCAAGAGGAAGTGTCAACATGGCAGCCAAGGAAGTAAAGTTCTCCACGGAAGCGCGCGACAAGATGCTGCGCGGCGTGGACATTCTCGCCGACGCCGTGAAGGTCACGCTCGGTCCCAAGGGCCGCAACGTCGTGATCGACAAGGCCTTCGGTGCGCCCCGCATCACCAAGGACGGTGTGACGGTCGCCAAGGAAATCGAGCTTTCCGACAAGTTCGAGAACATGGGCGCCCAGATGGTGCGCGAAGTGGCCTCGAAGACCAACGATCTGGCCGGTGACGGCACCACCACCGCGACGGTTCTCGCCCAGGCGATCGTCAAGGAAGGCGCCAAGTCGGTTGCCGCCGGCATGAATCCCATGGATCTCAAGCGCGGCATCGACATGGCCGTGAAGGTCGCCATCGAGGACATCCGCAACCGCGCCCGCCCGGTGAACTCCTCCGGTGAAGTCGCGCAGGTCGGCACCATCTCCGCCAATGGCGACAAGCTCGTCGGCCAGATGATCGCCGATGCCATGCAGAAGGTCGGCAACGAGGGTGTCATCACCGTCGAGGAAGCCAAGACCGCCGACACCGAAGTCGACATCGTCGAGGGCATGCAGTTCGATCGCGGCTACCTCTCGCCGTATTTCGTGACCAATTCCGAGAAGATGGTCGCCGAGCTCGAGGATCCCTACATCCTCATCCACGAGAAGAAGCTGACCTCGCTGCAGCCGATGCTCCCGATCCTCGAATCCGTCGTTCAGTCCGGCAAGCCGCTGCTGATCGTCGCTGAGGACATCGAAGGCGAAGCGCTCGCCACCCTCGTCGTCAACAAGCTGCGTGGCGGCCTGAAGATCGCCGCCGTCAAGGCGCCGGGCTTCGGTGATCGTCGCAAGGCCATGCTCGAGGACATCGCCGTCCTCACCGGCGGCACGGCCGTTTCGGAAGATCTCGGCATCAAGCTCGAGAACGTGACGCTCGACATGCTCGGCCGCGCCAAGAACGTGCGGATCGAGAAGGAGAACACCACCATCGTCGATGGCGCCGGTGCCAAGGAAGACATCGAAGCCCGCGTCGCTCAGATCAAGGGTCAGATCGAAGAGACCACCTCCGATTACGACCGTGAGAAGCTCCAGGAGCGCCTGGCCAAGCTCGCGGGCGGCGTCGCGGTGATCCGCGTCGGCGGCTCGACCGAGATCGAGGTGAAGGAGAAGAAGGACCGCATCGACGACGCCCTCAACGCCACCCGCGCGGCGGTCGAGGAAGGCATCGTCCCCGGCGGCGGCACCGCGCTCCTGCGTGCCAAGGCTGCGGTCGACAAGCTCACCGACGACAACCACGACATCCAGGCCGGCATCAAGATCGTCTCCAAGGCGCTCGAGGCTCCGCTGCGCCAGATCGTCGCCAATGCCGGTGTGGAAGGCTCGATCGTGATCGGCAAGATCAACGAGAACTCCTCCGCCACCTACGGCTTCGACGCCCAGACCGAGACCTTCGTCGACATGCTCGAAGCCGGCATCGTCGACCCGGCCAAGGTCGTGCGCACCGCGCTCCAGGATGCGGCCTCCGTCTCCGGCCTGCTCGTGACCACCGAAGCGATGGTTGCCGAGCTGCCGAAGAAGGAATCGGCCCCCGCCATGCCGGGCGGCGGCATGGGCGGCATGGGCGGCATGGATTTCTGATCCAGGCCCGGCCTACGCGCCACTATCGAGAACCGAGGCCCCGGAGCGATCCGGGGCCTTTTTCGTATCATTTCACACCGCCACTTTCGCTTGACAAAGCAACCGGACGAACGCATTGATCTCGTCATGAAGACGCATTTCGAACGCCGCAGCCGACGTATGATCACCGCTCCACAGCGGCTGCGATGACGCGCGTTTTCTTCTGAAATCCGCCCAAGCCAGCCGCGCGTTCCGTGCGGCTTTTTTATTGCGCGCCGGACGCGGTCACTGCCCGAAATCATCGACGCACGAGGATGCCGAGCGGCATCAGCAAGAACGGAAAAAGCCATGACCAGCCCGCACGACAATCAGACCAAAAAGATCTTCATCGACGGCGAAGCCGGGACGACCGGGCTCGAGATCCGCGAGAAGCTGCAAAAGGTGGCCGGCGCGCAGATCATCAGCATCGATCCCGCGCAACGCAAGGATCCGCAGGCCCGGCGCGAGATGATGCGTGAAGCCGACCTCGTCGTGCTCTGCCTGCCGGACGATGCGGCGCGCGAAGCGGTGGCGCTGGCCGACTCCCTCGAAGGCGAACGCCCGCGCATCCTCGATGCCTCGACGGCGCATCGGACCGATCACGCCTGGGTCTACGGTTTCGCCGAGATGGAGCCGGGTCAGGCGCAAATGATCGCGGGCGCCGACCGCGTCGCCAACCCGGGTTGCTATCCGACAGGCGCGATCGCGCTCATCCGTCCGCTCGTCGAGAAGGGCCTGCTGCCGGAAGATTTTCCGATCACCATCAACGCCGTATCCGGCTATAGCGGCGGCGGGCGGCAGATGATCGAGCAATACGAGCAGGGCGAAGCGCCGAACTTCACGCTCTATGGTTTGAACTTTGCGCATAAACACCTGCCGGAGCTGACGAAATACGCCAAGCTGGCGCGGCGCCCGATCTTCGTTCCCTCCGTCGGCAAATTCCATCAGGGCATGCTGATCTCGATCCCGCTGCATCTCGATCTGCTCGGTGGCGCGAGCGCAGCCGATCTGGAGCGCGCGCTGGGCGATTGGTACGGCGATGGCGGATTGGTGCGGGTGGTCCCGACCCAGGATGAGACCCGCATCGAGCCGGAGGCGCTCAACGGCACCGACCAGATGGAGCTGCGCGTCTATTCCCATCCCGAATACGGCCAGGCCGTGCTGGTCGCGCGGCTCGACAATCTGGGCAAGGGCGCTTCCGGCGCCGCCGTCCAGAACATCCGGCTGATGCTCGGGCTCTGAGCGGACGCGTCGCGGGCGCGTTGCCCCGAGGCGGTATTGGCATTTCCCGGCGATTGTCTGACCGCCGGGCTCGTGCTCTCCTGTCGTCATCAGCGAATACGAACCACCCCCTCGAAGAAGACGGCGCCCGACGCCGCCGGGGTGGTTCGAGCCAATGACGGGAGGAAACGCGCAATGTTCAAGAGCGCAAAGTCCGAAGACGAAAAGTCACGCCGCGAGAAGATCATCGCGCCCGAGCAGCTGCGCTCTCGGCTGTGGTTCGACAATCCGGACAATCCGGGCATGACCGCGCTCTATATCGAGCGCTACCTGAATTACGGCCTCACCGGCGAGGAATTGCAGGGCGGCAAGCCGATCATCGGCATCGCCCAGACGGGCTCCGACCTCTCCCCCTGCAACCGCCACCATACGGATCTCGCCAAGCGCGTGCGCGAGGGGATCGCGGCGGCGGGCGGGGTCGCCTTCGAATTCCCCTGCCATCCGATCCAGGAGACCGGCAAGCGTCCCACCGCGATGCTCGACCGCAATCTCTCCTATCTCTCGCTCGTGGAGACGCTCTACGGCTATCCGCTCGACGGCGTCGTGCTGCTGACCGGCTGCGACAAGACCACCCCCGCCCTGCTGATGGCGGCGGCGACGGTGAATATTCCGGCGATCAATCTCAATGTCGGCCCCATGCTCAACGGCTGGATGAACGGCGAGCGCGTCGGCTCCGGCACCGTGGTCTGGAAGGCGCGTGAGCGTCATGCGGCGGGCGAGATCGGTTACGAAGAATTCCTCGAAATCGTTCGCAGCTCCGCGCCTTCGAACGGCCATTGCAACACGATGGGCACGGCCTCCACCATGAACGCCCTCGCCGAGGCGCTCGGCATGAGCCTGCCCGGGCAGGCGGCGATCCCCGCGCCCTACCGCGAGCGCGGCCAAGCCGCCTACGATACCGGACGGCGCATCGTCGACATGGTCTGGGAGGATCTCAAACCCTCCGACATCCTCACCCGCGAAGCCTTCGAGAACGCCATCGTCGCCTGCTCTGCCATCGGCGGCTCGACCAACGCGCCGATCCATCTCAACGCGATCGCGCGCCATATGGGCGTGCCGCTGGAATGCGACGATTGGGAGAAGGTCGGCTTCGACATTCCGCTGCTGGTCAACGTGCAGCCTGCGGGCGAGTATCTGGCGGAGGAGTATTACCGCGCCGGCGGCCTGCCCGCCGTGATGGCGGAGCTGATCGCCAAGGGCAAGATCCACGAGGGCGCGCTCACGGCGAATGGCCGCACCGCCGGCGAGAATTATGCCGAGCGCTTCAGCTGGGACCGCGACGTGATCCGACCCTATGACGAGCCGATGCGCCAGCAGGCCGGCTTCCTCAATCTGAAGGGCACGTTGTTTGATTCGGCCATCATGAAGACGAGCGTGATCTCGGAGGAATTCCAGAAGCGCTATCTCGATGATCCGAATGATCCCGATGCCTTCGAGGGCAAGGTCGCGGTGTTCGACGGGCCAGAGGACTATCACGACCGGATCGACGATCCCGCGCTCGGCATCGACGACCATACCATCCTGATCATGCGCGGCACCGGGCCGATCGGCTATCCGGGCGCGGCTGAGGTGGTGAACATGCAGCCGCCGGGCGAACTGATCCGGCGCGGTGTGTTCTCGCTACCCTGCATCGGCGACGGGCGCCAGTCCGGCACATCGGGCACGCCTTCGATACTGAACGCCTCGCCGGAAGCCGCCGTCGGTGGCGGGCTCGCCCTGTTGCAGACGGGCGACCGGATCCGCATCGACCTGCGCAAGCGCAAGGCGGATATCCTGGTTTCGAGCGAGGAACTGGATCGCCGCCGGGCCGATCTCGAAGCGCGCGGTGGCTACCCCTACCCGGCCAGCCAGACGCCGTGGCAGGAGATCCAGCGCTCGATGGTCGATCAGCTCTCAGAGGGAATGGTGCTCAAGCCGGCGGTGAAATATCAGCGTATCGCGCAAAGCCAAGGCGCCCCGCGCGACAATCACTGACCGCCGATGCAAAAGAACCGGCCCGCACGATGGCGGGCCGGAAGGATCAGACGAGCGCTTCGCGCGTGCGATGGCTCGAACCGTGAGTGAGGACGGTGACTTCCGTCCCGCGCGGCACGCGGCGATGCAGATCGATGATGTCCTGGTTGAACAGGCGGATGCAGCCCGAGGACACTGACTGACCGATCGACCAGGGCTCGTTGGTGCCGTGGATGCGATAGAGCGTGTCGCGCCCGTCCTTGTAGAGATAGAGCGCACGGGCGCCGAGCGGGTTGTCGAGGCCACCGGGCATGCCGCCGGAATAAGGGCCATAACGCTCGGGTTCGCGGCGAATCATGTTTTGCGTCGGCGTCCAGCGCGGCCATTCGGCCTTGCGCGCGATCACCGCATCGCCCTCGTAATCGAAGCCGGCCTGTCCGACGCCGCAGCCGTAGCGCAGCGCGCGCCCGTTCTCGCGCACGAGATAAAGGAAGCGGCGCGAGGGGTCGACGACGACACGCCCGGGCTCCTCGGGGCCGACGAAATCGACTTCCTGACGCAGGAAACGGCGATCGATCTGCGAGACGTCGATGGCGGGAACCGGGAACGGCTCGTCATGAATGGCGCCGTACATCGATACGTAGAACGGATCGACGACATTCGCCGCCTGGACCACCGGCTGGGCGGATCGACCGGCGGAGACGCAGGCGCCGAGCGTCAGCGGCAGACCCGCCAGAAAAACACGGCGCGTGAGTTGGGAAGCACGGAACTGGGACATGTCATCCTTCTTGCGAAATTCAACGAGAGCACGATCTTCAACGCCTCAATAAAGGCAAGGTCGCGCCACACTCGCTGAATTTTGCGTGAGCGTTGATCCTGTGATCTGAATGCAACAAGATGGTTTATGTTCCGTAACCAGACGTTCCGTTAAGGCACGCGAACGAGGCGGCTCACGTAATCGTGTAGCCTCTCGCCGATGCGGGCGCCGCGCGACAGCGCCGACGGATTGGCTGCAGAGACGATACCGTCCTCGAAGGTCGAGCGCGCATCACCGATTCGCGCGGATGCTGCGGAGACCGTCACCGCCGCGATTCCCCGCCCCTCCAGGGCCGGCAGGCGCGAGACACCGACCCCGCCACCGGCATCATTGAAGGCCGCGAAAGCGGCGTCGACCTTGAGCGCATTCATCGCATCATTGCCGAACAAGGCCCCGTGCGACCCCGTGATCACGATCTGCCCGACATCGCGCGCATCCACCAGCGAGGCCGAATCGATCAGCACGATGCGCCGTGCGGCGCCCTCCTCCGTGATCTCCTCCCGCGCCTCGCTGACGGTCTCGATCGCGCCCTGGGGAACGGAAGCTGCGGCGATGAGCCGCGCGGCCTCCTCGCAATTCTGGCCGGGAGCCACGCCACATGCGGCGGCGCGGGTATTCACATGCGAGACGATCCCGTGCGCCATCATGGCTGCGGCATCGCCGATATCGGCACTGCGATGATCGATTGCCGCCGCCGCCATATCGTGTGCGTCGAGCCAGGCGAGACCGCCGATCCCCGCCTGATCGCGCCCGACACCGGCATCGTTGAAGATCGCGGCGCGGCACCCCGCCTTGCGCGCGAGCCAGGCGGCATAGACGCCGCCATGCGAGCCGGTGACCACGACGGCGCCGGCGGCGTCGGGGCCGATCCGGGTGATGCTGTCGGCGAGGATCGGCGCTGGCTCGTCAGGCAACGCGGTCGCCTTTCTTGACCTTCACCGCGCGATTATCGGCGGCGGGCAGCATCTTCGCCGGATCGCGCGTGACGACCACATCGAGCACGGTCGGACGCCCGCTTCCCGCGAGCGCCTCGCGCAGGGCGGAGGCGAGCCGGCCCGGCTCCTCGACCCGGATGCCGCGACAGCCGAGCGCCTCGGCGGCCTTCGCGTAATCGGTCTCCGCGAGGTCCGAGGATTGGTACGCCCCCTCCCCGTACATCAGGTGCTGCAACGCTTTCACATAGCCGGAAGCGGCGTTGTTGACCACGATGATGACCGGCGAGAGCCCCATCCGGCGCGCGGTTTCCAATTCACCCAGCACCATGTTGAAGCCGCCATCACCGGTCAGCGCCACGACTTGCCGGTCGGGTGCGGCGAGGCTCGCACCGATCGCGCCGGGCAGGCCGTAGCCGATGGAGGCGAAGCCGCGATCGGGAACGAAACCGCGCCCGGCTTTCTTGGAATCGTAGAGCAGACCGCCCCAATGCGCGGCGAAACCGCCATCGGCGATCAGGATCGCGTCATCGGCGAGAACCTTGTTGAGCTCGCCCATGAGCCGTCCCATTCCCACCGGCGTCTCGTCGCTTTCGAGCCGCTCGCGCGCGCTCTCGCGCCAGGCTGCCATGCGAACCGGCACCTGCGCGCACCAATCCGCCCGCGATGCGGCATTCGAGCCGAGCGCCTTCATCGCCGCATCGAGGTCGGCGATCCCGGCCTTGACGTCGCCCCAGAGCGGCACCGTCGGCGCATAGGTGCGCCCGATCTCCTCCGCGACGCATTCGAGATGGATCAGCACCTTGCCAGGCTCGGGTACCGTGTAGCGCTTGGTCGCGATCTCGCCGAGCTTGCAGCCGATCACGAGCAGACAGTCGCTCTCGCTGATCATGCCGTTGGCGATGCGGTCATAGCGCCCGAACAGGCCCGCCGAGAGATCGCTCGTGCAGGCGATGGCGCCCTTCCCGCTCAGCGTATGGGCCACCGGGATGCCGTGCGCCTCGGCGAAGGCCTGAAGCGCGGCCGCGGCCTGCGAGATATGCACCCCGCCACCGGCGAGGATCAGCGGCTTTTCGGCTTTCGCGAGAAGTGCCGCCGCCTTCGCCAGATCATCGGCATCGGGCCGCGCGCGCAGGGCTGGCGCCGCCTGATAGCGCTCATCGGCCACGAGCGCATCCGGGTCGAAGGGATGACTGTCGTGGCAGATGTCTTCCGGCACGATCACCACGACCGGCCCGGGCCGCCCCGTCGTTGCCACCATGAAGGCGCGACGCACGAGTTCGGGCAGCCGCTCGATCATCTCGACGCGGATCACCTCCTTCGAGGCCGGGCGCAGGATATCGGCCTGATGCGCCTCCTGGGTCATGTTCTTCCAGGAATGGGCGCGGTGCGTATCGCCCACGATCGCCACGATCGGCGAGCCGGCATTGAGCGCCTCGACCAGACCGGTGACGAGATTGGTCGCGCCCGGCCCGAGCGTGGCGTCGACGAGCCCGACGCGGCCCGACACCTTGGCATAGGCATCCGCCGCGAAGACACCGCAGCGCTCGTCGTTGATCAGCGTATGGCGCAGGCCGAGCCGGCGCGCCGCATCATAGAACGGCAGCAGCTGGAAGCCGCCCATACCGTACATCGGCCCCGCCCCGTGGGCCATCAGCATCCGGGCGAGTGCTTCACCGCCCGTCATCTCGTTGGCGCGATCCTGATCGCTCATGGTTTCCTCGTTTCTTTCTTATGTGATGCGATAACCCAGCACCCTGGGCAGCCAGAGCGCGATCTCGGGGAAGGCGATCACGAGCGCGAGCGCACCGCCCATTGAGAGCAACAGCCATCCGACCCATCGGAAGGTGCTCTCCAGCGGTATCCCGGCAATCCGCGCCGTCACCATCAGATTGACCGCAACGGGTGGCGTGAACTGCCCCATGGCGATGTTGATCGCCATCACCACGCCGAACCAGACGAACGACCATTCGAAGGCCTGCACGATCGGCACCAGCAGCGGCAGCGTGATGAGGTAGATCGACACTCCGTCCAGCACCATGCCCGCGAGCAGCAGCACGCCCATGATCAGGAGCAGGATGATCCAGGGATTGTCGCTGATCGTCAGGATCATCTGCGCCGTCGCGCGGAAGGCCCCCATGGTCGAGCCCGCCCAGGCGAAGATGCCGGCGAGCGAGATGATCAGCATCAGCACACCGGAGATCTTCGCGCTCTCGACGAGTGCGTAGTAGATGTCGCGAAAGCCCATGGTGCGGTAGAGCACCGTCCCGACGAACAAGCCGTAGAACACCGCGACGACGGCGGTCTCGGTGGGGGTGAACAGGCCGCTGCGCAGGCCGCCGAGGATGATCACCGGCGCCATCAGCCCCGGCATCGCCCGCCACAGGGCCGGCCAGAAGGCCGGACGGTCCGGGCTCTCGTCGGCGCCGAAACCGTGCTTGCGCGAGAGGATGACGGTGGGGATCGCGATGGCGAGGCCGACGAGCAGGCCGGGGATCAGGCCGGCGGCGAAGAGCGCGCGCAGATCGGTACCCGGCACCAGCACCGAATAGACGATCAGCGCGATCGAGGGCGGGATCAGGATCGCGGTCGAGGCCGAAGCCGCGATCACGCTCGCCGAGAACGGCTTGGGATAGCCCGCCTTCATCATCGAGGGCAGCATCACGGTCGCGACCGCAGCCGCATCGGCAGGGCCGGAGCCCGACATGCCACCCATAATCAGGCAGACGAGAATGGCGACGAGCGCGAGACCGCCCTTGCGCGGCCCGATACAGGCCTGCGCAAAGGCGACGAGCCGGGCGGCGACCCCGGAGCGCTCGAACATCATGCCGGTGAGGATGAAGAGCGGGATCGCGATCAGCGGATATTTCGCCACCGCGTTGTAGGGGTTGGTACCGAGCGTGCCGAGCGCTCCGGCATCGAGCCCGATCATGATCCCGGCGACACCACCGAGACCGAGAGCGACGGCGATCGGCGTGCCGATCAGCATCAGCACGACGAAGGTGAGCAGCAGCGCGAGATTGGCTTCGATCATGGCCGCCTCACACGCCGCGCGGATCGCGGATCAGGCGGGCATAGCCGCGCCCGAGAACCCGCAGGATGATGGCGATGGAAAGGATCGGCAGCCAGATCGTATAGAGCCAGACCGGGTTGCCCATACCCGCCGAGGTTTCGCCCCAGAACCACTCGTCATAGGTCACCTGCGCGCTCTGATGGACGATCATCGCGAATAGCAGCGTGGTGACGATGACGGTGATCATCTCGCACAGCCAGCGCACCGGGCGCGGCATGCGCTGGAGGAAGAAGGTGATGCGGATATGCTCGTTGCTCGCGAATGCGGCCGAGGCTCCGACGAAGGTCATGAAGGCCAGCAGCACCACCGAGAACTCCTCCGTGAAGGCGAAGGAGATGTTGGTGAAGTAGCGCGTCAGCACGTTGCCGAACGAGATCAGGCAGATCATCGCCATCGCGGCGGCGCCCAGCGCCTCCTCGATCTTCACGGTGACGAAGACGTGGTCGGTACCCGTATCCGGGCTTTGCGGCGTAAGCGGAATGTCGCGTTCGTCGCTCATCGCGGAAGGCTCCGGTCGCGTGGCGGGAAAAGGCGGACGGGGATCGCACCGCGCAGGTGTGCCGGCGCGATCCCGCTTGCATCGTGACGTCGCGTATCAGCGGTTGGCGACGGATTCCTCGGCCATGTCGACGAGGTCGCCGCCGATACGGTCGCGCCAGGCCTCGTAGACCGGGCGGGTGGCATCGACGAAGGCCTGCCGCTCTTCGTCGGTCAGGCTGACGATCTCGACGCCGAAGCCGCGGATTTCCTCGATCAGGCTCTGATCGTCATCCGTGAGGCCGGCCCGCGCCACCTCGACACCATGCGCGCCGGCATCGATCGCCGATTGACGCACGATCTCCTGATCCTCCGACGTGAAGGAATCCCAGACCTCCTGATTGACCGCGAAGATCAGCGGATCGGCGAGGTAGCGCCACAGGGTGACGTGGTTCTGGCCGAGCTCGTGCATGTTGAGCACCGAATAGATCGTCAGCGGGTTTTCCTGACCATCGACCGCGCCCGTCGTCAGGGCCGGCTGCGCATCCGCCCAGCTCATCTGGGTGGGGTCGGCACCGAGCGTCGTGAAGATGTCGTTGAAGATCGGCGAGCCGACCACGCGCATCTTCAGGCCCTGCATGTCCTCCGGCGTACGGATCGCACGCTGCGAGTTCGTCACCTCACGGAAGCCGTTCTCCGCCCAGGCCAGCGGCACCACGCCGTTCTCCTGGATCAGCTCGAAGATCCGCTCACCGACCGGACCCTGCGTCAGCGCGTCGAGCGCCTCGTAATCCGGCATCAGGAAGGGCAGCGAGAAGACGTTGAGTTCCGCGATTTGCGGCGACCAGTTGATGGTGGAGCCGACCGCCATGTCGATCACACCGCGACGCATCGCGGTGAACTCGCGGGTCTGTTCGCCCTGGACGAGCTGCGCGCCGGGATAGATCTGCATGTTGATGCGCCCATCCGTGCGCTCGGCCACGAGCTCGGCCCAGCGCTCCGCAGCAATCCCCCAGGGGAAGGGTGCGGGGACGACGGTGGAGACGCGGTATTCGTCGCGGTAATCCGCAGCGACGGGCGCGGCTCCGAGTATGGCGACGGCGGTCGCGGCCGCCATCAGGGTCTTGACCAGTTTCATTATTTTCTCCTCCCTAGTTATGCCGGCTGCTTCCCTTGCAGCCGACGCCTCAGGACGCCGCGACGGGCAGGCAGAGCGCCTTCGCTGCGTCGATGATCTTCTCCCGCGTCACCCTCGCCTCGTCTTCCAGCGGGGGTGCGTAGGCAATCGGAATACGCGGCGCGCCGAGGCGCTGCACCGGCGCCCTCAGGCGGTGATGCAGCTCTTGCGCGACTGTCGCCGCGATTTCCGCTCCGAAGCCCGACACCGCCACAGCCTCATGCGCGACCAGCAGCCGCCCGGTCTTCTCGACCGATGCGACGACGCGGTCGCGATCCCAGGGCCAGAGCGTGCGCAGATCGATGATCTCGGCATCGATCCCGACCTCCTCCAGCGCATCGGCGGCACTGAGGCAGGTCTGGCGCGTGGCCGACCAGGTGACCAGCGTGAGATCGCGGCCCGCGCGCACGATCTCGGCCTCGCCGAGCGGCACGAGATGCTCGCCGTCCGGCACCTCGCCCTCCAGCGGCCACAACCCCTTATGCTCCAGATAGACCACCGGATCGTCGTTGCGGATCGCGCTCTTGAGCAGGCCGAGATTATCCGCCGGCGTTGCGGGCGCGACGACGACAAGGCCCGGAATATGGGTGTACCAGGCCTCCAGCGACTGCGAATGCTGCGCGGCGGACGAGCGCCACATCCCGATCGGCTCGCGCACCACCATCGGCACGCGCATCTGCCCGCCGAACATGAAACGCGCCTTCGCCGCCTGGTTGACGAGTTCGTCCACGGCGCAGAGCGCGAAATCCGAAAAGCGCATCTCGACGACGGGTCGCGTGCCCGTCATTGCCGCACCGACGGCGGCACCCATGATGCCGGCCTCCGAGATCGGCGTATCGGCGATGCGCGCGGGGCCGAACTCGTCGATCAGGCCTTTGTACTGCCCGAACACGCCGCCGCGTCCGAGATCCTCGCCGAGTGCCCAGACGCGCGGATCGCGTTGCATTTCCTCGCGCAGCGCACGCTTGCCCGCTTCGAGATAGCTGATCACGCTCATGAGAAGGCCCTCGCCTGCGGGTCGCCGCAATCCTGTACGTCGCGATAGGCGCCGGCGACATCCGGCCAGCCGGTATCGCGCGCCGCGGCATAGACCTCCTCCATTTCGGCATAGGCCCTGACCCGCGCCTCATCGAGCCGTGACTGATCGACACCGGCGAGCTTCAGCGCTTCGCCCAGACGCGCGATCGGATCACGCCCGCGCCAGCTCTCAACCTCTGCCTGGTCGCGATAGCCCGCCGGATCGACCGCCGTGTGACCGGTCATGCGGTAGGTCTTGCAATGCATGAATTGCGGCCCCTCACCGGCGTGAAGCGCCGCGAGTGCGGTGCGCGTGGCGGCATCGACCGCGACGACGTCGTTGCCGTCCACCGTCTGCGCCGGCAATCCGAGGCTCTGCGCCCGCGCCGCCGCCCCCGGCCCCGCCGTCATCGCCGCCGTATGCGTCGTGGCGGAGAAATTATTGTCCTCGCAGACGAACAGCACCGGCAGATCGAAGACCTTGGCCCAGTTCAGCCCCTCGAGAAACGGCCCGCGATTGATCGCGCCATCGCCGAAGATGCAGACCACGATCCGCTCCTCGCCGCGCAGCTTCAGCGCATGCGCCGCGCCGGCGGCGATGGTGATGTTGGCCGCGACGACGCCATTCGCGCCCAGCATGCCGACATCGAAATCCGCAATATGCATCGAGCCGCCCTTGCCGCCGCAAGTGCCGCCGTCGCGCCCGAACAGTTCCCGCATCATGGCGAGCGCGTCGGCACCCTTGGCCAGGGTATGGCCGTGTCCGCGATGGGTCGAAAGCAGCAAGTCCTCGCGCGCCATGTTGCAGCATATCCCCGCCGCGCAGGCTTCCTGGCCGATCGAGGGGTGGATCGCGCCGAGCACGAGTTTCTCGTCGAGCGAGCGCACCGCGAGTTCCTCGAAGGCGCGGATGCGCCACATCGTATCCAGCATCGCGGTGAAGCGCTTCGTATCGAGATTGCCGCCGGCCTGCCCCGGCGACGCTTGCGGTATCGTCACGCGACATCCTCCCTGATCCGTGTGCGACGCGCCCCTGTCACCTGCTCGCAGGCCGTATGTGCCGCCTGCGTCAGTGCGGCGCCGAGTTCCGACGCTTCCTTCTGGAGAAGCCCCACCAGCGTCGCGAGCCGCTCACCTTCGAAACGCTCGCGAATTGCGGCGATGGACAAAGCCGCGCGTACCCGCCCGGAGCCGTCGCGCACAGGTACGCCGATCGCGCTCATGGCCGATACGATGTTGCCGTCGTTGAAGGCGTATCCATCCGCGCGCGCCTGCACGATCAAGGCGCGCAAGGCGGCATCGTTGAAGGCTGCATAATCGCGACGCGCGGGCGCATTGACGCGCAGGACCCGCGCAATCTCCTCGTCGCTGTCGAAAGCGAGCAGCGCAAGCGCACCCGCGCCGATCCCGAGGGGCCGGCGATCGCCGACATCGAGGGTCAGCGTGCGAATGGGAAACGAACCGGTGCGCCGGTCGACGCAGATCGCCTCGTCACCATCGCGCAGAGAAAGATAGACCGTGTCGCCGGTCTCCGCCGCGAGGCGCACGAGGCTCGGACGGGCGAGATCGACCACGTGGAAGGACCGCGCGGATGCTCCGAGCGCGAAGAGCGCGTAGCCGAGCCGATAACGTTTTTCGAGATCGTCGTAATCGACGAAGCCGACATCGGCGAGGGCGCCGAGAAGGCGATGGACGGTCGCCTTTCCGAGGCCCGTCACGGTCGCGATATCCGTCAGCCGCGAGCCGCCGCGAGGCCCGGCGGCGAGTGCCTTGAGCACAATCGCCGCGCGACCGATCGTCTTGACGGATGAGACCTGCGCCTCCGCCACGCCCTACCCTCCCTGATGAGGCGTTGGCCGCCTCTTGTTCCACTTTGTGGAATTTCACGCATGCTAGATTGGAACAGTTTCCGCCGTCAAGCTTCCTCTTCGCGGGATGCGAGGCCCTTCTCACCGACGCTCGATACACGCTTTTGTCGCGATTTCCCGACAATGCACTATCGTGGCACGAACGGGATACGATTCGCAGTGAGGGGCGCCGTGGCATCCGGGTCGCAAACGAAGCTGATCGTCTGTGCCGCGGAATACGGGCTCGGCACCGGCATCTGCCACGCGATCCTCGACCTGATCGACAT
>JBJHBI010000040.1:0-36726 GCA_050485405.1 Salinarimonadaceae bacterium
TGATCCGGCCGGCCTCCTATTGCGGGACGGCGGCGATCAAGCCCTCGTTCCGGATGCTGCCGACGGTGGGCGTCAAATGCTATTCCTGGGCGCTCGACACGCTCGGCCTGTTCGCCGCGAGCATTCCTGATCTGGCCTATGGCCTCGCGGCTCTCTCCGAACGTCCCGATCTGCGGCTGCCCGGCGACAGGGCGCCGGATTCGGGTGCCGATCTGCGCATCGGGCTCCTCACGCAGGATTTCGCCGGGTCGCCGGACGACGATTCGGCTGCAGCCCTCGATGCCGCCGTCAAGGCGATCGAGGCGGGTGGCGCCAAGGTGACGCCCGTTTCGGCGCCGGCGGCTCTGGCTGCCGCTTATGGCATCCACGGAATCATCCAGGATTACGAATCAGCCCGGGCGCTCGCCTGGGAATATGACGCGCACCGCGACCTTTTGCCGCCCATCCTGACCGAGACGCTCGATGCAGCGCAGCATGTGCCGGCGAGCGCCTATGACGATGCGCGCCGCACCGCCCATCATGCGCGGCGCGAAGCCAAGTCGTTCCTGCGCGAATATGATGCGCTGATGACCTTCGCGAGCCCTGGAGCCGCGCCCGAAGGCCTTGCCGCAACGGGTGAATCGCGTTTCAACCGGCTCTGGACGCTGCTCGGTGTCCCTGCAGTGAACGTCCCCGGATTCCGCAATGCGGCGGGCATGCCGGTCGGGGTGCAGATCGTTACCGGATTTGGGAATGACGACAAGGCGTTGCAGGTCGCTGCATTCGTCGAGAGCGCACTGCAAAAACAGCTGTGAACAACTCGGGCTCACAATGGCACAAACCTGTTTCAATACAGTGCGTTAACCCACGATTAATCATGATCGTCAGTGGCGCCTCCTCAGGGGTTGTGTCGAAAGCGTCTTGCAGCGAATGCTGAGCATGCTAATCTCTGGGCATGGTCCCCCCTTCAGGGAGGTTTCTATGGGCCTGATATCGAAGCTCAACCTTGTTCCAAAGTTGAATGTTGCTGCTGTCTGCGCTGCGCTGGTCTTCGTCGGCGCCGTCGTGGCAGGCGTGTTTTGAGGAGATGAATCGCCGGGGGCTTCGGCTTTCGGTTCTACCCGGCGATTGATGTGATCCAAATCGCAATAAGCACGAGCTTCCTCTGATCGAAGCCTATCGACATCGGGCCCGCCGTCGTAAAGCGACGGCGGGTTTCTTGTTTGCGAGACGCCGCGTCGGTATCGCGACATGGCAGGCGGCATATCGCGAGCTTCGAAAAAGCGCCGGAAGCGCTTGCCGAAATCCCCCGATCCGGGCACTTGCCAGAACAGAGCCCAGCGCCGAACCTAGCCCCATGGACGAGCCACTGACCTTCGAGACGACATTCGACGCTCCCACCGGCACTTGCGAGCGGCTATCCCCGCTGGTGCGCCGCATCGTCGCCGGCAATCGCGGTCCGATGACCTTCACCGGCACCTGCACCTATCTCGTGGGGACCCGCGATCTCGCAGTGATCGATCCCGGCCCCGAGGATCCGGCCCATACCGAGGCGATCCTCGCGGCGATCGGCGATGCGCGCCTCGGCGCGATCATCGTCACCCACACCCATCGCGATCACTCGCCCGGTGCGCGTCCGCTGGCGCAGGCGACGGGTGCGCCGATCATCGGCTGTGGCCCGCATCGCGCCGCGCGACCGCTCGAAACCGGCGAGGCCAATCGCATGGAGGGCGCGGGTGACCGCGATCATGCGCCCGCGCGCGAACTCGCCGACGGCGAAATCGTCTCGGGGGAGGGCTGGACGCTGGAGACGGTCGCGACGCCGGGCCATACGGCCAACCATCTCGCCTTCGCGCTGCATGAGGAAAAGGCGCTGTTTTCCGGCGATCACGTCATGGCCTGGTCGACATCCTTCGTCGGCCCGCCGGACGGGGACATGGCCGCCTATATGCGCTCGCTGGACAAGCTGCGCGCACGTGACGACGCGATCTACTGGCCCGGGCATGGCGGTCCGGTGCGCGAGCCGAACCGCTTCCTGCGTGCCCTGATCGCGCATCGCCGCCAGCGTGAGGCGATGATCCTCGCGCGTATCACCGCCGGTGACGGCACGATCCCGCAGATCGTCGCGAACGTTTATCCCGGCCTCGCGCCGGCGCTGATCGGCGCCGCCTCGCTGAACGTCCTCGCCCATATCGAGGATCTCGCCGGGCGTGGGCAGGTGCGCGCCGAGGGAGAGGTGGGGCTGGAAGGCAGTTTCCGTCCCGCGTGAGCGCGTTCAGCGCGGATTGTCCAGAAAGGCGATCTCCGCGAGATAGGCCCGCAGCAGGGCGCTGTTGGCGCCGATATCGTAATTGCCCAGCGGCGCCGTCGCCCGCGCATCGATGCGCACCCGGTCGCCCACCGGGGTGATGCGCACCGAAAGCCGAAGCGGCAGGCGCAGGATCGGCGTCTCGCCTGAGGCTTCGAGCATGATCGGACGCGTATCGTCGTCGATGCCGTCCAGAATGATCAACGGCTGCGGGTCGCTCGCGAAATCCGGGCGCAGCGGGGGCAGGGGAGGCGGATCGCCGGGCAGGCGCGAAAGCGCGGCCTCGGCCGCCTCGGCCTCCACGGGGGGCGGCCCGCGCTCATCCGCGAGATGCAGGTCGAGCGCCCGAGCCGCGCGGCGCGCGAGCGCTTCGGCCTCCTGCGGCGGCGCGTCGAGATAGAGCGGGCGGACCATCGCCCGCGCCCGCCATGTCTGCGTCATCGGCGCTTCGGGGACGAGCCGGTCGAGAAGGCCCGGGCGCAGCGGCAGCGCGTCGGCGGGAGCGGCGAAGACCGGCGGGTTCTCCGGATCGGTGCTGATGTCGCGCGGCTGGGGCGCGTAGAGCCGAAGCCCGGCGACGAAGACCGGCAGCGCGAGGATCATCACCGCGAGCACGAAGCCGGTCGCCGCCGAGCCGAATCCGCGCCGCCCGAGATGCCAGATCCGCGAGAAGGCGGCGAGCGACAGGACGAAGGCGATGAATGCCAACGCGAGCCCTGCGAGAATGGCGGCGATCCCGGCATCGAGATCGACATGGCGTCCGCGCGTGAGATAGAGCGCGAGCGCCGTCGAGGCCAGCGACATCAATGCCGCCCGGCGGGACCAGACGGCAAGGCGCGAAACGGGCTCGATGATGGTGATACGACGCATGCCTCTTTCTTGCAGAAGCGGCGCGCTTTGCAAATGCCGATATGCGGGCAACGACGGGCGCACGCGTCGCAAGGGCGTTCAAGCGCGCTCATGCGCGTTCATGGGCGTTCAAGCGCGCTCATGGGTGTTCTTGCCGGTTCGGATCGAGAAAGCCCACATGGTCACGGGGCTGCGTGCGGCGTAATGTTCGCCCGAGAATTCATCGCGTAATGCGAGGCGGGAGGTCGAGACGATGCTGAAGCTGACGGACAAGGTCGCGCTGGTCACCGGAGCCGGATCGAGCGGGCCGGGCTTCGGCAACGGCAAGGCGATCGCCACGATCTTCGCCCGCCAGGGCGCACGCATCATCGGGATCGACCGCGACCCCCGCGCCCTGGAGGAGACCGGGCGGCTGATCACGGAGGAGGGCGGATCGTTCAGCGGTCATGCCTGCGACGTCACCGACGACGAGGCTGTCGCGGCTCTGTTCACCCTGATCGCGCGCGATTTCGACCGGCTCGACATCCTCGTCAACAATGTCGGGCGTTCCGAGCCGGGCGGGCCGGTGGAGCTCACCCACGAGATCTGGGACGAGCAGATGGACGTCAACCTCACCAGCGCCTTCCTCACCTGCAAGCACGCCCTGCCGATGATGGAGGCGCAGGGTGGCGGCGCGGTCGTCAACGTCTCCTCGATCGCGGGTCTGCGCTATATCGGCAAGCCGCAGGTCGCCTATGCGGCGGCGAAGGCGGCGCTGATCCAGATGACCAAGACCACCGCCGTGATCTACGCCGATCGCGGCATCCGGCTCAATTGCGTGGTGCCCGGCCTGATGGATACGCCGCTGGTGCGCCGTCTCGCGGAGAAATATGCCGGCGGCGATTACGAAGGTTTCGCCGCAACGCGCGCGAAGCAGGTGCCGATGGGCCGGATGGGCGATTCCTTCGACGTCGCCCATGCGGCACTGTTCCTCGCATCCGACGAGGCCCGCTACATCACCGGCACCGAGATCGTCGTCGATGGCGGTATCACGGCGGCGACGCGCTGATCAGGCGGGGATGCGCAGGCTCGCCCGCAAGCCGCCGAGCGGGCTGTCCTCGAGACTGATATCGCCGCCATGCGAGCGCGCGATGTCGCGGGCGATGGCGAGGCCGAGACCGGAGCCGCTCTCGTCCTGGTTGCGCGCCTCGTCGAGCCGCACGAAGGGCTTGAACACCTGCTCGCGCATGTCCTCGGGGATGCCCGGCCCGTCGTCATCGACATGCAGCACCAGCCAGCGGCTCTCGTGATTGGCGTTGATCGCGATCGTCTCGCCGTGGCGCGCGGCGTTGGAAACGAGGTTGAAGACGAGGCGCCGGAAGGCGTCGGGGCGCACCACGACGGTCGGATCACCATCGACGCGCAGCTGCGTGGGATGCCCGTGCCGCTCGGCATCGGCGCGGATCTCGCCGAGAAGGCCGCGCAGATCGGTGGGCACGGCCTGCTCGCCGGAATCACCCCGCGCGAAGGCGAGGTAACCCTCCAGCATCCGGCTCATCTCGTCGACGTCGCGCTCGAGATCGTTCACCTCGTCGCTCGGCTCCAGCAGGGCGAGGGAGAGCTTGAAACGGGTGAGGATGGTGCGCAGATCGTGGCTCACCCCGTTGAGCATGGTGGTGCGCTGGTCGATGGCGCGCTCGATGCGCCGTTTCATCTCGATGAAGGCGTGGCCCGCCTGGCGCACCTCGCGCGCCCCGCGTGGGCGGAATTCGATTTCGCGCCCCTTGCCGAAGCTCTCCGCCGCCTCGGCCAGCCGCAGGATCGGGCGGATCTGGTTGCGCAGGAAGATGATGGCGATCCCCATCAGGACGAGCGAGGTGCCCCCCATCCAGAGCAGGAAGATGTGGGAATTCGAGGCATAGGCCTGCGAGCGCTCGGTGATCACCCGCATGATCCCGTCATCGAGCCGGATGCGGATCTCGATCAGGTCGGAGCGCCCCACCGTGTCAATCCAGAACGGACGGTCGACCTGCCGGGCGATCTCGCTGGAAAGGGCCTGATCGAGGATCGAGAAGAACGGTTTCGGCCCTGGCGGCGGCAGTTCCGTATCGCGCAGGATCTCGACATCGAGCCCGAGCCGCCGGTCCGCGATGCGGATGAGTTCGCTCGCATCCTCGTCCTGCGGGAAGGTCTCGTAGATGTCGATCAGGGCGGCGATGTCGGCGGTGACGGCGGAGGAGAGCCGCATGGTCACGGTCTGCCAGTGCCGCTCCATGAAGGTATAGGCGATGAAGGATTGCAGCAGCACGATCGGCGCGATGATGATGATCAGCGCGCGGGCGAAGAGCCCCTTCGGCATGGCCGCGCCGACCCGGCTCGCGATGATGGCGTAGATCCGGCCGAGCGGGGATAGCGCACGGCGCAGCGCAACAAAGCGTCCCGCGGGCAGGCGCGGTAGCGAGAGGCGATTGGTCCTGGTGCGTAGAAGCCGCATCACTCCACGATAAGCCGATAACCGATGCCGCGCACCGTCTGAAGGAAAACCGGATTCGCCGGGTCGGTCTCGATCTTGCGCCGCAGCCGGTTGATCTGCACATCGACCGTGCGCTCGTTCGCGGCGGCTCCGGCGCCGGCGAGCTCCTCGCGATGGACATGGCCGCCGAGGCGGCGCCCGAGCAGGTTCAACATCTCGCGTTCGCGCTCGGTGAGGCGGATCAGCTCCTCGCCCCGGCGCAGCTCGCCGCGATCGAAACGATAGAGGAAGGGGCCGAAGCGGATCGTCTCGGGCATCGTCCCGCCCTTGCCTTCGCCCGGGCCGGCGCGGCGCATGATGTTGCTCAGACGCAGAACCAGCTCGCGCGGCTCGAAGGGTTTGGGCAGGTAATCGTCGGCGCCGATCTCGAGCCCGGTGACCCGGTCCTGCGAATCCGCGCGGGCGGTGAGCATCAGGATCGGCACCTGCGAGCGCGTGCGCAGCCAGCGGGCGAAATCGAAACCGTTCTCGCCGGGCATCATCACGTCGAGGACGAGCGCGTCGAAGACGAAATGCTCGCTCATCCCGCGCGCCTCGGCGGCGCTCGCGGCGGCGGTGACGCGAAAACCGTTCTCTTTGAGGAATTTGCTCAGGAGGTCACGCAGCCGGCGATCATCGTCGACCACCAGGATATGCGGTGCGTCATCGGGCAGCTCGATCCGGCGTGCGGGCATCAGCGCTCCTCGCCCGGTCCACGGCGCAAGGCGGGTGTGGCCGCGAGCTGCGCGACGCGCGCGCGCTCCTGCGGATCGACCATCGCGGTCAGGTATTGCTTGACGTAGCCACGCATCGCCTCGCGTTCCTCCGCCGGCACCGTTTCCAGCGCCCGCATGATGCGCCCGGTCTGCAGGTCGGCCAGCCGCAGGGCGAGCTCTTCGCCTGCTTGCGTGGCGAAAAGGAGGCGCTGTCGGCGGTCCGTCGTGCCCATGCGACTGGCGATGAAATCCTTCTCGACCAGCTCCTTGAGCACGCGGTTGAGACTCTGCTTGGTGATCTTGAGGATGTCCAGCAATTCCGCGATGGTCAGACCCGGCTGGCGCGATACGAAATGCAGCACCCGGTGATGCGCGCGCCCGAAGCCGAATTCCGCGAGGATCCTGTCCGGGCCGGATACGAAATCCCGATACGCGAAAAAGAACAGCTCGATCAGGTCGTAGGCAGGGATATCCCTGCCCGGCGCTTCTCCGCCGGGCGGCTCGTCGCTCAGGGTCGCGAGAACGGCAGGTTGGGAAGAGCGTATCGGCACAAAAAATCTCTCATCCGGTTATGTCAGCCTTATTGACATATCCCAAGAGGATTGTTACCCGTCAAGCGCAATCGGCGAAATGATCGAACGTAAATCAGCCGATTGCCGCAATCGCGTGTCACCGGGGGCGCATCCGGCACACGCATAAGACACTTTAGGGAGTTCGTTTCCATGTCGCCTATATCCTTCGATCAGCAGGAAGGCTGGATCTGGCTGGACGGCACGATGACGCCGTGGGCGGAGACCAAGCTGCACGTATTGTCGCATGGCCTGCATTACGGCTCGTCCGTATTCGAGGGAGAGCGCGCCTATGGTGGCGAGATCTTCAAGTCGACGGAGCATTCCGAGCGCCTGCTGCGTTCGGCCCAGGTGCTCGATTTCGAGATCCCCTACACCGCCGCCGAGATCGACGAGGCGAAGCGGCTCGTCATCGCCAGGAACGGGCTCGTCGACGCCTATGTGCGTCCCGTCGCCTGGCGTGGTTCGGAGATGATGGGCGTCTCGGCGCAGAAGAACACCATCCACCTCGCCATCGCGGCATGGGAATGGCCGAGCTACTTCGATCCGGCGGAGCGCCTGAAGGGCATCCGGCTCGATATCGCGGAATATCGCCGCCCCGATCCGGCGACGGCGCCGTGCCATTCGAAGGCTGCGGGCCTCTACATGATCTGCACGATCTCCAAGCACGCCGCCGAGCGCAAGGGCTATGCCGATGCGCTGATGCTGGACTGGCAGGGCCGTGTGGCCGAGTGCACGGGCGCGAACGTGTTCTTCACCCGCGACGGGGCCATTCACACGCCGATTGCGGATTGCTTCCTCGACGGTATCACCCGCCGCACGGTGATCGACCTCGCCAAGCGTCGCGGTTTCGAGGTGATCGAGCGCCGGATCATGCCGGACGAGCTCGACAGCTTCAACGAGTGCTTCATCACCGGCACGGCGGCGGAGGTCACCCCCGTCTCGGAGATCGGGCCGCACCGCTATCAGCCGGGCAACATGACCCGGACGCTGATGGAGGATTACATGGCCGAGGTGCAGCCCAAGGCCGTGGCGGCGTAAGCTCCACCATTTCGAATATCTATGGAAAGCCGGGTGATTGCCCGGCTTTCTTCGTTTTTGACTTCAAAGAATGTCAGTCATGCACCCGGATGATCGCCTCGATCTCCACGGTGATGCCGTTGGGCAGCGAGCCCATGCCGACGGCGGAGCGCGCGTGGCGCCCGCGTTCGCCCAGAGCCTCGACCAGCAGATCCGAGCAGCCGTTGATCACCTTGGGCTGCTCGCCGAATTCCGGCGTCGCGTTGACCATGCCGAGCAGCTTGATGAATTCCACCTTGTCGAGATCGCCGGCGGCCTGTTTCGCCACGGCGAGCAATTGCAGGCCGACGAGCTTCGCGTGTTCATAGGCCGCAGCCGTATCCACATCGACGCCGACCTTGCCGGTATGCGAGCCGCCTTCGGGTTTGCGCGGGCCCTGTCCGGAGAGGAAGACGAGGTCGCCCGCGCGCTTCCAGGGCACGTAATTGCCCATCGGGGTCGGCAGTTGCGGCAATGCGAGGCCCATTTCCGACAGTTTCGCTTCGACGGCGCTCATGATTCTTCTCCCTGCAGATCAAGTTTGATGGTGTCATCGTTTCAGCTTGCCCCAGCGTCGGCAAGCATCCGGGTCGTGAGAAATCCGGTAACGCGTTCGGTGATGCGAGCGCTTGCATCACGCCCGTGCGCCGTCGCACAATCGGATCATGAGCGACCATCTCACCAGCGATCCGGGCGAGCATGAGGGCAGCGGCAAGCTCGCCGAGAATATAGCCTATTTCGCCCGCGCCCTGCGCGCCGCCGGCCTTCCCGTCGGCCCGGCCGCGGTGGTCGATGCCATCGACGCCGTGGAAGCGGCGCGGCTCGGCGAGCGCGAGGATTTCTATTGGACGCTGCACGCCGTCTTCGTGAAGAAGCACGAGCACACCATCGTCTTCGATCAGGCCTTTCGCCTGTTCTGGCGCCGGCGCGCGCTGATCGAGAAGCTGATCGCGCAGATGTCGCCGATGGCGCCGGGCAAGGGCAAGGACGAGGACAAGCCCCGTGCTGCTGCGGCGCGCGTCGCCGAGGCGCTCAAGCCGCCCGGCGAGAAGCCTCAACTGGAGGAGAAGGAGGAGGTGTTTTCCGCACGCCTCACCGTCTCCGACCGCGAGGTCCTGCGCAGCAAGGATTTCGCCCAGATGAGCGCCGCCGAGATCGCGCGCAGCAAGCGCCTGATCAGCCAGCTGCGTCTGCCGGCGGAGGAGCTCGTTACACGCCGTTTCCGGCCCGATCCGCGCGGTGCGCGCATCGATATGCGGCGCACGCTGCAACGATCATTGCGTTCCGGCGGGCACGCGATCGATCTCGCCTTCGCCGATCGCGCCGTACGCCATCCGCCGGTCGTGGCGCTCGTCGATATTTCCGGGTCGATGGCGGAATATTCCCGGCTCTTCCTGCATTTCCTGCATGCCGTGGCCGAGACCCGGCGCAAGGTGCATTCCTTCGTCTTCGCCACCCGGCTCACCAATATCAGCCGCGAACTCACCAGCCGCGATCCCGACGAGGCGCTCGCACGGGCCGGGCAGCGGGTTCAGGACTGGGAGGGCGGCACGCGGATCGCCACCGCTCTGCGCGATTTCAACCGGCTTTGGTCGCGCCGGGTGCTGGGGCAGGGGGCCGTGGTGCTGCTCTTCACCGACGGGCTCGAGCGTGACATTTCCTCCGATCTCGCATTCGAGATGGACCGGCTGAAGCGCTCCTGCCGGCGGCTCGTCTGGCTCAACCCGCTTTTGCGCTACGACGCCTTCCAGGCGCGCGCTTCGGGTATCCGCGCCATGCTGCCGCATGTGCATGAGTTCCGCCCGATCCATAACCTGCGTTCCATGGAGGGGCTGTGCGACGCACTCGCCTCCGCACGCACGCCCGAAGCCGATCCGGCCCGCTGGCTGCGCGCGATCGCTGCATGAGGAGGTTGCCATGATCGCCAACGACGATGCCATCCTGCACGAAGCCGAAGCCTGGATCCGCGAGGGACGCGGCGTCGCCCTCGCCACCGTGGTCGAGACCTGGGGCTCCGCCCCGCGCCCGGTCGGCTCGCATCTCGTGATAGATTCCGAGGGCACGTTTCTCGGCTCCGTCTCCGGCGGCTGCGTAGAGGGCGCGGTCATCGCCGACGCGCTCGACGTGATCGAGAGCGGCCAGCCGAAAATGCTGGAATTCGGCGTCGCCGACGAAACCGCCTGGCAAGTCGGCCTCTCCTGCGGCGGCCGCATCCGCGTCTATGTGGAGCGGATCGATGGGTGACCTGTGCCTGATGAAGGCCTCCGCCGCCTCTTCGCTCTCGCTCACTGGCGAGAGTGTCGGCGTGTATGGTCGTGATGCAGGGCGAAGTGCATTATCAGCGATCGTCGCGGCTACACCCTCACCCCTGTCCCCACTCCGCAAGGGAGAGGAGAACGCCGGCAGCGATCATCTCACTGAATATATCGTTCGCGCGGCGGATGCAGCGCGATCTCCCCTCTCCCTCCGTGGAGAGGGGTCGGGGGTGAGGGGCGTTGATGAAGGGCGAGGTGCTTTACCGGGCATCGTCGCGGCTCCACCCTCACCCCTGTCCCCTCTCCCCAAGGAAGAGGGGAACCCCGGCATCGATCGCTTCGCCGACACATCCGGCCTGGTGGCTGATGCAGCGCGATCTCCCCTCTCCCTCCGTGGAGAGGGGTCGGGGGTGAGGGGCGTCGATGAAGGGCGCGGCGCTTTACCGGGCATCGTCCCGCCGCCACCCTCACCTCTGTCCCCTCTCCGCAAGGGAGAGGGGAACGCCGGCAGCGATCACCTCACTAAATTTATCGTTCGCGCGGCGGATGCAGAGCGATCTCCCCTCTCCCTCCGAGGAGAGGGGCCGGGGGTGAGGGGCGTTGATGCAGGGCGAGGTGCTCCACCAGCAATCGTCCCGCCGCCACCCTCACCCCAGTCCACACTCCGCAAGGGAGAGGGGAACGCTGGCATTGACCCGCGCAACCCACACCCCAACCGCCCGAGGCCGGCATGAAGATCGAGCATCTCGCCCTGATGAACGAAGAGCGAGCGGCGCGGCGAGCGGCTGTGCTGGTGACGCGGCTGGAGGATGGCGCGCAGAGGCTGGTGCGGGAAGCGGAAATCGATGCCGATCCGGCGGCTGAGATCCTGCGCACGCATCTGCGCAAGGGCAAATCGGGGATCGCCGAGATCGACGGCGCGGAGCATTTCCTCACGGTGCAAGTGCCGCCGGTGCGTATCATCATCATCGGTGCGGTGCATATCAGTCAGGCTTTCGCCCCGATGGCGAAGCTCGCCGGGTTCGATTGCACGATCATCGACCCGCGCACCGCCTTCGCCTCGCCGGAGCGTTTCCCCGATGTGACGCTGCTCGATGAATGGCCCGATGACGCCCTGCCGCGTATCGGGCTCGACGCCTATACGGCGTTCGTCGCGCTCACCCATGACCCGAAGATTGACGATCCGGCGCTGAACGCGGCGCTGACGGCGCAGTGCTTCTATATCGGGGCGCTCGGCTCGAAGAAGACCCACGCCAAGCGCGTCGACAGGCTGCGCGAAGCCGGGTTCGACGAAGCCGCGATCGGGCGAATTCGCGCGCCGATCGGCCTCGATATCGGCGCTGTCAGCCCGGCGGAGATCGCGGTGTCGATCCTGGGCGAGATCATCGCGACGCTTCGTGGCGACCGGCGGAGAAGCCCATGAAATTCGGCCCGCTGCCACCGCGCGAGGCGATCGGCGCCATGGCGGCGCATTCGCTGCGGCTGCCCGGAATCACAATCAAGAAAGGCGCGACGATCACGGTGGAGGATGCCGGCAAGCTCGACGCGGCGGGGGTCGCAAAGGTCACGGCGGTGCGGCTCGAACCGGGGGATGTGGCGGAGGACGATGCCGCGCGCCGGCTCGCGCGAGCGACGGCGGGGGAAGGCGTGCGCATCGATCCGCCCTTTACCGGGCGCGCCAATCTCTTCGCCGAACATGCCGGCGTGCTCGAAGTCGACCGCGCGGCGATCGACCGGATCAACATGATCGACGAGGCCATCACCTTCGCCACGCTCGACCAGTTCAAACCCGTCGTCGCCGGCGAGATGATCGCGACGGTGAAGATCATCACCTACGCCATCGGCGAGGGGCGGCTCGCTCAGGCCGAAGCCGTGGCGCGCGGGGTGAAGGGGGCGGTGCGGATCGCGCCCTACAAGCTCTCGCGCATCGGCGTGATCTCGACGCTGACCAATGCGCTCAAGCCGACGATCATCGATAAAACGCTGAAAGTGCTCGACAAACGCCTCGCTCCCACAGGTGCGAGCGTAACCGCCTCGGCGCGGTCACCGCATGAAACCGAGGCACTCGCGCAGGTACTGGAGCAGATCGCGCAAAGCGATGCCGAACTGATCATCGTCTTCGGCGCTTCCGCCGTCTCCGATCGCCGCGACGTGATACCGGCGGCGATCACGGCGGTGGGCGGGCGGATCGATCATTTCGGCATGCCCGTCGATCCGGGCAACCTGCTGCTGATCGGGCATATCGGCGACAAGCCGGTGATCGGCGCGCCGGGCTGCGCGCGCAGCCCCAAGGAGAACGGTTTCGACTGGATCCTCCACCGCATGCTGGCGGGCCTGCCGGTGACGCGCACGGATATCATGGGGCTCGGCGTCGGTGGTCTGCTGATGGAGATCGTCTCGCGCCCGCAACCGCGTTCCGGCGAGGAGAGTGCCGAGGATGACGAAGCGTGAGCGGGGTTGCGGCGATCATCCTCGCAGCCGGGCTGGGATCGCGCTTCGGTGGCGGGGCGAAGCCGCTTGCGCGGTTTCGCGATGCGCCGATGCTCTCCCATGTGCTCGCCGCGGCACAGGGCTCACGCGCGCGCCCGCTCATCGTGGTGACGGGGCACGATCATGAGGCGATCGTTGCGGCCTGCGCGGATAGCCAGGCCGAACTCGTTCACAATGCCGATTATCGCAGCGGGCTGGCCGGATCGCTGAAAGTTGGGATGCGGGCGTTGCCGGAGGATTGCGGCGGCGCGCTCGTGCTGCTCGCCGATATGCCGCTGGTGCGCTCCGCGACGCTCGACGCGCTGATCGCGCGTTTCATGCAGGAGCCGGATTGCGCGGCCTGCGTGCCGGTCCATGCGGGAAGGCGGGGAAATCCGGTTCTGCTCTCGCGCAGGCTCGCACCGGAGATCGAGGCGCTCACGGGCGATCGCGGTGCCGGCCCGCTTCTGCGCGGGCGCGGCGATGTCGTGGAGGTCGCCGTGGATGATCCCGGCATTCACCTCGATGCGGATACGCCGCAAGCGCTCGCGGATCTCGGTCGCGCTTGAGACGGTCCGACCGGATCAGTCTTCGCTGAGATGCGGGTTGCGCGCGTAGAACGCGTCACGGCGCGCCATCGCGTCGCGATAGATCTCGATCGAAACGGTGAAGATCGCGGCGATGCCGGTGACGATCCGGTGGAGGGTGGAGAGGGCGGCGCTGGTGCGGCCGCGCGGGGCAGTGGCGATGGCCATGGTCTTTGTCCTGACGAACGTGAAGTGAATGACGTTACGTCAGAATATAGATGCTGCGCCTGCGAAAGAGAATGTCGCGACGCACAATGAAGCCATGCACCGCATGCATGACGGAGGTTGCAAATCGCTAACCATATGATCTGAACGGGCGCTGCCTGTTCTTCAGTGAGGCGCCATCTCCCGCTCCAGAACGCCCGTCAGACAGCCGAAGCCGCCGGCCGCCTTGACGAGTTCGCGCGCTTCCACGGTCACGCAGGTGATGCCGTGCGATTCGTAGAAATCCTGGATCGCCGGGTAGCCCGCTTCGAGCATGATGCGGCGTGGGCCGAGCGTAACGAAGTTCATGCCGCGATTCATCTCGTGATCGCCACGCTCGGGCAGGAAGGCGACCTCGTAGCCGCTTTCGCGCAGGGTCATGACCAGTGCATGCGGCGTGCGGCGCGGCCAGGCGATGGCGAGATCGGAATCGGCGAAACGCAGCATGCCCATCAGATGCATCGTGCCGTAGGGCATGTCGACGATGAGGCTCTCCACCCCGGTCTCGGCCAGGGTCGCCGCGACCTGCCCGGCGCCCTCCCGGTTGGTGCGCAGGCCGATCCCGATGACGACGCGCTCGGGCGTCAGCCACATCGCATCGGCACCCTCGAAGGTGCCGGTGCCCTGCAGCGAGCGCAGGATCGGGATGCCGATATCGGCGAGACGGCGCGCCACGTGACGCTCTTCGCCGGCGCGGACGGTGGAAGCGGGGCGAGCCAGAATCGCACCGCCCGGCGTCATGAAGACGAGATCGGCACAAAACATCTGGTTGGGCGGCGCTGCGCCGGGCGGATCGACGTAATGCACCCCAACCCCCTCGCCACGAAAGGCGGCGGCGAGCGCGTCGTGCTCGGCGGTCGCGCGGGGGACGTCGATGACGTCGAGCATCTGCACCGCATCGGGGTCTTCGGAGGCGGCGAGTTCGTCACCGGGGCGATGCAGTAGCACCGCGCGCAGGCGCCGCCATTCGCTGTCGATGCCGCAGGCGGCCCAGATTCCGCCGATCTCCGCGCGCAGATCCGCCTCGCGCGGTGACCAGCCGGCCCCGCCATAGGCCGATGTTCCGAATGTGCTCCCGCTCATGCGATATTCCTTCACGCTTGCATGCCGCGCCTGCATCTCTCGCGGAATGCGGCGGCGAATCGTCGGTTTGGGTGAGTATGCGCGATAACGCGGCGCCTGCAATGGCGGGATCGGCGCGGCATCAACGCTCCAGCGCATCACGGCGGATGCGCATCGTATAGCTGAAACGGTCGGCGGGATGGTGATTCACCGAGACCGTCATCACCGTGCCGTCGCGGTCGAGATAGCGCCGCACCACGCGCAATGCATAAGCGCCGTCCGGATCGCCGAGACGGAGGCGGATCTCCTCGGGGGTCGGCACGGCGCTCGTCGTCTGCACAGCCTCCGCGACCGGGATACCGGCGCGGCGTTCCACGAGCGCGTAGATCGGGCCGACGCAATCGCGCATCTCCGGCTCGAGCCAGGCGAATTGCATCGCGACATAGACCGTCGTGTGGCAGATGATGACGTCGTGCGCGCGGGGTCTGCGCAATCCACGCACCCGCAGCCAGGTCTCACCCGGGGCGCAGCCGATCAGTGCGGCAGCGGCATCGTCGACCGCGACCGGTGCGATTTCCTCGATGGCGAAGCGGGTATCGACGGCGTACTGGAACAATTCCGTCAGCGAATGCATCGAATGCACGAAACTGCCGGCCGGTTCCTGCGCGAGCACGAGCGTTCCCGAACCCTGTCGCCGCGCGACGTAACCCGCCTCGGTCAGGCGGCGCAGCGCTTCGCGGATGGTGTAGCGGCTGACGGAGAATTCCTCGCAGAGCTCGGCCTCCGTCGGGACGAGCGTATCCACGCCGTAGATGCCGGAGGCGATGCGATCCCGCAGGATCTGCAGGATCTGCATGTAGCGCGGCAGGGTTTCGGCAATGACGCTCATCCGGATCCGCCCATCTCGACACGCACCGACATCCGCCGGCGACGCGGCAGCGAGGATCAGCGCAGATACCGGCTCACGTCGTCGCGAACCGGATGTCAGCCGTGGCCGTCCTTGCCGTGATCATCTTTGCGACGC
Organism: Salinarimonadaceae bacterium; assembly: GCA_050485405.1. GTDB lineage: Bacteria > Pseudomonadota > Alphaproteobacteria > Rhizobiales > Beijerinckiaceae > Saliniramus. Next base: position 15,573 of record JBJHBI010000040.1, read on the forward strand.
AGGCGCACGACCACGTCGACGCGCGCGATCTCGTAGCCTTCGGGGGCCTCGGGAAGATCGACGACGGTGACGTCCGTGGTGGGCACATCCATCAGCGCTTCGTCACCCTCGACGAAGAAATGATGATGCTCGGTCGGATTCGTATCGAAATAGGTCTTCGAGCCGTCCACCGCGAGCTGGCGCAGCAGGCCGGCTTCGGTGAACTGGTGGAGCGTGTTGTAGACGGTGGCGAGCGAGACGGGCACACGGGCGCGGGCCGCCTCGTCATAGAGGATTTCGGCCGTGATGTGCCGGTCACCCTTGCCGAACAGCAGCCAGCCGAGCGAAACGCGCTGGCGCGTCGGGCGCAGGCCGACACGGCGCAGCTTGTCGCGCAGATCGGAGAGCGGGCACCCGGTGCGACCGGCGCCATGCGGCGCAGGGGTGCCCGGCCCCTCCGCGATACGATTTCCGATTGTTCTGCTTCCCGACGTGAACTGATCCATGACGCCTGCTTCTTCGCTCAGTAAGTCCGTATCGAATCTATAGGGTTCGCGGGCGAAATCCGCAACCCGTGACGACACGTACGGGCTGTACCTGCGACCGGTGCACGACACTGAAAGCTGTGCCTTCGCTACATCCTTGCATCCGGAGGCGGCGATGAAAAACACGCAAAACGGTGCCGACGTGCCTTTGATGGCCGGATACACTATGTTAACAGACGCGCGCCGACGGATAACGTCGGCTTGGAGAATCGAGCCCCAGAAGGATCGGCCGGAAACACATGGACCGTCAAACCAGCTTCACCTACGAAGAACTTCTCGCCTGCGGTCGCGGCGAGGTGTTCGGCCCCGGGAACGCGCAACTGCCGCTGCCGCCCATGCTGATGTTCGATCGCATCACCTCGATCGGCGAAGACGGCGGCGCCTACGGCAAGGGGCATGTCCGCGCGGAGCTCGACGTGCGCCCCGATCTCTGGTTCTTCCCCTGCCACTTCCAGGGCGATCCGGTCATGCCGGGCTGCCTCGGCCTCGATGCGCTCTGGCAGCTGGTCGGTTTTCACCTGGGCTGGCTCGGTGCCGAGGGGCGCGGGCGCGCTCTCGGTGTCGGCGAGGTAAAGTTCGCCGATCAGGTGCTGCCCAGCGTCAAGAACGTCGTCTACGGCGTCGATCTCAAGCGCGTCTTCCGCTCCAAGCTTGTGCTCGGCGTGGCCGATGGTTACCTCGAAGCGGATGGCAAGCGCATCTACGAGGCCAAGGATCTGCGGGTCGGATTGTTCAAGCCGGAAGCCGGCTGAGCCGAGATTGCGACCTGTAACGGGTCCGCCGGCCCGGAAAATACGTGCGGCTGCCGAATTCGCGCGGCGGGAAAGCCGCCCCAAGGAAACCCGCTCCGGGATGACGCTGTTCATGCCTCGGGCTGCGGTGCAAGGGAGTAGAGCATGAGACGCGTCGTCGTCACTGGAATGGGTATCGTCTCCTCGATCGGCAACGATACGCAGGCAGTCACCGCTTCGTTGCGCGATGCGCGATCCGGCATCAGCTTCGCGCAGGAATATGCCGATTTCAATTTCCGCTGCCATGTCCACGGCAAGCCCGTGATCGACGTGGAATCGCTCGTCGACCGTCGCGCCATGCGCTTCCACGGGGGCGGCACGGCCTGGAACCACATCGCCATGGACCAGGCGATCGCACAGGCCGGGCTCGAGGAGACGGATATCTCGAACGAGCGCACCGGCATCATCATGGGTTCCGGCGGTCCCTCGACGCGCACCATCGTCGAGGCGGCGAAGATCACGCAGGACAAGGGCCCCAAGCGGATCGGCCCCTTCGCCGTGCCGAAGGCGATGTCCTCCACAGCGGCGGCCACGCTCGCGACCTGGTTCAAGATCAAGGGCGTGAACTACTCGATCTCCTCGGCCTGCGCGACCTCGAACCACTGCATCGGCAACGCGTTCGAGACGATCCAGGCCGGCCGGCAGGACATCATCTTCGCCGGCGGCTGCGAGGATCTCGACTGGTCGCTGTCGTGTCTGTTCGATGCGATGGGCGCCATGTCGAGCAAGTATAACGATACGCCCGAATCCGCCTCGCGCGCCTATGACCGTCATCGCGACGGCTTCGTCATCGCCGGAGGCGCGGGCGTGCTGGTGCTCGAGGAGATGGAGCACGCGAAAGCGCGCGGCGCGAATATCATCGCCGAGATCGTCGGCTACGGTGCCACTTCGGACGGTTACGACATGGTCGCGCCGTCGGGGGAGGGCGCGGTGCGCTGCATGCGTCAGGCGCTGTCGACGGTGAAGATCCCCGTCGATTTCATCAATCCCCACGCCACGGCGACGCCGGTCGGTGACGCCAAGGAGATCGAAGCTCTGCGCGAGATCTTCGGTTCTGGCGAGAAATGTCCGCCGATCGCGGCTACCAAGTCGCTCACGGGCCATTCGCTCGGCGCTACTGGTGTGCAGGAGGCGATCTACTCGCTTTTGATGATGCAAAACGAGTTCATCTGCGCCAACGCGCATATCTCCGAGCTCGATCCGGAATTCGCCGACATGCCGATTTCCACCACGCGTCGCGACAATGCGAAGATCGGTTGCTTCATGTCGAATTCCTTCGGCTTCGGCGGCACCAACGCGACCATCGTGATGAAACATCCCGACGCCTGATGCGGCGCGGTTGAGGGGAGGACAGGTTTTGACCGGTCTGATGAAGGGCAAACGCGGCCTGATCATGGGCGTCGCCAACAACCATTCCATCGCCTGGGGGATCGCCAAGGCGGTGGCCGATCAGGGCGCCGAACTCGCCTTCACCTATCAGGGTGAGGCGCTCGGGCGGAGGGTGAAGCCACTGGCCGAATCGGTCGGCTCCGATCTCGTCATCCCCTGCGACGTCGATGATCTCGCCTCGGTCGATGCGGTGTTCGAACAGCTCGACGCCGCCTGGAGCGACGGGTTCGACTTCCTCGTCCACGCCATCGGCTATTCCGCAAAGGAAGAGCTGAAGGGCCGCTATGTCGACGCCACCACCCGCGAGAATTTCTCGCGCACCATGGTGATCTCCTGCTTCTCCTTCACCGAGGCGGCGCAGCGCGCGGCGAAGCGCATGCGCCCCGGCGGCTCGCTGCTGACACTGACCTATGGCGGCTCGATGCGGGTCATGCCCAATTACAACGTGATGGGTCTCGCCAAGGCCGCGCTCGAATCGAGCGTGCGCTACCTCGCATCCGATCTCGGCCCCGAAGGCATTCGCGTCAACGCGATCTCCGCCGGCCCGGTGCGCACGCTCGCCGGTGCGGGCATCACCGATGCGCGGCTGATGTTCGCCTATCAGAAGGCGCACGCGCCGCTGCGGCGGACCGTGACCATCGAGGATGTCGGCGGCTCGGCGCTCTACCTGCTCTCCGATCTCTCGAACGGCGTCACCGGCGAAATCCATTATGTGGATTCGGGCTACAACACCATCTCGATGCCGAGCCCCGGTTCGCTCAAGGAACAGGAATCGGCGGGCGTGATCGATACGTGAGGCTATGGTTCGATGCGCCGCCGTCAGGGCTTGGGCGGCGCATCCGGCTTTGCGACGATTGCGGGTGACGCGCCGGCGCCGTTCGCCGCGAGAAGATCACGGATTTCGGCGAGGAGTTTCACATCCGCGGGCAGTTCGGGTGCGGGCGGCGGAGCGGCTTCGGCCTTCTTTTCCTCGCGCTCGCGCAGCCGGTTGATCAGCTTCACCACGATGAACAGCACCCAGGCGATGATCAGGAAATTCAGCGCCACGGTGATGAACGAGCCATAGGCGATGACCGCGCCCTGTTCTCGCGCGGCCTCGAGCGTGGCGGCCGTGACGTCGCGCGACAGGGGCAGGAAGTAGTTGTTGAAATCGAGCCCGCCCGTGATCGCGCCGATCACGGGCATCATCATGTCGCTGACCATCGAATCGACGATCCGCGAGAAGGCGGCACCGATGATCACGCCGATTGCGAGATCCACGACGCTGCCGCGAAGGGCGAATTTCCTGAACTCGTCGACCATAGCCATGTCGGTTGCTCCCTGCTCACGGCTCCATCAGGCATATTTTTGCGTGATCCCGCCATCGACGACAAGCTCCGCGCCGGTGACGTATTTGGCTTCGTCGCTGGCGAGATAGAGGCAGGCGGTCGCGACGTCGTAGGAATCACCCATTCGCCCCATCGGGCATTGCGCCGCGCGGGTCTGTTTGAGGCCGGTCACATCGCCCTGTGTGGCATAGGCGCTGGTGAGTCCCGCCGTCACCATCGGCGTGTCCATGAGGCCGGGGAGTACTGCATTGGCGCGCACGCCCTTGCTCGCATATTCGAGGGCGATCGCCCGGGTGAGGCCGAGCATGGCGGATTTCGTGGCGTAATACGTGACGTAGGGGACGCCGGTATAGCGGATCGCGGCGATCGAGGCGATGTTGACGATAGCGCCGCGTCCGCGCGCTTCCATTGCCGGCAGGACGTGCTTGGCGGTGAGATAGGCGCTCTTGACGTTGATGGCGAAGACCCGGTCCCATTCATCCGCCTCGATTTCCGTGATCTTGTCGAGCTTGACGATGCCGACATTGTTGACGAGCACGTCCACTTCGCCGAAACGCGTCCGGCAGGCGGCCAGCGCCTCGACGATATCTTCCTCGCGCGCCGCATCGGCGGCCATGACGGCGCATTCGCCGCCTTCCGATGCGCTCATGGCGCGAATCGCTTCGCAGGCTTCCTCTGCGGCACTTGCGTTCAGATCGATGCCGAAAACCTTCGCGCCTTCGCGCGCATAGAGCGCCGCAATGGCCTTGCCGTTGCCCCAGCCGGGGCCGATCGAGCCGATACCGGTCACGAAGGCGACGCGGCCCGCGAGGCGACCGGAGGGGCGGTGTGATTCGAGAAGGATCCGGGGATCGGTCGAGGTGTCTTCGGCGGCCATCTGATGCTCCTCCCACTGTCTTATTGACGTTGCAGAAGGGTAGAGCAGGGGCGGCGCCGCTGGAAATGAATTGGGACGAAAAAGGCGGATGGGGAAATCAGTACTGGAGCAGCAGGATCAGCGCCATGCCGACGCTGCCCTCGGCCTTCGGCGTCGGCAGGCCGGCGCCGGAAGCCATGACGCCGATACCGCCGATCAGGCCGATCATGGCGAAGCAGTAGGCGGCGACGAAGGCGGTGGTGACGAAACGGCGCATGAGTGATCTCCCTTGTTGGAAATCACTGTGCCAAAGCGACGCTGGACCGACCCTGAGCGCGATATTCAGACAGCGTTCAGGGTCGTTAACAGGATCGCGCGCCGCTTCCCGGCTCAGGCCGAGGCGGGCATGGCGCGCTCGACGAGCTTCGCCCAGAGCGAGACCCCGTAGGGAATCGCACCATCGTCGAAGACATAGGCGGGATGATGGCAGGATTCGCTGTCACCATTGCCGAGGAAGATGTAGGCGCCGGGGCGCACGTTCAGCATGTAGGAGAAATCCTCGCCGCCCATGAGCGGGGGAATGTCGCGGGCGACCTTGTCCTCGCCGACGATCTCCGCAGCGATATCCGCGATGAAACGCGTCTTGTCCGGATCGTTCACGGTGACGGGGTAGCCGCGCACGTATTCGACCGTCGCCTTCGCGCCGTAAGCCGCGCAGACGCCCTCGGCGACCTCCGCGATGCGCCGCTCGCACAGGTCGCGCATTTCGGGCTCCAGCGTGCGGCAGGTGCCGAGCAGGGTCGCCGTCTGGGGGATCACGTTGTAGGCGTTGCCGCTGCGGACGGTGCAGACCGAGATCACCGCCGATTTCAGCGGATCGGCATTGCGCGAGACGATGCCCTGCAGGGCGGTGATCACATTGGCCGTGACCAGCACCGTGTCGACCGTCTGGTGCGGCATCGCGGCGTGGCCGCCCTTGCCCTCGATATTGATGGTGAAAGTGTCGGCCGCCGCCATCAGCGGGCCCGGGCGGATGGCGAAGGAGCCGACGGGATGGCCGGGCATGTTGTGCAGGCCGTAGACTTCCTGAACGCCGAAGCGGTCCATCATGCCGTCCCTGACCATCTCGTCACCACCGCCGCCGCCTTCTTCGGCGGGCTGGAAGATCAGCACGACCGTGCCGTCGAAATTGCGGGTCTCGGAGAGGTATTTCGCCGCTCCGAGCAGGATGGCGGTATGCGCATCGTGGCCACAGGCATGCATCTTGCCGGGCGTCTTCGAGCGGTAGGGGACGTCGGCGGCTTCCTCGATGGGAAGTGCGTCCATATCCGCACGGATCCCGATCACCCGGCCCGACGCCGTGCTGCGCCCCTTGATCACGCCGACGACGCCGGTGCGGCCGATGCCGGTGGCGATCTCGTCGACACCGAATTCCTTCAGCTTCTCGGCGACGATGCCGGCGGTGCGGTGGACGTCGAAGAGCAGTTCCGGGTTCTCGTGGAAATCATGGCGCCAGGTGGCGACTTCGTCGGCGAGATCCGCGACGCGGTTGATGACGGGCATGGTGCTTCCCTGCTGGATGACGGCCGCGCGCAAGGGCGCCGCCGAATGGGGCGTGATGACGAGGTGCGATCATGACCGACTGGCGGGCATGGTCAATATGCCGCGTGGACGATGCGGGAACGCAATCGACATGGGCACAGCCTCACGAGCGAGGCAACATAAGATCGCATATCTTACGTAGAGTAATTTTAGAGTGTGGGTCATTTGGTTGCGTATCAAATTGCACAATCTCTTGGCATGCCAACATTTCAGCCGTTTAGTGCCCCAAAATTATGCGACAATGGCAAGAAATTGAAGATGAGGGAGTTGCCAGCGTCAGGCACGGTGCATAATGATCCGCGGGGTCGGATAAGCGACAACGATCGCAAAAAAACCATACCGTCCGCTTTTGACTTCGGAGGACCTTCAGAGATGAAACGTACCGGTAAATTGCTTGCCACGGCTGCAATGGCGGCCCTGATGAGCTTCAGCGCGCAAGCTGACGAACGAACCTTCCGTTACGCCACGACCGGCGATATTCTCGGGCTCGACCCGCATATGCACAATCACGGCACGACGAACGCCGTGAAGGGGATGATCTACGGCGCTCTCGTGCACCGTAAGTACGACCTCACGCTCGAGCCCGATCTGGCCGAATCGTGGGACAACATCGACGACGTGACCTGGGAGTTCAATCTGCGCCAGGGTGTGACCTTCCACGACGGTACGCCCTTCACCGCCGACGACGTCCTCTACAGCTTCAACCGCATCACCCAGGACGGGTCGGAGATGCGCGGCTTCCTCGCGAATGTCGAGACGATCGAGAAGGTCGACGACCACACGATCCGCATCATCACCAAGGGTCCGGACCCGATCCTGCTCCAGAACCTGTCGCTGTTCTTCATCGTCAGCGAAGACTTCAAGGAAGCCAATGACGCGTTCGGCGTCGTGGTCGGCGGCGGCACCACCAATTTCGCGAACCTGAACGCGAACGGCACGGGCCCCTACCGCCTCGTCGAGTGGCAGCAGGACAACCGCCTCGTTCTGGAAATCAACGAAGATTTCTGGGGCTATGACGAGCTCGAGACCAATGTCGAGCGCGCCGTGTTCATGCCGATCGGCAGTGATTCGACCCGCGTCGCGGCGATCCTCTCCGGCGAGATCGACATGATGTACCCGGTTCCGCTGCAGGACGTTCCGCGTCTCGATCAGGATACCAACATCGACGTGCTTCAGGGTCCGGAACTGCGCACCATCTTCTTCGGCATGGATCAGTACCGCGACGAGCTCCTCGACATGCCGGGTTCGGGTGACAATCCGTTCAAGGACGTGCGTGTTCGCCAGGCCTTCGCCCATGCGCTCGACCTGAGCGCGATCCAGCGTGTCGTGATGCGCGGCGCCTCGACGCCGACCGGCTCGATGATCGCTCCGGGCATCGTCGGTTTCGACGAGGAAATCGCCGAGCCGTACGAGTACAATCCGGAGCGCTCGATCGAGCTTCTGGCCGAGGCCGGCTATCCGGACGGCTTCCCGGTGACGCTGGATTGCCCGAACGACCGCTACGTCAATGACGAAGCGATCTGCTCGGCCGTGATCCCGATGCTGCGCCGTATCGGCATCGACGCGAACCTCAACGCCCAGACCCTGTCGCTCCACTTCGACAAGATCGGCGCTGCGGAGAGCTACAACACGAGCTTCTACATGCTCGGCTGGACGCCCGGCACCTACGACGCTCTCAACGCCTTCCAGAACCTGATCAACGAAGGCGCGGTCTGGAATTCCGGGCGCTACGTCAACGAAGAGATCGAGGAACTGACGGCCCAGATCGCGGTCACGGTGGACGAGGATGAACGCAACGAGCTCATCCGTCAGGCCATGCAGATCCACAAGGACGATGTCGGCCATCTGCCGATCCATCAGCAGGCCCTGGCCTGGGCTGTCCGTACGGATCGCGTGGAGCATATCGAGCAGCGTCCGTTCAACGACGTGGACCTGCGCTACGTGCGTCTGCGTGACTGACACGATCTGACTTGAACGAGCCCCGGGGCGGATGATCTGCCCCGGGGTTTCCTTTCGGTTGCGGATGCATCCATCTCCGGGGACGGAGCTGGTGGCAAAATGCCTGAAGCGCGCCGGATCGGCGCTGCGAGGCGCTCAAGGGTACCCCGATGCTCGACTTCATCGTTCAACGACTCGTCCAGGCGATCTTCGTCATGGTCACGGTCGCCATGATCTCGTTTTCGCTGTTCCAGTTCGTCGGCGATCCGGTCAACAACATGCTCGGACCGGAAGCGACTGCGGAGCAGCGCGCGGCTGCGCGTGAAACATTGGGTCTCAACGACCCGATACCGGTCCAGTTCACCAAGTGGGTCGGCAACGCGGTCCAGGGCGAGTTCGGCCAATCCTATCGCATGGGTCGCCCGGTCAGCACGCTGATCGCCGAGCGCCTTCCCGCGACGCTGGAACTGGTGGCGGTCTCGGCGCTGATCGCGGTCTTCGTGGGCGTACCGATGGGGGTCTATACGGGGCTCAAGCGAAACGCGTTTCTCTCGAAAGTCTTCCTCACGGTGTCGCTCGTCGGGATTTCGCTGCCGACCTTCCTGATCGGCATCCTCCTGATCCTGATCTTCGGGGTGACACTGGGCTGGCTACCGACATTCGGGAGAGGAGGGCTGACGAATCTGGGGGCCTGGGAGACCAGCCTGCTCACCGTCAGGGGCTGGAGCCACCTGATCCTGCCCGCGATCACGCTCGCGCTGTTCCAGCTCACGCTGATCATGCGGCTGGTGCGCGCCGAGATGCTCGAAGTGCTGCGCACCGATTACATCAAATTCGCCAAGGCGCGCGGCCTGCGCCAGCGCTCCATCAATTTCGGCCACGCGCTGAAGAACACGCTCGTGCCGGTGATCACCATCATGGGCCTCCAGATCGGCGCGCTGCTCGCCTTTTCGATCATCACGGAGACCGTGTTCCAGTGGCCGGGCATGGGGCTCCTCATCATCCAGGCGATCAACTTCGGTGATATCCCGATCATGTCCAGTTATCTCGTTCTGGTGGCGCTGTTCTTCGTCATCATCAATCTCATCGTCGACCTGCTCTACTACGTCGTCGATCCGCGCCAGCGGATCGAGCGGACGGCCGGTGCGCATTGAGGAGGAGAGACGCCATGCAACCGACCCGTACCAGCCCCGACGTCCCCGCATCCTCGCCGCGCATGTGGCGCCGCTTCTACGAGAACGGGCGCAGTTTCTTCGACGGTGACGTGTTCTACAGCTTCAGCCGTTCGCCGCTGACGATCGTCGCATTCATCGTCACGATGGCGATGTTCTTCGCCGCGATCTTCGCGCCCTGGGTCGCGCCCTACGACACCTACGACCTGCGCTCGCTGAACCTCATGGACGCCTACAAGCCCCCGGCCTGGGCGCCGGGCGGCGAGGCGGAATATCTTTTGGGCACCGACGATCAGGGCCGCGACGTCCTGTCGGCCATCATCTTCGGTCTGCGCATCTCCCTGCTTGTGGGCTTCTCGGGCGTCATCCTCGCCGCGCTCGTGGGCACCGTGATGGGCCTTCTGAGCGGCTATTACGGCGGCTGGATCGATGCCGTCATCATGCGCATCGCCGACGTCCAGCTCACCTTCCCCGCGATCCTCATCGCGCTCATGATCGACGGTATCGCCTCGACCATGATGAGTTCGCAGGCGCGCGCCGACTTCAAGATCTACGTCATCATCCTCGCCATCGCGGCGTCGTTATGGGTGAATTTTGCGCGTACGGTCCGCGGCTCGACCCTGGTGGAGAAGAACAAGGAATACGTCCAGGCGGCGAAGGTCATCGGCATACCGCCCTTCCTGATCATGCTGCGGCACGTCCTGCCCAACGTGATGGGGCCGGTCCTCGTCATCGCGACGCTCTCGCTCGCCGTGGCGATTCTCACCGAGGCGACATTGTCGTTCCTCGGTGTGGGTGTGCCGCCGACGAATCCGTCGCTCGGTACGCTGATCCGTATCGGTAATGACTTCCTCTTCTCGGGAGAGTGGTGGATGTCGATCTTCCCCGGCCTCGTGCTGGTCATCCTCGTGCTCGCCGTCAACCTTCTGGGTGACTGGCTGCGCGACGCCCTGAACCCGAAACTGCGCTGAGGAGGGTGCCGTGAACAACAAGAAACCCGTCCTCGAAGTCAGGAACCTGCGGGTCGAATTCCCCAACCGGCGCGGCAATCTCGTCGCCGTCAACGATGTCTCCTTCACCGTCAACGAGGGTGAGGTGCTGGGCGTCGTCGGCGAATCCGGTGCCGGCAAATCCATGACGGGCTCGGCCGTGATCGGGCTGCTGGAGCCGCCCGGTCGCATCGCCGGCGGGGAGGTGCTGCTCGATGGCGAGCGCATCGACAACCTCTCGCCGGAAGCGATGCGCCGCATCCGCGGCAAGCGCATCGGCATGGTCTTCCAGGATCCGCTGACGTCGCTGAACCCGCTCTACACGGTGGGCCGCCAGCTCACCGAGACCATCCAGACCCACCAGAACGTCTCGGACAGCCAGGCGCGCAAACAGGCGATCGACCTGCTCGCGGAAGTCGGCATTCCGGCGCCGGAGAAGCGGATCGACCAGTATCCGCACCAGTTCTCCGGCGGCATGCGCCAGCGCGTCGTGATCGCGCTCGCGCTTTGCGTCAATCCGCGCATGATCATCGCCGACGAGCCGACCACCGCGCTCGACGTGTCGATCCAGGCGCAGATCATCAAGCTGCTCAAGCGCCTGTGCGAGGAGCACGGGGCGGCGGTCATGCTGATCACACACGATATGGGCGTCATCGCCGAGACGGCGGACCGCGTGGCGGTGATGTATGCCGGGCGCGTCGCCGAGATCGGGCCGGTCAAGGACGTGATCAAGAACGCCAAGCATCCTTATACCAAGGGACTGATGGGTTCGATCCCGGTTGTCGGACACGATCTCGAGCGTCTGTCGCAGATCGAGGGTTCGATGCCGCGCCTGACCGAGATCCCCCGCGGCTGCGCCTTCAATCCGCGCTGCCCGCAGGTATTCGATCGCTGCCGCGTCGAGCGCCCGGAACTCATCGATGTCGGTGCATCGCGCGCCGCCTGCTGGCTGCACGACCCCGCCGGCGTGAAGAAGACAGAGGCTGCGGAATAGGACCGACCCATGACGATCGAAAAACCGATTCTCGAGGTCGAAGACCTCTCCAAATACTTCGACGTATCCGCCCCGCTGCTCAGGCGCGTCATCCGGCGCGAGGGCCGCGCGACGCTCAAGGCCGTCGACCGCGTCAAGTTCTCGATTCCGAAGGGCAAGACGCTCTCGCTCGTGGGCGAGAGCGGTTGCGGCAAATCGACGGTGGCCCGCTTGGTCGTCGGGCTCTACGAGCCGACGACGGGCAAGGTCGTCTTCGACGGGCACGATATGGCGGGCAAGCATTCGCGCAAGGAGATGGCGGGTCTGCGCCGGCGGTTCCAGATGATCTTCCAGGACCCGTTCGCGTCGCTCAACCCGCGCTGGCGCGTCTACGACATCATCGCCGAGCCGATCCGCGCGCACGGCATCGCCAGGGACGAACGCGAGATCTCGCGCCGCGTCGCGCTCAACCTCGAGCGCGTGAAGCTCTCCGCACGTGACGGCGAGAAGTTCCCGCACGAATTCTCAGGCGGTCAGCGCCAGCGCATCTCGATCGCCCGCGCACTCGCTTCGGAGCCGGAATTCCTCGTCTGCGACGAGCCGACTTCCGCGCTCGACGTGTCCGTGCAGGCGCAGATCCTCAATCTGATGAAGGATCTGCAGCGCGAGCTCGGGCTGTCCTATCTCTTCATCAGCCACGATCTCGCGGTGGTCTACCACATCTCCGATTATCTCGGCGTGATGTATCTGGGGCGCCTCGTCGAGGTCGGTCCCGCGCGCGAGATCTTCAAGAACCCGCAGCACCCCTATACGCGCATGCTGCTCGACGCCATTCCGGATCTGGAGATGACCGGGCGCAAGCGCATCCCCGTCGGCGGCGAGGTGCCGAGCCCGATATCACCGCCCTCAGGCTGCCATTTCCATCCGCGCTGCCCCTTCGCCAACGAGCGTTGCCGGACGGAGACGCCCGGCATCACCAAGCTGTCCGGCGAGATTGACGTGCGTTGTCACGCGGTGGAAGAGGGGCGACTCGCGGCGGAAGTCGAGAAGCTCAAGATGGAACAGACGACGGCGGCCTGACCGCTGTCGTCATGCCGCGAGGTGTCAGGGGGCCGCGTCGTCGACCCCCGCACCGGCGGGCAGCATCATCTTCGGGCGAGCGGTGCGGAACTGGCCGCGATTGACCGCGACGAAGGCCAGTGCCACGACGATCAGCCCCGTTACCCACCACATCTGCGTCGTTGCGATCCCGAGCGCGGCGAAGGTGAAACCGGACGTGAAGCAGGCCAGCCCGCCGGGGATCAGGATCGCCTTGCGGCGCGCGGATGCCCTGATGCCGCCTGCGACGGCGATTGCGGTCGCGATCGCTCCGACGATGCCGAGTTCATACCAGATTTCGAAGAGCAGCGAGTTGGGGGCGTTCCACGGCAATTCCCCCGCCATGCGCGAGCGCTGCGCCGCTTCCAGCCCGTAGCCGGTGATGACGCGCAGCGGGTCGTCGAGCATGATGCCGCGCCAGATCCCGAGCGCGTCGATCGCGCTGCCCGATGCCCCCGTCCCGAGCGGCGTCGCGATGAAGGCGAAGAGCGGCGCGGAGATGATCAGCACGGCGGACGTGGTGGCGAGTACCATGGTGAGCGCACGCGGATAGGAGGCGGCGAGGCCCCAGACGAGCGCGCCGGCGAGAAAGGCGATCAGCGGCAGCCAGGTCGGTGCGAGCAGGGTCATCAGCCCCACCGAGGCCGCGACCGCGAGCGCCTGGGCATCGCGCCCGCGCGAATGCATCCAGGCCGTCGCCGGCCAGACGGCGAGCACGGCGAAGGCCATGCCTCGCTCGAGGGCGACGGGCGCGAGCCCGGGGATCGTTCCACGTGTCGCGGCGAGCGCGACAGCCGCTCCGGTCAATGCGGCGGCGGCGACGCCGATTGGCAGGAGATAGAGATTGGCCGAGCGCGTGCGATCGGTAAGGGCATAATAGCCGGCAAGGCCGAGCGCAGCCGTCGCGAACAAGCTGATCGCCCGGCTCACCGCAGGCTCCGGATAGGGCGTCCAGATCAGGCTCATGACGATCCAGATGCTGAGCACCAGCGTCGCGAGCACCGGCGGCGACGCCGCGAAACGCGGATTCACCTGCGAGAAGGGGCGCTGTGTCCCGTCGATCATCGCCGCGACGATGAGCAGCGACACGGCGATCGGCATGATCAGGACGACGGCGCGGCGCGAGAGCATGGCAAGCACGGGTAGAACCGTCAGCAACAGCATGAAGCCGATCCGGCGCAGCATGGCGGCGGCCGAGAGAACGGGATCGACGGTGTTGTACTGGTTACGCGGCATGGACTCGCAATTCGTAGAGTTGTGGGATGCGCCCTGAAATGCACCCGGGCCCTGTAGAATCGCGCTCACTCTAGCCGAGACATGACCGATAGGCTGTGCGGTCCCTGCAACACTCGTCATCCCATAATTGCCACGATCCCGTGAACGTCGCACTCCGTTCGGCGCAGGGTTGCGGCGGAATCAGACCGGCAACGGACCGTCGGTCTTGACCTCCTCCATCACCGCATAGGTGCGTGTCTCGCGCACGCCGGGCAGCGAGAGGAGGCCCTCGCCGAGATAGCGTCGATAGGCGCTCATGGAATCGAAGCGGGTTTTGACGAGATAGTCGAAACCACCGGCAACCATATGGCATTCCAGCACTTCCGGCGCGCGCCTGACGGCCTCCGCGAAGCGCTCGAATACGTCGGGCGTGGTTTTGTCGAGGGAGACTTCGACGAAGACGAGGAGGCCGAGGCCGAGCTTCTCGGGCGCGATCCGCGCGCCGAAGCCGGTGATGACACCTTCCTTCTGCAAGCGCCGCAAGCGCTCGCCCGTGGATGTCGGCGAGAGGCCGATGCGCTCGGCGAGCTCGACATTGGCGAGGCGCCCGTCGCGCTGGAGCTCCCGCAGGATCTTCCGGTCTGTGCGATCGATATCCGTCATGAGCGTGACTATACCGGTCAATCACCGGATAATCTACGGAGAATATCTGAAAATGCCGATCGATATACGGCGGCGAACCCGTTATCCTCGGCTCATGTCGACCTTCGATGTCGACGCTTGCATGTTGGCGCTTGACGTAGCCGCTCGCGGCGCGTCCGCCGCAACGGAGTGACGTCGATGGATGCCGTGGCCCCCGATACCCGCAGCTTCGCAGCCCCCTATGCCGAGGATGATCACGCGCTCGCGCGCCGGCTGCTTTCGCGCCGCGCGCCCGATCCCCGCTCACGCGCGCGGGTCGACGATCTGGCGCGCGACATGATCATGGCGATCCGCAACGAGGCGGGCGGCTTGGGCAGCATCGAGGATATGCTGCAGGAATACGCGCTCTCCACCCGCGAGGGGCTCGCCCTGATGGTGCTGGCCGAGGCGCTCCTGCGCGTGCCGGATTCGCGCACGGCCGATCAACTGATCGAGGACAAGCTGGGGCAGGGGGATTTCGCCCATCACGAAACGAAATCCGGCGCCTTTCTCGTCAATGCCTCCGCTTGGGCGCTCGGCCTGACCGCCCGCGTGATCCAGCCCGGCGAGACGCCTGAGGGAATCCTGCGGCAGATGACGAAACGGCTCGGCCTGCCGACGGTGCGCACCGCGACGCGTCAGGCGATGCGCATTATGGGCAATCATTTCGTGCTCGGCCAGACCATCGAGGAAGCGCTCAAGCGCGCGCAATCGCCGAAGGGACGCATCTATCGCTATTCTTTCGACATGCTCGGGGAGGGCGCGCGCACCCGCAAGGATGCGAAGAAATATTACGACAGCTACGCCCATGCGATCGACACGATCGGCCGCATCGCCGGCAACCGCCCGCTACCGGAGCGTCCCGGTATTTCGGTCAAGCTCTCCGCCCTGCATCCGCGCTACGAAGCGCTCAACCACGAGAAGGTGCTGGAGGAGATCGTTCCGCAGGTGATCGAACTCGCACGCAAGGCGAGAGGGTTCGATCTCAATTTCACGATCGACGCGGAGGAAGCGGACCGGCTCGAGCTTTCCCTCGACGTGATCGATGCGGTCGTCGCGGATCCCGCGCTTGCCGGCTGGGACGGCTTCGGCCTCGCCATCCAGGCCTATCAGAAGCGCGCGCGGGCGGTGATCGACCACATCGCGGAACTGGCCGAGCGCCACGACCGCAAGATGATGGTGCGCCTCGTCAAGGGCGCCTATTGGGATACGGAGGTCAAGCGGGCGCAGGAGCGCGGGCTCGACGATTATCCCGTCTTCACGCGCAAGGCGATGACGGATCTGAACTACATCGCCTGCGCCGAGCAGATGCTCGCCCTGCGCCCGCGCATTTTCCCGCAATTCGCCACCCACAACGCGCTCACCGTGGCCGAGATCATCGAGATGGCCGGGGACGACGAGGGCTACGAGTTCCAGCGCCTCCACGGTATGGGCGAGCAGCTCTACGGGCACCTTCTGAGGAAGCGCCCTCAGGTCGGTTGCCGTACCTACGCCCCCGTCGGCGGGCACAGCGATCTGCTGGCTTATCTCGTGCGCAGGCTCCTCGAGAACGGTGCGAATTCCTCCTTCGTCTCCGTGGCGGGTGATCCGAAGGTCTCGATCGAATCGCTGCTGAAACGCCCCTCGGAATTGATCCGCACGCCGGATCAGGCGCGCCATTCCACCCTCCCGCTGCCGCTCGATCTCTACGGAACGGGGCGGCGAAACTCGGTCGGTGTCGAGTTCGGGGACCGCATGGCGGTCGCGCGCCTGCGGGCGCAGATGGACGAAGCCGGCAAGGCGCCCGCCGGGGCGGTTTCGATCGTCGGCGGCAAGAAGTCGCAGGGCGAGCGCCGCCCCTGCATCGCGCCCGCTGACGGTGAGACCCGTATCGGCACGGTCGTCGAGGCCGGCGAAGCGCTGGCCGACGAGGCGGTCGCTGCCGCGCGTGCGGGTTTCCGCGCCTGGGATTCCACGCCGGCGGGGACCCGAGCCAAGGCACTGGAACGCTTCGCCGATCTGATGGAGGAGCGCCGCGCGCGGCTGCTCTACCTGTTGCAGGCGGAGGCGGGCAAGACCATCGACGATGCCGTGGCCGAACTGCGCGAGGCCGTGGATTTCTGCCGCTACTACGCCATCGAGGCGCGCCGGCTCTACGGCGCGGGCGAGGAACTGCCCGGCCCGACCGGCGAATCGAACCGTCTGCGCATGCGCGGGCGCGGCGTGTTCGTGGCGATCTCGCCCTGGAACTTCCCGCTCGCGATCTTCACCGGCCAGATCGTCGCGGCGCTGGTCAGCGGCAATGCGGTCGTCGCCAAACCGGCCGAGCAGACGCCGCTCGTTGCGGCTGAAACCGTTGCGCTGATGCACGAAGCAGGAATTCCGCATGACGCTCTGCATCTCGTCCTCGGCGACGGGCGCATCGGCGCGCGGCTCGTGGCACACGAGAAGATCGACGGCGTCGTCTTCACCGGATCGACCGAGGTGGCGAAGCTGATCAACCGCACACTCGCAGCGAAGGACGGCCCGATCACGCCGCTGATCGCGGAGACGGGCGGCATCAACGCGATGATCGTCGACGCGACGGCTCTCCCGGAGCAGGTCGCGGACGACGTCGTCATGAGCGCCTTCCGCTCCGCCGGCCAGCGCTGCTCGGCTCTGCGGCTGATGTTCGTGCAGGAAGATGTCGCGGATAAAATGATCGAGATGATCGCCGGCGCGGCGCGCGAACTCGCAATGGGCGACCCGCGTGATTTCGCCATCCATGTCGGCCCGGTGATCGATGCCGAGGCGAAGGCCGGCCTCGACGCGCATATCGATCGCATGAAGCGCGAGGCGAAGGCGGTGCATTATGCCGGGAATGCGCCGGCGCGCGGGACGTATGTGGCGCCGCACATGTTCGAACTGGGCAAGGCGGAAGACCTCGAGGTCGAGGTTTTCGGCCCGATCCTGCATGTGGTGCGCTACAAGGCGAGCGAACTCGACAAGGTGCTCGACGCCATCGAGGCCAAGGGCTACGGGCTGACGCTCGGCCTGCATACGCGCATCGAGAGCGTCGTCGAGAAGGTGGCGAAGCGTCTCGCGATCGGCAATGTCTACGCCAACCGCAACATGATCGGAGCCGTGGTGGGCGTACAACCCTTCGGTGGAAACGGTCTCTCGGGGACGGGCCCGAAGGCGGGCGGTCCGCATTATCTCACGCGCTTCGGCACCGAGCAGACGATCACCATCAACACGGCTGCGGCCGGCGGCAATGCCGCGCTGATCGCCATGGACGATTGATGCGAACGGGTGGGGGGCGCGGCGATCTGTGGCGGCAAGGACACACGTTCGCGAAATCCCCACAGCATCGTGAGTTGCCATAAATGCGCCCCAGGGGTCATACTTCGTATCGATTGCTCATCCTTCGTTAAGGACGATCCTTCATCCTCACGGGCGTTCCCTTCCGGAGCGTCGCGTCAACACGGTAGACGAAGTGCCCTCGATCATGTCCTTTCGCTCATTCCTTCTGACAGGCTCCATCGCGGCGGCCTCGCTTGCTTTCGGCAGCGCCGGCGTCATCCAGTCGGCCTCCGCCCAGAACCTCGCATTCGGCTCGCAGGCCGAGTGGGTGCAGAATTACGAAGCGGTTTCGCGCAGCCAGGTGACGCGCTCGGCCACGCCGATTCTCTCGCCCGAAACGCTCGCAGCGACGGAATCGATGATCGACCGCTATCGCGACATCGTCTCCCGTGGCGGCTGGGGGCGTGTGGCGGATGAACGCCTGCGGATCGGTTCGACCGGTGATTCGGTCGTGCGCCTGCGCCAGCGCCTCATCATGGGCGGCGATCTCGACCAGAGCGCCGGCGGCTCGCAGACCTTCGATTCCTTCGTCGAGGCGGCGGTGCGTCGCTTCCAGACCCGCCACGGCCTGACGCCGACGGGCGCGCTCAACGGTTCGACCGTGGCTGCGCTCAACGTGCCGGCGGATGTGCGTCTCCAGCAGCTCGAACTGAACGTCACGCGGCTGCGCTCCTATTCCGGCAATCTCGGCGACCGTTACGTCATCACCAACATCCCCTCGGCCAGCGTCGAAAGCGTTTCCGGGGGCGAGGTGGTCGGGCGCCACGCCGCGGGCGTCGGCATGATCGACCGCCAGTCGCCGATCTTCAATTCGCGTATCATCGAGGTGAACTTCAACCCGTTCTGGACGGTGCCCGCCTCGATCATCCGCCGCGATCTGATCCCGAAGATGCGCGAAGATCCCAATTATCTGACCGACCACAAGATTCGCGTCTTCACCCATCAGGGTCAGGAACTCGATCCGCGCAATATCGACTGGAATTCCAACGAGGCGACGCGCTACCTCTTCCGGCAGGATCCGGGTGGCGACCTCAACTCGATGGGCTTCGTGCGCATCAACATCCCCAACCCGCACGGCGTCTTCATGCATGATACGCCTTCGCGCGGCATTTTCGGCGAGGATTTCCGCTTCGTCTCCTCGGGCTGCGTGCGCGTGCAGAGCGTGCGTGACTTCGTGGAATTCCTCCTCGCGGAAACCGACGGCTGGGATCGCGCGGCGATCGACGATGCCTTCCGCTCCGGTGAGCGGCTGGATGCGCGCCTGTCGCGCCCGGTGAACGTCTACTGGACCTACATCACCGCCTGGGCGACGCCCGACGGCACGGTGAACTTCCGCGACGACATTTATCAGCGCGACGATATCGAGGGGGTTCCCGTCGCGAGCGCACCCGGCGAGGCATTGCCGGTGCACTGACGCATCATTCCGTCGGGCGGATGCCGGCTCACGGAGAAAACGATGCGCGAGGCAACGACTTAGAGGCGTTACCGCCCGGCGATATCGGGTCGTGACGTCCTCCGGTTCCAGAGCCGAGGGGCCGCAAGGCCAGGGTCAGCTCCAACATCGAATCGAGACCCGACTGGCCCGCCATCCCGGCGGGCCATTTTTTTGGGAGATCCCGGCTTGGCCGGTCGGCATGCGGGCCGCTACTGTGCGGGCCGTCGCGAGCCCCGACGCAGGGGCTTTCGCAGCCACGCACCCCTCGCGAGGAAGATCATCCGCATGCGTTTCGAAAAACCCCTCGTCAGCGGGCGGCTGTTGCGTCGCTACAAGCGTTTTCTCGCCGATATTCTTCTCGATGACGGCGAGGAGATCACGGCGCATGTGGCCAATCCGGGCGCGATGCTCGGGCTCGATGCGCAGGGCGCGCGGGTCTACCTGTCGCGCAGCGACAATCCCAAGCGCAAGCTGCCTTATTCATGGGAGATCGTGGAGGCGGCGCCGATGGGCGGAGGGGCGCCCCGCCTCGTCGGAGTGAACACGGCGCAACCGAACCGGCTCGTCGCCGAGGCGCTCGCGACCGGGGCACTCGCGCCGTTTCGAGATTACGACAATATCCGCCCGGAAGTGCGCTACGGCGAGGCGAGCCGGGTCGATTTTCTGCTGACCGGGGAGGGGCGCGCGCCCTGCTATCTCGAAGTCAAGAACGTGCATCTGATGCGCGAGGACGGGCTCGCCGAATTCCCCGATTGCAAGGCGGCGCGCTCGGCCCGCCATATGCGCGAACTCGCCGCCATGTGCGCGCAGGGCGCACGCGCGGCCCTCGTCTATGTGGTGCAGATGCAGGCGGAGCGCTTCGCCGTCGCCGCCGATATCGATCCCGCCTATGCGAAGGCCAGCCGCGAAGCGAAGGCGGCGGGGGTCGAGGTTCATGCCTTCCGCTGCGACGTCGCGCCCGAGGCGATCACCATCGCCGAGCCGATCACCGTGACGGAGTGACGCTCGACGCCTCGCGCGGATCGCGCACGAGGCGGATGGCGAGAAGTTCGAGCATGTCGGTGTAGCGGGTCGAGGAGAGATACATCAGTTCGCGCATCCGGCGGTCGGCCAGCTTGTCGTGCACAGCGATCGCATCATCCGGGTAGCCCGGTCGGCAGACGACCATCGGCGCAGGGCCGAGATACTGGCAATAGCGTTCGAAATCATGGCGAACGGGATAGGCGTTCACCTCCTGGACGAAGCCGCCATACCCGCGATTGACGGTGTATCCGTACCACCTGGCCTGATGGCGAAAACCCGTCGCGAGGGCGGATGCCGTGCCCGCCCGCCATTTCGCCCGGCCCCGGCGCAGGATCGCGCCGGGGCGCTCCCACGGATCGCAAAGCCAGAGTGTCGGGAGATGCAGGCGCTCCAGCGCGAGAAAGAGCGCCGCGCGCGCCATCGGCCAGCTATGGAAGCCGAAGCGGCTCGTGACGAAATCCGGCGCTCTGCCGGCGACATCGTGGAACGCGGCGATCTGGCGGGCGATGTCGCGGGCGATTTCGGCCCGGGATGTGCGCAGGATATACGAGACCGCCGCGAGCGGGCTTCGCGCGTCGCCGAGCTCGAGCATCAGGCCGATCCCCACCGCCTCGCGTTGCGCCACGAGCGCGCGCCCCTCGGCGCGCCAAGCCGGGCCGTTGGGAAGAACGGCGATCGCCGATATGCGCTCCATGTCGATCAGGTCGAGGATCGCGTGGCAGATGCCGGTGCCGAGCCCGTATTCCGCGGCACAGACGATCAGCTTCGTTTGCGACCCGGATGCCACGGCGCCCCTCACTGCGAATCGTATCCCGTTCG
>JBJHBI010000041.1:0-35665 GCA_050485405.1 Salinarimonadaceae bacterium
GCGGCCGAGAAGGCCGATTACGAGCGGCGCATCCGCATCTTTCGCGCCGCGCTGTTTGTGATCACGGTGATCGCGTTTCCGGTCATCGGCTATCTGTTCGGCACCACCGTGGCGAACATGATCGGATGAGGAGTGTGGCATGGAGAAGGCTATGAGGCTCGATCAGGCTGCGAAGGCGATCCTTCTGAAGGAGTTCGTCTCCGGCTTTCTTCTGGCGCTGCGGTATTTCTTCAAGCCGAAGGCGACGATCAACTATCCCTTCGAGAAGAATCCGACCTCGCCGCGTTTTCGCGGGGAGCACGCGCTGCGTCGCTATCCCAATGGTGAAGAGCGCTGCATCGCCTGCAAGCTCTGCGAGGCGATCTGCCCGGCCCAGGCCATCACCATCGAGGCCGGTCCGCGCCGCAACGACGGCACGCGCCGCACGACGCGCTACGACATCGACATGGTGAAGTGCATCTATTGCGGCATGTGCCAGGAGGCCTGCCCGGTGGATGCGATCGTCGAAGGGCCGAATATCGAATTCTCGGTGGAGACGCGCGAAGAGCTTCTCTACGACAAGCAGAAGTTGCTGGATAACGGTGATCGCTGGGAGCGCGAGATCGCGCGCAATCTGGCGATGGATGCGCCGTACCGCTGACGGGTGTTTTCATGGTGACCGGCCGGGGCCCGCATGGGGGGCATTTGTTCGGAGCGGTTGCTGGGTATTGGCCGGACACGGGTTGTGCGGTCGCGAAACGGGGTCTATAGACAGGCCGCCTGCACCCATGCGGGCGGAACCTGACAAGCCACCGCAACAGGCTTCGAGCGAAAGCGCATGACGGTCACCGCCGCCTTCTTCTATCTGTTCGCCGCCGTCACCGTGGCCTCGGCCATCATGGTGATCGCCGCGCGCAATCCCGTGCACTCCGTGCTCTATCTGATCCTCGCCTTCGTGAATTCGGCGGGGCTCTTCATTCTGCTGGGGGCCGAGTTCCTCGCGATGATCCTCATCGTCGTCTATGTGGGCGCGGTCGCGGTGTTGTTCCTCTTCGTGATCATGCTGCTCGATGTCGATTTCGCGGAGCTGCGCCAGGGTGCGCTGCAATATCTGCCCATCGGCACCGTGGTGGGGATCATCTTCCTCGTCGAACTGATTCTCGTGATCACGACCTATGCGATCGACCCGGCGATGCTGAACCTGCCTGCGGCGGCGGAGGCGCAGACCGGGATCACGAACACCGCGCAGCTCGGTTCGGTGATCTATACGAAATACGTCTATTTCTTCCAGCTTTCCGGCCTGATCCTGCTCGTCGCCATGATCGGCGCGATCGTGCTCACCCTGCGCGACCGTCCCGGCGTCAAGCGTCAGGACCCGGCGAAGCAGGCTGCCCGCACCCGCGAGACCTCGATCGAAGTCCGCAAGGTCAATTCCCGCGAGGGCGTGTAAGGAGCCGATGCGATGATCACCCTCGTCCATTTCCTCACGCTGGCGGCGATCCTGTTCACGCTCGGTGTGCTCGGGATCTTCATCAACCGCAAGAACGTGATCGTCATCCTGATGTCGATCGAGCTGATTCTGCTCTCGGTGAACATCAACCTCGTCGCGTTCTCGAGCTTCCTCAACGACATTGTCGGGCAGGTCTTCGCGCTGTTCATTCTCACCGTGGCCGCCGCCGAGGCGGCGATCGGGCTGGCGATCCTCGTCATATTCTTCCGTAACCGCGGCTCGATCGCGGTGGAAGACATCAACACGATGAAGGGCTAAGGGGCGTTATTGATGTATCACGCGATCGTCTTCCTGCCGCTTCTCGGTTTCCTCATCGCGGGCATCTTCGGCCGCATGATGGGGCCGCGCCCGAGCGAGATCGTGACGACCTCCTTCGTCGCGATCGCCGCCTTCCTGTCCTGGATCGCGCTGTTCTCCGTCGGCTTCGGCGACGGTGCGCGCACGGTGCGTATCGCCACCTGGATGGTCTCGGGCGATCTCGCGGTCGACTGGGCGCTGCGCATCGACGCGCTCACCGTGGTGATGCTCGTCGTGGTCAACACCGTCTCGGCGCTCGTGCATCTCTATTCCATCGGCTACATGCACGAGGACCCGTCGCGCTCGCGTTTCTTCGCCTATCTGTCGCTGTTCACCTTCGCCATGCTGATGCTGGTGACCTCCGACAACCTGGTGCAGATGTTCTTCGGCTGGGAGGGCGTGGGCCTCGCGAGCTACCTGCTGATCGGTTTCTGGTATCAGAAGGAATCGGCCAATGCGGCGGCGATGAAGGCCTTCGTCGTCAACCGCGTGGGTGATTTCGGCTTCGCGCTCGGCATCTTCCTCGTCTTCTATCTCTTCGGCTCGACGAGCTTCGACGTCATCTTCCCGCAGGTCGAGGCTTTCGCCACCGGCGAGGCGGGTGAGGGCTTCAGCTTCCTCGGGCTCGACGCGCAGGGCACGCTGACGCTCGCCTGCCTGCTGCTCTTCATGGGCGCGATGGGCAAGTCGGCGCAGTTCCTGCTGCATACCTGGCTGCCAGATGCGATGGAGGGCCCGACGCCGGTCTCCGCGCTGATCCACGCCGCGACCATGGTCACCGCCGGTGTCTTCCTCGTGGCGCGGATGTCGCCGCTGTTCGAATACGCACCGACGGCGCTCGTCGTCGTCACCGGCATCGGTGCGCTGACCGCGTTCTTCGCCGCGACCGTCGGCCTCGTGCAGAACGACATCAAGCGCGTGATCGCCTATTCGACCTGCTCGCAGCTCGGCTACATGTTCGTCGCGCTGGGGCTCGGTGCCTATAGCGTGGGCGTGTTCCACCTGTTCACGCACGCCTTCTTCAAGGCGCTGCTGTTCCTCGGTGCCGGCTCGGTGATCCATGCGATGCATCACGAGCAGGACATGCGCAACATGGGCGGCCTCGGCAAGGTGATCCCGCTCACCGCGCTGATGATGGTGATCGGCACGATCGCCCTGACCGGCTTCCCGATGACGGCGGGCTATTATTCGAAGGACGCGATCATCGAGGCGGCCTATGCCTCGAATGCGGGCATGTCCGACGTGGCATTCGTCGCGGTGGTGATCGCGGCCCTGTTCACCTCCTTCTATTCATGGCGCCTGTTCTTCATGACCTTCGCCGGCAAGGCGCGCTGGGGCGAGGGTCATGGCCATGACGATCATGCTCACGCGGCGCATGGTGACGATCACGGCCACCACCATGATCACCATCCGCATGAGAGCCCGCCGGTGATGATGATCCCGCTGATCGTCCTCGCCGTAGGTGCGCTGCTCGCCGGTTTCCTCTTCAAGGGCGTCTTCATCGGCGACGGGTACGAGGCCTTCTGGGGCGATGCGCTCTATACGCGCCCGGACAACACCATCCTCGTGGATCTGCACTACGTGCCGGCCTGGGTCGTGTGGTCGCCCTTCGTGATGATGGTGATCGGTTTCGGTCTCGCTTACTGGATGTATGTCCGCGACACTTCCGTCCCGGCGCGGATCGCGCAGGAGCAGCCGCTGGTCTACCGCTTCCTGCTTAACAAGTGGTACTTCGACGAGCTCTACGACATCATCTTCGTGCGGCCGGCCAAGCGCCTGGGGCGCTTCCTGTGGCGCACGGGTGACGGGAAGATCATCGACGGGCTCGGGCCCGACGGCATCTCCGCCCGGGTGCTCGACACCACCTCCTGGGTCGTGCGGCTGCAGACCGGTTACGTCTACCATTACGCATTCGCCATGCTCGTCGGTGCCGCAGCGCTGGTGACCTGGTACCTGTTCACGGGGGCCCGCTGATGTTCGGCTTCGGTATCCTTTCCGGGCTTCTGATCCTGCCGCTGATCGGTGCGGCCTTCATCCTCACTCTGCGCGGGGATGACGAGGCGGTGCGCAACAATGCGCGCTGGGCGGCGCTCGCCACGACGATCGTCACCTTCCTGCTCTCGCTCGTCGCCTGGGCGCGCTTCGACACGGGCAGCCCGGATTTCCAGCTGGTCGAATCCCATGCCTGGCTGATGGAGAACACGCGGTTCAGCCTCGGTGTGGACGGGTTCTCGCTGCCCTTCGTGCTGCTCACCACCTTCCTGATGCCGTTCTGCATCCTCGCCTCCTGGGAGACGATCAAGACGCGCATCAAGGAATACATGGTCGCCTTCCTCGTGCTCGAGACGCTGATGATCGGCGTGTTCGTGGCGCTGGACCTCGTGCTGTTCTACATCTTCTTCGAGGCGGGCCTGATCCCGATGTTCCTGATCATCGGGATCTGGGGCGGCAAGCGGCGCATCTATGCGAGCTTCAAGTTCTTCCTCTACACGCTGCTCGGCTCGGTGCTGATGCTGATCGCCATCGTCGCCATGTACTGGCAGGCGGGGACGAGCGACATCCCGACTTTGCTCGCGCATGAATTCCCGGTCTCGCTGCAGACCTGGCTGTGGCTCGCCTTCTTCGCCTCCTTCGCGGTGAAGATGCCGATGTGGCCGGTCCATACCTGGCTGCCCGACGCCCACGTCGAGGCGCCGACGGCGGGTTCGGTGATCCTGGCCGGTATTCTCCTGAAGATGGGCGGCTACGGCTTCATCCGGTTCTCGATCCCGATGTTCCCGGATGCGTCACTGTATTTCGCGCCCATGGTCTTCGCGCTCTCGGTCATCGCCATCGTCTACACCTCCCTCGTCGCGCTGATGCAGGAGGACATGAAGAAGCTCATCGCCTATTCGTCCGTGGCGCATATGGGCTTCGTCACGATGGGCCTGTTCAGCCTCACCCCGCAGGGGATCGAGGGGGCGATGTTCCAGATGATCTCGCACGGCCTGATCTCCGGCGCGCTGTTCCTGTGCGTCGGGGTGATCTACGACCGGATGCATACCCGCGAGATCAAGGCCTATGGCGGGCTGGTGAATCGCATGCCGCTCTACGGCGTCGCGTTCCTGCTCTTCACCATGGCCAATGTCGGTCTGCCCGGGACCTCCGGCTTCGTCGGTGAATTCCTGACCCTGCTCGGCGCCTTCCAGGCGAGCTTCTGGGTCGCTTTCGTCGCCACGACGGGCGTGATCCTCTCGGCCTGCTACGCGCTTTGGCTCTACTGGCGCGTGATGAACGGTCCGCTGGTGAAGCCCGAATTGCAGGCGATCAAGGATCTCGACCGGCGTGAAGTGCTGCTGCTCGCACCGCTGGGTATCCTCGTCATCTATTACGGCGTGCAGCCGCAGGTCATCCTCGACGCCTTCGCGGCGCCGACCCAGGCCCTGCTCGCCAACGCTTATCCCGTGCTCCAGGCCGGCGCTTCGCTGGCCGGGGTCCAGTGAGGTTCGATCGTCATGCCCGTTGAAACCACAGCATCCGGGATTCCGCTCTACGCCGTGCCGGCGCTCGGGCCTGCGCTGCCGGAAATCGTGATGGCGATCGGCATTCTCGCGCTGGTGCTCTACGGCGCCATTCGCGGGGAGCGTTCCACCGGCGCGGTTACCGCCGGCGCCATGGCGCTGATGGCCTTCACGCTCGGCTTC
The DNA here is from genome assembly GCA_050485405.1 of Salinarimonadaceae bacterium. Taxonomy (GTDB): domain Bacteria; phylum Pseudomonadota; class Alphaproteobacteria; order Rhizobiales; family Beijerinckiaceae; genus Saliniramus. Next base: position 5,470 of record JBJHBI010000041.1, read on the forward strand.
GTCGTGATGATGCCCGTCGAGACCCAGATCACCTTCGCCGATGCCTTCATCACGGACGGATTCGCCCGCTTCATGAAGGCGCTGGTACTGATCGGGGCGATCGTCGTGCTCGCGATGTCGCGCGAGCATTTCCGGCGGCTGGGGATCGATCGCTTCGAATATCCTTTGCTGATCCTGCTCGCGACGCTCGGCATGATGGTGATGGTGTCGTCGAACGATCTCATCGCGCTCTATCTCGGCCTCGAATTGTCGAGCCTCTCGGCATACGTCATCGCATCGTTCCATCGCGACAATGCGCGCTCGACGGAAGCTGGCCTGAAATACTTCGTTCTCGGTGCGCTCGCCTCGGGCATGCTGCTCTACGGCTCGTCGCTCGTCTACGGCTTCACCGGTTCGGTCTCCTTCCCCGAGATCGCGATGGTCGTCACCGACGGTGCCAATGCCGGCGTGATCTTCGGTCTCGTCTTCATCGCAGCCGGTATCGCCTTCAAGGTTTCGGCCGTGCCGTTCCATATGTGGACGCCGGACGTCTATCAGGGCGCGCCGACCCCGGTGACGGCCTTCTTCGCCTCGGCGCCGAAGGTCGCGGCGATGGCACTTGCGGTGCGTGTCTTCATCGGGGCCTTCCCGACCATCGTCGACCAGTGGCAGCAGATCATCGTCTTCATCGCCGTCGCGTCGATGTTCCTCGGCGCCTTCGCGGCGATCGGCCAGCGCGACATCAAGCGCCTGATGGCCTATTCCTCGATTGCCAATATCGGTTTCGCGCTGCTCGGCCTCGCCGCCGGCACGCAGCAGGGAGTCGAGGCGATTCTCGTCTACATGGCGATCTATCTCGTCATGACGCTCGGCGTCTTCGCCTGCATCCTCGGCATGCGCCGGGACGGGGTCGAGCTCGAGACGATCGACGATCTCGCCGGCACGTCGCGCACCCATCCGGGCTTCGCCTTCGCCATGGCGATGCTGATGCTCTCGCTCGCCGGCATCCCGCCGCTGGCCGGGTTCATCGCCAAGTACTACGCCTTCTGGGCGGCGGTCGAGGCGGGTCTCGTGGTCTTCGCGGTGCTCGGCGTGATCGCCTCGGTGATCGGTGCGTATTACTATCTGCGCATCGCCAAGATCATCTATTTCGACGAGCCCGTCGCTGCCTACGAGCCCATGCCCGGCATGCTGCGCGGGGTGATGGCGGTATCGGCGGTGTTCACCGTCGGCTTCTGGCTGGTTCCCGCCCCGCTCGTCGCGGCGGCCGGCGTCGCAGCGCGCTCGCTGTTCTGATCCGGTGGAACCCGCGCGCGAAGCCGTCGAAGCCGGGTTCACCCATCTCCCGCGTGTGGAGACGGGGTCGACCAACGACGATGCGCTCGCGGCATTGCGCGCCGGCCATCCCGCGCCGTTCTGGGTGACGGCGCAGATGCAGAAGGCGGGAAGGGGGCGCCATGGCCGCGTCTGGACCTCGCCGCCGGGCAACCTCTACGCGACGCTGGCGCTGGTCGAGCCCTGTGAACAGCACCATGCCGCCCAGTTCGGCTATCTGATTGGTCTCGCCCTGCATGACGCAATTGCCGCGCTCGCACCCTCCCACGCGGCACGGGTGCGGCTGAAGTGGCCCAACGACGTCCTCGTCGACGGCGCCAAGATCGCCGGCATCCTCCTCGAAGGGCATCGCACGCCGCAGGGGCGCTTCGCCCTGATCACCGGTATCGGCGTGAACATCGCCTTCACGCCAGGCGATACGCCCTATCCGGCGGCAAAGCTCACGGATATCAGCGCGGATGCGACGCCGCAGGCCCTGTTCACGGCGCTGACCCGCGCCTTTACCGCACGTTTCACCCGCTGGCGGGACGCGCCGGATGCGACGCTCGCCCTTGCGGCTTTGCGCGAGGACTGGCTCGCGCGTGCCTACGGGCTCGACGGCAACGTCACGATCAGGCTGCCCGGCGGTCCACGTGAGGGCCGCTTCGTCGGGCTCGATGGCGATGGCCGGCTTCTGCTGATGAGCGCCGGCGGCATCGAGGCGATCGATGCCGGCGATTTGTACTTTGCGGGTATGTGATATACCCCCGCACGAAACATATGACGACAGATATGCACGAGGTTGTTCGCATGGCGTCTGACAAGGACGAACTGGTATTCCTGCCGCTGGGCGGGTTGGGTGAGATCGGCATGAACGCCGCGCTCTATGGTTTCGGACCGAAAAAAAAGAAGAAATGGATTCTGGTCGATTGCGGCGTCACCTTCGCCGATGAAGGCCAGCCGGGGATCGATCTCATCCTGCCGGACCTGCGCTTCATCGAGGAGCGCAAGGAGGATCTGGTCGGGATCATCATCACCCATGCCCACGAGGACCATATCGGCGCCATCACCGAGCTCTGGCCGCGCCTCGAAGCGCCTGTGTATATGACCCGCTTCGCCGCCGACCTCCTCGCCACCCGCCGCCTGAGCGAGCCGGGCGCGCCGAAGCTTCCGGTGAACGTGGTGCCGCAGGGCGGGCGGATCGAACTGGGGCCGTTCGACGTGCAATTCGTGCCGGTCTCGCATTCGATCCCCGAATCGAACAGCCTCGCCATCCGCACGGCGCACGGCCTCGTCGTGCATACGGGCGACTGGAAGCTCGACGACGCACCCTTCATCGGCAACGTCACCAATGCCGAAACCTTCAAGGCGCTCGGCGACGAGGGCGTGATCGCCGCCATCAGCGATTCGACCAACGTCATGCGCGAGGGGATCAGCCCCAGCGAGACGGACGTCGCCAAAGCGCTGACCGAGATCATCATGGCGGCGGAGCACCGCGTCGCGATCACCACCTTCGCCTCGAACGTGGCGCGCATCAGCGCCGTGGCGCAGGCGGCGCAGGCCTGTGGTCGCGAGGTGGTGCTGGTCGGGCGCGCCATGGAGCGCGTCGTCGCGGTCGCGCGCGAACTCGGCTATCTCGACGGCATCCCCGAATTCCGCTCGGCGGACGCTTTCCAGCATCTGCCGCGCAACAAGGTCGTGGCGATCCTCACCGGTTCGCAGGGAGAGCCCCGCGCGGCGCTCGCCCGCATCGCCAACGACGATCATCGCGACATTCAGTTCACCCAGGGCGACATCGTGGTCTTCTCCTCGCGCCTGATTCCGGGCAACGAGAAGGGCGTGCTGCGCATCGTGAACCAGCTCGCCGAGAAGGGCGTGCGGATCGTCACCGACAAGGACGGGCTGATCCACGTTTCCGGCCATCCGCGCCGGGGCGAGATGGAGAAGATGTACAGCTGGCTGCGGCCCAAAGCGGTCATTCCCGCCCATGGCGAGGCGCAGCATCTGGCCGAGCATGTGCGTTTTGCCCGCGAGCAGGGCGTGCCGCATGCGCTGATGGGGCGCAACGGCGCCATGATCCGGCTCGCGCCCGGTGAGCCCGAGATCGTCGATCACGTCAAAGTGGGCCGGCTCTACAAGGACGGCGACATCGTCGTTGACGATGCCGACAAGGCGATCAACGAGCGTCGCAAGCTCTCCTTCGCCGGCATCGCGACCATCGCCATCGCCATCGACGACAAGGGCGAGATCGCCGGGGACCCGGTGATCGACGTGATGGGCATGCCGCGCTACAGCCGCCAGGGCGAGGAACTGATCGATTTCGTCGCCGATACGGTGGCGCGCACCCTGGACGGGCTGCCGCGGGCGCGCCGGCGTGATTCGGAATTCGTCGAGAACGCCGTCCTGCGCGCGGTGCGGGCGACGCTCAACAACACCTGGGGCAAAAAGCCCGCGTGCCATGTTCTCGTCGTCGAGGTATGACACGGGGTGAGAAACAGGGGAGTGCCATGATCGGGCGTCTCAATCACGTGGCTGTCGCCGTGCGCGATATCGCCGCTGCGACGGCGGTCTACCGCGACACGCTCGGTGCGAAGGTTTCGCAGGCCGTCCCGCTGCCCGAGCACGGGGTGACGACGGTCTTCATCGAGCTGCCGAATACGAAGATCGAGCTGCTCGAGCCGCTCGGCGCGGATTCGCCGATCGCGCGTTTCCTGGAGAAGGCGCCCGATGGCGGCATCCACCATCTCTGCTACGAGGTGGACGACATCCGCGCGGCGCGTGACCGCCTGGTCGCCGCTGGCGCGCGGGTTCTGGGTGACGGCGAGCCGAAGATCGGCGCACATGGCAAGCCCGTACTCTTTCTGCATCCCAAGGATTTCTGCGGCACATTGGTAGAGCTCGAGGAGGCGTGAAGCCATGATCAACGCGATCCGCATGATTGCCACATCGACCCCCGCGACGGTGACCGTGATACTCGCGGTCGCGATCGGTGCGATTATCGTCGCGATCGGCGTCCTCGGCATGGGGATTACCGGGGCGCTCGCGCTGTTCTTCGTCGTCTGGTGGACGATGCTGTTTGCGGTGCTGCCCTTCGGCATCCGCTCGCAGCTGGAGGCGGGGGAGGTCGTCGCGGGCTCCGAGCCGGGCGCCCCGGCAGCGCCGGGTCTGCGTCAGAAGGCGATCTGGACGACGATCGTCTCGGCAGTGGTGTTCAATGTGACGATCATGCTGTTGCCGCTGGTCGGGCTCTGATCGGAATCGATATCATCGCTCACAATCACCGATAAGCAACGTTTCGGCGGAGTGCACAACTCGTACAGCCGCCGAGCGTAGTGCTCCGGCGCTGTGATCTTCGGTGAAGTACTCAAAAGAAAAAAGCAAGGCTTTCGCCTTGCCTGTATTTGTTATCAGCGCCTTGTGATTTTATCTGGGCTCGTGTTACGAGCCGTGGCGCTTTTCCTCCCCAGACTTGGACCGCGCCCCCCGCCTGTCTTGTTCGCTTTTCTTGGCGATCTGGTGAGGATGTTTATAGTCACGCCAAACAGGCTTGTCACCATCTTTTCATCAGAAATGCGCAAAAAAATGCCACAAAAATTCGCTGCGGTGCAACAAACGTGCAAAAACCGGCACGACTGCCGGGAAACGCACAATGCCGTGGCGTATGGCCGGGAGAAATGCCGGGGAGGCGATCTTCTTCGTTTCCACACTTGTCTTTTGGCTGCACCAAGTGTCATGTGCGCAAAGTTGAATCAGGCCGTATCCCACGTGCCCAAACCCGATCAGATCGAGGCTGTTCATGCGTCTGAGCCGCTATTTCCTGCCCACCCTGCGTGAAACCCCGCGCGAGGCCGAAATCGTCTCGCATCGCCTGATGCTGCGCGCCGGGATGATCCGGCAGCAATCGGCGGGGATCTTCTCCTGGCTGCCGTTGGGGCTGCGCGTGCTCAACAAGATCAATGCGATCATTCGCGAAGAACAGAACCGCGCCGGCGCCGTCGAGATCCTGATGCCGACCATCCAGTCCGCGGATCTGTGGCGCGAATCCGGGCGCTACGAGGCCTATGGCAAGGAGATGCTACGCATTCAGGACCGGCACGAGCGCGACATGCTGTTCGGCCCGACCAACGAGGAGATGGTGACGGACATCTTCCGCACCTATGTGCGCTCCTACAAGGATCTGCCGCTCAATCTCTATCATATTCAATGGAAGTTCCGCGACGAGATCCGCCCGCGTTTCGGCACCATGCGCTCGCGCGAATTCCTGATGAAGGACGCCTATTCCTTCGATCTCGACAAGGAGAGCGCACGCCACGCCTATAACCGCATGTTCGTCGCCTATCTGCGCACCTTCGCCCGTATGGGCCTCCAGGCGATCCCGATGCAGGCCGATACCGGACCGATCGGCGGCGATCTCAGCCACGAATTCATCATCCTCGCATCGACGGGCGAGAGCGAGGTCTTCTGCGACAAGGCATATCTCGGTTTCGACACGCCCGCCGCCGATACCGATTTCGACAGCCGCGAGGGCTTGCAGGGCATCGTCGATGCCTGGACGACGCGCTATGCCGCGACCAGCGAGAAACACGACGAAGCCGCCTTCGCCGCGCTGCCCGAGGCCGACAAGCTCTCCGCGCGCGGGATCGAGGTCGGGCACATCTTCTATTTCGGCACCAAGTACTCGCAGCCCATGAACGCGGTCGTGACCGGCCCCGACGGCAAGGAGCATCCCGTGCATATGGGCTCCTACGGCATCGGCCCGAGCCGCCTCGTCCCCGCCATCATCGAGGCGAGCCACGACGAATCGGGCGTGATCTGGCCCGACGCTATCGCGCCGTTCCATGTGGGCCTGCTCAATCTGAAGCCGGGCGATGCGGCGACGGACGGGGCCTGCGAGAAGCTCTACGCCGAGCTCGGCGCCGCCGGTTACGACGTCCTCTACGATGATCGCGAGGAGCGCCCCGGCGCGAAATTCGCCAATGCCGATCTGATCGGCCTGCCCTGGCAGGTGATCGTCGGCCCCAAGAGCCTCGCCGAGGGCAAGGTCGAGATGAAGCGCCGCGCCACGGGCGAGCGTGAACTCGTGGCGCTCGACGATTGCCTCGCACGCCTGCGCGCGTGAAGCAGATACCCGCCAAGCATGACGCGCCAAGCATGAAGGTCACCCTGTAATGCCCTCCACCGCCACCCAGGCCGCGACACAGCCGGCAACGCCGGAAAGCCCCGCGCCGACGCGTCCGTTCTCCGGTTTCGAATGGATGCTGGCGACGCGCTATCTGCGCACGCGCCGGCGGGAGGGCTTCGTCTCGGTGATCGCCGGCTTCTCCTTCATCGGGATCATGCTCGGCGTCGCGACGCTGATCATCGTGCTCTCGGTGATGAACGGGTTCCGCTCTGAACTGCTCAACAAGATCGTCGGCCTCAACGGCCATATCTTCGTCGCGCCGATCGACTCTCCGCTGACCGATTACGACGAGGTCGCCATGCGCATCGCCGAACTGCCGGGCGTGCGCCGGGCGGTTCCGCTCGTCGAGGGCCAGGCTTTCGCATCGTCGGAAGTGCAGGGCGGCGGCGTGCTGGTGCGGGGCGTGCGGCCCGCGGACATGCCGCGTATCGACGCCATCGTCGACAATATCCGCCAGGGCACGATCGAGAATTTCGGTGAGCAGGAGGGCGTGCTGATCGGGCAACGGCTCGCGGAGCAACTGGGCCTGCGTGCGGGCGATACGCTGACGCTGATTTCCCCACGTGGTGCGACGACCGCCTTCGGCACCGCGCCGCGCATCAAGGGCTATCCCGTGGAGGCGATTTTCGAAGTCGGCATGACGGAGTTCGACAACATCTTCGTCTATATGCCGCTCGAAGAGGCGCAGGCCTATTTCAACCGCGCCGGGGACGTCAGCGTGATCGAGGTCTTCCTCGATGATGCCGACCGCGTCTTCCAGGCGCGGCAGGCGATCAATGCCGCCATCGACCGTCCGATTCTCCTGACCGACTGGACGCAGCGCAACCGCACCTTCTTCGCCGCGCTGGAAGTCGAGCGCAACGTGATGTTCATCATCCTCACGCTGATCGTGCTCGTGGCGGCGCTCAACATCGTCTCCGGCCTGATCATGCTGGTGAAGGACAAGTCGCACGACATCGCCATCCTGCGCACGATGGGGGCGACGCGCGGGGCGATCATGCGCATCTTCCTCATTACCGGCGCCTCGATCGGGATCGTGGGGACGATCGCCGGGCTGATCCTCGGCCTCGTCTTCACCTATAATATCGAGGCGGTGCAGAGCTTCTTCTCCTGGGTGCTGGGCCAGGATCTGTGGGATCCCACCGTGCGCTTCCTCTCCGAGATTCCGGCCGAGGTGGATCCGACGGAGGTCGTTGCCGTGCTGGTGATGGCGATCGTGCTCTCGCTGCTCGCGACGCTCTATCCCTCATGGCGCGCGGCCCGGCTCGACCCGGTCCAGGCGTTGCGTTACGGGTGATCGGCATGAACGAGAACAATTCGCAGGCACAGCCCCCCGCCGAAATCCCCGCTCTTTATTGCGCCGGCGTCGAACGACGTTATCCGCAGGCCGATGGCGCGCTAGATATCCTCACCGGAGCCGAATTCGCGATCTGGCCGGGCGAGATCGTCGCGCTGGTGGCGCCGTCCGGCACGGGTAAATCGACGCTTCTGCACGTTGCGGGGCTGCTGGAGCGCCCTGATGGCGGGGAGGTCTTCATCGGTGGCGCGCCCACGGCGCATATGGACGATGCCGGGCGCACGCGGCTGCGGCGCGAGGAAATCGGCTTCGTCTACCAGTTCCATCACCTGCTGCCGGAATTCTCCGCTCTGGAGAACGTGGTGATGCCGCAGCTCATTCGCGGCCTGCCCAAGGCGGAGGCGCGCGAGCGGGCGCAGCAATTGCTCGAATTCCTCGGCCTCGGCCCGCGCGCGACGCATCGTCCCTCGGAGCTTTCCGGCGGTGAGCAGCAGCGCGTGGCGATCGCGCGCGCCGTGGCCAATGCGCCGCGTCTGCTTCTGGCAGACGAGCCCACCGGCAATCTCGATCCGCATACGGCGGGGCATGTGTTCAACACGCTGGTCTCGCTCGTGCGCGCCACCGGGCTCGCCGCCCTCGTCGCGACGCATAACCTCGAGATCGCATCACGTATGGACCGCGTCATCACCATCGCCGACGGCAAGATCGTCGATCACGTGATCGCCTGAGATACCGAGACACTCAGCGCAGGTCGACCGAGACCGGTACGTGATCCGAGGGCTTCTCCCAGCCGCGCACATGCTTGTGGATGGCGCAGCCGGCGAGCCGGTCGGCGGCGCGCGGCGAGAGCAGCAGATGGTCGATGCGGATGCCGTTATTGCGCTGCCAGGCGCCGGCCTGATAATCCCAGAACGTGTAGAGCCCGTCGGAATCGTCGCAGGCGCGTAGCGCATCGGTGAGGCCGAGCGCTTCGAGCGCGCGCCAGCGGGCACGCGTTTCCGGCTGGAACAGCGCGTCGTTCACCCAGGCTTCCGGCTTTGCCGCATCGCGCGGCTGGGGGATGACGTTGTAATCGCCCGCGAGCACGAAGATTTCCTCATCCGCGAGCAGGCCGCGCGCATGCGCTATCAAGCGGTCCATCCAGGCGAGCTTGTAGAGAAATTTCCGGTCATCGTCGATCGGATTGCCGTTTGGCAGATAGATCGAGGCGACGCGCACGGCCTCGCCCTCGCGCGAGATCACCGCCTCGATATAGCGCGCCTGTTCGTCCGAATCGTCGCCCGGCAAGCCGGTGCGGACATCTTCGATCGGATGGCGCGAGAGAATGGCGACGCCGTTATAGCTCTTCTGGCCATGGACCGCGACATTGTAGCCGGCATCCTCTATGGCGCCGCCTGGGACGTTCTCATCCGTCGTCTTCAGCTCCTGCAGGCAGAGCACGTCGGGCTGCGCCTCGCGCAGGAAGGCGAGCAGGTGCTCCTGACGGGTGCGGATTGAATTGACGTTCCAGGTGGCGATACGCATCGTGGTGTGATCTCTCGAACGAATGCCGGCGCGCCTCAGCGGCGCCCGCCGCTATACGGCCCCTGGCCGAGCGTCAGTTTCTGGAAACCCTTGGTGGCGAGCGTCGGCTTCTTGGCCGAGATCACCCGCGAATTGATGCCCTGCCAAGCGATCTCGCCGGAAAGGCGACCATATTCGATCTTGGGGCAGCGGTTCATCACGACAGTCACGCCGCGCGCCTCCGCCCGCGCCGCCGCTTCGTCGTCGCGCACCGAGAGCTGCATCCAGATCACCTTGGGCAGCGGATCGAGTGCGAGCGCCTCGTCGACGATCGGCCCGGCGGCAGCGGAATTGCGGAAGATCTCGACCATGTCGACAGGGTGGGGGATATCCGCGAGCGAGCCATAGACGGGCAGACCGAGGATCTCGGTACCCGCGAGCCCCGGATTGACCGGGATGACGTCGAAATCACGCTCTTTCAGATATTTGATGACGATCCAGCTCGGGCGCGCGGGATTGGCCGAGGCGCCGACGATCGCGATCGTGCGCGTGTTCTGCAGGATGGTGCGAATATGCGCGTCCGGATAATTGTCGTGTGCCACCGTTGCCTGTGTCATCCCGCCTCCTCGGATCATGCGCTTCCGCGCCGGCACATGGTTACGCCGCCACGGCCTCCGGCGCAATCGCGAAGGGGAGGGGCGTATGTGGATCCAGAGCGCCATTCGACCTGACGGAGTCAGGCCGGCGCTCTAGGTTATTGTGTGACGCATCATTTTTCCGTCAGCCGGTAGCCACCTGACGAAATGATACTCTAGGCTTCGCGGGTGCTCGGCGGGTCGCGGTGATCGAAGGCTCTCACGCCGAATTTCTGATAGCCTTCGTACTGACCGACGCTTTGAAAGCGAAGTTTCCTGATCTGATTCCAGTATCGGCGTGCATGGCGATAATCGAGAAAGCCCGCTTCGCTATCGAGCCCGTCGGGCGCAAGATGGTGGCAGTAAGTATTGCCGTAAATGAGCGCTGCGACGATATCCGCGATCTGGATGCCGGGCGTAAGTCCGGAATCAGCGAAAAGCGGCGCCTCGCGGAGTCGCTTGATCTGCCGCCCCTGCTCATTTCCGAAGACATATGAGAGGTAGCTTTGCGCGACCGCGTAATCGAGCCCGCCCCCTTTCTTCGTATGTGCGGTGCGCGAATCCAGAATGATGATGCCCTTCGCAGTATCTGATTTCTCTCTGAGAAAAATATCGAACGACTCCGCGAGAATCTGGAGCGCCAGCGTATACATCGTGCTGGCCGGGGTCGGATTATTCAGGTTTTTCAAAAAGGAAACGGCGAAGAGGCGCCCGTCGAATCTCTCGATCAGATCGAGTGCCCGGTAGCAGAAGTGCTTTATGCGATCCGAATCCGCGTTCCTCGGTGAGATCGCTCTGTTCCCCTTGAATTCCCATTGCGGCGCCAGCTTCGACGAGTTGTCGATCTCACTTCCAAAGAAATCCATTTTCAGGCCAAGATACGCCCGATCGTAATCCCGCCAGTGTTCGAGAGGGAGCGCAGTACCGCCAAGGGTGAAAAGCGGTGTCTCGTTTTGTTTCAGTGGCTGTTGGTGCCGGTCCGGATTTCCGGACTCGTCGAGATAAAGCGCCCAGATCGGCAAGACTCAGCCCCTCGAGACACGAACAGCCCCGCAAGGGGCTGCTCTGGTCGCCCGCTGGGATCAAGAATGATCAACGGTCCATAACGACCGATCCACCGTGCAAATCTCAATAAACACGACGAGGTATGGCTTGTCAATGCAAATAATTATCTTCGATTTTGTATTTTGCATATAAATAACTAAAAGTAGTATACATATTCCCGAATGACTTTTGCGGTATTCCGCGCGGGCTATCCCTCTCCTCCGCCACACCCCCCTCAGGCCGCCTTCTTGCCCTCCGCCACCTTCACCAACTCCCGCAGGATGTTGCGGGTGGATTTCAGGCGGCGGTCGATATCGGCGACGTCGCGCATGAAGACGATCTTCATATCCGCGCGCACCTTCGCCGTCGGGCCCTGATCCGCGATGAAGGCGACGAGGCCGGCCGGGTCGGCGAAGGAATTGTCGCGGAAGGAGATGGTGATGCCCTTGGCCCCGCCCTCGACCTTCTCGATATTGGCGCGCCGGCACAGCACCTTGATCTGCATGACCTGCAGAAGCTGATCCACTTCCGAGGGCTTCTCGCCGAACCGGTCCACGAGCTCGATGCCGAATTCCGCGATGGCGTTCTCGTCCTCCATGCCGGCGAGGCGGCGGTAGAGGTCGAGGCGCAATTGCAGATCGGGGACGTAATTTTCCGGGATCATCACCGGCGCACCGATGGCGATGGTGGGTGACCACTGGTCCTCCATCACCTCGCCCTTGCCCTCCTTGAGCTGGGCGACGGCCTCTTCCAGCATCTGCTGGTAGAGCTCGTAGCCGACCTCGCGGATATGGCCGGATTGCTCCTCGCCGAGCAGGTTGCCGGCGCCGCGAATGTCGAGATCGTGGCTCGCGAGCTGGAAGCCGGCGCCCAGCGTATCGAGCGATTGCAGCACCTTGAGGCGGCGCTCCGCCTGCGGCGTGAGCATGCGGTTCTCCGGCACCGTGAACAGCGCATAGGCGCGCGTCTTGGAGCGCCCGACGCGCCCGCGCAGCTGGTAGAGCTGGGAGAGGCCGAACATGTCGGCGCGATGCACGATCAGCGTGTTGGCGGTGGGGATGTCGAGCCCGGATTCGACGATGGTGGTGGAGAGCAGCACGTCGAACTTGCCCTCGTAGAACGCCGTCATCACGTCCTCGAGCTGCCCGGCGGCCATCTGGCCATGGGCCACCGCGACCTTCACCTCCGGGATCTCGCGATCGAGGAATTCCTTCACCTCGGTGAGATCCTCGATGCGCGGCGCCACGTAGAACGCCTGCCCGCCGCGATAGCGCTCGCGCAGCAGCGCCTCGCGCACCGCGAGCGGATCGAAGGGCGTGACGAAGGTGCGCACGGCGAGGCGATCGACCGGCGGCGTCGCGATCAGCGAGAGCTCACGCACGCCGGTCAGGGCGAGCTGGAGCGTGCGCGGGATCGGCGTGGCGGAGAGCGTCAGCACATGCACCTCGGCGCGCAGCTCCTTGAGGCGCTCTTTGTGATTGACGCCGAAATGCTGCTCCTCGTCGACGATTATCAGCCCGAGATCGCGGAACTTCACCGTCTTGCCGAGCAGCGCGTGGGTGCCCACCACGATATCGACGGTGCCGTCGGCGATGCCCTCCTTGACGCGTTTGAGCTCGGCTGAATTGACGAAGCGCGAGGCCTGGCCGATCTGAACCGGCAGGCCCTTGAAGCGTTCTTCGAAGGTCTTGAAATGCTGGCGCGCGAGCAGCGTCGTCGGCACCACCACCGCGACCTGCCGCCCGGCCATGGCGCAGGCGAAGGCGGCGCGCAGCGCGACCTCGGTCTTGCCGAAACCGACATCGCCGCAGACCAGCCGGTCCATCGGGCGACCGGAGGCGAGATCGTTCATCACGGCGTCGATGGCGTTTAGCTGATCCTCGGTCTCCTCGAATGGGAAGCGCGCGGCGAATTCGTCGTAGAGCCCTTCCTGCGGGGTGAGCTTGGGCGCCTCGCGCATGACGCGGGCAGCGGCGATCTTGATCAGCCCGTCCGCCATCTCGCGGATGCGCTGCTTCATCTTCGCCTTGCGCGCCTGCCAGGCCCCGCCGCCGAGCTTGTCGAGCTGAACCTCGGTCTCCTCGGAGCCGTAGCGCGTCAGGAGTTCGATATTCTCCACCGGCAGAAACAGACGGTCGCCGCCGGCATAATGGATCTCCAGGCAATCATGCGGCGCGCCGGCGGCCTCGATGGTCTTGAGCCCGATGAAGCGCCCGATGCCGTGATCGGCATGCACGATCACGTCGCCCGGCGTGAGCGCCGAGACCTCGGTGAGCACGTCCTGCGGCTTCTTGCCCCGCCGCCGCGCGCGCACGAGGCGGTCGCCCAGAATGTCCTGCTCGCCGATCACCGCGAGATCGGGCGTCTCGAAACCCGATTCGATACCCCAGACCGCAAGCCCGATCTCGGCCTTGGCCAGCGCATCCACCTCGTCGAAGCGGCGCACGGCCTTGACCCGCTCCAGCCCGTGATCGGCCAGAACGTGTTCGAGCCGCTCGCGCGAGCCCTCCGACCAGGCGGCGAGCATCACTTTGCGCCCGCCTCGCTGCAATTCGCGGATATGCGCCACGGCGGCGTCGAAGACGTTGGCGCCCTCGGTCTCGCGCTCGGCGGCGAAGCTGCGGCCCTGGCGGGCGCCGCAATCGATCACGATGCGCGAGGATGTCTCCGGGGCGGCGAAGGGCGTCAGCACCCCGTCCGCGCGCGCATTGCGCAGGTTTTCCCATTCCTCACCCGAGAGATAGAGCGCATCCGGCGGCAAAGGGCGATAGGGCGCTACGCCGGGCTGCGGGGTCGCCATGGCGGCGCGGCGGGAATCGTAGTAATCGCCGATCTGCGTGAGGCGCTCCTGCGCTGCCTCCTCGGCGAGATTATCGAGGATGAGCGGCGCGCCCTTGATGAAATCGAAAAGCGTGCCGAGTTCGTCGTAGAACAGCGGCAGCCAATGCTCCAGCCCGGCATAGCGCCGGCCCTCGCTTACCGCCTCGTAGAGCATGTCGTCGCGCGTCGGCGCACCGAACTGCGCGGCATAGCCCTGCCGGAATCGCCGGATCGTCTCGGTGGTGAGCCGCGCTTCGCTGATCGGTACGAAATTGAGCGAACGCAGGCTCGTCGAGGAGCGCTGCGTCTCGGGGTCGAAGGCGCGGATCGTCTCCAGCGTGTCGCCGAAGAAATCGAGCCGCACCGGCGCGGGCAGGCCGGGGGCGTAGAGATCGAGAATGCCGCCGCGCACCGCATATTCGCCGGTCTCCTGAACCGTGCCGGTGCGCATGAAGCCGTTCACCTCCAGCCAGTCCACGATGGTCTGCATGGCGATGACGTTGCCGGGCGCCGCCGAGAACGTATCCTTCAGGATGCGTTTGCGCGGCGGCGTGCGCTGGAGAATGGCGTTGATCGTCGTGGAGACGATGCGCGGGCGCTCCTCCGACGAGCGCGTGCGCGCGAGCCGCGCGAGCGTCGTCATGCGTTGCGCGGTGATCGTGCCGTTCGGCGAGACCCGGTCATAGGGCTGGCAATCCCAGGCCGGGAACTGCATCACCTGGATCTTCGGATCGACGAAACCGACGGCGCGCTCGAAGGCCTGCGCGCGCTGCCCGTCGCGGGCCACATGCACGAGCACCGCCGGATTCTCGGCCCTCGGGGCGAGCGCCCGCGCGAGCCTGGCGATCACGAGTGCGTCATAGCCGTCCGGCGCGCTGGCCAGGGTGACGCGCGCGGCACTCTCGAAAGCATCGACGGTTCTGGCGATCGGATCCCGGGTCATAAGCGATGTCATCATGCAAAAACGCCGGATCGCCGGATGCACGGGGCATACGACGCCGGTCTGATGGATGGATGGCGGGATGAATGGGGCAGGGGGGCGGCAAGGTCAATGGTGCAGGGCGAAAGCAGGGTCGGCTTGTGTATTATGCGTTCAAGCATGTGAATATTTATAATATGCATTCTGAGATGATGATAGGTTCGCGTGCAGTTCAGATGCAAAATGACTTGCCATCCAATTTTCCCTGACCTCGTTCGGCGCCGGTATCGTCATCGCTGTCGATCAGGGCGTGAGCCTTCCCCTCAACCCCTTCACGGCTCCGCCCGCCATCGCCCTCGGCTCCGGCGAGGCAGCCGGCGGCGCCCATTGCGCCGCGCCCGCGACGCACTGAGTGCCGCGCCTCGACGTCTTATGGGGGGGGGCGGCTGCGACGAAAGTCGCATGGAGGGGCCTTGGAAACGGTTGACTCGTGCATCTTGAATTGTGCAATGATCATGTATCGACTCGGTATAGTGTTTCGTATTTAAAAATGAGCGGCGCTAATGCCGTGACGTTCGCATGGTATTGCCGTGCGTCGGTTCGCTGGCCGGGGCGATCTCTGAAATATGCCTGACCCAACGATCGGTCGGGCCAACAATTTAATCGATATCCTGTGAGGGGAGCCCAAGAATGCAACGCACGAATTATCACCAGTGCCCGGCAAGTATGCAATCAAAAGCTAAGTCTGCGCGCAGAAATCTCTTCATGGTAGGCGTCGCGGCAGCGGGTTTGCTCGCGATGACGGCCAGTGCGGCGAGCGCGAGCGAGCTCGACCGGCTGCGCTGGCAGGTGCCGATGTCCTTCGCCTCGACACTCACGGCTCTGGGCGACACGATGCCTTGGGTCGCCGACAAGCTGCGCGCGGCGAGCGGGGGGCAGATCGATCTGCGCGTCGCGGAGCCCGGCGCGGTCATTCCGGCCTTGTCGATCTTCGAGAACGTGTCGGAAGGCAATATCGACGCCGGCTATAGCTGGATGGGCTATGAATGGGGCACCGTGCCCGCGGCCGCCCTGTTCGGCGCGACGCCCTTCGGCCTCGAATCGATCGAGTTCCTGGCCTGGATGACGCATCACGGCGGTCAGGAATTGCTGGAAGAGACCTTCCATCCCTACAATGTCCACCCGGTCCTTTGCGGCACGATCAGCCCCGAAACGGCGGGCTGGTTCCGTAACGAAGTGCCGACGGTCGAGGATCTCCAGGGCCTGCGCTTTCGTGCCGCCGGTGTCGGTGGCGAGATCTTCGCCGAATTCGGCATGTCGGTGACGTTGCTGCCCGGCGGTGAGCTCTATCAGGCTCTCGAGACCGGCGTTCTCGACGCGCTGGAATTCTCGCTGCCCACGGTAGATGAGCAGCTCGGCTTCTACCAGGTCGCCGACTATCTCTATCTGCCCGGCTGGCATCAGCCGTCGACGAACCAGTTCCTCTACGTCAATCTCGATGTCTGGAACGGCCTTTCCGATCAGACGCAGGCATTGATCAACATGGCCTGCATGGCCGGCAACGCCTATGCCATCGCCCGCGCCGAAGCCTTGCAGGGTGCCGTCATCACCAGTTTCGAGGAGCGGGGCACCAATGTGCGCACCTATTCCGACGAACAGATCGCGGCCTTCCGCGAGGCGTCAAACGCGGTGATGGAGCGCTGGTCCGAGCAGGACGAGATGTTCGGCAGGGTCTACAGCTCGATCACCGAATTCCAGTCGGAACTGCGCCCCTGGAAGGAGCTGGGCTATCTTCCGCGTGACTGGCAGACCCGTATCGGGGAATGACCCCCGCGGCTTGAAGAAAAGCGGCGAGGGCGCGCGCCCCGGGGAGTCGGGTGACCGGACCGGCAACGTTCATGCCGGTCCGGTTCTCAGCCGGTCCCCGCGCTGCGTCGTCGCCGGATCGGGGAGGAGGCCGCGCCGATGGGCGATCCGACGAAAATCGATTCCGATATACGCGCCATCGATCCCGACGAGGTCGAGAGCGCCGCCGCACGCGCACAGCGGCTCGAATTTCCACGGACATGGCTGTCGGACGGGATCGAAGCCGCCATCCACCGGACGGCGGCGGTGATCAACTGGATCTGGGTGAGCCTCGTCCTGATCATCGTCACCACGGTGGCGATGCGCTACGTCTTCGCGATCAACACGATCTGGATCGAGGAAGTCCAGTGGCACCTCTACGCCATCGGCTTCATGTTCGGTATCGGCTACGCGATTCTCTACGACGCCCATGTGCGCGTCGACGTGATCGCGGCGAATCTCGGGGCGCGGACCCGTGCCACGATCGAACTCCTGATGATCCTGTTCATCCTGTTTCCGTTCGTCTGGATCATCATCAGCTACGCCATCCCCTTCGTCGAGGCGTCGTGGCGCCGGGGAGAGCGGTCTTCGGCGCCGGGCGGGCTCGGTGCGCGATGGGCCATCAAGGCCGTCATCATCGGGGCCTTCGTCTATATCGGCCTCGCGGCATTCGCTCGCTTGCTGCGCGTCAGCGCATTTCTCTTCGGCTTCCCGCGTCCACGCAACTGACCGGCGGCAACCGACGACGACGATCATCCCAAGCTGGGGACGGGACAGGAACGGCAAATGGCGATCAATGAAATTCTCGTGGTGGCGATGCTGGCCTCGTTCATCGCGCTCATCTTCACCGGTATCCCCGTCGCATGGGTACTCGCCGGCGTCTCCATCGCGTTCAGCTTCATTGCGATCTACGGCTTCGAATGGTTCGGCTGGGACACGTATTTCCTGACGGACATGCGCATCTTCGGCGTCATGGTCCAGCGCATCTGGGGGCAGATGTCGAACTGGATCCTCGTAGCCCTGCCGATGTTCATCTTCATGGGGCTGATGCTCGAGCGCTCGGGCGTGACCGAGAAGATGATGACGAACTTCATCCAGCTCCTCGGGCGCTTTCGCGGCGGCCTCGCCCTCGGCGTCGTGCTGATCGGCATCCTGCTCGCTCCCTCGACGGGGATCGTCGGTGCCTCGGTGGTGCTGCTCGCGATGCTGTCGCTGCCGATCATGCTGCAGCAGGGCTACAACAAAGGTTTCGCTTCCGGTGTCGTCTGCGCCGCCGGCACGCTCGGCATCCTGATCCCGCCCTCGATCATGCTCATCATCATGGCCGACCAGATGTCCGTCTCGGTCGGTAACCTGTTCATGGGCGCGCTCTTGCCCGGGCTGATGCTCGGGGTGTTCTACATTGTCTACGTCATTCTGGCGGCGACCTTCGTGAAGACGCTCGCGCCCGCTCCGAAGGACCTTCATCCGGTGACCGCGAGGCTCGTCTTCGACACGCTGCTCGCGATCATACCACCGCTCCTGCTGATCTTCGCCGTGCTCGGTTCGATCTTTTTCGGCATCGCCACGCCGACAGAGGCTTCGGGCCTCGGCGCCTTCGGCGCGACCTTGCTCGCCTGGATCAACGGGCGCCTCAGCTGGGCTGTGCTCAAGGATGTCGGTCAGAAGACGACGCTGACCACGGCCTTCATCTTCGGCATCTTCCTCGGGGCGACGATGTTCGCCGTCGTCATGCGGCAGCTGGGTGGCGACGAGTTCATCACCCAGTCGCTGCAATCGCTGCCGTTTGGCCCTTCGGGCGTGGTTCTGACGATCCTGGTCATCGCTTTCCTTGCCGGTTTCTTCCTCGACTGGCTCGAAATATCGCTGATCATGCTGCCGCTGGTCGCGCCGGTGGTGGTGCTGCTCGGCTTCGACCAGATCTGGTTCATCGTGCTCTTCGCGGTGACGCTGCAGACCTCGTTCCTGACCCCGCCCGTCGGCTTTTCGCTCTTCTATCTGAAGGGCGTCGCGCCGCGCGAGGTGACGATCATCGACATTTACAAAGGCGTCATCCCCTTCGTCCTTCTCCAGATGCTCGCCGTCCTGATCGTCTTCACCTTCCCCCAGATCGTCCTCTGGCTACCCGGACAAATGCTGTAGCGTGGCGTCGCGGTGGCGACGCCCGAGCCCGCATGATGTCGTGGATGGTGCATTCACTTTGGCGGGCGGTTCGTTTACCGTCGCGCGCGATCGGGCCGGGTATGCGGTGGTCGTGTGTTTGGGCGCATCGGTTTCGCCGTCGGTTGCTATCGAGCCGACGGGATGATGCTCTGGAGCGGGGTTGGCGGTGCTTTCGTTCAAGGAACAGAACAAGGATTGGCGGCCGAGGCTGGTTCTGGCCTCGGCTTCGCCGCGTCGGCTGGCATTGTTGCAGCAGGTCGGGATCGAGCCCGACGCGCTCCTGCCCGCCGATGTCGACGAGACGCCGGAAAAGACGGAGACGCCGCGTGACCTCGCGCGTCGGTTGTCGCGGCTGAAGGCGCAGGCGGCCCGGCGTGTGGCGGAGAAGGACGAGGCCCTCGGCAACTGCTTCGTCGTCGCCGCCGATACGGTCGTGGCGCTCGGCCGGCGCATCCTGCCCAAGACCGAGACGATGGACGAGGCGGCCGCCTGCCTGCGCATGCTGTCCGGGCGCCAGCACCGCGTCTATACCGGCGTGAGTGTGATCACACCGAAGGGCAGCCGGCGCGAGCGGCTGGTCGAGACGCGGGTGCGCTTCAAGCGGCTGTCGCCCGACGAGATCGAAAGCTATCTCGCTTCCGGCGAATGGCGCGGCAAGGCAGGCGGATACGCCATTCAGGGCCTCGCCGGCAGCTTCGTCGTGCGGCTTGTGGGCTCCTATCCCAATGTGGTGGGACTGCCTCTTTACGAAACCGTATCGCTGCTGGAAGGTGAGGGCTATCCCGTGCGCCTGTCCTGGCTGAACGCTGCGTAAGGCGCGCGCGAAGACTTCGACAAACACGCGCAAAAAGCTGACCAAAATGAACATCGCCACCTGGCTCGAACAGGCCGGACGCTCCAATCCCGATGCCCCCGCCGTGGGGCAGGGCACGCGCGTCGTGATGGATTACGCGACCCTGGCCGGTCGCGCGGCGCGTTTCGCGGGTGCCCTGCGGGAACGCTACGGCCTCGTGCCCGGTGACCGCGTCGCGCTCGTCACCAAGAACTGCCCGCAATTCCTCGAAGTGCTCTGGGGAAGCTGGTGGGCGGGCTGCGCCTGCGTGCCGATCAACGCCAAGCTGCACGGCGCGGAGATCGGCTATATCCTGGAGCGCTCCGGCGCCCGGATCTGCATCGCCGGCGCAGATCTCGCGGATGCCGTCGCGGCGCATGCTCCCGCGGGGCTCGAGGCTTTGGTGCGGATCGGCAGTGCGGACTATGCGAAGATTTTCGAGGTAGATCCCTTACCCTGCCTGCCGGTTCCCGGGAGCGAGCTCGCCTGGCTGTTCTTCACGAGCGGCACGACCGGGCGCCCCAAGGGGGCGATGCTCACCCATGACAACCTGATCGCAGCGAGCTACGCCTATGCCGCCGAGGTCGATCCCGTGCGGGCGCGAGATACGACGCTGCTCGCCGCCCCGATGAGCCACGGGGCGGGGCTCTACATCATGGCGCATGTGCTGGGGCGGGGGATTGCGGTGGTGCCGGAATCCGGAGGATTCGAGGCCGGCGAGATCTTCACGCTCGCCGCGCATTGGCGCAACGCCTCGATGTTCGCCGCGCCGACCATGGTCAAACGCCTCACCGCCGCGCGCGAGGAAGCCGATCCTTCAGCCTTCCGCACGATCATCTATGGCGGCGCGCCGATGTATGTCGAAGATGCCGTGCGCGCGCTCGACCGGTTCGGCCCCTGCTTCGCGCAGATCTACGGCCAGGGCGAAAGCCCGATGACGATCACGCGGCTCAGCCGGGAGGAGGTGGGCGATCGTGACCACCCGCGCTGGCGCGAGCGTCTCGCAACAGCGGGCGTCGCCTATGGCAATGTCGAGGTCGCGATCGCCGACGAGGCCGGTCGCGTCCTGCCGCCGGGCGAGACCGGAGAGATCATCTGCCGCGGCGCTCCGGTCATGCCGGGTTACTGGCAGGATGCGCAGGCCACCGCGAAAACGCTCCGCGACGGCTGGCTCTTCACCGGCGATGTCGGCAGTCTCGACGCGTACGGCTATCTTTCGTTGAAGGATCGCTCCAAGGATCTGATCATTTCCGGCGGCACCAACATCTATCCGCGCGAGGTCGAGGAGGTGCTGCTGACGCATCCCGGCGTGCGCGAGGTCTCGGTGATCGGTCGCCCCGATCCGGAATGGGGCGAGATCGTCGTCGCTTACGTCGTCGGTGACAGCGATGCTGAAACGCTGGATGCTCTATGCCTGTCGCAGATCGCACGCTTCAAGCGACCCAAGCATTACCGCTTCGTCGAGGCGCTGCCGAAGAACAATTACGGCAAGATCCTCAAGACGGAACTGCGCGAGATCGATGCGCGCGACGCGGCCCAAACCGTAGCCGAGGAGAAGGAATGAGCGAGAAGCAAACGGGCAAGGCTGCCGCCCGCCCGCAATTCACGCCCCGACCATGCCCCATCTGCTCCAAGATGTCCGTGGAGCGCTACCGCCCGTTCTGTTCGAAACGCTGCGCGGATGTCGACCTTCAGCGCTGGTTCACCGGCAGCTATGCCGTACCAGTCGTCGAGGAAGATCGCTCGCCGGATGACGAGGACGAGCGCTGACGTGTTGCCGTAGCGGTAGCGGTTTCAGGATGTAGCTGCTTCAGGATGTAGCTGCCTGGCGCGCCTTGAAGCCGCAGCCGCCATCCATCCCGACGGCATCTTCATTCTGCTGGACCGGGGGAGGGGCGTTCGACGCCATCGCGATTGCGGGAGCGAGGCCGAAGCCGATGGCCATCAACGCGGCCAGAAGGAACTGAGGCATGCGGAACCGGGGTTTTGACATGACCGTTCTCCTCGTGCGTGGCTAATCCACGAAAAGCAGTGTCATCGAATTCTTCCGCACGGTAAATCAAAAAACCGCGCATTGCTTCAGATCGTGCCAGCATGTCGCAGCTGCGATGAAGTTCTACCCGGATATTCCCGGCCCGACTTGGCGAATCTGCTGAATATTTTCGCAACACGATCGTATTCGAGGCAGTGCAGCATGTGCGTGCCGCGTCACCGTTCGAAAGAGCGCTTGTGCGAATTCGCGGCTCGATTCGACCTCCGACATGATCAGGTCGGCGTCAAGGTCAAGCTTTCGGCGGCTATCCGAAGGTTAT
Source organism: Salinarimonadaceae bacterium (assembly GCA_050485405.1). Classification (GTDB taxonomy): domain Bacteria; phylum Pseudomonadota; class Alphaproteobacteria; order Rhizobiales; family Beijerinckiaceae; genus Saliniramus. The sequence goes on from JBJHBI010000041.1 coordinate 27,315, forward strand.
GGTAAATCTACTTGCAAAACAAGCGTCTCATTCATTAATTTTGCACGCTCAAGAATGGCTTTTGTGTTATAAAATGATGATTGATTGCTTTATTCGTGCGTAAAGTCCTCGGCAGCCTTCGCTTTCGCTCGGAGCATTATTTGCCGCGATACTATCGCATTGCGCCAGCGGATCATGCTACTTTCTCGCGCTGCCATAGCTGGCGCAGGTTTTGTAATCGAGAACGCCCGGGATTGCTCGCTTCGCACCAGTGACGGCAATCACGTGTGACGCATTAGGCATTCAGTCGCCGGGTCGGGGAGGGGGCGTCGATTGAATGCGGGATCGTCGATGCTGGGGCTCGTACGCCATGTCATGCGTGCGACGCGCTCACATCGTCGATCGCAGAAGGGTGACTTGCCGCATATGCACGACCGCATCGGACCCTTCCTGACGGAAGACCTCGAACTTCTCTATCAACCACTCGTCGACGCGCGCAGCCACGCGATCATCGGTGCGGAAGCTCTGCTGCGCCTGCGCGGATCGGATGGCATCCTGCATGGACCCGATGCAGTTCTCGATACGCTGACGAGCCTCGAAGACCGCGCCGCGCTCGATTGGTGGGTGCTCGACAGCGTCTGTCGCGAAGCGCGCGCATGGCCCGGCCTGCGCATCGGCGTCAACATCTGCACCGAGCACATCACCTGCGCGAATTTCGCGGCGGAAGCGCTCGGTATCGTGACGGCAGCGGGGTTGTCGCCGGAGCAGATCGAGATCGAAGTCGTCGAGACCGCAATCATCGATGATTTCGAGCGCGCGCGGGAGAATTTCGCCGCGTTGCGCGCAACGGGAATCCGGATCGCCATCGATGATTTCGGCACGGGCTATTCCAGCCTGAGCTATCTCGCGAAGCTGCCAGTCGACACGATCAAGATCGACCGGACCTTCGTCGAGGCGGTGGACGAGGTGCCCGCGGTCGCCGTCATCCAGGCGACCACGGCGATGGCGCGCGCGCTCGGCGTCAAGGTGACGGCGGAGGGGATCGAGACCGCCGAGCAGGCACAGATCCTGCGCGCATTCGGCTGCCATTTCCTGCAAGGCTACTACTTCTCGCGCCCGGTTCCGGCGCGCGCCTTCGATGCATTGCTCGATGATCCACCCTGGTTGAGTGCCGGGTCGTGACGTCCGTCTGCGAGCCGGCGCATGGTTTTCTCGCATTTTTGCGCGTTGCCCGCGCATTGCCCGCCCCCTACGGACGAAGCCTGCCGTCAGGGCCGCGAGTGAAATCCGGGAAGGGGCACGACACATGAGTATCGGGAATGAACCCGTCGGCGGCGGCCCGGGAATGGTCGCGGCTTCCTCGCCTCATGCTGCGGAGGCCGGACGCGCCGTCCTCGATGCCGGTGGCAACGCGGTCGATGCCGCGATCGCGACGGCGCTTGCTCTCGCGGTCGCCGATCCGGTCAATGTCAGCCTGTTCGGGCGTTGCCAGATCCTCGGGCTCACGGGCGGTCGCTTCTGGGCGATCGACGGAGCGACCCGCGCGCCGGCAAGTCTCGCCGAGGCAGAGTTGAGCGTGACACCCAGCCGTTTCGCCGCCGTGCCCGTTCCCGGCCTGCTGCCCGCCCTCGCGCGGGCCCATCGCAACCACGGGCGGATCACACTGGCCGATATCGTCGCGCCGGCGCATTGCCTTGCGCAGGAGGGGTTCGTGATCCCGCCTGCGCTCGGCGCGATCTGGCGTGAGAAGGGTCCGGCGCTGGCGGTCGATCCGGGCGCCCGGCGCTTCTATCTGAAGCCGGACGGGACGCCCTACGGCCCCGGCGAGCGCTTCCGGCACCCCGCGCTCGCGGCCCTGCTACGGGCAATGTCGAACGATCTGCGCGCGCTCGACCATGATACCACCGAGCGGGAGGCACTGGCCCGGCGCATCGCCGATGCGGGCGGATTCGTGAGTGCTGAGGATCTCGCGCGCGATGCGACGAGCGATGGCGAAATCATTCATGGCACGCTTGCAGGCGCGACCCTCACCACGATCGGGCGGCAGGGCTGGGGGTATACGCTGCTTCAGATGGCCGCCATCGTCGAGGCCGGCGGGTTCGATCCGCAAGCGCCGGATTTCTCCGAGAAGCTCGCCCTCACGCTGCTCTGCGCGCTGGCCGATCGTCCTCAGGAAATCGGGGCGCTCACGCCCAAACCCTTCGGCCTGCCACTCGAAATGTTGTGCGATCCGGAATTCGCCGCCCGCAGCGCGGGGCGCATCGCGGCGCTTGCGGGCGAACCCGATACCGGCGCGCGCCTCGTAGCAGCGTTCGGTGCCCCGGGCATCCGGGCCGATCGCGACACCACGCATCTGAGCGTCGTCGACGGGGCGGGTGACATGGTCGCGCTGACCGCCTCGATCGGCCCGCATTTCGGCGCCGGCGTCGCCGATCCGGTCCATGGGGTGCTGTTTGCCCATTCCTATCGGATGGCGACCAGCCCGCGCGCCGGCGCGCGCGACGTCACCGAGATGACGCCGACCATCGTCACGGGGGCGGGCGATCTGCGCATCGCGCTCGGCGCGGCGGGAAGCGAGCGGATCCCCGGGGCGGTGATGCAGGTGCTGGTCGGGCGTCTGATGCGCGGGCAGGGCCTTCGCGAGGCGGTGGCTGCGCCGCGCTGCAACTGGCTCGGCGGTGCCCTTCGTCTGCACGAGGGGCATCCTGATGCAACGCGTCTGCGCGAACGCGGCTATACGATCGTGGCGAGCCCGCGCGATCATCGCCGGCATCTGGGCATCGTCCAGGCGGTGGAATACGCCGCGAGCGGCTGCATCGGCGCGGTGGATCCCGCCTATGACGGCTCCGCCGCCTGAGGCACGCTCACCCGGCGATGCGCAGGACCGGCCAGCCCAGATCGGCCAAAGTGACGATGCGGGTCTCGCGCGCCTTGCTGCCATGGGTGAGGTGGGCGATGAGATCCTCTTGGGTGGAGCGGCGCGTCAGCATCAGGCAGATCGCCTCGCCATTGGGCGCGAGGCTCGCATGCCAGATCCCCGGCGCCATGCACAGACCCGTTCCGGCGGGCACGAGGAAGGCCTCTAGGGTGTCCGGATCGGGCGCCTCGGGGTTGTCGGCGAGGCTGCGCCCGACGATATGCACGATCGGTGCGCCGGTGAGCGGCACAACGGCCTGCTCGGTGAAGAGGTGCATCTCGAGCCTGGTGATTTCCGGGCCGGGATTGCGGTAGCGCACCCAGATGAATTCCGGGGCGCCGCCGCCGGTGTCGAAATTGTGCTCGTGCCGGAAATCCGTCGCCGGCTCGTGCCAGGCGAGGCGTTCGGGAGCCGGGGCGGCGAAATCGATGTCGCGCCCGAGCACGGTGCCGTAGGGCGCAAACGCCTCCGGGTTCGGCTCCTGCGGCGTCAGAATGAGGGCTTCGCGGGTCATGGAGCGGCTCCCGGTCGGGCGCGGATGAGGTTGCGCAAGGTGGTGATGGTCGAGGCATCGGCGACGCCGTCGACGCGCTCGGGTCGGAAATGGCGCTGGAAGGCGGTCACGACGGCATGGGTGCGCGGGCCGAACTCGCCATCGATCGCGAGCGCATAGCCGTACATCGCGAACATCGCCTGCAGCGCCTCGATCGGCTGTCCCTGCTCGCCCTGCGCGAAATAGCGCCCGTCGAGAACGGGCTCCGGCGGCACGAAATGCCCGACACCCGCTTCATGCAGCCGTGCCCAGGGGAACAGCTCGCCGGGATCCTGCTTGCGCATTGGCGCGATGTCGGAATGGGCCAGCACGTTCTGCGGTGGTATGCGCCAGCGCGTGCAGATATCGCGGGCGAGCGCGATCACGGCCTCGATCTGCGCGTCAGGATAGGGCGGCAACCCGCCATCATGGCCGGGATTGGCGATCTCGATACCGATCGAGCGCGAATTGATGTCGGTCGCCCGCCCCCAGGCGGCTTCTCCCGCATGCCAGGCGCGGCGGCTCTCGGGGACGAGTTGGAGCACACGCCCATCCTCGAAGACGAAGTAGTGGCACGAGACCTGCGCGATCGGATTGCACAGCCATTGCAGCGCTTCGCCACTATCGGGCATGCCCGTGTAATGCAGGATCAGCATGTCGCAGACGGGCGCTCCGCCTCGCTCATCCCCCGCATCACGCTTGCGCTCGCCATGATTCGGCGAGGGGAAAACCTTGGTCGCGACGGGGCTCTCGGGGCGTGGCAGTGACATGTCGACTCGCCGGAAATTTCGGATCTGCGCAGAGCGATAGGCGCCGAGGCGCGGGCTGGCAAGGGGAGGGGGAAGGTTGGAGGCGAGTGGGGGGCCGGCGGTCTCTTCGGCGATGGCCTCGCTCACGAAGATCAGGTCGCGGCGCCACTTGATCTCGCCTCGACGTCCTTATTGAGGCCCTGTGCAGAGCCGAGCGGTGCCCGAGACCGGTCCACAAGGCCGTGCGAACTTTGCACGCGATACCCCGAAAGCCATGTGACGCCTGTATCGAGGCTGACCCGGTAAATCGCGCATAACGTCGCCATCGACAAGCTGATGTAGATCCAAGGCGTATATTCATGGTGGAGGTCTCTCTACAAGGCATCGGCAAGTCCCCCTCGCCAGCCAGTTTGACCTGTTACCCATGTCGCCGGTCCAAAACGTCACCCAACTTGCCGATTTGTATCATCTTCCTGCACCGCCCCTCACCCCCGACCCCTCTCCACGCGGGAGATGCGTTGATGCAGCTGATCAGCGCTGCGGAATGCGGAAGCCGGGTTCACCCCCCTCTTGATCCCTTCCCTAAGGGGAGGGAAAGCGCGCTAGCGCTGCATCAGCCGCGCCGCTCCGGCGGGGTCAGGGCGGGGTGGGTTTGGTCGAGCGGGAGCAGGGCCGGGGTGTCATCGGATGATGCGTGACGGAGCACGCGGTATAGGCCGGATGCGTCGCGATGAACGGTGTAGACCAACTCGCCGTCGGTCTCCGGCGCGGGACGCTTTGCGCGCATCAACAGCGCCGTCATCGCGACGATGAAAGCCGGCGGGACGATCAGCCAGAGCGCCTTGATCCAGTCCGTCAGCGATTGATAGGTGGCGAACAGCGCCTGCCAGAATGTCGTCTCTTCCATGGTCGAACTCCCCGAAAACCCGGTTTGGATGGTCACCAGAGGTTCGCTCTGGTGACCGGGGAGCTAGAAAGCCGCCTCAAGACGACCGCACTGGCCTTTAGACCGCAGCCTTGGACATACGCCAGCGCCTCCCCGGCCATGAAGGTCGAGGAGGTGCCTTTTCGGTCGACACCGACCGCTTGAGGAAGGGGATTCTAGGCCCCGGAGCCGGAATTCCCGGCCCTGTGGCGACGATAGAACACGTATTCGCGATTGAAAAGAGGGGTTTTGGTTGTGTCTCCGTACAACCGGGAGGGCGCTCGATGAAACGCACGCTTCATGAAGGCAAACCGCCCTCAGAATTCCTTCGAGACCAGCAGCGGCGCGCTCTTGCCGCCATAGGGGCTCTGGGGGCGGCCGGGGGAATAGACCTGGGGGGCCTGGGCGCGGGAGAGTTCGGCGGAGATACCCTTGACGAGGTTTTCCGAGACCGCGCGGGCGGTGGCGAGCACGATCTGGTTGGTCTCGATTGCGCGGGCGAAATCCTTGTGGCGGGATTTCAGCTCCTCGAGCGCGGCGGGTGCGAAACGCGCCAGCGCGACGGCGTTGGCCTTGAGGGCTTCGAGTCCGCGCAGATAGGCGCTGGTGAGTTCGCTCTTGCGGTTCTCGTCGGCGAGGCCCTCGCTGATGCGCCCGACGCGGACATGCTCGGTCTCGACGGTGAGGACCTTTTCGAGCGCCGCCATGGTGGCGCCGATATCCTCGATCAGGCCCATGGCCTCCGCCGGGCCCGTCACGCGGATCGCCGCGCCTTCGGCTTTCTGCTGGTCGGCCCACATGGCGTCACCCTTCCTGCATCTTGAGCAATTCCGAATAGATCTGGTCGGACAGGCCGATGCCGCCGCCCTTGGCCATCATGCCCGCATATTCGGTGACGAGCATCGAGCGGTAGACGTCGGCGCCGGGTCCGGCCTCGCCGAAGGTGCCCTCGTCCTCGCTCGCGGCGAAAACCTGCCCGAGCATCTGCTCGAGGAACATCTTCTCGAAATCGTCCGCCTGCGCGCGCAGCGCGTCACGCCGCGCGCTCGAAAGCTCGCTGGCGCCGGAAGTTTGCGTAGCGTCCGATCGCGCCGTATCGGTGCGCGACTGGGCGGCGCGGGCGAGGCCGAGAGTGGCTTCGAGAGACAAGGCGCTCATCACATCACCTCGATATCGGCCTGGAGGGCGCCGGCGGCCTTGATCGCCTGGAGGATCGCGATCAGGTCGCGCGGGCCGATGCCGAGCGCGTTCAGCCCGTCGACGAGCTCGCGCAGGGTCACGCCCTCGGGCACCATGGCGAGCTGGCCGTCCTCGCCGAACACCTCGATGGAGGTGCGCGGCACGATCGCGGTTTCGCCGTCGGAGAAGGGCAGGGGCTGAACCACCTGCGGGTCCTCGGTGATCGTGACGGTGAGGTTGCCCTGCGCCACGGCGACGGTCGAAACCCGCACGTCGCGCCCCATCACGATGATGCCCGATCGCTCGTCCACGACGATCTTCGCGGGCTGGTCGGGTTCGACGCGCAATTGCTCGATCTCGGTGAGGAGCTCGATCATGTTGCCGCCATAGCTGCGCGGGATCTGGAGATGCACCGTCGAGGGGTCGCTCGGCGCGGCGGCGTCGTCGCCGATAAAATCGTTGATCGCGGTCGCGATGCGCCGGGCGGTGGTGAAATCGGGATTGCGCAGCGCGAGACGCAGCTGGCGCTTCTCCGCGAGGGAGAATTCGATCTCGCGCTCGATCAGCGCGCCGTTGGAAATGCGTCCCACCGTCGGCACGCCGCGCTGGATGCGCGCCGCGTCACCCTCGAAGCCGAATCCGGCGACGGCGACGGAGCCCTGCGCGACGGCATAAACCTCGCCATCGGCGCCGAGCAGCGGCGTCACGAGGAGGGTGCCGCCTTCGAGCGAGTTGGCGTCGCCGAGCGCCGATACGGTGACGTCGAGCCGCGTGCCCTGGGTGGAGAAGGCGGGGAGGTTTGCGGTAACCATCACCGCCGCGACATTGGCCGTGCGCAGATTCGCGCCGCGCGTGTTCACGCCGAGGCGCTCCAGCATCGCCGTCAGCGATTGCCGGGTGAAGGGCGAGTTGTTCAGCGAATCGCCCGTGCCCTGGAGGCCCACGACGAGGCCGTAGCCGACGAGCTGGTTCTGGCGCACGCCCTCGACCTCGGCGAGATCCTTGATCCGGGACATGCTGGTATTGGGCCGTGCGACATCGGCCATGGCAGGGGCGAGGACGGCATCCAGAAGCGGTCCCGCCGCGAGGGCGAGGGCGCAGATGGACAGGATCGCTTTGCGCATCGTCTTGATCATGGTCGCATTCTCGTCGCTGTTGCTCAGCCTATCATGGCAAGCGCCGTGCCAGCGGTGGCCCGGTCCCCGGCATGCGCGGAAAGGTGAATGATTGCTTATGGTTATCGGGACGATTTGAACGTTCCGCCGAGAGCTCGGCGCGATGGATCCGGCAGTTTTTGCCGGAAATTCCTTCCCGGTCGATGCGCTGGCGGGGCCACCCGGCAGAATCTGCCGCGTGGTTAACGCGTGGTTAACCATGATGCGGCAGCCTGATCGCGAGGCATAGCCGGAGGACGCGCCATGCGCATCGACCCCAAGACCAACGCATCACCGATCGCCGCCGCAGCAGCGCGTCGCCGCGCTTCGGGCGGCGGTTTCGCGGTGTCGGATTCATCGGCGCCCCGGCCCGCATCCGCAGCCGCGAGCGCGGCGCCGGTCGGCTCCCTCGACGCGCTTCTCGCGCTCCAGGAGGAATCGGGGGAGGGTGAACGCCGGCGCAAGGCGGCCCGGCGCGGGCACGACATCCTCGATTCGCTCGATCGGCTGAAGGCGGCGCTGCTCGCCGGGCGCGTTCCCGCCGGTGATCTCCAGGCGATCGCGGCGCGGCTTTCCGAGCGCAACATGCATAGCGGCGATCCGCGCCTCGACGAGATCATCGCCCATATCGAATTGCGCGCCAAGGTAGAGCTCGCCAAACTCGCCGCCGGCAAGGCTTCCGGGGGCGCGGTCGAGGCCTGAGATCGCGCCGCGTCGGGCATGAGTGCGGGCGCGACGAAGCCCGGAAGACCCCGTCATGGTGCTCGCGGGCACCATCGGCAACGCTGTGCATTGTCATCAAGCTGTTGAAAAACGGCGCGAAAGAACAATTTCACGCTTACTTCGAAATCAGCCGGCCCTATCTGTGTGAGCGAGGCGTCTTCCTGATTGTGCAGGGTGGGACGCTTCGCTATAA
>JBJHBI010000042.1:0-35074 GCA_050485405.1 Salinarimonadaceae bacterium
GCGGCAGCCCTCAATGCCCGACCCAGAAAGACCTTGAACTGGAAGTCGCCAGCAGAAGCGCTTGACGAGGTGCTGCCATGAGAACACAAAACCAGTGTTGCGACGACCGCTTGAATCCGCCCAATATACGTCGGTGGCGTTCGGCCTGCGATGCAAGGAAGCCGGCGTGCGCCCGTCGATGAGATCGGTCGGCGATGCCTATGACAACGCCATGTGCGAGAGCTTCTTCGCCACGCTCGAATGCGAGCTCCTCGACCGGCGCAAGTTCCAGACAAAGGCCGAGGCCCGCATGGCCGTCGTCCAGTTCATCGAGGGCTGGTATAATCCCGCCCGGCGTCATTCCGCCCTCGGCTATCAGTCACCCATCAACTATGAAAGGAGCGTTCAAACGAGACTGGAGCCCGCAAGCCCTTAACTGTCCACGAAACCGTGGGAAATCCAACTTGCGGCTTATAGACCAAAGCATGATACCAGCTTATCCAGGCCGCAAACCTGTACGACGAGTGGGGTCCACATCAGAACCTGTACCGCAAGCGTAGCAAAGACTCTAACGATCTGCTAGGTGATGAATGGTCTGTCATGAGGCGGGCTCTTCCGAAGCTTTCATTCAGAACAAAACCATACCATGAACCAAGGGCAAAAGGCTGGGCAAACCCGTTTGGCCGATATGGGCAGATGGCAGAGGCTTGCCGCACCGGCGGCGTCGGGGCATTCGCTTGCTTTCTGGCTCGGCTGTCTCCTCGCCGCACTTTATTTCCTACCCCCTGGCACTCTCTCCAACACCGGCCCGGCTGCCATCGCCATTCCAACACTTCTCGCGCTCACGTATGTCGAACAGCGGCAACGGTTGAAGCCGCTTGCGGGTATGGCGATGTTCTTCCTGGTTGCCGGGCTCTGGGCTGTGGGAATCACGATCCTCAATGGTGGTAGCGGGTCGGATGTCGAGCGAGCCGCAGGGAATTTCATCACGCTCGCACTGCTCGCCGTCCTTATGGGTCTATTCGTGAATGCGCGGGCGATCGAAACTGTTCTGTGGATGGTCTTCGCCTTTGCGGGCGTCAGCGCAACCATTTCGTTAGGCCTTCATTTTATCGAGCCACATACGCGATTGATCGCCATCGGCCGGGCGGTCAATCCGATACCGGCCGCCGGAGGGTTCGCGGCCGGAATTACTGCTGCTTTCGTGCTGTGGCGTATGACTACGATTTCCACATATATGAAGCCGGTCATTCTGCTGGGTTTTGCGATTTTGATCACCGCCATGTTTCTGACCGGCAGCCGAGGCCCTTTCATCGGCATTATGGCCGCGATGGCGCTCGGCGCCTGGCTGATTCTTAGGCCCCGGTTTGATCTGACCCTTGCGATGGCGATCACAATATTCGGCGGACTGGTCATGCTGATGGCCATGGAGGATTGGCTTCGTCCATTTCTCTGCCCGCTCTCCGCGCGGCTGTGCAGCGAATCGTACCGTCCCATGATCTGGGGCTGGACCTTCGACCAGATTCAGACCTCACCGTTTTTGGGCACCGGCCCCCACCATCGCTTCACGACCGATGCCTTGAACAACCCCCATAACGGTTTGTTCGGCTTGACGATGTATTACGGCATCCCCTTCGCCCTTATCGCCCTCACCCTCTTCATTCTCGCTTTGCGCCGCATCATTCGCGACGCTGCCCCGTTGCCGAAGGCCTGGTGCATCGTTTCGCTGATCTTCACCTCCGCCTATATCGCGAGCGATCAGTCGAATATTTTCGCCTTTTTCAACACCCACTACGTCTTCTTCTGGATACCGTTCCTGCTGGCCTATGCGAGTGCCGTCATGCCAGAGCGCTCGGATGAGCAGACTTCTGCTTCACAGGGCGGAGTGCGCTAGATGGCACGTCATCACACGCGTCTCGACAAGGCACTTGATCTGAAGCCTAAGGCTTTCGCGCTCATGCGCGCTCTTGTCGGCGACAGTGTAGCCCGTCGTCACTTCACAGCCTTCTACCCCGACCACGGCTGGCCGCGTGCTGAGCGCGTCGATTTCATCGAAAACACACGCCACGACTTCGCGCTCTCCGAGCCACGTCATGCCGAGGCTCTAGCCGCCGTATCGACCAACAATCGCGACACGATGAACACCGAGATGGCGCGGTTCGACAGCGATTACGGGCTGCGCATCATCGCCCGGATTGCCGATGTGCTGATCCCTGGTCATACGCTCTCGCCGGTCGATTTCGAAACCGGTCGACAGATTGACTACGTGCATCGCGGTTCCAGCCGCTGGCCATTCGCGCACCCCGCCCCCGCCGGATTGCGTGAGATCAGGGTCGATGCCCCGGTCATGGTCGTTCCTCCGATCCGACATTACGGCCACACGCTCACCGATTTCCTGATGCCGCTGTTCTTGGCTGTGCAATCCGGGCGTTTGAACGCAGCGGAGCCGATCACCGTCGTGACATCACGTAAGCCGCTGCCTGTGGTCGAAGCAGCAATTGCCGGATTACGCACGTCGGGTTTCTTGAAGGACCACCTTCGCCTTGCGCCATGGCAACGTGTACGGGCGTCGCAATTCATCTATGCACGAACGCATTGCCGCAATGTCGAGCGAATTTTCGCCGCACCGGATGCCTTGCCGATGGCGAGGCGATGCTTCGAGGCCGCCTATGGCGAACGCTTTGCAGGTTCTCCGGCTGCGCTAGGTGAACCCGGATCGCTGCTCTACCTGACGCGCGGCAAGACGCGCCTACGCCAGGTCGAAGGCGAGGACGCGCTTATCGAAGCGCTTCGGGAGCGCGGATTCAAGATCTTCGAGGCCCGTCACGAAAACCATGCCGAACAGATCGGACATTTTGCGCGTGCGCGGGTGATCGTCGGGGTGCATGGGGCAGGTCTCGCCAATGTGCTCTTTGCCAATCGCGGTGCCCATCTGGTCGAGATCATGGCCAGCGACGGGCGGAAATCGACTGGTTTGCACTGGGCAGCGGAGGTTGGGTTGTCCTATACGCCCGTGCTCGGATCGAAAGAATGGGGGAAGCAGCATTTTCGCATCGAGCCCGAATCCGTACTCCGGGAGATCGATGCCGTAATCGACGCTGTGCGAACATGAGGTGTCTGACGATCACGCTCTGTCCGGGGGCGAGTTGTTTCATGATGCCGGTCAATGATCCGTCCGGGTGCCTTTCATCGACTTTCCTCACCAGCATGATCCCGTGTCTTATACGGTATTGATTGTTTCAAGAACCGACATGTCTGCCATTCCGCTCATCGCCGCCCTTGTGATCGCCTTCCTCCTCGCGGTGGCCGTCATCAATTTGAGCATGCCGTTGCTGCAGCGCTATGCGCTGGCGAGGCCCAATGCGCGTTCGAGCCATCGCATTCCCACACCGCAGGGCGGGGGCATCGCGGTGGTGGCCGGTGCGCTCGCGACGGCCTATGGCGGGGCTGCCCTGCTCGGAGTCATGCCGGGCATGGGCGCCGCGCTCGCGCTCGTTAGCGGCACCCTCCTCCTCGCCTTCATCGGAGCCTGGGACGATATCCGCCCGATGCCCGCCTTTCCGCGCCTTGCTCTGCAGGCCGCCTGCGTCGCGCTGCTCATCGGCTTTGCGCCTGTCGAGGCGAGCCTGTTTCCCGATGACTGGCCGGCGGGTCTCGGTTTCGCGATCGCCCTTCTGGCCGGACTGTGGTTCGTCAATCTCGTGAATTTCATGGACGGGCTCGACTGGATCACCGTGGCGGAGATGGTCCCGGTCACCGCCGCGCTCGCATTCTTCGGCTGGTTCGGCTTCCTCGATCCCTTCGCCACCCTCTTGGCTGCGGCTATGTGCGGGGCGTTATGTGGGTTCGCGCTGTTCAACAAGCCGGTGGCGACGCTGTTTCTCGGCGATGTCGGCTCGTTGCCGATCGCTTTGATGGTCGCGTGGTTGCTCTATCTGCTCGCGACGAACGGCCATGTCGTCGCCGCGATCCTGCTGCCGCTCTATTTCTGCGCCGATGCCACGATCACCCTGATCCGCCGTGCGCTGCGGCGCGAGCGCCTGTTCGAGGCCCATCGCAGCCATTTCTATCAGCGCGCCACCGATAACGGCTTCACCGCGATGCAGGTGGCCGGCCATGTCCTCGCCGTCAATCTCGCCCTGATCGCACTCGCCGGCGCAACGCTGATCGCGCCGCATCCGGCAATGCAAGCCCTCGCCACGGCGCTCGGGCTCGGCGTCGTCACGGCAGTCTTGAGGCGGTTTTCGCGGACGAAGGCGCAATGAACAATGGGCGAAGACAAGCGAGAAAGATTACTTTGCGCGCAAAAATTTTGAACAGAATTGATTGACGTTTTGTCGGGCGGCAAACTAGCAGATATCAAGTTATTGTTCACCATAATCCAACATCATTAATTTTCACTATTGATTATTTTGGATTATTCATTATGTTCGCTAGTGGACGATGGCGCAATCCCGCGCCGTATCTACCTTGAGAGGTCTCCGCCCATGGGGCGGTCGACGAGATCGGCGGCTACCGATCCCGACGACCTGACCAATCCGTGTCCTTGCTAAGAAAGGCAACGAAATGGCTAATGCCATGCATATCACGCGCATCGACGCGTGCAAGACCGACGATTTCATCGTCCCTTATCTTTTCCCTGAATACCCCGCACCGCGGACCCATCGCGAACTGCGTCATGCTTGCGCTGCAAGCGGGATCGCGATCGATCACGTCTATCGCATAATCGAAACGCTTGACGAACACGCCGGGCGGCGTGAGCTCGGCGATCTTATCGACGCGATCGACGACGCGGATCGTCCGCTGAGCGTGATCGAGATGATGATCGACCACGATCTCATCCGCTTTGCGCCGGGTCATGCTTTCGATGCCGCCCTGCCGGTCGAACGCATAACCTGATCGCCGGCGATCAGTCGCAGCAATCACCCTTTCATCGAACGAATCCATCCGTCCTGGATCGGACGCGGTGCCGGCTTGTCAGTGCCGGTGCTGCGGTCCTGATCGCGGCGACGGCACCGACGAGGTATTCTCATGAACAACATTCTCGCGAGCGTTGCGAGCAACGCACCTGTCATGGATGCGACTTCGCATAATGGCAATCTTCGACTTATCGCGTTCCAAGGGCAGGGGCTCGATACCCTCAATCAGCATCCAGAGTTCAAACAACCCGGCATCTACGTATGTGTCGGATCGAACAATCAGCTTTATGTCGGATACAGCCAAAAGCTGATTGTGCGTACGCATCGCTTTGCCGCAACGCCCGAACGCCCGCCTTTTCTGATGGCAATAGTCGGCAACGAAAAGCCGCTGGAACCGTACAATGCTTCGATGCTGGAACGGATCGCGCACCAGGCCCTTCTCTCTGGCGGGCACCGCGTGGTCAACGATCGTGGACCTTATGGGAAAGTGATCGATCCGCAAGTGTATTCCGGTTTGCAGAATGACTGGGCGTCAATCGTGCGATCCATCGGGCAGATCGTGCCAGCGCTTGCATGTCGGTGGATCGAACCGGACTACGCGAAGTTACCGAAGCCCCATCCTGAGGATGTCTATCGCGAACAGTTCCTCGCTGCCGAGAAGCGGGGAATCCGGGCCGAGATAAAGAGAGTGTATCACGGATACATCATTCAGCCGGGCAGTATGGTGCGCCGTGATCCGGTCGATAGCGCGAAAGATGTCTGTCACATCACCCGTATCGAATCGCAATATTGCGGCCTGCTTGTCCTCGATAGCGGTGAGTTGCGTCTGACGCGGCCCGTCCTTCGACCCACGCTGACGTCGTGTTCGAACTTCGTCTTCACCACCAATGATACCGCGATTTGGGAGCCGATCCGCGATCAGCTTCCCCCGTCTGCAGCGTGAACAGGAGATCGATCATGACCAATCAGAACCAGAAGCCCGATCTCGATGCGATTCAGATGGACGATATCGAAGACGATTTCGACGCCGATCAGATCGACGACGACGACAATCACCGCGACGAAAACGAAGAAGCGCTCGAAGCAGCGTCGAACCATTGCTTCCCCGAAGATGCCGATCAGGGTGGGGATGAGGGAGCCGCAGAGCCTCACAAATCCTCCCAGGCGCTGATCGCCAACTGGATGATCGATCATCGGCTGGGCAATCAGCTCAAGCCGATCTTCGACAAGAAGCCGAATTGCCTGCTGATCGAGCCGCCCGATTCGAGCTGGTGCGAGCCGATTGCGAAGGCGATCAGGAGCAGGATCCGGAGCGAATCGCTGCTCTCGCGGAATCGCGAGTACACGATCACGCCCGACGATTGCCCTAGTCGTCGACAGCATGCGCACATCCGCGAGAAAGCGATCAACAGCCTCTCGCGCGGTAATCCGCTGGTGCTCGTCTTCAACAATGCACATGCCAACATCCCGCAGGAGGTGCTGGGCGTCGTCGATGAGCATGTGCAGCTCTCACCCCTCTCCAACCTTGAAGCCGTTGCGATCATTGAAGAAATGACGAGGACCTGTATCGCCGTGCCCAGCGAAGATCTGGTCTCGGGGCTCTCGTTCGAGCAGATCTGTGGCGCGATCCGCATCAACGATACGCCGACGGCGATGCTCAATCGGTTGAAAGCGATGCGCAAAACGGCGAGCCAGACGAAAGCGATCGCGGCGCCTCCGCTCGACGAAATGGTCGGCTATGGCGAAGCGAAAGAGTGGGGATTGCGTCTCGCGAGGGAGGTCGATCGATATCGCAAGGGGGAGATCGGCCTCGCTGATCTGCCACGCGGATTGCTTCTATCGGGGCCGCCAGGCTGCGGCAAGACGCTTTTTGCGCAGTCGCTTGCGGTCACCTGCGCCGTGCCGATCGTCGTCACGTCGGTGGCAAAATGGCTGCAAGCGGGTGATGGTCACCTCGGTGATGTGATGAACGAGGTGAAGCGTGTCTTCGATGATGCGCATCAAAAGCCCAAGCCTGCAATTCTCTTTCTCGACGAGTGCGACGCCTTTACCGATCCATCGCAAGCGCGTGATCGGTCGAACTGGTGGAGCACATTGCGAGCTGGTGTTCTCACGGCCATCGACGGAGCGTCGACGGAACCCGGCCTGATTATCGTCGGTGCGTGCAATTATCCCGATCAGGTCGACGAAGCGCTTCGTCGATCAGGCCGGCTCGATCGACAGATCCGCATCCCCTTGCCGAATCCCGATTCACTCGCATCCATGCTCAAGACGGCGCTCGGCGACGACCTGCCTGATATCGATTATGATCGGTACGGCCAACTGATTGTCGGATCAACGGGCGCCGATATCGCACGATATGTTCGCGAGATCCGTGCGCGTGCTCGCGATCATGGCCGTCCCGTCAGCGAAGACGATGTCGCGGCAGTGTTGGCGCCGCCCGATCACAGGCCGGAAGAGCTTCTGCATCGGATCGCAATCCATGAATCTGGCCATGCCATCGTTGCTCATCACCTTGGCCGCACTGTCCGATCACTGAGACTTGGTCTGAACCTGGGGCTACTCGGCGGCTACGCGATTTCGACGCGGCCCCACATGTTTACGCGCGAAACGCTTGAAGACGAGGTGATGATTTGCCTCGCCGGCAGGGCTGCCGAGATTGCGTTCGGTCTCGAAGCGTCGAGCGGTGCCAGCGCCGATCTCGCGCAAGCAACGGATCTGATCACGCGTGCCCACGCTGTCTACGGCTTCGGTCGCTCGCTCACCGGGTTCGGCGATGATGCTGATACGTCGCGGCTTCTTGCTGATCACCCTGACCTGGCAGCACAGATCGACGCGGACCTGCATCGGCTGTGGGTGCGGACGGTGCAGATCATCAAGGGTAATTTGGATGCGATCAACGATCTTGCGCACGCCTTGATCGAGCAGCGTCATCTTGATGAAGCGCAGATCATCCGGCAGATCGCGCGAGGCAGTCTGCGGGTTGAGTGGCCGCGGGCCTGCTGATCGTACGAGGCACAGCCCGGCACCGTTCCGGGCTGTGCCTTATGTCTGCACGGCATTATCAATCCGAGCGCCGAAGTCACGAGCATCGCATATCGCCAACATTACCGGCACCGATTGCCGTTCCCCCGACCGCCGCTGTATCTGGCGTCTGCTGTCGCTGATCGGGGGCCGCTGATGAGAGTGACCGTTTAGCGATCAGGATCATCCACGTCGTCGTAACCATCCCCGGATTCGTAATCATCCCCGGGCTCTTCATCATCCGTGGGTTCGTAATTTTCCTCGTCATACCAGATTTCTGGGACCTGCGTATCGGGGTCATCTTCAAAGTCTAATTCACATTCGTGCTGTGCGGCCTCGGCCGCAGCTTCGGAGTCGGCGGCGTCGTCATAATCGTCGACATGCGGCGGGACTTGATCGGCAGCAAGTACGCGCGTTTGCTGCTCTTGCGCAATCATCACCTCCCCGTGGAGCTCGAAAAGCTCATCGGCGGCGGCGCTCGCATGGTAAGCATCGGCGTGATTGCGAGCCAGTGCCGCAATTTCCGGCTCCGCGGCGACCACGCTTGCGAGTGAATCGAGCGCATCACTGAACGAGCTCTGATCGATCAGTGTCATCAACTGATTGGGCGTGCTGCACAGGGTTTTGTCGATGATCACCTTGCAATAGGTACGATCGAGCGATGAAGCGAGCGTCAGCAGCGCTTCAGCGTGATTGCGGTCGCTCACGATCACGAAGACCTCATAATTGCCTTGCGCACGGATCGCATCAATGTGGGCTACCATCTGGAAGGCGTCACGCACGGACATCATGTCAATCGGCAGAAAATGATGTGCGAGCTTCGCATCGATGGCATTTTGCCCGTTCCCACCCGGATCACGACAAAAGAAAGCGCGGCTTTCACCGTCCCCATCACCGATTGTCAGGATTGTGCCTGCCGATAGACCTTCATCCGGCAGGTCCTGTGTGACGAGCACCCTGTCCCCTGGCTGCAGCCGGTCCAGAGCGTAGAGGTGCCGATCAGGTCGGGAGCCGATGATGATCAACGGATGGGACGGGCTATTCGGATTCTCCCGGAGCGCGCCGATAGTTGAGAGATACGCGAGAGCTGCCGCGTATCGCGCCTGCCGGCTTGCCCCGTGGCGGGTGAGTTCGGACGGCAGATCGTCGAAGACAAGATCCCTTTCGCGCGGAGCGCGTCGTCCGCCGGAGAACCTGAAGTCAAAGGTATTTCGTCTGTGTGCCCGCACGATCTCAATATTCGCAGTCGGATCCGAGAAACGATAATGGCGCAGCGATCGCGACAGCCAATCAAGCAGGGGTGCGTTCGGCTCCGCAGTTACGTCATCGGGTTTCATCAAGAGCAGTCTCAGACGACCGATCCGCCGTTGAAGTTTCTCCGCCGTACAGATCAGTGTAGCGAGGCGCGGATCGTTGATGCGCTGCACATCGAGCACGACCAGCATGACCCCACGCCTGCGGTACGTCTCGTTTGCCAGAAACGCTTTCTCGAATGCGCCACTGAGGAACGCATGGATGCCGATCAGCCGCCATTTCCGTTTTTTGAGCGCGCTCTCATAGCGACTGAAGCTGATATGGTCGGCAGCGATAAAGAGCAATTCGACGTGTTGTGTCGCGCGATCGAGAACCGGCAGCAGGCCTTCCAGACTCTGCGGACCCTCCGGCGCAAACCCATCTTTCCCAAATCGCAGAAGGTGCTCGGGTTTTGCTGCGGAGACCATGCCGATTGATTCGGTACAGGCGACGTTGAGGAACCGCATTTCGAGATTGATCTCGGGCTTGTCTTCGTCGACGGCAACACAGTCCAATTCGTCCATATCTGCGTCCACCTCATTTGCGTCGAAGGAGTCATCGATCAATTCCTCCTCGCCGATGAACGGCGCATAATCGAGATAGTGTGCGGCCCGCATTGTACGATCAAGAAGCGCGAGGGCCTCGTTTGACGTCGCCACGCCGTTGCCGAACCGCACTGCACGCCCGCCACCGACGCTTTCAATACGAGGGCTTTCATTGATGTGGTTCGATCGAAAGAGCCGCATGATGGGTTCTGGAATCGGGTGTTCACCCCAGATCATGGCGTTGAATGTATCGATATCGCGCTGGTCGATGATCAGCCGATCGCGGGTCAATGCTGCGAGATAGAAGGAAGGATCGGAGAAGAAATCGCGTCGACGCTCGTGCCAGTCCGTCACTTTAGTATCTGACGCGTATCCTCGACGTGATGCCGGGCGCAGCCCAATCGCGCGCTGATCCGCTGTCGCCTGCCGGATGATTGCCGTGCTTGCCGGAATACGCAAGGCGATGCCACGCCGCCTGAAGAAGCGTTCCTGCGCAACCCGCCACAAACGTTGCCACGGCGGATTGATCACATGGCGTCTGCGTTCCTTGGTCTTCTTGTCCGTCACCCACGGCATCGCTATGCGGAAAGGGCTGTCTCGAAGCGCCGCGGTCTGCTCATCGCGAGACATCCCACATGCGCTGATCAGGAAATGAACATGCCAGTTCCCGTTTCGACCGCGATGGATGTTCCAGTCGATGGCATGCCCCACATCGCGGATCGGCCTGCAAAATTCCTCGATCAAGGCAATCCGTTCGGGCGCAGTAAGTTCATTCTCGCGGGGCAGGACTGCCATCAGGGCTGTCGCGATGAACCGCGTATTTCCGTGTGATCCGGCTTGCAGCGCCTGCCACATGCGGACCCTCTCGGGCGGGAAGGCTTCCAGAGATGCCGGATAGATCGTCCCGCCGGCGGCGAGATCGCTCCTGTTGCTATAATCGAACCGCTCTCCGTCAGGACCAAACGGGACGCCACATCGCCCGTTATACGCGAGAAACTTTGCGAGATCGGCGGGGGTGTTCCTGACGCGTTTCGACCGAATGAAGCGAGAAGCCATGTCTGATCACCGTCTGATCACCGTCTGATTCCGGGCTGTCTGAACGGAGTCAGATAAATGACATTCTTTAAGTCTTGGCTAATGTCCGTATTAAGGCTGGACGCTTATTGTATTGGAAGTCATAGATCCGAGTATTGTTTGCAGATCGATCCAATTCATGAGCTAATTCTGTTGTGCCATCATGATGATCGGCCGAGGTGACAGAAAGGAGGATCCAATGTCACTCGCAGAATTGCTTCAAGACTTCACTGAAAGAACCCAAACGATTGAGGAGGTGAGGCGGCAGCTTCGCACATTGCAGCGGCAGGCCCGCGACGATGAAACCGCGCTCGATCGCGAAACCCGTCACATTACGATCGCGTCGTTCAAGACGGTCGGCATCGAATTGACGCCGCATAATCTCGCCGTCGTGCTCGGTGCCGTACGCAAGGCCGCCGATTGGATCAATGACGCACGCCAGCATGAGCGCCTGCGCAAGAGCGGTGAGGCGCTGATCGAACAGTTCACCGAGGTCCTCGCTTCGATAAAAGCCGGCCCGGATCATGTCGATCCAATGATCAGCGATGACGGGCTTCTCGTCGATCCGCAAAGCACCGCGCCCGTGGATCTCCTGGTCATTCTTCAGAGAAACCCGATCGATGTCACAGGAACTGACGGCAAGACGTCCGACCAGATCGATGCTGTTGCGCATCGTTATGGCTTGAAGCGCTATACGCATGTCAATTCGCGCAACCCGGTTTGCGTGCTCGTCGGCGAAGTGCCGCCGAACTCGATTGCCGACTTCGTCGATCAGCATGACGGCGTCATGATCCACAACAGGTCTGGCGGGACCTTCCGGGGACCGGATCGCACGACCGATCCGACCGACACGTCGCAACTGCAGCCGGGTGCGCAGCCCGAGGAAGCTCCATCATCGGCCTCGGATCAGTCCAGGTACGATGCTGATCCGGAACCCGCGCCGGCTGATAACGCCCCGGCATTGGAGCCTGAGGCGATGGGCAAGGCAACTGATACGCGAGGTGCTGATGCACCTGCAGGTATCGATCGCGACGCGAAGTCAGGGGTGATGCCGTCAAATGGGCCGTCGCCGGCGCCCCATGAGCGGAAACCCCTCCGCACTAACTATCCGCGCGATGCAAACGGAAATTTAATTACAACGTCCGCCCTCCCTGCCAAAAGGGAGGAAACTACGCCCCCGATTGGTGACGAGAATTTTACGGCTGGTGCCGATGATGAGAACGATCAAGGGAGCGCAACATGAATTGCACATGCACTGATAAGCTCATTTGTCCGAGGCTGAGATGTCGTATTGACGCTGTAGTTAAGAAAAAGCGTCTCCCGTGGACTACTGTTGAGCGTGATCTGGCGGATGAATTAGGTCAGCCTCACCCCAAGTGGCGCGATCGTGTCCGTCAGTTTGCGCTTGAAGGCAAGGGCAACATCAGCGGAAAACCCTTGAAGAAACTTGCTAAAGTCCTGGGAGTTCGGCTCAGCTATCTGCAGCTGGAGACAGAAGATCACGGGCTTGATCGTCCAACTTTCTCGCAGATCAAGGCCGCAAAACGCAGCATCGACCACACCAAGGCTACGTATCGGATGATCGCCGATCCGCGGTTTGGCGCCGGGCCGGCATCGCTGACGATACCCGCAAAGGTGAGCCCAACTGGCGCATTCGGGCGAGACGTCATCGCCGCGACGCGGATGGATGTGTGCGAACTGGTCCATGACGTCGCGGAAGCTGACGATGACCTGCAACAATATGAAAGCGCGTTGTTCGCTGATCCGATCGAGGAGCCCGTTGCCGCGGTGACCCTGCCGGTCGTCGACCTCGTCACGGAGTTTTCCAATCCGCTGTGCGATGCGGCCCGGCGTTGGCGTCATGAAAACAAAGCGTCGCGTAAAACAGCCGTGTTTTCGACGCGTATTGTCGACGGGGAATGGCGTGTCAGCACATCGGACCTCGCACCAAGAAAATACCCTTTGCTGCGAACTAGGGGCGATGATGAGCTTTTCGGGCTGACGCATCCCGCGACCCGCCCGATAAACGGCATGCGGGCAGGGGTGACATTGCTCTTCGAATCGAAGAACGCGCCGCAGCCGGGCGACTGGATCATCACGCTCCAGCCCGTTGATCGCGATGTCGCGGAGATGTTTTTTCCGCCGGACGCGGCGCTCATCGCGACGATCAACTCGTCGAAAACCAAACCGATCTGGTCCGATGTCGCAGAGCCGGATCAGGACAATCCGCGCGAGTTTCGGTTGGCAGCGTGGCAATATGTCGGCCAGCACGACGCGTTCAACTGTATGCGGGTTACACGCATCGGTGATCCGGAACAGGAGGAAGCGGTCATCTTCTACGATCAGATCTGGATCGCTGTTCTCGACGGCATCGTAAGATAGCGATCCGCCGCCGGCGCGCCCGCCGCCGCCGCAAATCCGAGCCCCGGCGCCGATCACGGCGGCGGGGTTTTCTTCATGAAGCACGGCGTGCCCTCGCGGATCAGGGTCTTACGGTGCAAAGCGAGCGACGCATCGCCGGAAATCGGATGCAGTTGGGGCCACGCTCCGACGCCGTGTGCGCTGTCTCCCACTAAAATTCGGCAGTCTGATCGATGCTCTGGCGCGTGCCAGATAACGTAACGTCACCCTAAATTGCGGAACGACAATAGCAGTCCGGTCCGGATGAATCAAAAACTCACGAATCCGGATCGTCTACAGACAGATAAAAGGGTTGAAGGAAGCTCTGATCTTTGCTTGCTCGAATGAAATCAGAAAAATGACATTTGCATGAAAACAAATAATTTTTATACTCTGACCTGTTGTTTATCAAAATAGACTTATTGACTCAAAATTATTGTTGACATTTGAATTACTGTCCGTGAGCATAATCTTGTTCCGCTTCATGCGGACAAATACCCGAACCAGATGGAGTTGGATATGAAGTCAAAGATCTTGAGCTGCACTCGCATGTTTCTCGATACCAGCATGCATTACAGTGGGCTTTTGTTTCGCAAAAAGAAGCTTGAGCAAGATTTGAACGATGCGCAGCTCGATTACGTGCGCAAGTTTCGTGATGTCTGCGCGAGCCTGATGGTGACCGCAAAGATCGATTTCAGGCAGTATGATCTGTTTGAAATCGCAGGGGACATGCTGCAACAAGATACGCGTTTGAGCGACGCCGCCTACAGAGCGCAATGCGCCGCTCTCGGAAGGGAGCACTGTCAGGAGCTCGACGAGAATTTCGAAGACGTGAGTTCGGTGGACGCGCGTAAGATTGAGAAGCCGCGCGATCACAGCGGTTTCATCGATCCCGAATCGCGCGAACCTACCGACTTGATCATCTTTTTGCCCGAGAATCCGTGTGATGTCGATGACGTCGAGGGCTACGAGGATGCGATGATTGAGCGTATCAATGAAGTGGTCGAGCCGATGAATTTGACCTGCACGAACTGTCTTGTAAGACGTTCACCTGTTTGTGTGCTCTTGGGCGTGGCACGACCGGTCGACGTCGCCTTGTTTGTGAAGCGTCACCGCGGCAAAATGATGTATAATTTTACGCCGACGAAATTTGATATGTTCGCCGAAGAAGATATTCCTTTCTGATGTACTGACGATCGTTTTCAAACAGATGAATACGTTTGGAAATTTTAATCCTCCAAATTATCGATCGAAACTACTTGTAGCCGGGGCGGATACCTGCCCCGGCTTTTTCTTGGTTCGCGATCTTGTGGATGATGCATCATCGTCAGATTGAAGGGGCAAGGCTCTAGCTAATTGAAGCAGCAGCCCTTGCCGGCAGTGCAACCCAACAGCCACGCCCATCGCTCTCATCCAGGTCGGCGCCCGGTGGTGCGGACCGCTTTCGCCATCTTGTCGAAATCCAGCCTTTTAAACGGCGAGAGATCAAGCCCCTCGTCGAGTGGCATGTTCGCGACGACGTGGAGATTCTCGCCGCTTAGATTTTCGGCACCGTAGTCATCATGCTCCGTCCACGCGCCGCGGTGACCGGCCTGGAGGTACCGGCTTTTGTCATCGAGTTTGATGTGCCGCATGCGCTCGATCGCCTGATGGCGCAGACTGTGCAGCACTTCGATATTTTCGCCGATCGCGCCCGAGCGCTGCAGCAACCGGTTCAGCCGCCGCGAAGCGAGTTTCGAGGGGTCGGGGTAGCGCAGCGCGTTGCCGAAGATCGGCCCTTTTTGCTCGCTCGCCCAGAGTGCAAAGCCGATGTCGTCGAGCACATTGTGCAGAACGAAAGCCCGAAGAGACGCCTCAGTCTTGTACGGAACCCGGATTCGTTTGCCTTCAAAACGGATATGGGATTGCGGGTGGACGATCCAAACGCCATCGCGTTGGCGGAAATCCTCACCCCTGAGATGCAACAGCAGTCCGATCCGCCGCCCCGTCAGATAAGCCATCAAGGGCAGGATCGCTTCTTCGAGATACCCGCTCTCGACGCCATTCACAAAGACCTTGTTCAGCGTGGGCGTGCTGATCGGCAGGCGTTTGCGTGGGCTCGTGCTGCTGAGCGGCCACGCGATCTTCATGTCGCGGAACGGATCGGCAAAGCCGAGTTCCGTGCGCCGGTCGCGAATGATCGCCCGCACGAAGGCGACATAGCTGTCTTCGAGGGTCTTGCGTGAGATGCCCTCACATTTGAAGTCGCGGTTATCTTCGATGATCTGCGCGATCGGCCAGTCCGCCAGCGATACGTCGCGCAGCTCGGGGCTGCGCTTGATGTGGTTCTTGGGCCAGTATTGCATGCGGTCGATATAGAATTGGAGATCGCTTGGCCGGTACGCGGTGATCGGTCGATCGCCGAGCAGGCCGATGAAAGTAGCGCGTGCAAGCCTTGCTTTGCTGAGCAGTTTTTCGGTCGCTCCACGTTGAAGCTGGCGCTGATCATACGAATCGGCCAGCTCGGAGAATGTCTTGACCGGACCGGGCGCCGGCTGATGATAGCCGTGCGACTGATATGCTGGGGCGTGGTGCGCTGGTCCGTGATGCCAAGACGCGTGCTGCGAAGGGCCGTGCTGCGACCCGAGATGGTGCGGCGGCATATGCTGGGCCGGCACAGGATGGCTTGGCGCGGGCGCCGGCGATTGCCTGGTCGCGGTCGTCGCAGGCGCAACGGAGAGCCCAAAACCACCGAAGGCATATTGCATCGCGTAATGAGCGTTCATGCCGCCAGCAGGGATGGCGGTGTCTGCGGGCGCGGAACCATCAGTGGCGAAGGTCTTTGTCGCGTCCTGCCGCGGGAGGTTCGAAGCGGACAAGGTCCGCAAGGAACGATCCGGGTTGGCCTTTGCGTCTTGATCTGATGCGCCTTGATCCGACGTAGCGGCCGTGACCGTATTTCCTGGCGTCGGAACGCAAGCCGTCTCCGTCTTCTGCGCTTCGCGTGCAGCCGTCGTCTGTTTCGACGAGTTTTCCGTCATCGCCGAAGACACACCAGCGTAATCCGCATGCGGCTCTGCTCCCATTTGAGCCGGTGGCATAGAGCTCATGGCTTGCGGGATCAGGGCTCGCGACGCATCGGAATCAATCAGTTGCCGTACAACGGTGACCGCATGGTCCGTCGGTTGGCGGGCTGCGCTGACATTCGCAGTCTCGCCCCCGCCCTGATTCTTGCGGGCAAGACTCTGCGCACAAACGGCACCGGCATGGCGGCTATGATTCTCGGGCAGGTTGGAGTGATGAGCCTGCCGGAAATCCTCATCATGGGCCGCGCCCCGAAGCCCGCTCGGCTGCGGGCTTCGACCGCCGATCATTACCCCGAGCTGATCGAGCAGCCCGGGATCGTCTTTCAACTGGTCCATCAGGGTGCTGAATGTCTGCATTCGCGCGAAAGCGTTGGCAGTGATCTGTGGTGCATGGCGTGCAACGACGTCGTCGCCGTCGCCGCTGGAGCGGGCGCGCTCGGCGCGCACGATGTCGCGGATATGCGTGGCATAGATCGCCGTTGCGGGATCGAGCGGCGGAGCCGCGCCCGAAGAGAACGCATCACGCAGACGCCGCAATTCCCTCGCAAGCAGATCGAAAGGATCCGGCTGTTCGGGCGAAACCGTCTGCGTATTCATCGGTGCATTCATGGGTGCACTCATAGGCATACTCATCGACGCAACAAGGATGTCAAAAAACGCATTCAGATGGCGTGCCCGCTTTTTTGCTTCGGGTGGCGTCATCGGACCGAGTCTGATTCTTAGAATGCGCGACGAATGCTTGTTTGTAAATGCAGATTCTGCAGTTGATCCAAAAACGGATTTTGGAACACGACGCTGAAACACATAAGCATCACGGTCACGCGTCAGATTTGGTGGCAAATCACCCTGGCTGAGGCGCCTTTTGCTTGCTCCTTTGCTCGAGCGCCGCCTGGGAGCGCGGTGATCGACAGGCTGCGCGAGCGTATTGCGATTCGTTTGTCCTGGCAAAGGTTCGTCAGTACCGGCGTGACGCGTGTCTGGGGCGCCGGCATCTTCCCGTGCGGGCGGCGCTTGCGGCGCGGCGAAACCGCTTCCTCGCAAATCCTGTTCCATGTCGACGGCGTCGGCCACCCCGGCCTGTAGCCCGGCATCAACATGCGGCGCCATGCCGCAGGCATAATTCACAGTCTTGTGCGCCTGTACCGCTTCCGCCGGCTCACTCCCGCCGGTTACATTTGCGGTTACATCAGGAGTTACGTCTGCGGTTACGTTCGTTGATTTTGCTTGGGTTTTTGCCGCATCGACGCTATCGATGATTTCAGGGTTGGTGCGGCCCTTGCAAGGGTGGTCGTGTCCCATCGTGGTCTCCATCGTGTTGCTGGGCAACACAACCGGGCACTTTGCGAGGGACTTTCTCGGCTTACAACTTTTGCAACCCAGGGATGGCGGAGAGGGGGGGATTCGAACCCCCGATACGGTTGCCCGTATGCCGCATTTCGAGTGCGGTGCATTCAACCACTCTGCCACCTCTCCGCATTGATCGAGAAGCGCCCGCGCAGGGCGCTCTTCAGTGGCCGCGTGCGGATTAGCATGGGGCGGGCGTGGCGACAAGCGGGTTGAGGGGGCTTCGTTCGAAATTCCGCCACCGGTTTCGCATATGCTCGCAGGCATCGCGCACAAGCCGCGTGGGCGGGCTTGCGCCTTCAATGCCCGCGCGCCTTCGGCTAGTCTCGCCGCGATGACGAAACGAAACCGTCCGGGCCGCGCTTTCGGGGCGCTCCCGCCGGTGAGAAAGCGCCCCGAAAGCGGCGCATCGGAGAGGAAAGATCATGAGCGTGAAAGCCCGCACCGGCGGCCAGATACTCGTCGACCAGCTCGCCCTGCACGGGTCGAAGCAGATCTATTGCGTGCCCGGGGAGAGCTATCTCGCGGCGCTCGACGCCATGCACGATGCCGATATCGGCGTCACGGTCTGCCGCCAGGAAGGTGGTGCAGCGATGATGGCGGAGGCCTACGGCAAGCTCACCGGCCAGCCCGGCATCTGCTTCGTCACCCGCGGCCCCGGCGCCACCAACGCCTCGGCGGGCCTGCATATCGCGCGTCAGGATTCCACCCCGATGATCCTCTTCGTCGGCCAGGTCGGCCGTGAGATGCGCGAGCGCGAGGCTTTCCAGGAACTCGATTATCGCGCCGTGTTCGGCACCATCGCCAAATGGGTGACCGAGATCGACGATCCCGCCCGCATTCCCGAGCTCGTCTCGCGCGCCTTCCATGTCGCGACTTCCGGGCGTCCCGGCCCGGTCGTGATCGCGCTGCCCGAAGACATGCTCACCGAGGCTGCGGTGGTTGCCGATCCCCCCGCCTACAAGCCGATCGAGACGCATCCCGGCCCGGCCCAGATGGTCGAGCTGCAAAAGCTCCTCGCCGGCGCGAAGCGTCCCGTGGCGATCCTCGGCGGCGGGCGCTGGGACGCGCAGGCGGTGGCGCGCTTCAAGCGTTTCGCCGAGCGCTTCCAGCTGCCGGTCCATACCTCCTTCCGCCGCCAGATGCTGTTCGACACCCTGCATGATTGCTATGCCGGCGATCTGGGGATCGGCCCCAATCCCAAGCTCCTGAAGCGCATCAAGGATTCGGATCTGGTGCTCGTCGTCGGCGGGCGGCTGTCGGAGATGCCGAGCCAGAGCTACAGCCTGTTCGAGATCCCCGCCCCGCGCCAGCGCCTCGTGCATGTGCATCCCGATTCGTCGGAACTCGGCCGCGTCTACAGCCCCTTCATGGCGATCAATGCCAGCCCCGGCGCCTTCGCCGCCGCGCTCGAGAGCCTGCAGCCGCCGGCGGATCTGCCCTGGGCGGAGGATACAAGCGCGGCGCATGCCGAATATCTCGCCTGGAGCGACCCCGCCGCGATCAAGCATCCCGGCGCCCTCCAGATGGGCCAGGTCATGACCGCGCTCGCCGAAGCCGTGCCCGATGACGCGATCATCGCCAACGGCGCGGGCAATTATGCCGGCTGGGTGCATCGTTTCTGGAAGTTCCGTCATTTCGGCACGCAACTCGCCCCGACTTCCGGCTCGATGGGCTACGGCCTGCCGGCGGCGGTCGGTGCCAAGCGCGCCTTCCCGGAGCGGACGGTGATCGCGCTCAACGGTGACGGCTGCTTCATGATGCACGGGCAGGAATTCGCCACCGCCGTGCAATACGATCTGCCGATCATCGCGCTCATCGTCGATAACGGGATGTACGGCACCATCCGCATGCATCAGGAGCGCGATTATCCGGGCCGGATCTCCGCCACGACGCTGAAGAACCCCGATTTCGCGGCCTATGCCCGCGCCTTCGGCGGCTTCGGCGCACGTGTCGAGCGCACGGAGGAGTTCGCCCCCGCCCTGAAGGAGGCGATGGCCAGCGGCAAGCCGGCGATCATCCACCTCCTGATCGACCCCGAAACCATCACCCCCACCACCACGCTCTCGGCCATCCGCGAGAAGGCGATGCAGGAAAAGGCGTGAAACGGCTAGGCGCAGCCGCGCTTCCCGCATGATGACGTGACAGACACCCGCCGGCGACGGCGGGTGTCTTCATTCGTGCCGTCGCGGTTCCGACGCTGTACCGAGCCCGGTCTCGAACCTGTCGCGGGCGCGGCGAGCAGCGCGCAAGAGCGCATCGAAATCCTCCGGCGGGTTACCATCGTCGAGCATACCCTTGAAGGTGCGATAGGCATCGTTTCGACTGCCATAGGCACGCAGCGTATCGTCGTCGTTCACCCAGGCGACGACGATGATCCCGCTCTCCGTGTCGAAGCGGAAGAACAGACGGTATTGTTGGAAGAACTTCGCGCGGAACCAGTGACGGCGCGCCGGGCCGAGACTGTCGCCCTGGCGGAAGGCGGGTGATCCCGGATCCGCGGGAATGACCTCGCTCACGAGCTTGTAGATCGCCGCGAGGCGCTTCGTCGCGTTCCTGCGCCGCCAGCCTTGGGGATCACGCGCCCGCAGCGCCTCGACCTCGGCGATCAAGGCTTCGAGCTGATCGAGGAAGAGCGAATGCGCGTAGATCGACCAGCCATTGACGGTGAGCGGTGCGCCGGGCGCGCTCATGCGTCATCCGGCGAGAGCGGGGCATCGAGATCGACTTCGACATCCCCGACGAGCGCCGCGAGGCGGTCGTGCAGGGCACCGACCAGCGCCTTCAGGCGCTCGGGATGCGCCTTGATATCGGCTTCGATGAGATCGAGAAACGCTCCGAGCGCCGGGTCCGGCTCGCTCGCCCGCACGGGTTCGATATAGACCCGGCCATCGGGCTCGATGCAGTAGCGCAGGTGATCACCCTTGCCCAGCGCGAGCTGCCGGCGCACGCCGCGCGGCACCGTCGTCTGATAGCGATCGGTGAGCTTCGAGGTTTCGTGTGTGCGCGCGGGCATGTCGCGGCGACCTCCGGTTCCGGCGAATTGGCACCAGGTCAAGGTAATGCAAATGCATTGTCATATCAACGTATCGCCGGGAGATCGCACCGAGAGGCTCGTCCAGACAGGCTTGCTGAAACCACCACCCGCGAGCGACGCCGCGGGTGGGTTGGAGCGGGTGGCTTGCAGCGGGTGGCTTGGAGCATGGTTCGATGCCCTCACTCCTGTGCAGGCGCGAAGGCCGGGCGGTAGTTTCCGGCGCAGGTGGCATCGACGGGCGCGTCAGGGGCGTCGAGGAAGTTTGCGGTGATGATCTGCGCGCAGTAGCTGTTCGAGTAGATGTCGTGGCCCAGAGCGCGGAACGAGACGAGTTGCGCGTTGTCGAGCGCTTCGGCGGCATCATGCGCCCAGATCGTCGGCGTCAGCGGGTCCATGTCGCCCGTCAGCACGAGGGCGGGAATATCGCTCTCGACCATTTCGTGGAAGGACGCGTTGACGGGCTCGATCTCCATCATCGCACAGCCGAGCCGGTAGGAATGGATGGTCTCGGCCGAGGTGTAGAGCGAGGGCGCCTTCGCGACCCCCGCCGCGACGACGTCGTCATCATAGGCATCGACATCCTCGCGGCAACGCACGGCGAAGTGCAGACCCATGGCGATGCCCATATCGTCGTCCTGGAGGGCGCCCTGGAAGATGCGGGCGATCTCGTCGTCATTGAGGCTGAGGCGGCCGTCCACGATGCGCGACAATTCGTGGATGTAGCGCGCCACCGGCGTGGGGCCGGCGACGAAGTTCATGTGGCCGTAGAGGCCCTCGATGACGTCTTCCCAGCCGACGGTGATCCGGATGAGCGCGCCATCCGGCGTTTCGCGCAGATAGATGTCCATGCCCTCATCGGCTAGGTGCGCGCGGATCTTCTCCAGATGCGCTTCGAGATCACCGTATGTCTCGCTGCAATAGGCGTCCTGCGCACAATCGGCGAAGAACTGACCGAACAGGATCGCGCGGTTGTCGGCGAAGGCTTCATCGAAATGCGCCGTGATGGCCTGCGGCGAATTCAGCACCACGGAACGGATGCCTTCGGGATCGACGCGCATGGCGTCGAGCACGACCCGCGCACCATAGGAGGTGCCGTGCAGGTTCCATTGCCGGATACCGAAACCACGCCGGATCGCCTGCAGATCGCGGGTCGTGGCGCGTGTGTCGAAGGCGTTGAAGTCGATCCCCTGATCGCGCCAATCGGCGATGCATTGCGCCAGACGCTCCTCGGCCGGCGTTTCCGGCATGAGATCGGGATCGTTGAGGCGGTTCTCGTCGAATTCCTGAACGCTGATCGCGTCGCAGGCGAGCAGCGGAGACGAGGCGCCGGTGCCGCGCTGGTCGATCATCACGATGGAGCGCGACCGGCGTAGCTGGAGCGCCGGGCCATGCGCCGGCACGAACATGGTCGATCCCTGCCCCGGCCCGCCGGCGATCATCACGATCGGGTCGGGATCGTCGACTTCGATGAAATTGCTCAGGACCGTCACGGCGATGGTCAGGCGCGGTGCGTCCTCCGGGAGGTTTCCGTCGGCGGCGACATCCTCGTAGAATGTCGGCACGGTGGCCTCGAAACAAACGGCGACATCGCCGCGCGGTGCATTGAAGGGGCATTCGACCCGCTCGATCTCGGCGATATAGGCGGTGCCTGCTTCCGTCGGTGCGAGCGCCTGCGCGGGGGTCGCGAACCCCGTCATGAGTGCCGCGATGCCGATCCCGGCAAGCGCGCGCCCGTTGAGCGCGAACCCCTGCCGTGGCGCTTTCGTCGATATGGTCATGATGCCCCTCTTTCCACCCGGTCCGCGTGATCTTGCCGGTGTCTTGCGCGACCTTTGGTGTATCGCGGCTGCAACGCGCCGCGCGAACCGGTCGCGGCGCAGGCGGGCCCGCACGAGCCCGCCTCGTCTTCCCGCAAGGCTAGAAGAAGCGGCGTTGCGAAATCGTTGACCCGCCGGTGGCTTTATCGCCTCACGGTTTTGCGCGATCGGATATACCCCCTCATCCGAACAGCCCGTGCAGATACCAGCGCGGGCTTTGCGTCTCGCGGGCATAGAGGCCGTGGCGGAAGAGCCAGAAGCGGCGGCCTTCGCGATCCTCGACGCAGAAATAATCCCGCGTCAGCCGCCCGCCGCGCCACCAGGGCGGGGCGATGCGCTCGGGACCTTCATAGGCGATCGTCTCGTGCAGGACGCGGCGCCAGCGAAAGCGCAGGGGCGGGCCGTCGGGGACGCTGGCGAGCGCCTCGATCGGCTCGGGCTGGTCGAACAGGCGGATCGGGCGATCCGGCGCGGCGGCGGCGAGGGCGGGGAGCCAGGAGACGGGAGGGGCGCAAGAGCGCGGGGAAGAGCGCGAGGAAGAGCGCGGGGAAATACGCGGGGAAGAACGCCCGGAAGCGGGGCGATCGAACGGGCGGCGCAGGCGCGCGGCGTCCTCCGGCAGATGCGCGTCTCCTGCGACGGGGATACGCACGCGCTCCTCGCCGAGCCGGGCACTCAGCGTATCGATCAGCCGGGCCAGCGCCTGCCCGCGCGCACGCCCGTCGAGCCGGGGGCTCGTCTCGTCGAGGCGCCCGACGGCGGTGGCGGTGAGCCGCGCGAGATCGAAACCGTGACCCACATCGAGAGCATCGTGCAGGCCGGCGAGCTTCTCGCGGAAGAGCAGCATGATCCGGTCGGGATCGCGCACCGGGCGCCCGGCCTCGAGGGCGATGCGGCGCACGGCGCCATCGACGCGAAACAGCATGTATTCGAGCCGCGTGGCGCCCTCGCCATGGCGGGTGAGCATGGCGCAGAGCTCTTCGGCCAGCCGCTCGAGCGTGCGCGCGACGTCGTCGCTTGCGAGGATCGGCTCGAAGAAACGGCGCTCGGTGAGATAGGAAGGTGCCTCGATCCGCGCGCCGATCCCTGAATGCACGCGCCCCAGAGCGGCATCGATGCGCGCGAGCAGATCCGCGCCGAAACGGGCGGCGAAGGGCGCGCGCGGACGCAACAGAATATCCTCGACCCGGCGCAGGCCGAGCCGCTCCAGCGCCTCGCAGGTCTCAGGCGCGACGCGCAGCGCACGCAGCGGCAGAGGCCGCAAGGCCGCCTCTTCAGCGCCGCTCGCGACGATCGGATCGGGAGTGCCGGGCTTGCCGCTCTTTGCGCGTGTCAGCGCGGCGGCGGCTTCCGGCGTGCCGGCAATGGCGAGGCGGGGGTTGAAGCCCTGCGCCTCGAGGCGGGCGCGGATATCGGCGACGAGCGCCTCTTCGCCTCCGAACAGATGCGCGGCGCCGGTAATGTCGAGGACGAGCGCATCCGGCGGATCCTGCGCCAGAAGCGGGGTATAGCGCCGCGCCCAGTCGGCGAGCCGGCCCAGCAGGGCGCGATCGGCTGCGGGATCATCCGGCAGGGCGAGCAGATCGGGATGGCGCGCACGGGCATCGGCCAGCGCCATCCCCGCGCGCAGGCCGCGCTGGACGGCCACGGGATCGACGGCGGCGAGGCGCAGGGCGCCGCGTTCCTCGCAGGTGGTGACGAGAGGGCGCGATGCGGCTTCAGCGGGGGGCTCATCCGTATCCGCCTCATCCCGCAGCAGCCCGTTCCGCGAGAGCTCTTCGCGCGACGAACCCTGGCGCAACAAACCCTGGTATCTGATCCGCTCGCTCGTGAGGAAGGGCAGGAAGATCGCCAGATAGCGCTTGTGATGCCGCTGCTCCCCCTCCTGCCCTGATCGCGTCGAGGCGTCCATGCGTGTGATCCCATTCCCTCAGCCAGCGCCCCTCGCGCCCGCCGCGATGACGGGCCAGATGCAGGCGCCATGCGGCCCGGCCCGGTTCGCCGGCGAGGCCGCGCCGGCTCGGATGCGCGCCGATCAGCCAGCGTGTCCGCGCGGCGCTGGCGATCTTCAGGCCGCGCGCGCCGCTTCCCGCCTGGACCAGCAATCCCGTCACCCCGCCCTCGCGCGCGGCGAGAACCAGCCGGCGCGAGGCGGTGAGGTCGCAGGCGCCGGCGAGCCCGGTCACCTCGGCGAGAACCGTATCGAGCCCCGGGCAGCGCAGCCCCTGCTCCATCGCCCAGAGCGTGCTACGGGCATCGCGGGTGCGCACCATGATGATGCGGGCGGGATCGAAGGCGTTTCCCGCCGTATTGTTTCCCATCATCATGGCGATCCCCTGCGGATAGGGCGCCCCGTCCTCGGCCCGGGCGCGCTCCTCCTGGATCCAGAGCATCGCCCCGCCGCGATCGAGCCGCAGCGCGAGAGCCAGGGCGAAACCGTGCGCGGCGCCGCAATCGCCGGCCTCCTCGGCCAGGATCTCGTGGACGGCCCCCCGCGCGAGCCCGCCGCCCAGCACCGCATCGATCGCGTCATGATCGAGGGGCGCGTGATCGCAAGCCTCGGCGCCTTCCCCATAAGACTCCCCATAAGACTTGCCACAAACCTCCCCGAAAGCCTCCACCGCCCGCCGCAACACACCCCGCGCCCGCAGCCGCGCGAGATCCTGCGCGGCATCTTGCGCGGCAGATGACGCATCATCCGCGAACGTATCGTCAGTGACGGGCGCGCGATCGGGCTGCATCGCTTTTTGATCCCTATATGTTCTATAAATGATCTCTATTTGATTCCAGTTCTGCCCGGAGGAGTCAAGCGCCACGCGCGCCCCCGCCCGCGACGAAATTGCCCGATGTGCACACACCGGCTATCCCCCCGGCATGGTGTTGCACTACGCTCCCCGCAAGCTCACCCGGAGAGACGCGGCATGTTCGAGGCGATACGCCCCTTCACCCTGATGCAGGCGCGCATTCCCCTGCGCGATCCGCATGATTGTACCGACGCGGCGGACGAGCTCGCGCTCTACCGGGCGCTCTACGAGACCCTCGTCGGCTACGGGCCTCACGGCTTTCGCCCGCGTCTGGCGCGCTCCTGGCAGGTCTCGCCCGATGCCCGCACCTGGCGCTTCCAGCTGCGCCCGGGCACGTTCTTCCATGACGGGACGCCCTGCGACGCGCAGGCGGTGGCGACCTCGCTCGCGCGCATGGCGCGTCCCGACAAGGGCTATACGCTCGGCTCGCCGGCGGTCTGGCGGGCCTATCTCGGCGATGCCGATATCCGTGTCGAGGATGCTGCGAGCCTCACCATACGGCTCGGCGCGCCGATGGCGGATCTGCTCGATATCCTCGCCCAGGCCTTCATCCTCTCCCCCGCCGGGCTCGACGCTCTCGATGCCGGCAGGATCGTGGCCGCACCGGGAAGCGGGCCGTTCCGGCTGGAGGAATACGGCGAGGGGCAGCTCCTGCTCACGCGCTTCGAGGATTATCGCGGGCGCCGCCCCACCAACGCGGCGATCCGGGTTCTGGCCGAGCCCGACCGTGCGCGGCGCCTCGACGCCCTCGTGACCGGCGCGGTGCAGGCGGCGAGCGATCTCGATCCGCAGGCGAGCATGATGCTCGATGAGCACGGCGCGACCCGGGTCGAGAGCCTCACGCCGGTGGCGATCATCTTCATGATGAATGCCGCGCAGGGTCCGCTCACCGATGCGCAGACGCGCCGGGCGCTCTCCCTCGCGATCGATCGCGGCGCGCTTTTGCGCGAGGCGGCAGGCGGGGCAGCAGGCGGGTCAGGACGCGTTCTGACCGGCATCATCAGCCCGCTGCATTTCGGTGCGCCCGCCATCGAGGACGCGGATCATCCGCTCCACGATCCGCTACTCGATCCGCTTCACGATCCCGATCAGGCCCGCGCGCTGCTGGCACGGGCCGGTCACGCGAACGGTCTCACCCTCACCCTCGACACGCCGACGCGCCTGCCCGACGAGGCGCAGGCGCTGTCTGAGGGTCTGCGCGCGCAACTCGCGCGCTTCGGGATCAGCCTCGACATCCGAACCCATGCGGAGCGGGAGGAATATGCGCATATGGTGCGCCGCAAGGAGATCGGTGATCTGTGCGTGTTCGATTCGAGCCCGCTCTCGACCTATCGCGTGCTGGTGGAGAAGCTCGATGCGCGCGTGCGCGGCGCCTGGTGGCAGGGTTACGTCTCGCGCGGCGTCGAGGCGGCGATCGATGCCGGTCGCGCCGAGCCGGACGATACGCGCCGCGCGGCGCATTACACGCGCGCCTTTCGCCTGATGCAGGAGGATCCGCCCTGGCTGAGCCTCTACAACCCGACCCGCATCACCGGCCTCGCCGGGCTCCATCGCGCCTTCCGCCTGCCGCGCGACGCGGTGATCGATTATGCCGCGCTGCCGGCCTTGCCGGCGGATGGCGGGTGACGATCAGGGTCAGAACCCCGTTTCGATATAGGCGTAGACGCGTTCGGTGAAACCGTAGATCTGGGCGCCCATGAAGGGGGCCGTGATCAGGATCATCAGGAGGATGGCGACGATCTTCGGAATGAAGGTCAGCGTCATTTCCTGCACCTGCGTCAGGGCCTGCATCAGGGCGATGGCGACACCGACCAGCATGGCCACCGCGACGATCGGGCCGGATCCGGAGATCACCACCCAGATCGCGTCGCGGATCATGTCGAGGGCGTCGACCGCGTTCATGACGCCCCGCCGGTGATGGTCACGCCCGGCCCGACCAGCAGGCTCTGCCCGTTGGTGAGGGTAGCCTGTGGCCCCTGACTCGTCAGGCGCACCGATTCGATCTCGCCCGAGATCGATCCGTCGCCGGAGATGACGTGCCGCCCGATCAGGCCGCCCGATTGCGAGAGCGAGAGCCCCGCGAGCAGATCGTCGAGCTTGCGGTTGGTCTGGATCGCCTGCTCCACCACCGAGAAGGAGGCGAATTGCGACACGTATTCGGAGGCGTCCGTAGGATTGAGCGGATCCTGGTTGCGCATCTCGGCGATGAGCAGGCGCAGGAAGGCGTCGTAATCCATGGTCGTGCGCTCTTGCGCCTTGCTCGCCGCGTTCTGCTGGCTCTCGGCGCCGGCGGATGCAGCCTGTGTGGAATTGACGACCATCGTTGAATTCTCCTCAGGCTGCGGCGGAGCGCCGGGTGCGGCTCTCGCCGATGATTTCGGCCTCGTGGGAAAACAGGCCGCGCAGGATCTTCAGCCCGTCGAAGCAGCGCCCCTGATCGACCGCGTCGCGCAGGTCCATCAACCCGTCGATCACGGTGCGGCTCGTGAAGGAGCGCAGCGTCGGCGCGAACAGATCGTCGAACAGGACCCGCGAGCGTGCGGCCTGCATCGGATCGATCAGCATGGTCTGCACGACGAAATAGAGCTGGCGCAAAGGCGTCGTCGTCTCCTCGGGCTGGAGCACGTGGTTCTCCATCAGGAAGGTGACGTCGTTGAGCAATTCGATACCGACCTTGCGATCGACCCGCAGAACCGCGCCGTTGACGAACAGGCGCTCCTGCGGCTTCAGGGAGAGACGCATCGTGCCGGGCTGACCCGGCTGGGCGGATTTCTCGCGCGCGTTCATTTCAGGCCCTCGCTGATCATGGTGTTGATATCGATGAGATTCTGCAGATCGTCCGAGCGCTCGAGGCGGATCTGTTCGACCTCGCGCAAAACCCAGATCCCGATCGAGATCAGATCGGCACGCAGGGCCTCGGGAAGGTCGTTCTCCGGCTGGGCGAGATCCTCGATCAGGATGCTCCACAGGCTGCGCAGGTAATGCAGCGCCTCGACGGTCTCGCGCGAGCGGATGCCCGCGACCTGGGCCTGTTCGAGCAACTCGACGCCACGCTTGACCGCGCGCCGCTCCCGGCCACGCGCATCGGAAGCAGCGTCATCGACGATTTCCGCGTAAGTGAACTGGTACATCGGGACCTCACGTGAATTTCAAGAGCGAAAGCTGACGGATACGCGCCGTCAGGCTGTAGGACATCTCGACCTGGGTCATCAGGCTGTTGACCTTGGTGGCAGTCTCGAAGGGATCGACGTTTTCCAGATCGACGATCTGCTTGTTGATGATGTCGCGCTGGATCGAGAGACGCTCGTCGGCGGCGGCGACGCGGTTCTGCGAGACGCCGAGCCGCGCCTTGACCGAGGTCAGGCCCTGGATCGCCTCGCTGACCGTGGCGATCGCCTTGTCGATCACCGCCTGCGAGGCGCCGCGATCGAGATCACCCAGTCCGAGATCGGAAATCGCGGTATAGGCCATCGCGAGCAGCCGGAAGGGCTTCTCGTTGGCATTGGCCGAGGTCTCGATCAGTTCGTTCGTGGCGATGCGGCTGCGTACGTTGCGCGAGGAGGCATCCGACCAGGTGCCCTCCCATTGCGCGTCGTCGAGGAAGAGATCCGAGAACGCGCCGTCGAGGAAGGCCTGCATGTCCGCCGGGTCGATATCGGCGACCTGAGGATCGGTTTGCGGGAAACCGAACGCGAGCTCGAAAGCGTCATCCAGCGCCTGTTTAGGCGCCGAGGGCGGATCCGCCTCGTAGCCCGCCATCGGCTTGACGTCGGTATTGATGCCCGAGAAGAGGAACTGCCCATTGAGATTGGCGTTCAGCGCGCCGGACAGTTCCTTGAGATTGAGATCCGCCTGCGGCTTGATCGCCGAGCCCGCGATCGCCCCGTCGCGCATGGCGACGAGCGTGCTCATGAAGTCCTCGGCCGTGCTCAACAGCCCCTTGAGGGCAGCCTGCGACGTGTCGAGGCGCGCCTTCACCAGCCCGTTGGTATCGCTGATCGTCTGCAATTGCGACAATTCGTGACGCAGTTGCACGGCGTGACCCGTGCGGCTGCCGAGCCCCAGGCCGATATCGGCCAGACGCCCGGAGGAGAGCTCCTTGGAGGCCTTGGCCAATTCGACCTGCATCCGGATCATCGACATGCGTGTCGAGTCGGCGATGGCCTGTGTGGATACGAAACTCGTCTTCATCGGTTCATCCCCGGATCAGCGCGTCGCCGCGAGCAGCGACTGCAGCATGTTGTCGACGGTACTGATGATGCGCGCCGAGGCGCCGTACGAGCGCTCCAGTTCCATCATCAGGGCCAGTTCCTCGTCCAGATTGACGCCGGTGACGTTGGACAGGGATTCGCGTGTGCGCTCGAGCATGGTGTCGCGGAAGGAGGCTTCCTGCGACGCCTGCTGGCGACCGGCTTCGAGCCAGCTCACCGAGGAGGAGGCAAACCGTGCGAGCGTGGTATTGGGATTGACGCCCGTCGTGGGATCGAAGGCCTGCGGCAGGTCGAGTGCCTCCAGCATGGCGTAGATCCGGTCGGAGAAGGCGGCATCGTCACCGATGTTGAAATTGACCGAGATACCGTCGCGGATGCGCGCGAGATCACCGCCGAGCGCGGGATCGACATCCGGATTGACCCCGATGCGCGCCGCGAGCCCCGGGCCGGCCGGGCCGGTATCCACGAAGATTCCGGGCACGCCGCCCGGATCGGGCTCGCCGAAGGCATGGATGAGGCCACGGGCGATCTCGTCGAGCTGGAGCTGGTATTGCGGCGCCACCTCGTCGCGGATCTTGGCATGGCCGAACAGCGCTCCGCTCTTGATCCCCATGGTCGCGCCGGCCCCGGTCAGCGGCACGCCGTCGGCGAAGACCGCGGCACCCACCGTGTCGGCATCATAGGCGAAGGTGCGGTCGAAACTGACCGTACGCGCCGATTTCTCGAACAGCGTGACGCCGCTATCGGTGTAGATCACCATGTCGTTGCCGGCGCGCGTCACGGTGGAGATACCCACCTCCTTCGACAATTCGCCGAGAATCTTGTCGCGCGTATCGAGCTCGTCGCTGACGTCGGTGCCCGCCTGCGTGCCCACGACGATGGCGCGGTTGGCGGCCTCGAAGCGGGTGAGCAGGTCGTTGATGCGATCCACCGAATCAGCCATGGCGGCATCCGCCTCGGCGCGGGCGCGCTGGGTGGTCTGCGCCGCGCCGTTGATCGTCTGCGTGAGTTCGTAGGCCGCCGAGAGGGTGGCGGCGCCGAGCACCGGATCACCCGGCGATTCCGCCTGCATCTGCATGGCGTCGGTGAGTTTGCCGAGCGAGGCCGAGACCGACTGGTTCAACTGCGGGTCGTCGATCGTGCGCGCGAGCGTTTCGAAGCCCTTCAGGAGAGCCTGCTGCGCAGAGGCGCCCGACGTCGCCTGGAGCATCCGCGTATGCAGGGCCGTGTCGGCGGCGCGGCCGACCGACACGACCTTGACGCCGCCGAACCCCATCGAGGAGGTCAGACCCATCTTGCGCGAATAGCCGGGATCGGCGGCGCCGGAAATGTTGCGCGCGATGATCGACGTCTGGGTCGATGTGGCCGAAAGCGCCGATTGCGCGGAGGAGAGTGCGACTGAGAGGTTCATGACGGCGAGATCCCGCTTTCAAAGGGGGTGAGGCGGCGCCTCACCGTTTGAGATTGACCAGCACTTCGAGAAGGTCCGAGCCGGTCTGGAAGACCTTGGAATTGGCCTGGTACCCGCGCTGCGCCTCGATCATGTTGGTGAGTTCGTCGGCGAGATCGACGTTGGACTGCTCCAGCGCGCCGGTGACCATGGTTCCCATGCCCCCCTCTCCGGGGAAGCCCATCGTGACGTCACCGGAATTGATGCCCACCGAATAGACGTTGCCCGCCGTAGCCACGAGATTGTCGGGGCTGCGCACATCCGCGAGCGGGATGCGGTGGGTGGCGCGCCGGTCGCCGTTCTCAAAGACCGCATAGAGCGTGCCGTCTGAGCCGAATTCGACCCCGCGTACCGCGCTCGGCGCGTTGCCGTTCACCTCGGCCCGCATGACGGTGTAGTCGGCGGCGACCTGGGTCATGGAGGCGTGGCTGAACGTGATTTCGGGCCTTACATTCAAGGGCGCGGGAGGGCTGGGTGGTTCAGGAAGGACAATC
This sequence comes from Salinarimonadaceae bacterium, assembly GCA_050485405.1. Taxonomy (GTDB): domain Bacteria; phylum Pseudomonadota; class Alphaproteobacteria; order Rhizobiales; family Beijerinckiaceae; genus Saliniramus. Next base: position 31,457 of record JBJHBI010000042.1, read on the forward strand.
TCAAAATCCGCTGGTGTAATGCCGCCGGTCAGAGGGTCGAATGTCATTATGTCAGTGGTCACGCCCCCATAGACCGTATCCGTGGCGGTCACTGACCATTCATTGTCATTCGTCTTGACGAAATCGAAATCGACCTTCACCGGGTTACCGAGATAGTCGAAGACCAGGAGCGACGACTGGAAGGTATCACCCACCTCTGCGCCCGAGGGCAGATTGGCCGCGAAGGCACCTTGCGTCGAGGGCGTCGCCTCGAGCGCATTCTGGCTGATGTTGACGGGGCTCAGCCCGACCATGGAATTGACGATGACGTTCGGATTGCCGTCGGCCAGCGGATAGCCCATCAGCTGGAAGCCGCCGGCATTGATCAGGTTGCCCTCGCCATCGGGGACGAAAGAACCCGCGCGGGTGAGGAACGGGGTGCCGTTCGTATCCGAGACGATGAAGAACCCGTTGCCGTTCACCGCGAGATCGGTGGTCGAGGTGGTGTATTGCAGCGCGCCCTGCTGGGTCACGTGCTGGCGGATATGCGTCTCGACACCACCGGAATTGTAGCTTCCCGACTGGTTGTTGAGGATGAAGGAGGAGAACTGGGTGGAGGAGCGCTTGTAACCGGTGGTGTTCACATTGGCCATGTTGTCGGCCACCACGCCGATCCGGTTGGCCTGCGCGGCCATCCCGGACACGCCGGTCCTCATCGTACCGTAAATGCTCATCGCGAAACTCCCTGCGGTCTGCGAAACCCGTGCGCCTGTTCCCGCCCCTTAAGAGGCCGGATGGCTCGATCGAAGACAGTTCAACAGAGGAGGCTTGTGCGTGGCTGTATTCGTGAGAAAACCGGACTTCCGGATCCGGGCAATTTTATCGATTTTCATGAAAACGCCGCCCGTCACGGGGACGGGCGGCGCGGATCAGGTGGTTTTTCGCTGGTTTCGAGCGATCAGAGGCCGCTCTTCGTGACGAACTTCGTATTCAGATATGCCTCGATCGCCTCGAGCCCACCCTCGGAGCCGTAGCCCGAATCCTTGATGCCGCCGAAGGGCGTCTCGGGCAGGGCGATGCCGTGATGGTTGATCGAGATCATCCCGCTCTCGACCCGCTCGGCGAGCGCACGCGCCGTCGCACCCGATTCCGTATAGGCATAGGCGGCGAGCCCGTAAGGCAGGCGGTTGGCTTCCGTGAAGGCCTCCTCGTCGTCGGAGAACTTCTGGATCGCGGCGATCGGCCCGAAGGGCTCCTCGTTCATGATCTTGGAATCCATCGGCAGATTGGTGAAGACCGTCGGCTCGAAGAAATAGCCGCGATTGCCGATCCGCTTGCCGCCGGTGCGCAGCTCGGCGCCCTTCGATTCGGCATCGGCCACGAAGGATTCCATCGCGTCGATGCGCCGGGCATGGGCGAGCGGGCCCATGGTGGTCTGCGGGTCGTGGCCGTCACCGACCTTGAGGTTCTTCGAGATCGTGACGAACTCGTCGACGAACTTGTCGAACACGCTCTCATGCACGAGGAAACGCGTCGGCGAGACGCAGACCTGGCCGGCATTGCGGTACTTGTTGGCCGAGAGCACCTTCAGCGCCTTCTCGAGATTGGCGTCCTTGAAGACGATCGAGGGGGCGTGGCCGCCGAGCTCCATGGTCACGCGCTTCATATGCGCGCCGGCGAGCGCGGCGAGCTTCTTGCCGATCGCGGTGGAGCCGGTGAAGGAGATCTTGCGGATCACCGGATGCGGGATCAGGTATTCCGAGATCTGCGCAGGATTGCCGAAGACGAGGTTGAGCACGTTGTCGGGCACGCCGGCATCGTTGAAGCACTTGATCAGCGCGGCACAGCTCGCCGGGGTATCCTCCGGACCCTTCAGCACCACCGAGCAGCCGGCGGCGAGCGCGCCGGAAACCTTGCGCACCGCCTGGTTGATCGGGAAGTTCCAGGGCGTGAAGGCGGCGATGGGGCCGACGGGCTCCTTGATCACCATCTGCATCACGTCGGTGGCGCGGGCGGGCACGATACGGCCATAGGCGCGGCGCGCCTCCTCGGCGAACCAGTCGATCGTGTCGGCGGCGCCGAGCGTCTCCATCCGCGCCTCCGCGAGGGGCTTGCCCTGCTCGGTGGTCATGATCGCCGCGATCGTCTCGGCGCGCTCGCGCAGCAGCTCGCCGGCCTTGCGCATGATCTTGTAGCGGTCGAAGGTGCCGATCGCGCGCCAGGTGGCGAAGCCTTTCTCGGCGGCGTCGAGCGCCTCGTCGAGATCGGCCGTCGTCGCGACGGGCAGCGCGCCGATGGCGTCGCCGGTCGCGGGATTGATGATGTCCATGGTCTCGCCGGAGGCGGCACCGCGCCACTTGCCGGCAATGAGCAATTCTACCTGCGGATACATGGCTTTCGTCCACTCCATCGCTGTGTTCGTCGTTGCCCAACACCTAGCAATTCATCGGCGGATAAACACCCCCGCGCCATGCACTCACCATCTTGGCAGAAACCCGCAGGCGCCCGACGCATCATTCCATGGACCGGTCTGCGGCTGACGGAGTGAAGGCTGCGCCACGATTGCTTGCGACGAGGCCGCAGATGCATCACGAGCCCTGGAAGCGGATAGCGATGGCGATCAAAAGGAAACGCCGCGCCCTTCAGGGGCGCGGCGGTCCATCGTCGATTGCCGTGTGGCTCGGATCCGGGGATCAGATGCGACCGGCGCCGGAAGCGAATTCCGGATAGGCTTCCACACCGACCTCGGTCTTGTCGAGGCCCAGGCTCTCCTCTTCCTCGCTGACGCGCAGGCCGATGGCGGCCTTGATGATCAGCCAGACGATCGAGGATGCGACCACGGTGAAGGCGCCGATGGCGAGGATACCGATGATCTGCGTCACGAAGCTCGCATCGCCGTAGGACAGCGGCACGACCAGCGTACCCCAGATACCCGCGAGCAGGTGGACCGGGATCGCGCCGACGACGTCGTCGATCTTCAGCTTGTCGAGCAGCGGCACCGCGAAGACCACGATCGCACCACCCACGGCGCCGATCGCCACGGCAAGTCCGGCGGACGGCGCGAGCGGCTCGGCCGTGATCGAGACGAGACCCGCCAGAGCGCCGTTGAGGGCGAAGGTGAGATCGACCTTTTTGTAGATGATCTGGCTGAGGATGATCGCGGTGACCACACCACCGGCGGCGGCGAGGTTGGTGTTCATGAATATCTTGGCCACGGAGGAGGCGTCTTCGATCGTGCCGAGCGCGAGCTGCGAACCGCCGTTGAAGCCGAACCAGCCGAGCCAGAGGATGAAGGTACCGAGCGTGGCGAGCGGCATCGAGGAGCCCGGCAGAGCATTGACCTTGCCGTCCTCGGAGTACTTGCCCTTGCGTGCCCCGATGATCAGCGCGCCCGTCAGAGCCGCCCAGCCACCGACGGAGTGCACCAGCGTCGAGCCGGCGAAGTCGGCAAAGCCCATCTCGTCGAGCCAGCCCTCACCCCAGCTCCAGGCGCCGGTGATCGGATAGAGGACACCCGTGAGGATCACGACGAAGATCAGGAACGAGCTGAGCTTCATGCGCTCGGCGATCGTGCCCGAGACGATCGAGGCGGTGGTGGCGCAGAACACCATCTGGAAGAACCAGTCGGAGGCGACCGCG
>JBJHBI010000043.1:0-34721 GCA_050485405.1 Salinarimonadaceae bacterium
TGATCACCGGAAGCGCGATCAGGTCGTAGCGGGAAATGATCTGCGCCGCTTCCTCGCGGTGCTCCTCGGCCCGGATGAAGACCGGGTTCGTATCCATCAGATTGCGCACGCGCGCATTGGCCCGCGCGACGATCAGGTCGCGCAGGCTGATCACGCCGACGAGCTTGCGGTCCTCGTCGATGATATAGGCCTGATACACGGTCTCCGCGTCGAGCGCCTGGTTGCGCAGAGCCTCGATCGCCTCCTTGGCCGTCATCTCCGGCGTCAGGGTGGCGTAATCCGACGTCATGATCGAGCCGGCAGTGCCCTCCGGATACGAGGCGAGCTTGCGCAGATCGTCGCGCTCGGCCTGGGCGAGGCCGGGCAGGACGGCTTCCTGGGCGACGGGGTCGAGATGCTTGAACAGATCGACGCGCTCGTCATGGCTCATCGCGCCCATCAGCCGCGCGAATTCGCGCCGGCCCATGAGATCGGAGAGCTCGATCTGATATTCCGCGTCGAGATAGCCGAAGATCTGCGCCTGCTCGTGCAGATCGACATGGCGCATCGCAGCGAGCGCTTCGGCGGCTTCGAGCGTGTCGAGGATGGTGGCGATATCCGCCGGTTCCTGCGAATCGAGGAAGGCCCGGAGGGTCTTCTTGTCGCCTTCCCGCAGACAGGTGCGGATCGCATCCGCAACGATTGCGATGGTGTCGTCGTCCGCGAGGACGTTGCGATCGATCTCGAGATCGAGAAGGGCTTCGTTTTTCGTCATTGCCACCTCCTCGCCGGTATGGGCACCGGCGTGAGGTGGATCCGACGGCGATCAGCCGAACAGAACCGTCATACCGGCGCGGTTACCCGCCTGCGCATCACGCGCGTCTGAATCAATGGCGCTTCCGCAGAAGCGCCGACTAGAGCTGTCGTCCATCGTTCTCTCGATTGGATTTTGCATCGCAGGTTGATGCGATGCGCCGGGCATGACCTCAACGCCCGCAAATGTCAAGCTGTTCCCGGCAATCTGCGGGATTTTCGGTGGAATTCGCAAGGATGCGACGCTGAACGCGCCGTTCGCGCAACGATGCACACACGGCGGCGCTTTCACTGTGCACGCAGGAAGAGCTGGTTGCCGCGCACCTCGTAGGAGGAGAGGCCGTCGAGGAAACTCATCCCGAGGAGATTGTGCGAAAGCGCCTCGCGGCGCGCGACCAGCGCACGCACCCGCGTCTGCGTGATGTCGCCGATGGTCAGGCTGTCGAGGGTGACCGGAGCCGCCATGGTGCGCCCGTTCGCCGTGACGACGGGCACCACGAAACGCAGGCTCTCAGGCTCGTAACCGATCCGCTGCGCGTCATCCATGGTGATCACGACGACATCGGCACCCGTATCGAAGATGAAGCGCATCGGGGCACCGTTCGCCGCGCCGTCCAGAACGAAGCCGCCGGTACCGCCGCGCGTCACCATCACCTCCCCCGGCTCCGTCACCCGCGTCATGCCGGGCGCGGCCTCGCCGATGACGCGGTTCACAACCGTTTCGAGCTCGAACCGGTAGGTATAGACCGTCATCAGACCGACGATGATCGCGGCCCAGATCACGATGGCACGAACCGCATCGGACATGCGCCCGCGATAGCGCCCGAAGACGGAGCCCGACAGGAGCAGCAGGAGGGCCGTCAGGGCGGTGACGCGCGCGAACTGGTCGGGGGTCATGCCCGCGATGTCACGCTCGCCGAAGGTGAAGACCAGGATCGCGAGGCCGACGAGGAGGATGCCGAAACCGAACGCGCCGGGCATGGCTCACACATTCCGCCCGGCAACGTCGCCGGGCGGCTCCCTCGTGGCGGGTTCCTCACCGAGAAACGCCTTGCGCATCCGCGCTTCCAGCCCGGCCATGATGGTAAGGCGCTCCTTCTCCGAAAGCCGGCCCCAGCCCGCGATCTCGTGGCGCGTGCGCCCGCAGCCCTCGCACAGACCGGTCTCGTCGTCGATCAGGCAGACCTTGATGCAGGGGGAAGACGCTGACGGCATGATCGGAAACGGGCTCCGTGGAATTGCGGGAAGGCTGATCGACACCCCCTTTAGATGGGGTCAGGCGGTCATCAGGATCAAGAGGGCGGTCAATGCGGCGATTTCGGCCAGTTGCTGCGTGGCGCCGATCACGTCCCCGGTCTGCCCGCCGAGAAGCCGCCGCGCGAGGATCTCGCAGGAGAGAACCGTCGCGTAGGCGAGAATCGCGGCAAAACCCGTCGCGACGAGACCGTGACCCGTCGGGATCAGGACGACGACGCAGAGGGCGAGCGCGATTACTCCGGCGACGGCGAAGTCGCGCATGCGTATCCGACCGGCGGAAGCCGAAGCACCGCTCGTGCGCGCCGCCGGCAGGCGCACCATCAGCCACAGCGACATCCAGCGCGAGGTTCCGGCCATGGCGATCATCGCGGCGGCGGCCGCAGGTGCTCCGGCGAGTTCCGCGATCCCCGCGACGAGGCTCACCCGCATGATCAGGGCGAGGATCAGCCCCGCCGCGCCGAAACTGCCGATCGTCGAATCCTTCATGATGGCGAGCCTGCGCTCGCGATCGCCCCGCGCACCGAGCGCGTCGCAGCAATCGGCGAGCCCGTCCTCGTGCAGTCCGCCGCTCGCGATCAGCGTGATCGCCACGGCGAGCGCTGCGGCGGGCAGGGGCGGCAGGCCGAGAGCGAGCGCGATCAGGAGGACGAGGGCGCCCGGCAGCGCGATCAGCGCACCGGCGAGCGGCAGCATCCGCGTCATGCGGCTGAAATCGGGCATGTCATGCGGATCGTGCTCGAAGGGCAGAGCCGGCACCGGCAGGCGGGAGAAGAAGCGCAGCGCCCGTGCGAGATCGAGCACCATGACACGCAGGCGCGACTTGCGCGGGAGCCAGGCCTGCCTCGTCGTCTCGTCCTGCTCCTCGCGCGGGTTGCGTTCGTCCATTTTCACCACCTTTTCCCCGGTCTTCGCACTGCAGCGGCTTTCAACACTCCCCTTAGCCCGCTATAGCTGCGCCGCCAACAGAACCTCGATGACGGACCGCCCCAGGAGATGCAGCGATGAGCGCCAACGACCAATCCGGCAACCCCTTCGACGATATCCGCCGCCTCGTCGCCGCGATGCCGCAGGCCGATCAGCAGGCGGTCGCGGCGGTGCGCGCGCGCAATGCGGAACTCACCAAGCCCGCCGGCAGCCTCGGGAGGCTGGAATGGCTGGCCGAATGGCTCGCCGCCTGGCAGGCGAAGGAAAAGCCGGTCGTCGCCCGCCCCCTCGTCGCCGTCTTCGCCGCGAGCCACGGCGTCACGGCGCAGGGCGTCTCGGCCTTTCCCGATGCGGTGAACCAGCAGATGCTGGGCAATTTCGCCAATGGAGGTGCCGCGATCAACCAGATCTGCGCGGCTTACGGCCTCGGCTTCAAGGTCTTCGATCTCGCCGTCGACATGCCCACCAAGGACATCACGCAGGCGCCCGCCATGAGCGCGAAGGACGCGGTGGCGACGATGGCCTTCGGCATGGAGGCGATCGCCGGCGGCACGGATCTGCTCGGCATCGGCGAGATGGGGATCGGCAACACCACCATCGCGGCGGCGATCTTCACCGCGCTCTATGGCGGCGAGGCGGCGCATTGGGTGGGGCGCGGCACCGGCGTCGACGATGCCGGGCTTGCACGCAAGGTCGCGGCGGTGGAAGCCGCCATCGCCCTGCATCGCCCGCATCTCGACGATCCCCTTGAGGTCCTCGCCCGGCTCGGCGGGCGCGAGATTGCGGCCATGGCCGGCGCGATTCTGGCCGGTCGCAGCGAGCGGGTCCCCGTTGTGGTCGACGGCTATGTCGCGACGGCGGCGGCGGCGATCCTGCATGCGCTCGATCCGCGCACGCTGGACCATTGCGTCTTCGGCCATCTCTCGGCGGAGGGCGCGCATCGCGACGTGCTCGAACGGCTCGGCAAGGTTCCCCTGCTCGCCCTCGACATGCGCCTCGGCGAGGGGTCCGGCGCGGCCATGGCGATGGGCCTGATCAAGGCCGCCGCCCATTGCCATACGGGCATGGCGACCTTCTCCGAGGCCGCCGTCGCACAGAAGCTGAACTGAGTGAAGGCGCGGGCGGGCGGGCGCATCGTCGCGTCATTCCCGCCCGGATGTCTCGCCGGTGCACGTGTTCTCGCCGGTGAACCCGTCGTCTGTGGTGAACGCATCCTCGGCGCAGTTTTCCCGGCGACCTCCCATGAAGGTTTCGAGGAAACCCGCGACCCGTTCCGCGGGCATCGGGCGGGCGATGACGTAGCCCTGGATCTCGTCGCAGCCCAGTTGGGTGAGACGCGCGCGCTGTGCCTGCGTCTCCACACCCTCGGCGATGACGCGCTTGCCGAGATTGGCACCCAGATTGATCAAGGCGTTGACGATCGCGGCATCGTCGCGGTCGGTCAGGAAGTTCTGCACGAAGCGCTTGTCGATCTTGATCCGGTCGACGGGAAAATCGCGCACATGGGTGAGCGAGGCGAAGCCCGTGCCGAAATCATCGAGCGCGATGCAGACACCGATCGCGTGCAGCTTCTCCAGAATGCGCTGGACCTGGCTCGAGGCCGTGCCGAGAAACACGTTCTCCGTCACTTCGATCTCGATATCCTGCGGGGCGAGTTCCTTGCGCTCGAGAATGCCGATGAGCTTCTCGACGAGATGCTCGTCGGAGAACTCCGCGGTGGAGAGATTGACCGCGATGGGCCCCGTGGGGATCCCCGCAGCCTTCCACGCGCGGATGTCGGTGGTGACGGCGCAGCGCACGTTGCGACCGATGGCGAGCATCGCCGCATGATCCTCGAAGGCGGGTGCGAAATGCGCCGGCGAGAGCACCGTGCCGTCCTCCCGACGCCAGCGCGCGAGCGCCTCGAAGCCGATGATGGCATTGGTCTTCAGGCAGAGCTTGGGCTGGTAGTGGGGGATGAAGGCGTTCTCCGCGGCGGCCTCGCGCACCGCGTGGCAGATTTCGATGCGGGCCTGGATCTGCCGCCGCATCGCGATGTCGAAGAAGACGTGGCGGCCCTTGCCGTCGAGCTTGGCGCGGTAGAGCGCCATGTCGGCATCCTTCATCAGCTCGGCGGGGTCGCAAGCCCCTTCGGCCGTCATCACGATGCCGAGGCTCAGACTCGGCTGGATGGGTTTCTCCGCATAGAGAAAACGCAGCCGCCGTGAATCGATGAGCACCCGCGCGAGCCGCTCGATCTCCTCCTGACCCGTATCCTCGATCACGAGGGCGAATTCGTCGCCACCGATGCGTGCCACGAAGCCGCGCCCGGGCGTGACCTCCTCGATGGCGCGACCGGCATGGCCGGCGACCGCGCAGAGCAGCTGATCGCCCGCTTCGTGGCCCGCCGTGTCGTTGATCTCCTTGAAGGCGTCGACATCGAGCAGGATGAGCGCACGCGGCGCACGCGCATCCTCGCCGAAAATGCGGCTGATCTCTTTCTGGAAACGCGTGCGGTTGGCCACGCCCGTGACGGAATCGCGATGTGCCGCCTGCCACAGCTCCGCCTCGACGAGCTTGCGGTCCGTGATGTCCCAGGTGATCCCGATGGTGCGGTCGGGCGTGGGGCGCTCGGCGCGCTGGGCGAGCCAGATCATCTCGCCATCCGGCTTGAAGAACCGGAATTCGATCGTGTCGCCCGGCGCCCGGTCGACATCCTCCAGCCAGGCGACGACACGATCGCGATCATCGGGATGGACGCCTTCGCGAAACAGCCATTTGCTGCCGCTGGCGATCCCGTGGACCTCGACGCTGTTTTCGCTGCGCAGGGTGTAGTCCGAACCGACCTTGCGCTCCCAGGCGACCATGCGGCTGGCATTGAGGGCAAGCCGCAGTCGCTCTTCGCTCTCGCGCACGAGCCGTTGCGCGGCGTTGCGCTCGGTCATGTCCTGGATCGAGCCGACGATCCGCGATCGGCCTTCCTTGCCGGTCTTCCGGCGGATGCCCTGATCGATCACCTCGGCATAGCTGCCGTCGGCGCGGCGGAACCGGTATTCGGCATACCAGCGCTCCTGCGCGCCGGCGATGAACCGCGCACAACTCGTGACGATCTCCTCGCGCTCCTGCGGGTGAACCTTCTCCTCCCACCACTCGACGGTCGTTCCCTCGGGCGGGACAGTGTAGCCGAACAGCGTGGTCAGTGCCTCGTTCCAGACGAGCCTGTCCTTCCGGGGGTCGTAATCCCAGATCACGTCCGCCGTCGCGGCGGAGGCGAGCCGATAGCGCTCCTCGCTCGCTTCGAGCGCTTCGCGCGCGGCGATCAGGTCATGCACGTCCGTGACCATGCCGATCCATTCGCGGACATTGCCCGCCTCGTCGAAGAGCGGCATGCCGCGCGCATGGACCCAGCGATAATCGCCGTCACGCGTGCGCTTGCGTTCCAGCGAGTATAGCGGCGTGCAATCCTCGATCGCCTGCTGCCAGGCGGCGATCGCCTGCTCGCGATCGTCGGGATGAACATTCTCGGACCATTCCTGCGGCGAAAAGTCGAAAGCGCTCAGCTGGGACGAATACAGCGCGTCCTGCGGCACGCCATCCGCATCGGCGCGCCAGACGAGGGATGCGCTGATATCGACGAGTGCGCGGTAGCGTTCCTCGCTCAGGCGGGATGCTTCGCGGGCGAGCGTCTCCTCGTGGATGTCGAAGACGGTGCCCGCCCATTCCTTGAGATTGCCGCGTGCATCGAAGATCGGCGTCGCCCGGTTTTCCACCCAGCGGTATTCGTCGGGCGCAAACCAGGAGCGGTAACGGAAGACGAGGGGTTCGCCCCTGCTCGCATTGGCCGCGACGAAGGCCGCGACCCGCTCGCGGTCGTCGGGATGCACGGAATCGAGCCAGCCCGTGCCGAGCGCCGCGTCGATGGGCTTGCCCGTATTCTCCTCCCATCCCGGCTGTTCGAGAAGACGACCTTCCGGATCGGCGCGCCATGTCGCGACGGCGCCCGTTTCCGCGATCGCCCGGTGGCGGGCTTCGCTTTCGCGCAGGCGCATGCGGGCACGGGCATGTTCGAGGTAATCCGCGACCGAACGCGCGAGCGTCTCGAGGATATCGCGCTGGGCATCGTCGAGCCCCCCGGGGCGCGGCTCGTCGTCGAGCACGCAGAGGGTACCGAGCGGCAGACCGTCCGCGCTGGTGACGACGACCCCGGCATAGAAGCGGATATGCGGGTAGCCCCGCACCAGTGTCATGCCGGCAAAGCGCGAATCGCGGCTCGCATCGGGGACGACGAGGCCGAGAGGCATCGGTTTGCCATCGGCCTGCAGGGCCGCTTCATAGCCGGCCCTGATCGCATGCGCGCAGATCCCCTCGCCGGTCGGCGCATTCACCATCGGAAAGGCGAAGGAGCCCGGTGCGGCGATCCAGTTTTCACCGACGAGCGAGACCAGAGCGAATTTCGCGGCGCAGGACCGCGCCGCGACCCGCGCGAGGTTGTCCAGATAGGGATCTTTGTCGGGCAAGGCGCTGCGCAGTTCCGAAACGGCGTCGAGCCGCGCTTCTTCACGCTCATGATCTCGGGAAACCGGATGGATCACCGTCACGGTTTAGTTTCTCCGATAACAAATACTACCAGATCTGGAGTGTACCAGCACGGTTCGTATGTTTTCACCCTCACCGACGCTAGGTGAGGTGAGGTTAACAATTCTTGATCTTTCCGACGAAAATCGCCGCTACTGCATCCGATGCGGGAAAATTCGAGCTGAGGTGGCAATACAGGAAACGAGACGAAACAGTAATTGATATTTGTCAATCACGCAGCAGTGATACCGCCGTCGCGGGTTTCTCGTATATCGTGCCGGCGCGCGCGGCAGAACGCCTCGCCGGGCGAAAAGTCCGGCCCGGGAACGATCGAGCGTTTCGATTGTTGCGATCAGAGCCGCGATGTTGCGAGATCAGCGAGAGGTGAGGCCGGACAGACCCCATGCGTGACAGACGATCGCTCCTCAAGGCCGGGCTCGGGCTGGGACTGGGTTTGACCCTCGGCGGCGGGCTCGGCGCGCCCTCATCTGCCCTCGCGAATCCCGCTCAGGCCCGACCGGCGCGGCGTATCACCGCCGAGCGCATCGATTCGATGCTCGATCGCGCGGCCGATCTCGGCCCCATCCATACCCTCATCGCCTCGCGCCACGGAGTGGTGATCGCCGAGCGCCGTTACGCCGGTCCGGGGCCGGACGGGGTGGCCAATATCAAGTCGGTATCGAAGACCATTCTCGGCGCCATGGTCGGCATCGCCATCGATCGCGGCATCATCGAGAGCGTCGATCAGCCGATCGTGGATCTGCTCGGGGACCGGGTTCCTGCTTCCGCCGATCCGATGATCGCGCGGGTCACGGTCGATCACCTGCTCTCGATGCGTGCCGGACTGGAGCGGACCTCGGGGGCGAATTACGGGCGCTGGATCGCGAGCCGGGACTGGGTCGCCTATGCGCTGTCGCGCCCCTTCGTGGCCGAACCGGGGGAGGCGCTGCAATATTCCACCGGCACCTGGCACGTCCTTTCGGCGATCCTGACCCGCCGCTCCGGACGCAGCACCCTCGAACTTGCCCGGGAATGGCTCGGCGAGCCGCTCGGCTTCCGTTTCCCGCCCTGGCCGCAGGATCCGCAAGGGATCTATTTCGGGGGCAACGACATGGGCATGACGCCGCGCGCCATGCTGCGTTTCGGCGAGATGTATCTCGGCGACGGCATGATCGGCACGCAACGCGTCCTGACACCGGAATGGATCGAGACATCGTGGCACCCGCGCGCCGTATCGCCGTTTTCCCGCGACGCCTACGGTTTCGGCTGGTTCATCACCGAGCTGGGCGGTGAGCGCGTGCTTTACGGGCGCGGCTATGGCGGGCAGCTTCTCTATGTCGTGCCGGGGCGCGGCCTGAGCATCGTCATCACCTCGGACCCGAACCCGCCCTCCGCCGGCGGAGCCTATGTCCGCGCGCTCCATAATCTCGTCGAGACGGGGCTAGTCGCGGCCTGAGCGGGCGCATCACAATTCGAGCCGCTCCTGGAGCTCGCGGCCCACGCCGTAGATATCGGTGACGTTCTGGATGAAGAAGCGCTTCATCTCCTCCTTGATCTCGTCTTCGGCATCGAGGAATTCCCGGGATTTGAAATGGGCGATGAAGCCGTTGAAGATGTCGAACAGGCAGTAGAAACGCGTCACGAGAGCGACCGTCTCCGAATCGAGATGCCACAAATCCTTGGCGATATGCCGGTACACGGAGGATTGCAGCGCGACGAAACTGTAGGCGTTGAGCTGTTCCACGCTCTTCGCCTCGACGAAGGCGGCGAACGCGTCGGGGCTGTCCCTGTCGCTGATCAGGCTGACGATGATCCCGATCTCCGATTTCAGGCTCTTGCACAAGGCGCGCCGCTGCTCATTGCGACGCTGGAAATTAACGAAAATCTGGATGATCTGGCTGGTCGCGAAGACGAATACCGTCGCGATTGCCGACCAGGCGAATGCGGTCATGCCCTGCCCCCTCGTCACGCTCTGCCGACGAGCCTCGCGCCGCGCTGGAGGTGGCGCGGATCCCGCCGCCGGCGCCTTTCTTCACCATCAACCTCTAACCTCCATAGAATGAAGCACCCGGGATTGCCAGCTCTACCCTTCCCGGCCCGCATGATGGGTCACCCACGCGGAACCGAGATGCAGAGCGGCAATCTCCCGGATGCTCATTCAAGCCGGTGAAGTCCTCGCCCCCGCGACCGGTACGAGATCCTCGACCGGCGACGATGCAGCGTCATCGACCTCAGCCGCGACCGCCTGTCTGCCGCTCAGTGTGAGCGCGACGGCCATGGCGGCGATGACGAGGCCGACAGCCGCAGTCGGGGTCAGGCTCTCGCGGAAGACGAACCACGCGATCACCATCGTCACGGGAGGCGACAGATAGGTCAGGCTCGCCACCCGTGCCGCGGGCAGGCGGCGCAGAAGGGCGAACATCAGCCCGTAGGCTGCGAGCGAGACCACGAGGCCGAGCCAGACGATCGCGAAGACCAGTTCCCCGCCCCATTGCGCTTCGAGACCCTCGAGCCCCACCGCGAGCGGTGCGAGGACAGCGAGCGAGGCGAGTGCGTGGATGAAGGTGACGAACAGCAGCGGCGTGGGCGGTTTCGCTGCCTGGGCGTCGGAGGCGACATGCGCCGCACGATCGACGAGCGAAGCGATGGTGATCGCCGCCACGGCGAGAAACGGCAACGCATAGGCCGCGAGCGAACCGCCGAGCGCGATCCCGTCACCGATGACGAATGCGACCGCACCCACGCCGAGCATCAGCCCGGCCCATTCCCGCATGCCCACCCGCTCACCGGTCATGCGGGCGGAGAGCGCGCCGGTCATGATCGGCTGAAGGGCGGTGATGAAGGCGGCGAGACCTGCCGAGAGGCCGAGATCGATCGCGCCCAGAACGGCGGCGAGCCAGCCCGCATGGGCCAGTGCGCCGACGACCGCATGACGCGTCCATTCCGCTCGCGACAGGGGGCGCCATTGCCGCATCAGCGTGACGAGCAGGCTGAGCACGGCCACGACGAGGAGGTAGCGCCAGAACAGCAGCGTGAAGGTTCCAGCATGGTCGAGGCCGTATTTGGCCCCGACGAATCCCGAACTCCAGAGAACGACGAAGGCGCCGCAGAGGAAGAAGAGCAACGCCTTGCGATACCAGTGGGGGCGAAGCGGATGGCCGTTGGCGGTAACCGTCATGATCGAACTCCGGTGTCGAAGGTCGGAGCATGCGCGGCATCTGGGTTTTGCGGAATATAGGCACTCTGCTAAAAGGTTTTGCGTTGAACGCAAAACTCACCGAACGGCACGGATATGGATCTGATCGGCGATCTCGAACTCTTCGAAGCCCTTGCGCGGCATGGCAGCTTCTCGGCGGTGGCGCGACGACGCGGACAGGCGGTGTCTAGCATCTCGCGCCGGCTCGACAGGCTGGAGGAGGAGCTCGGGCAGCGTCTGTTCAACCGGCTGCCCACCGGGCTGCACCTGACCGCGGCGGGTCGGCTCAAGCTCGGTGAGGCGCGCCAGCTCACCCTCGCGGCGCGGGCATTCTCCGAGAAGGAGACGGAAGGGGAGAAGCTGTCGGGCCATGTCAGCCTCGCCGCACCCACGCGACTGGGCGAAATCGGCGTCGCGCCGATCCTCGCCGAATTCCTGCGCGCGCATCCCGCCGTCAGCGTCGAACTCCATCTCTCGGATGGCTTCCAGGATCTCGATCGCGATCAGATCGACATCGCCCTGCGCATCGGCGGGCACGATGCCGAGCACCACATCATCCGCCGCGTCGCACGCAACCGGCGCATTCTCGTCGCCGCGCCGGGCTATCTCGACAGCCACGCGCCGATCACGGCCCCCGCCGATCTCGCCGCACATGAAGGGCTCTGGCTCGGCGATGCGCTGCGCTGGACATTGCGGGGACCGGACGGCGCGCAAGTGACGGTCGCCCCGCGCAGGCGTGTCACGAACGTCTCCGGCGACGGGCTGACGCGGCTTTGCATCGCCGGTCTCGGGGTCGCACTGAAGTCGAACTGGGACGTGCAGGGCGATGTCGCGGCAGGGCGGCTCGTTCAGGTCCTGACCGGCTGGGAGCAGGCACAGAGCGCAGATATCCGCCTGATCACCCCCTCGCGTCGCCTCACCCCTCGCCCCGTGCGCGCCCTGATGCAGGCGCTGGAGACGGGGCTGCGGGAAATCCTGGGCGCAACGGTCTGAGGCGAACGCCGCGCCGGATCGATCGGGAGCGGAGGTGCCGGATCAGCGGTCCCGGATCGCTTCGATGAACTCCTCCACCGTCGGCAGCATGCGCTCGACCATGACCGCGACACCTTCCGCATTGGGATGAATGCCGTCATCGAGATTGAGCGCGGCCTCTCCGGCGACGCCGTCGAGGAAGAACGGGTAGAGCATCACGCCGTTTTCCTCGGCGAGTTCGGGATAGATTGCGTCGAAGGCCTGCGCAAAATCCGGCCCGAGATTGCGCCCGGCCATCATGCCGGCGAGCAGAACGGCGATATCGCGCTCCTGCAGGCGCGCGATGGTCGCCGCGAGCGCGGCACGGGTGCGCTCCGGATCGAGCCCGCGCAGCATGTCGTTGGCGCCGAGTGCGAGGATCACGCCATCCGTGCCGTCCTCGACGGACCAGTCGACCCGGTCACGCCCGCCCGATGCGGTATCGCCGGAAACGCCGGCATTGACGATGGTGACGTCGTGGCCGCGTTCACGCAGGGCCGCTTCGAGCTGCGCCGGGAAGGCTTCGCTGGCGGGCAGGTTGTAGCCTGCGGTGAGCGAATCGCCCAGAGCCACCAGCGTGACGGGCGCCTCGGCGCGGGCCACAGGTGCGGCGAGCGCGGCGACGATCACCATACCGGCGAAAACGAACACGCCCCCGCGCAATGCACAAAAACGACGCAAATCCGCAATAGCGGGAAGGCTGAACTGGCAGATCAATCGTAAACTCCCATATCAGGCGACGTGCCCCTTCAATGTGGACGTGCCGCTACGGCATGTTCGCGCGCATCGCCGTTTCATAGCCGAATCAGAGAGATTGGATCGTCCTTCATGCCCGACAAGGCCATCGCCCTCGAAAATCTGGACCTCTCCCTCGGATCCGGGGCGGCCCGGGTGCATATCCTCAAGGGAATTTCGCTCGATGTCGAGGCGGGCGAGGCGATCGGGCTGGTGGGGCCGTCCGGCTCGGGCAAATCGACGCTCTTGATGACCATGGCCGGGCTGGAGCGGCCCGATTCGGGGCGTATCACCATTGCCGGGCAGGATCTGGGGCAGATGGACGAGGATGCGCTGGCGCGGTTTCGCGGCCAGAAGATCGGCATCGTCTTCCAGTCCTTCCACCTCGTGCCGACCATGACGGCACTGGAAAACGTCGCCCTGCCGCTCGAACTCGCCGACCGCCCGGACGCCTTCGCCCGCGCCGAGAAGGAATTGCGCGCGGTCGGGCTGGGTGAGCGGCTGAACCATTATCCCGCGCAGCTTTCGGGCGGCGAGCAGCAGCGCGTGGCGATCGCCCGCGCCATCGCCCCCGATCCCGCCATCATCGTGGCCGACGAGCCGACCGGCAATCTCGACGAGACGACGGGCGGCTCCATCGTCGATCTGCTCTTCGCCATCAAGCGCGACCGGGGCGCGACGCTCGTCCTCGTCACCCACGACATCGCCCTCGCGCAGGCCTGCGACCGGATGGTGCGGCTGCGCTCCGGGCGGATCGAGGACGAGGCCGATGCGGCGCAGGAGAGCGGCGCCGGTGAAGGCGGGGAGCGTTCCTGATGCACGGAACGCTCTCGAACCCGCAATCCGCATCCCCGCAATCGCCCGCGCCGCAGGGGCGCCGCAGGGCGGGCCTGCCGCTCGTCCTGCGTCTGGCCCTGCGCGAGATGCGCGCGGGCCTGCGCGGTTTCGGCATCTTCCTCGCCTGTATCGCGCTCGGCGTCGCGGCGATCGCAGGCGTCGCCTCGCTCTCCACCGCGCTGACCGAAGGAATGGCGCGCGAAGGCCGCACGATCCTTGGCGGCGACATCGCCTATTCGCTGCTCCAGCGCGAGGCGACCGGGAGCGAGCGCGAAATCCTCGCGAGCCACGGCGAGATCTCCACCATCGCGACCCTGCGCGGCATGGCGCATGCCGATGAAAACGGTTCCGCGCTCGTCGAGATCAAGGCGGTGGGGCCCGATTACCCGGTAATCGGTTCGCTCGTCACCGATCCGCAGGAACCGCAGGCCGCGCTGCTCGAAGAACGCGACGACGTTTTCGGCGCCATCGCCGATCCGGTGCTGCTGTCGCGGCTCGATCTGGAGACGGGCGACGAGATCCGCATCGGCACCGCGCGTTTCGAGATCCGCGCCGCGCTCGTCTCCGAACCCGACAGCGTGGGCGAGGGAATCGGTTTCGGGCCGCGCCTGATGATGAGTGTTCCGGCCCTGCGCGAGAGCGGTCTGATCCAGCCGGGCAGCCTCGTGCGCTGGACCTATCGCATCGCGCTTCCTGGCGGAGCGGGGGACGACGCCTTGCTCGCCCGCGTAGAGGCGGAGATCGCCCAGGCGGCGCCGGAAGCCGGTTGGCGGGTGCGCAACCGCCTGAATGCCGACCCGCAATTCCAGCGCAATATCGAGCGCTTCGCTCAGTTTCTGACGCTGGTGGGGCTCACCGCGCTGATCGTCGGCGGGGTGGGCGTCGCCAATGCCGTACGCGGCTTCGTCGACCGCAAGCGCGATTCGATCGCCACCTTCAAGAGCCTCGGCGCGCCGGGCGGGCAGGTCGTCGCCATCTATCTGACGCAGGTGATGGCGATTGCCGGGCTCGGTATTCTCGCCGGGCTGGCGATCGGCGCCGCGATCCCCTTCGGCGTCGCCTTCGCCCTGCGCGACATCCTGCCGATCCCGATCGCGCCCACGCTGGCCTGGAGCCAGCTCGGCATCGCCGCGCTCTATGGCGGGTTGATCGCGCTGGCCTTCGCCATCCTGCCGCTCGGGCGGGTGCACGACATCCAGGTGACGCATCTGTTTCGCGATCAGGTCGACCGCGACCGGCGCTGGCCGCGCAAGCGCTACATCGCGATCGCGCTCGCCGCGACGGCGCTGCTCGTCGTGCTTTCGCTCAGTGCCGCCTATGATGCCCGCGTGGCGATGATCTTCGTCACCGCGATCACCCTCGCCTTCATTCTGCTGCGGCTCGTCGCGAGCGGCGTCATGGCGGTGGCGCGCCGGCTGCCGCGTCCGCGACGCGCCGGACCGCGCCTCGCGCTCGCCAATATCCACCGCCCCGGCGCACTCACGCCCTCGCTGGTGCTCTCACTGGGGCTCGGCGTGACGCTGCTGGTGACGCTCGCGCTGATCGATTCGAACATGCGCCGGCAGCTCACGGAGAACCTGCCGCAGAATGCGCCGAGCTTCTTCTTCGTCGACATCCCCTCCGCGGAAGTCGAGGAATTCGAGGGCTTCATGCGCGAGGCCGCCCCGGACGGCACGCTCGAGCGCGTTCCGATGATGCGCGGGCGCATCGTCTCGCTGGGCGGTGTCCCGGCCGAGGAGATCAATGCCCGTGAGGATGTGAACTGGGTGCTCCAGGGCGATCGCGGCATCACCTATGCGCAGGAACCGCCCGACGGCTCGCGCATCGTCGCGGGCGAATGGTGGGATGCCGAGCCGGAGGAAAATCTCGTCTCCTTCGATGCCGAGATCGCCGACGGGCTCGGCGTGGGGCTCGGTGACCAGATCGTGGTGAACGTGCTGGGCCGCAATATCGAGGCGCGGATCGTCAATCTGCGCGAGATCGAATGGCGTTCCATGGGCATCAATTTCGTCATGGTGTTCTCGCCCAACACCTTCGCCGGCGCGCCGCACATGCACCTCGCCACGCTGACTTTCGAGGAGGAAGAGGACCGTGCCCGCGAACCGGCTCTGATGCGTGATATCGGCCAGGCCTTCCCGACTATCACGAGCGTGCGCGTGCGCGATGCGCTCGAAGCCGTCAACGATCTCGTCGGCCAGCTCGCCATCGCCATACGCGGCGCGTCGAGCGTGGCGCTGGCCGCCAGCGTGCTGGTGCTCGCCGGGGCGCTCGCGGCGGGGCACCGGGCGCGGCTCTATGATGCGGTGGTGCTCAAGACGCTCGGCGCCACCCGCTCGCGGCTGCTCGGCGCCTATGCGCTGGAATACGGCGCTCTCGGCCTCGTCACGGCGCTGTTCGGCCTCGTCGCCGGCGGGCTCGCGGCATGGGTGATCGTCACGCGGATCATGGATCTCGATTTCGTCTTCGCCTGGGAAGGCGCGCTCGGTGCGGCATTCGTCGCTATCGTGGTCACGATTTCGTTGGGATTGCTCGGCACCTGGCGCATCCTGAGCCAGAAACCGGCGAGCTATCTGCGGAATCTGTAGGCGAACCGCATGGTTTTACGAATTTCGACCGTATAATAGCTGCTTCGGCGCGGCGTGCGGCGTTTTTCATCTTCGATTCACGCTGATTGACGCCCGAAAAGCCTTGCGCGGGAGCGGGACATTTTCCATATTACAAGGAACGCCGCTCCCGGCGATAACGGGGTATGCGTCGGCTCGTCGAATGGATCGGCTTCGATCCGGCAGGTGGAGGCGGTGCGCCCAAGGCATCTTCTGTAGAGGACACCGATGCAAATCAACGATCAAAACCGTTACGCCCAAGCTGCCGCCGTGAGCGGGACCCGGGCGCGGTCGCAGGCCGAGATCGATCAGGGTCTGCGCGCGTTCATGCTTGGCGTCTACAACAACATGGTGCTGGGCCTCGCCATCACCGGGCTCGTCGCGCTCGGCACCTACATGCTGTCGACCACGACGGCGCCCGACGGAAGCCTGGCGCTGACGGCGCTCGGTGCCGCCGTCTATACCAGCCCGCTGCGCTGGGTGCTGATGCTGTCGCCGCTGGCCTTCATCTTCTTCTTCTCGTTCAAGATCGAGAGCCTGCAGCCGCGCACCGCGCTGATCATGTTCTTCGCCTTTGCGGGACTGATGGGCGTGTCCATGTCGTCGATCTTCCTGGTCTTCACCGGCCAGTCGATCGTGCAGGTCTTCTTCATCACCGCCGCCGCCTTCGGCAGCCTGAGCCTCTACGGCTACACCACGACGCGTAGCCTGTCGGGCATGGGGACGTTCCTGTTCATGGGTCTGATCGGTCTGATCCTCGCCATGATCGTGAACCTCTTCCTCGGCTCGAGCGCGCTCGGCTTCGCGGTCTCCGTGATCGGCGTCCTGATCTTCGCCGGTCTCACCGCCTGGGACACGCAGCGCCTGAAGGAAATGTACCTGTTCAACAACTTCGATGCCGCAACGGCCACGAAGGCTTCGGTGATGGGTGCCCTGTCGCTCTACCTGAACTTCATCAACATGTTCCAGTTCCTGCTCGCCCTCCTCGGCGATCGCGAATGAGGAATTCGCCGGCCTGACCAATGACTTGATGCTCTTCGAAACCCCCGATCCGACCGGATCGGGGGTTTTGTTTTTTCGGCGCGTTTCCACGAACTGCCTCTCCTCGCTGCCTCTACCCCCTTGCGCGATGTTGCGTCGCATATAAACTCGCGCGGCAATCACGCGTGAGGATGATGCGTCATGACAACCACCGCCCCGATCCGCAAACTGCTCGTCGCAAACCGTTCGGAAATCGCCATCCGGGTGTTTCGCGCAGCCAACGAGATGGGGATCCGCACGGTCGCGATCTGGGCGGAGGAAGACAAATACGGGCTGCATCGCTTCAAGGCCGATGAATCCTATCAGGTCGGGCGCGGCCCGCATCTGCCGCGCGATCTCGGTCCGATCGAGAGCTATCTCTCCATCGAGGAAGTGATCCGCGTCGCGAAACTCGCCGGCGCCGACGCGATTCATCCCGGCTACGGCCTGCTCTCGGAGAGCCCGGAATTCGCGCAGGCCTGCGCCGATGCCGGTATCATCTTCGTGGGGCCGAAGCCCCAGACCATGACGGCGCTCGGCAACAAGGTCGCTGCCCGCAATCTCGCCATCGAGACCGGCGTACCGGTGATTCCGGCGACCGAGCCCTTGCCGGACGATATGGTGCGGGTGCGCGAGATGGCCGAGGTGATCGGCTACCCCGTCATGCTCAAGGCGTCCTGGGGTGGCGGCGGGCGCGGCATGCGCACGATCCGTTCCGCCGACACTCTGGAGCGCGAGGTGATCGAGGCCAAGCGCGAGGCCCGCGCCGCTTTCGGCAAGGACGAGGTCTATCTCGAAAAGCTGATCGAGCGCGCCCGCCATGTCGAGGTGCAGGTGCTCGGCGACACGCATGGCAACCGCGTGCATCTCTATGAGCGCGACTGTTCGATCCAGCGCCGCAACCAGAAAGTCGTCGAGCGCGCCCCCGCCCCCTATCTCGATGCGACCCGGCGCGAGGAGATCGCCGGCTACGCACTGAAGCTCGCCGATGCGACGGATTACATCGGCGCCGGCACGGTCGAATTCCTGATGGATGCCGATACGGGCCAATTCTATTTCATCGAGGTCAATCCGCGCATCCAGGTCGAGCATACGGTGACGGAGGAGATCACCGGCATCGATATCGTCAAGGCGCAGATCCGCATCGCGGAAGGCGCGGCGATCGGTGCACCGGAATCCGGCGTGCCGGCACAGGCCGATATCAGGCTCAACGGCCATGCCCTGCAATGCCGCATCACGACGGAAGATCCCGAGCAAAATTTCATCCCCGATTACGGACGCATCACAGCCTATCGCGGCGCGACCGGCTTCGGCATCCGCCTCGATGGCGGCACGGCCTATTCCGGTGCGGTGATCACGCGGTTCTACGATCCGCTTCTGGAGAAAGTCACCGCCTGGGCGCCGACGCCCGAGGACGCGATCGCGCGGATGGACCGCGCCCTGCGCGAATTCCGCATCCGGGGCGTTGCGACCAATCTCACCTTCCTCGAAGCCGTGATCGGCCATCCGCAATTTCGCGCCAACACCTATACGACCCGCTTCATCGACGAGACGCCGGAGCTCTTCACGCAGGTCAAGCGGCAGGACCGGGCGACCAAGCTCCTGAACTATCTCGCCGATGCGAGCGTCAACGGCCATCCCGAGACCCGCGACCGCGCGCGCCCCGATCCGGAAGCGGCGGCGCCCGTCATCCCCTATTGCCCGGACGAGCCGCGCGCGGGGACGAAGCAGCGCCTCGATGCGCTCGGCCCGGAGAAATTCGCCGCCTGGATGCGGGCGGAGAAGCGCGTGCTCTTTACCGATACCACCATGCGCGACGGCCATCAGTCGCTCCTCGCCACGCGCATGCGCACCCACGACATCGCCCGTATCGCCGACAGTTATGCCCGGGCCTTGCCGGATCTTTTTTCGCTCGAATGCTGGGGCGGCGCGACCTTCGACGTCGCCATGCGTTTCCTCACCGAAGATCCCTGGGAGCGGCTCGCCCTCGTGCGCGAAGGGGCGCCCAACATCCTCCTGCAGATGCTGCTGCGCGGGTCGAACGGGGTGGGCTACACCAATTATCCCGACAATGTCGTGCACCATTTCGTGAAGCAGGCGGCGGCGGGCGGGATCGACCTGTTTCGCGTGTTCGATTGCCTCAACTGGGTCGAGAACATGCGCGTCGCCATGGATGCGGTGCGCGAAACGGATGCGCTCTGCGAAGCGGCGATCTGCTATACCGGCGATCTCGCCGATGCGAGCCGGCCGAAATACGATCTGAAATATTATGTCGCGCTCGCCCGCGAACTGGAAGCGGCGGGGGCGCATATCATCGCCATCAAGGACATGGCGGGCCTGCTCAAGCCGGCTTCGGCGCGCATTCTCTTCTCGACCCTGCGCGAGGAGACGGACCTCCCGCTGCATTTCCACACGCATGACACGTCCGGCGTCGCGGCAGCGACGGTGCTCGCCGCGATCGAGAGCGGCGCCGATGCGGTGGATGCGGCGATGGACGCGCTCTCCGGCAATACCTCCCAGCCCTGTCTCGGCTCCCTGGTCGAGGCCCTGCGCGGCCATGAGCGCGATCCGGGCCTCGATCCGCAATGGATCCGGCGGATCTCGTTCTACTGGGAGGCCGTGCGCAACCAGTATGCTGCCTTCGAAAGCGATCTGAAGGGGCCGGCTTCGGAGGTCTATCTGCACGAAATGCCCGGCGGGCAATTTACCAATCTCAAGGAACAGGCCCGCTCAATGGGGCTGGAGAGCCGCTGGCACGAGGTGGCGCAGGCCTATCACGACGTGAACCTGCTCTTTGGCGACATCGTCAAGGTGACGCCCTCCTCCAAGGTCGTCGGCGACATGGCGCTGATGATGGTGGCGCAGGATCTCACCGTTGCCGAGGTGGCCGATCCCGCCAAGGACATCACCTTCCCCGATTCGGTCGTCTCCATGCTGCGCGGTGATCTCGGTCAGCCCCCCGGCGGCTGGCCCGAGGCGATCACCACCAAGGCGCTCAAGGGCGAGAAGCCCGGAACGCAACGCCCCGGGGCGCTGCTCGCACCAGCCGATCTCGATGCCGATCGCAAGATGCTCGAAGCCGAGCTCGAACGCCCCGTCAGCGACGCCGAATTCGCTTCCTGGCTGATGTATCCCAAGGTCTTTACCGATTTCGCCCGCGCGAGTGAGGAATACGGTCCGGTATCCTGCCTGCCCACGCCGAATTTCTTCTACGGTATGGAGCAGGAGGAGGAGATCCTCGTCGAGATCGAACGGGGCAAGACGCTGGTCGTGCGTTGCCTCGCCTTCGGCGAGACCGACGAGGACGGCATGGTCACAGTCTTCTTCGAGCTCAACGGCCAGCCCCGGCGCGTCAAGGTGCCCGACCGCGCCCACGGTGCCGGCGGCGGCAAGGTCAAGCGCAAGGCGACGCCGGGCGAGGCGACCCATATCGGCGCGCCGATGCCCGGCATCGTCTCGACCATCGCCGTCGCCGCCGGCCAGAAGATCAAGGCCGGCGACGTGCTGCTCTCCATCGAGGCGATGAAGATGGAGAGCGCGCTTCATGCCGAGCGCGACGGCATCATCGCCGAGGTGCTCGTCCAGACCGGCGAGCAGATCGACGCGAAGGACCTGCTCATCGTGCTCGCGGCGGAGTGAATGAAGGCCGGAGGTCAACCTCCGGATACGCGCCACTGCATGATCACCCGGCCGCTAGCCGGGCAGCGTATCCATCTGGCGCGCAGCTGCCGCGGCTCGCCGCCCTCTCCGGCAGCGCGCCTCGATTCGGAAGGGCATCGCCGCATTGCCCGAACCTGGCCGGGCAAAGTCATCGCGATCCGTGTGACGGACTTGCGGTGGAGATCCGAGAAGTCGAAATGAATGGTCATGGCCGTTCCTCCAGATGAACGGCACGCAGCCAGTTGGTGGTCAGAAGGTGACCGCCAGCATCAGCCGCGCCCTGTGCCGGTTGAAATTTTCGAGATCGAGCCGCGCGCCGCCGCCCTGCGGACGCCCCCAGACCTGGGTGGAGAACCCGGCTGCGAGTTCCACGTTCTCGCTCACGGGCATGTAGAACGTGGGGCCTACGAACAACGCCTCGCCGGCGAACCGGTTGAGCCCCGCGCCCTCATAGGCACGCAGATAGGCCACTTCACCACCGAGGAAGACGTCCTGCGCAATGCGCGTCGACAAGGCGGCGGAGAAGCCGAGTTCGGAAGCGGGCTCCCAGGGATGGCGCACGCCATCCTCGTCGAAGCCGGACTGACGGAAGCGGGCGGTCTCGAATGTTACGTTCAGCCCGCCATAGAGCTGCCCCGGGATGAAGGCCCGATCGAGCATCAGGGCGAATTCGCCGCCATAGCCGTGCCCGCGTACCGCTTCTCCCTCATCGAACCAGGTGAAGAAGGGGGCCGCCTTGAAGGCGAGGCCGAAGCCCGTCTCCTCGCGGTCCAGCAGGCTGAACTTGAAGCCGGCGCCGAGTGCGGCGATGCCGGTCCCGCTACGGGTCGGCTCGTCGAAATCCTCACGCAGGCGGGTCGAGGCGATCGAGAGAAACGGCGTCGCCTCAAGCCATTCGGTCACGCTGATCGTCGCCTCGATGGTGCCGGTGAGTTCGTCATAGGGCGAGGGCCGCGCACCGAAGGCGCCTTCGAGTTCTACGGCGAAACCGAACTCGCCGGGATCGGCAATATCGGCGCCTTCCGTAAAGCCGAACAGGTCGGTCGTCGGCGTATCCTCGGCCAGCGCCGGAGCGGTGAGGCCTGCGCTGGCGAGAAGGAGAATCGCACCGAGTTGCCCCAGGGCGGTTGTGGTCAGAGGTTTCTTGATCATGATCTCATTCTTTGTCGAACGCCCGGCAATCGGGCAGGGAAAAGCGTTCCGGCACCGTGGTGCCGGTTCGGAGTGATGAGCTTTGAGCGGTGAACGCTTCAGGCGAAGGCGGGTTGGAGCTCGGTGACGCGGCGCTCGGTCCGGCCTTGCCGTTCCCGCCGCGAGGTGTCGGGCGCGGGGGACGAAGGGTCGACTTCCGGGTCATCCCCCTCCTGCGCGGCATGCGCATCGGGCGCTTGTTCGTCGCAGCGCACGATGGGGATGCCGGCAGCCTGGGCCCGTGTGTGCAGATCGCGGGTATTGTCACCACCCTCGAAAAGAACGAGGCAATCAGGGCGCGAATCGCTCAGCATGAAGCTGTTGCGAATGCCTTCCGCACGGCGCCCGTAGATCTCCCAGTTCGGGGGATAGCGCACCACGTTGATGCCGTTGCGCCGGGCCCATCGCTCGGCGATGATTCCGGCACCCGTGACGTTTCCGTGGATCAGGACTGTGATCGGGCCGACGCCGTGCAGGGCGTCGAGGGATTCGTTGAGGCGTTTCTCGTCAGAGAATTCCCGCCCTCCGCAGATGATGACGCGCATGATGGATCTCTTTCATGATGATCGTGCTTTCGGTTTCGAAAAATGTGCGGGCAATCATCACGCGCATCGTCGGGGCGGTACGGGCAGGCTGCGATCGAGGCAGGCAGGAAACATGGTCTTCATCCGGGTTCGGGCGCATGAACGGGCGCGCATGAGGCGACGCCGCGCATGCGGTTGATCACGATTCAGCCGGTGATCGCTTGTTTCAGCCCAGGAAAGGCGCCCGGCTGGTCACGCCGCTCCCGGGCCGACTAGATCCCTCGTCCATGACGGGCCTCCCTCGTCTCTTGCTGGCGGCGGATTAGGGGCTTCACGGCGGGTTCAGCGGGCCATGACGCAGGCGATAGGCCCAGGCATCGGGGAGAGCCCGCCAGAGGCGACGCAAGCGGACGAGATTGCGTGCGACCATCCTGCGCACACCGGCCAATGCGCTGCGCGGCAGGGTTTGCTGGTCAAGCGTGAGCGGCCCGCGCGACGCCGTCGCGACATGCGGTCCGCAAGGCACGCCCGAGAGGCGTGTGGGGAGCAATACAATCATGATAACCTCCAGGAGGCCGGCGGGTATTCCCGCGGCATCCGGAAGGCGCGAAGCGATCAGATGCCGTGGGACGTATTTCGCCGGTTGTCTGCAACACTGGAGCGCGACGCCTGATCGTGCAGGCGCGCGACGCTTCGAGGTCGACCGTCCATCTTCGTTCCGATTTTGCGGGCATGAATGACGCGCGAAATGCGCGCCACTCTGGGTACTCTCCTGAGCGGAGATGGTCAAGAATTTCGGGCGCGACGCCCGCTCAGTAATCGATGCCGATCAGCCAGGAAGCCATCAGGAAGTACACGGCGAGGCCCGAGAAATCCTTGATCGTGGTGATGAACGGGTCGGCGCCGGGGGCGTGGTCGACGCCGATCTTCACCATCGCCCAGGGCAGCAGGAAGCCGAGCACCGAGGCGAGGAAGACCGAGGTGAACAGAGCCACGCCGACGACGATGCCGAGCTGCGGGATGTCGTTTGGCACGCCCTGCCAGAAATAGGCCACCGTGCCGGCGATCACCGCGACGCCGATCGCCATGGTCAGGCCGACGCTCGCCTCGCGCAGAAGATGCTTGCGGGCGAAATCCTTCATCGTGATATGGCCGAGGGCGAAACCGCGGGCGAAGATCGTCGAGCTCTGCGTGCCGACATTGCCGCCCATATCCATCACCAACGGGATGAAGATCGCGAGCGCGATCACCGCGCCGAGCACGTCCTCGAACGTGTCGATCAGCCCGCCGACGAGCAGCCCGCCGATGAGCGTCACCATGAGGAAGAGGATGCGCACCCGCACCGCATACCAGATCGGCCCCTGGGTCAGCTTTTCCGAGCGGACATGGTCCGTGGTGTTGAACATGTCGCCGACGCCGGCCTTGTAGTAGATGTCGTCGGAGGTCTCGACTTCGAGCACGTCCATGGCATCGTCGAAGGTGAGGACGCCCACGAGCACGTTGCCGCTATCGACGACGGGCAGCAGCGCGACGTCCTTCATCTGCAGCTGGCGTGCGGCCTGCTCCTGATCGAGCTCACGGCGCACGGCGAGATCCTTGCCTTCGATCATGCCGTCGACGAGATCGCTGGCATGGGCGCGTACCAGCGAGGAGAGGCGCACGAAGCCTTCGTAGCTGCCCATCTCGCCGACGACGAAGACGATCGAGGAGAGGCCGGCGGCGAGGCGTGAGCGCTTGACCGAATCGAGAGCCTTCTCGACGCTCTCACCCTTCGTGACGCTCAGGAAGCTGTCGCGCATGATCTGCGAGACGGGTCCGGTCATGCGGGCGGCGGCGGCTTTGGAGGGGGCGGCGGCGCGAGCGGCGCCCGTGTTCAGGGTAGCGGTGGTGGCCATGATTCGTCTCCTTGATCGGCATGGCGAAAAGCGGATTTCGCGCGGTGCACGCGAAATCGCGCGCAGCCGCAGCGAACCGAAGCGGGGCTTCGGAGCTGGCTGTTCGGACCGATGCGGAGGACGAGCCGGGCGTTTCACCCGGCGGCCGCGATGGCGGCTTCAGGCGAACGGAACCCGGTGCGCCACAACGCTGCGGCCCGGAAGGATGGTCGTCGTCTTCGGGCTTCGATAGGCGTCAAAGCGTGTCGAAGCGGAGCTACTGGGAGGTTCCATCAGAGTGTCCAAAGGGGTTGAGATGCGCATGATCGGGGGCCGGCTGCCCCGGTCATGTCAGCGGATGCTGGTTCGTCGCTTGGTCATGAGTGCCATCCAACTCTCGCGTGAATTGAAGGAACGGACCCGGTTTCAGGTCCCGATGGCGCCGCATCGTCATCACATGTGACGACGG
This sequence comes from Salinarimonadaceae bacterium, assembly GCA_050485405.1. Taxonomy (GTDB): domain Bacteria; phylum Pseudomonadota; class Alphaproteobacteria; order Rhizobiales; family Beijerinckiaceae; genus Saliniramus. The sequence goes on from JBJHBI010000043.1 coordinate 24,648, forward strand.
AAGAGGCGCCGTCGCGCATGGACATCCCCGCCGGACGAACGGGTCCGGACGTGCAGAGGCCACACGGCTCTCGCGGTTTTTGGAAAAAAGGCGCCCCGGAGAGCGCAGGGTCGTGTTGCCCAAAACGCCCGCGCCTGTCAACCGCAAAAGCCGCCGCATTCTCCGGTTCCGGGCGATTTCGACCACAATTGCGGATTTTGGTGACGCCCGGATCGTGCTTGACCCGAACGTCTTGCCTGCTAACCATTTGCGTGGAGGGGCCGTCTGCATGACCATTCCCAATCTGATCACCGTATTCCGCCTCGTCCTCGTGCCGCTCGTGGTTCTCGCGATCCTCCAGGGCGCCTGGGTTGCGGCCTTCGCCATGTTCGTGATCGCCGGCGTGTCGGACGGCGTCGACGGCTATATCGCGCGCCGTTTCGACCAGCGCAGCGAATTCGGCGCCATGATCGATCCCCTCGCCGACAAGGCGCTCCTGATCTCGCTCTTCGTGACGCTGGCCTGGGTCGGGCAGATCCCCACCTGGATCGCCGTTCTCGTCGTCTTTCGCGATGCGATGATCCTCATGGCCTTCATCGTCGCCGCGCAACTCACGCGCCCCATGGAGGTCAAGCCGCTGTTGATTTCCAAGGCCAATACGGCGTTGCAGATCGCCTATGTCGCGCTCGTGCTCGGCCTGCTCGCCTTCGGCATCGCAGCGCCGCTCGTCATGGCGGTGTCCATGTGGACGGTTGCGGCCTTGACCGTCGTCACCGCAGGCGCCTATCTCGTGATCTGGTTGCGGCACATGACGCATTGACCGTGACCGAAGATCGGCGCCGCGTCAGGCCGAGGGTTCGATGACCGTACAGAAGCAATTCGGATTCTGGATCGCGGCGCTCGTCGTCTTCGTCCTCTTCCTCTGGCTGTTCAGCGGCATCCTCCTGCCCTTCGTGGCGGGGCTTGCGCTCGCCTATTTTCTCGATCCCGTGGCCGGGCGCCTGCAGAAGCTCGGTTTCGGGCGGGTCGGGGCGACGCTTCTGATCCTCGGCGTCTTCGTCATCGTCTTCGTGCTGTTTCTCGTGCTCGCCGCGCCGCTCGTCGTGCGCGAGATCACGGCTTTTCTCCAGATGCTGCCTTCCTACGTGACGCAGTTGCAGCGCCTCGCCTATGAGCATGGCGGGCCGATCATCGAAATGTTCGGCGGCGACGCGGCCGGGCGCGACGTGGAGAGCTCGATCCGCGATTTCGTCGGGCAGGCCACGGGCTATCTGCTCACCCTGATCGGCACGATCCTCGCCGGCGGGCAGACGCTGCTTTCGCTCTTCTCGCTGGTGATCGTGACGCCGATCATCGCCTTCTATCTGCTGATCGACTGGCACAAGATGGTCGCCACCGTCGATTCCTGGCTGCCCCTGCGCTATCGCGAGACGATCCGGGGGCTCGCCAGCGAGATCGATACGGCGCTTGCGGGCTTCGTGCGCGGCCAGGCATCTCTCTGCCTGATCCTCGGCTCGTATTACGCCGTAGGCTTGAGCATGGTGGGGCTGAATTTCGGTGCGCTGATCGGGATCACGGCGGGATTCCTCTCGATCATCCCCTATGTCGGCTCCTTCACGGGGCTGCTGCTCTCGGTCGGCGTCGCCATCGTGCAGTTCTGGCCGGATTACACCTGGGTTCTGGTCACGCTCGCGATCTTCGTCAGCGGCCAGATCGTCGAGGGCAACATCCTGCAACCGAAAATGCTCGGCGATTCGGTGGGGGTGCATCCGGTCTGGCTGATGTTTGCTTTATTCGCCTTCGGCTCGCTTTTCGGCTTTCTCGGCCTGCTGATGGCGGTGCCGCTCGCCGCCGCTGTCGGGGTGCTGGCGCGTTTCGGTCTGCGGCGTTATCTCGCGAGCAGCTATTACCGGGGAGACGGCGTCCCCGTCGCGAGGGCCGGGGAGCCCGCGCGCGATGACTAGGAGCCCCCAGCCGGGCGGCCAGCTCGCCCTCGATCTCGCCCTCGAACCCCGCTATGGCGGCGAGGATTTCCTCGTCGGCCCCTCCAACGAGCACGCCCATGCGCTGATCGAATCCTGGCCCGACTGGCCCGGCCCGGTCATCCTGATCGAGGGGCCGCCGGGCAGCGGCAAGACGCATCTCGCCGCGATCTGGGCCGAGCGCGCCCATGCCTGGACGGTCGATGCCGCGCAGATCAGCATGACGCGCGTGCCCTATCTCCTCTCCAACCGGGCCCTCGTCATCGAGGATGCCGATCGCGGCCCGCGCGACGAGGCGGCTCTTTTTCACCTGCTCAATCTCGCGCGCGAGCAGAACACGAGCCTCCTGATCACCGCGAGCGGCCCGCCTTCGGGCTGGGGGATCGCGACGCCGGATCTGCTCTCGCGGCTGCGGCTCGCCCCCGGAGCGGTGATCGCGGCGCCGGACGAGGCGCTCTTGAAGGCGGTGCTCGTCAAGCTCTTCGTCGATCGTCAACTCCTCGTCGATACCCGCGTCGTCGACGCGCTCGCCCTGCGCATCGACCGTTCGCTCGGCCAGGCCGGGCGGGTCGTCGCCGCGCTCGACCGCGAGGCCCTGCGCCGCGGGCGACGGCTCACGCGCAACCTCGCTCTGGAAATTCTGGCGGCGATGCCCGAAATCGGAGAGGATGATCTGCGGGAAACCGACGCGGAAGATGGGGATGCGTCTTCCTGCGGTGGCGACAGCGGGTCTTGATGCGCTAGACTGCGTATTGTCGTGGTATCGTCGCAAAGGTCTCTCAGGCTGCGGTCCTTCGCGACGGGAAAGGAGTATACCACGTGCGTGCCAGCCTCAGCTCCGCAGCAGAAGCGGAAGACATCGCCAGGGTCGAGGATCCGCCGGCCGTGCAGAAAGGCGCGCCGCCGGAAGGCCGCGACCTGCTCGGCACGCCGCATCGCTTCGTCAACCGGGAACTCTCCTGGCTGCAATTCAATCGGCGCGTGCTCGAAGAGGCATCCAATCGCAATCATCCGCTGCTCGAGCAACTGCGCTTCCTCTCGATCTCGGCCAATAATCTCGACGAATTCTTCATGGTCCGCGTCGCCGGCCTCAAGGGTCAGGTGCGCGAGGATCTCACCGCCGTCTCGCAGGACGGGCTGACGCCGAGCGAGCAGCTTTCGCGCATCGCCCAGGAAGTCGCCACGCTCACCGTCGACCAGCAGGCGCGCTGGCGCGAATTGCGCGACGAGCTCCTGCGCGAGGAGATCGCCCTCGTGGGCGAGGACGACCTGTCGAAATCGGAACGCGTCTGGCTCGAAGACCATTTCCTGCATCACATCTTCCCGATCCTGACCCCGCTCGCCATCGACCCGGCCCATCCCTTCCCCTTCATCCCGAATCTGGGCATGTCGCTCGCGCTGAAGCTGCGCCGGCAGACCGATGCGAAGCTGCTCAACGCGCTGATCCGCCTGCCCCTGAAGATCGACCGCTTCATCAAGCTGCCCGATTACGTCGAGCAGGGCGGCATGCGCTTCATGACGCTCGAACAAGCGATCGTCCTGCACACGGCCAGGCTGTTCCCCGGTTACGAGGTGGTCGGACAGGGCTCGTTCCGGGTGATCCGCGATTCGGATATCGAGATCGAGGAAGAGGCCGAGGATCTGGTGCGGGTCTTCGAGACGGCGCTGAAGGAGCGCCGGCGCGGCTCGGTGATCCGGCTCGAGATCGAGGAGCGCATGCCCGAGGACCTCGCCGCCTTCGTGGCCGAGGAACTGCACGTGGCGCCGGAAGAGCGCGTCACCATAGACGGCATGCTCGCTCTCAACGAATTGTCCCAGCTCGTGGCGCTGGAGCGGCCCGATCTGAAGTTCAAGCCGTATACCCCGCGCTTCCCCGAGCGGATCCGCGAGAAGGGCGGGGATTGCTTCGCGGCGATCCGCGAGAAGGACATCATCGTCCACCACCCCTACGAATCCTTCGATTCGGTGGTGCAGTTCCTCAACCAGGCGGCGCGCGACCCTCATGTGGTGGCGATCAAGCAGACGCTCTACCGCACCTCAAACCAGTCGCCGATCATCGCCGCCCTGGCCGAGGCCGCCGATGCGGGGAAATCGGTCACGGCGCTGGTGGAGCTCAAGGCGCGCTTCGACGAGGAGGCCAATATCCGCTGGGCCCGCGATCTGGAACGCGCCCATGCGCAGGTGGTGTTCGGCTTCATCGAGCTGAAGACCCACGCCAAGCTCTCCATGGTCGTGCGCCGCGAGGGCGGGCAACTCGTCACCTATTGCCATATCGGCACCGGCAACTACCACCCGATCACCGCGCGCATCTATACCGACCTCTCCTATTTCACCGCCGATCCGGTGATCGCGCGGGACGTGGCGCGCATCTTCAATTTCATCACCGGCTATGCGGAGCCCGCCGAGTTGGAGCGCATGGCGGTCTCGCCCTATACGCTGAAAAAGCGCCTCCTCCAGCATATCGCGGAGGAGATCGCCCATGCCAAGGCCGGGCGCCCGGCGGCGGTCTGGCTCAAATGCAATGCGCTCGTCGATCACGAGATCATCGATGCGCTCTACGAGGCGAGCGGCGCGGGGGTGCAGGTCGATCTGGTGATCCGGGGCATCTGCTGCCTGCGCCCGGGCATTCCCGGGCTCTCGGAAAATATCCGGGTGAAGTCGATCGTCGGGCGCTTCCTCGAACACAGCCGCATCTATGCTTTCGGCAACGGCGAGGGGCTGCCCGGGCCGAACGCGCATGTCTACATCTCCTCCGCCGATCTGATGCAGCGCAATCTCGACCGGCGGGTCGAGGCGCTCCTGCCGATCCATAATCCGACGGTGCATCAGCAGGTTCTCGAACAGATCATGCTCGCCAACCTCCTCGACAACCAGCAGAGCTGGCGGCTATTGCCGTCGGGCGCCGGGGAGCGCGTCGCGCCCGAGGCGGACGAGGAGCCGTTCAACGCCCACAAGTTTTTCATGACGAATCCCAGCCTGTCAGGCCGGGGCAAGTCCCTGAAAACCTCCAGCCCGAGATCGTTGCTCAGACGTGGATATCGCAACTGAAAAATTCCTGATGCGCGACGACGCCCCCGGCCGGCTCAAGGTCGGGCGGCCCGTCGCGATCATCGATATCGGCTCGAATTCGGTCCGCCTCGTGGCCTATGAGGGGCTCACCCGGGCGCCGACGCCGATCTATAATGAAAAAGTCCTGTGCGGACTGGGCCGCAACGTCGCCTCGACCGGGCGGCTGGACGAGGAAGCCGTGGCGCGGGCATTGCGGGCGCTCGCACGCTTCAAGGCGCTGTGCGCCACGATCCGCGTCGGCAAGATCCACGTCCTCGCCACCGCCGCCGCCCGCGATGCGGAAAACGGCCCGGATTTCCTCGCGGAGGCGCAAGAGATCCTCGGGCAGGAAATCGAACTGCTCTCCGGCGCCCGCGAAGCCGAACTCTCCGCGCTCGGCGTGATTTCCGGCTTCCACGAGCCGGACGGAATCGTCGGCGATCTCGGCGGCGGGTCGCTCGAACTCGTGGATATCGTCGGCAACCGTGCCGCTCCGGGGGTCAGCCTCAAGATCGGCGGGCTCGCCCTGCAGGACATGTCCGGCGGATCGCTCAAGAAGGCGCGCAAGCTCGTCGAGGCCGCCCTGCAGCGCGCAGCACCACTCTCCGCGCTCGCCGGGCGCCCGTTCTACGCGGTGGGCGGGACATGGCGCGCGCTGGCCCAGGCGCATATGGCGATGCGGAATTATCCTTTGCGCGTGATGCACGACTACCGCATGGATCCCGACGACGCGCTCGCTTTCCTCACCGAATTGCAGGCGAGCGACGACGAGGCGCTGAAAGCCATCGACGGGGTATCCTCGGCGCGCCGCCCGCTGATGAAATACGGCGCCGTCATCCTCGAAGAGATCATCCGCGCCGGGCGACCGGCCTCCATCGTCGCCTCGGCGCTGGGCGTGCGCGAGGGCGTGCTCTACGAGCGGCTCGACGACGAATTGAAGGGGATCGACCCGCTGATCACCGCCTCGGCGGATTTCAACCTGTTGCGCGCGCGCTCGCCGGGTCATGGCGTCGAGCTGATCTCATGGACGGATCACCTGTTCGAGACGCTCAAACTGGCCGAGACGCCGGGTGAACAGCGCCTGCGCCATTCCGCCTGCCTGCTCGCCGATATCGGCTGGCGCGCCCATCCCGATTATCGCGGCGAGCAGAGCCTCAACATCATCGCCAATGCGGCTTTGGTCGGCATCGATCATCCGGGCCGCGCCTATCTCGCCCTGTCGAACTTCTTCCGCCACGAGGGCCTCTCGATCGAAAAGGCGAGCCCGCATCTCAAGAGCCTCGCCACGCCGCGCCTGATCGATCTCGCGCGTATTCTCGCGGGCGCGTTCCGCGTCGCTTATCCGATCTCGGTGGCGATGGAGGGCGTATTGCCCAAGACGGCATTGTTTGCGCGCGGCGACCGCATCGTGCTCGGCCTGCCCGAGGACATGGCCCCGCTCGCGGGTGAACGCCTGCACGGACGCATGCGCCAGCTCGGCAAGCTGCTCGGGCGCGAGCCGCGTATCCAGGCGGGGTGAGTTCGGCGGTCCGGGTCCCGGTCTCGCGCCCCGGCTGACGGTGTGCGAACAGCCGCTTTGGCATGTGCGCCACCTCGACAGAGGCCGGAGCGACGTGCAGGATAGCGCATCATCTGCAGACTCGTCGGCAAGCCCGTCCGCGAGACGATCGTCTGAAGGAATGCCATGAACGCGCCCACCCGCATCGAGCGTCGCTCCTCCACATGCCCGCATGATTGCCCTTCCGCCTGCGCGCTGGAAGTCGAGGTGATCGACGGCAAGAGCATCGGCAAAGTGACCGGCGATGCCGAGCAGCGTTATACCGCCGGGGTGATCTGCGCCAAGGTCGCGCGCTATGCCGAGCGCATCCATCATCCCGATCGCCTGACCCAGCCCCTGCGCCGCGTCGGCCCCAAGGGCTCGGGCGAATTCGCGCCGATTTCCTGGGACGAGGCCCTGGACATCACCGCGCGGGCCTTTCGCGAGGCGGAGGAAGCGCACGGGCCGGAATCGGTCTGGCCGTATTACTATGCCGGCACGATGGGCCTCGTCATGCGCGACGGCTTGAATCGGCTGCGCAACGTCAGGAAATATTCCGGCCAGTACAATACCATCTGCACCACCATGGCCTGGACCGGCTTCATCGCCGGCACCGGCATTCTCGCGGGGCCGGATCCGCGCGAGATGGCCAAGTCCGACGTGGTCGTGATCTGGGGCACCAACCCCGTGCATACCCAGGTCAACGTGATGACCCACGCCATCCGCGCCCGCAAGGAGCGAGGGGCGAAGATCGTCGCCGTCGACATCTACGACAATGCGACGATGAAGCAGGCCGATCTCAAGCTCGTCCTCAAGCCCGGCACCGATGCCGCGCTCGCCTGCGCGGTGATGCATGTGCTGTTCCGCGACGGCTACGCGGATCGCGACTACATGGCCCGCCATGCCGATTGCCCGGATGAGCTCGAAGCGCATCTGAAGACCCGCGATCCGGCCTGGGCGGCGGCGATCACCGGCTTGCCGGTGGAGGATATCGAGGCGTTCGCGAAGCTCGTCGGCGAAAACAAGCGCACTTTCCTGCGGCTCGGTTACGGCTTCTCGCGCCAGCGCAACGGCGCCGTCGCCATGCATGCCGCGACCTGCATCGCCACCGTGGCCGGCCTGTGGCCGCACGAGGGCGGCGGCGCCTTCCACAATAACGGCGCGATCTATCATTGGCGCAAATCCGTGATCGAGGGGCTCGACACGCTGGATACGAAGGTGCGCAAGCTCGATCAGTCGCAGATCGGACGCGTGCTCACGGGTGATCCGGAGGCCTTGCGCCACGGGCCGCCGGTCAAGGCGATGATCGTGCAGAACACCAACCCGGTCTCCGTCGCGCCGGAGCAGGAGCTGGTCAAGCAGGGCTTCGCGCGCGAGGATCTCTTCGTCTGCGTGCACGAGCAATTCATGACCGAAACGGCGCTATACGCCGATATCGTGCTGCCGGCGACGATGTTCATGGAACATGACGATCTCTATCAGGGCGGCGGCCATCAATATATCCAGCTCGGCATGAAGCTGATCGATCCGCCCGGCCAGTGCCGCTCCAATCACGAGGTGGTCTGCGCGCTGGCCGAGCGGCTCGGCGCCGAGCATGAAGGCTTTTCCCTCACGCCGCGAGAACTGATCGAGCGCACGCTCCAGGATTCCGGTTGGGGGAGCCTCGCCGAGCTCGAAGCCGGCAAGTTCATCGATGCGCAGCCCTCCTTCGAGCGGGCGCATTTCATCAACGGCTTCGGCTATCGCGACGGCAAGTTCCGCTTCAGGCCCGACTGGCCGAAAGTGCCTGCGGCCAATGCCGGGCCGATGGGCCCGGTCGACGCCATTCCCGGCCTGCCCGATCACTGGGAGGTGCTGGAGGAGGCGACTGCGGAATACCCGTTCCGCCTCGCCACCAGCCCCGCGCGGCATTTCCTCAATTCGAGCTTCAACGAGACCCCCGGCTCGATCAAGCGCGAGGGCCATCCCGACGTGATGATCCATCCCGAGGATGCGAGCCGTCACGGGATCGAGGATGGCGCCTGGGTGCGGCTCGAGAATGCCCGCGGTGCGGTGATGCTGCGCGCACGCCATTTCGCCGGCCTGCGCCGGGGCGTGCTGATCGCGGAATCGATCTGGCCGAACGCGGCCTATCCGGATGGGCGCGGCATCAACACGTTGACCGGTGCGGATGCGGCAGCGCCCTTCGGGGGCGCCGCCTTCCACGACAATCACGTCGCGATCACCCCGATCGAAGCGCCCGCCGGCGCCTGAACCAGCCTCAAGACAAGGACGACCCATGCGTTTCGAGGGGACGAAGGATTACGTCGCGACGGAAGATCTAAAGATCGCGGTCAATGCCGCGATCGTGCTGGAACGCCCGTTGCTCGTGAAGGGCGAACCCGGCACCGGCAAGACGGTGCTCGCAGAAGAGATCGCCCGCGCGGTCGGCGCGCCGCTCCTGACCTGGCACGTCAAATCCACGACCAAGGCGCAGCAGGGACTGTATGAATACGACGCGGTCTCACGCCTGCGCGACAGCCAGCTCGGCGATCCCCGCGTCAGCGATATCGGCAATTACATCAGGCGCGGCAAGCTGTGGGAATCCTTCGTCAGCGAGACGCGCCCGGTTCTCCTGATCGACGAGATCGACAAGGCGGATATCGAGTTTCCCAACGATCTCCTGCTCGAACTCGACCGGATGGAATTCTTCGTCTACGAGACCGGCGAGACGGTGCGCGCGCAGAACCGCCCGATCGTCGTGATCACCTCGAATAACGAGAAAGAACTGCCAGACGCCTTCCTGCGGCGGTGTTTCTTCCACTATATCAAATTCCCCGACGATGCGACGATGGCGCAGATCGTCGAGGTGCATTTCCCCGGTATCAAGAAACGCCTCGTCGAGGAGGCCCTGCGCGTCTTCTTCGAGACCCGCGACGTCCCCGGCCTCAAGAAGAAACCCTCCACCTCCGAACTGCTCGACTGGCTCAAGCTCCTGCTCTCGGAGGACATCACGCCCGAGACCCTGCGCGAGACCAACAGCCGCAAACTCATTCCGCCGCTGCACGGCGCGCTCCTCAAGAACGAACAGGACGTCGCCCTGTTCGAAAAGCTCGCCTTCATGTCACGCCGGAGCTGAGAGCGGGCGCGGCGACGACAGATCCGGGAGCTATGGCGAGGGCGCCTGTCGCCTCGGTTCATCGCTCGCGGCTTTGCGCGCCGCGAGCGTTTTTCGGATTTCGCAGACGGCATCCGGATCGAGCCGCAGGCCGAGCTTGGTACGCCGCCACAGGATGTCCTCGGCGCTGCTCGCGAATTCGTGGGTGACGAGCCAGTCGATCTCGGCATCGGTGAGGGTCGCGCCGTAATCGCGGCCCAGATCCGCGGCCGTTTTCGCTTCCCCGAGCAATTCGAAGGCGTCGGTTCCGTAGGCCCGCACGAGGCGCAGGGCCCATTCGGGCGCCAGGAAAGGATATTGCGCGCGCAACTTCTGCGTCAGTGCCGCGACCCCGTCGACGGGGAAGTCGCCCCCCGGCAGCGCAATGCCAG
>JBJHBI010000044.1:0-34156 GCA_050485405.1 Salinarimonadaceae bacterium
GGTCTACAGGACGAGAGATGACGCAAGGGCCGACATGTTCGATTACATCGAGCGCTTCTACAACCCTCGGCGACGGCACTCGACACTGGGTTATCTGAGCCCCGTCGAGTTCGAGGAGCAAGCTATGTTAGCTTAACCTGGTGTCCACAAAACCGGCAGCAGGCCAGACCGGCCGTACATCGATGTCGTTGGGAGAGGGCGCCTATGCAGCCCATCTCGACAGAGTGGGCCTGAGCCTGGCGCGCTGCCATTCCGACGAAGGCGGGAACAACTACTATGATGCTGTCAAACCCGCCTAAAGCGCCGCCTTAGGAATTTTCCGATTGGCCGTGTTGCGCGGCATGCACCGGGCACGGTGTTTTCATCACGCACTCATGCATGCACGCTCCCTTGCTATGGTCTCTCATCTTCGATCTAATGCTGCGGACGTTTGCGACAAACGCATGGATGAGGCATGTTGGACCCCTTGCAAAAGACCCTAAAGACAGCTCTTCCTACTGCCGGAGCGCACGTACAGTCGCCTTCAGCGCATGTTCGCTCAAGGATTCCACCTCTGCGAGCACTGACCGCTTTCGAAGCGGCCGCACGCAATCTCAGCTTTCAGAAAGCCGCCGCAGAACTGAATGTCACCCCGTCCGCAATCAGTCAGCAGATCAGAGTCCTGGAAGATTTCTTGGGAATTGCGCTGTTTCGGCGGCTTAACAGACGGATGCTGCTCACCGAAGCGGGCGAGATCTACTTCGACTCGGTCAAGTCCGCGTTCTCCCTCGTCTCCACCACGACCGCACGCATGACAGGCGACCTGAACAAGAAGATCTTGATGGTGAGATCCTCCCCTAGCTTCGCAGTAAAATATCTCATGCCGAGGCTACCGCACTTTCTGGACCGCCACCCGTCGATCCAAATCAGGATCGACGCGTCAAACGAAAAGACGGACTTTGCCCATGAAGCCGTCGATCTGGAAATCCGCTTCGGAGCCGGCGATACGAGAGGTCTCTACGTCGAAGCGCTTCCCCCTGAGCCGATCGTGCCACTCGTGTCTCCGCGACTTCGGGAAACCTATTCGCTCGATTCCCCTGCCTCTCTGCTCGCCGGCGTTCCGCTTATCCACTCGGTCAAGTGCCCGCTCGGGTGGGACGAGTGGTTCGCGTCGTTCAACATTCCGACCACTCCGTCACTGCCTGGAGTCCGCTTCGACCGGTCATTCATGGCAATCGATGCGGCAGTGAGCGGCATGGGCGTAGCGCTCGACAGTGAGACCCTTGCTCGCGAAGAACTGCTCAGCGGTCAGCTGGTCGTCCCCTTCGCCTGCAAGGACAAACCTCTCCGACAACTCTTGTGGTTCGTGTGCCCCTTCCAGAAATTGGATAGAGACGCCGTCGCTTGCTTTCGCGAGTGGCTGTTTGAGACTTTCACCGTCATTACGGAGCGCCCTAGACGGCGCACGAGCGTTCCATCTCTCTCCTTATCCGCACCGCCTGATCCATTTCATCGACCTCGACATCCGCCCAGGTGAGAAACTCTCCGATCTTCTTCGCATTCTTTAATTTGACGTTATGCGCCATACCAAGCGGCAGCGCGCCGATCCGCAAGGATTCAGAGGCCGGCATCTGCTTGCCCCATACACAATAGCCTCCTTCCCCGTCGAGCATTTCGCCAGCCACCAGATCTTTCTTCGCGGTAGCGACGACATCTGCCCGGAAGCCGGTGGGCGCGCCGGTCGATTCTCTCCGCAAGACGACCGACGCTACGGAAATTCCCAGCTCGAGGCCGATCAAATGGCTCGGACGATACATTGCAGAGAAGGTGAAGGTCTTGTCCGGCAGGAACCTGTACTCTTCGATGCAATGCTTCACATAATCAGTGGCAGCCCGTACGACGACATAGGTGCCGATCTGGAGATGGTTCTCGACCGGCGTCATGTCCCGATGCAGCGACGATACGACTTCTGTCGTGCCAGACAGGCTCAACGTTCCGCCCTCGGAGATGGGCTTGCAGATCTCGGCGAGTTCATAGACTGAAGCGGGCGGAAAGTTCAAACCATGCGGCTGCGGGACGAGGCCGGTGGCGTTGCAGACCGCTGTCATCTCGATCGACGACTTCGTTCCGTCGATAAACGAGTTGAACATTTTCGGATTATTTGCGGCGCGGAGCGCCAGTTCCGGAGAAAGACCAAAATTGTCCCAAACCGTCTCGGGGGTCGATGTGTGGAAGCTGGGGTGATAGCGCGTACCCTTCCCGGCGCAGACCACCTCGAAACCACAGGCGCGCGCCCAGTCGACGTGTTCGCAGATAAGCGCAGGTTGATCCCCGTAGGCGAGGCTATAGACGACCCCCGCCTGTCGTGCCCGCGCAGCAAGAAGCGGTCCGGCAACGACATCCGCCTCGACGTTAACCATGATGATGTGATGGCCTGCCTCGATCGTCTTGAGGCAATGGCTGATGCCTGCGGTCGGATTGCCGGTTGCCTCGATCACGACGTCGAGCCCGGCGCACGAGATCAACTCATCCGCATCGTCTCCGACATGCGTCCTACCGCTCGAAACCGCTTCGGCGAGACTTTTCGCATTGATTTGCTCTTCGCTCCAGCCGGTGCTCAGGATGGTCCGGCGCGCTCGCTGCGGATCAAGATCCGCTACTCCGACGACGTGCATCCCGGGCGTTAAACGCGCCTGCGCCAGATACATCGCCCCAAACTTCCCCGCGCCGATGATTCCGACACGGATCGGACGTCCAGCCTCTTCGCGCTGCTTCAGTAACGCATACAGGTTCATCGTCAGCCTCCCGCAATTCTTCCTCATACGTAACCTCGCTCCAAAGCAAGGAGGAAACTAAAAAATCTCACGGTCAGATTAGATCAGCTTAATCAACGGAGTTTATCCCTGCGGCGGGAGAGACATCAATCGCTTGACTAATAACACTTTTTCCTTCAACGCCCTCGTTCGGCAAACAAAGAAACGAGGGAAAGACCGTTGCTTGCCTAATGCGAACATTCTTGTGGACCTTAGGCCCCATTGATAAACAAGGAAAACCGCCAAAGAGCGGTCTCGATAACTTTGAGGAGGACGTCCCATGAAAAGCAAAGCGACGCGAATTGCGGTCATGCTAGCCGTTTCGTTCGGCTTGATTCTTCCCAGTGCAGCATCGGCCACGCAGCTGATTTTTGCTCACGCACTCGGCCCGGGTAACCCGCGATACGAGGCGGCGGAGCGATTCAAGGAAATCGTCGAGGAGAGATCTGAGGGGCGCATCACCATCCAGCATGCGAGCCAAGGCGACCAGGGTGACGACGTGGCGCAACTGACGGCGCTGCGCCTGGGAACGATTGCCTTCAGCGCCAATGCCCAGGGGCCCGTCTCCAACATTGTTCCTGAATTCGCGGCGCTGGGACTACCCTTCCTCTTCGAAAGCCTTCCGCAAGCCTGGGCAGTTCTCGACGGCGAGATTGGGGAAGAACTGGCGGCGAAGGCCGAGGAACAGGGACTCATTGTCCTCGCCTATTGGGACAACGGTATCCGTTACATCACAAACCGGGTTCGGCCGATCAATGCGCCCGAAGATCTGCAAGGGTTGCGGATTCGCACGCCACCAGCGCCGATGACGCTCGACATTTTCCAGGCACTAGGCGCTAACCCGGAACCCCTCGCGTTCACGGAGCTCTATATGGCGCTTCAGCAGGGCGTCTTTGACGGGCAGGAAAATCCCGCAATGAACATCTACAGCGCACGCCTGCATGAGGTTCAGACCTATCTATCGCTTACCGGCCATATCTATGAAGCGACCCCAGTCGTCGCGTCGCCAGCGATCTGGAACACCCTTTCCGAAGAGGATCAGCAGCTTCTCAGGGAAGCGGCGATCGAGGCTGGAGAATTCCAGCGAGCAATGGTGCGGGATTCCAATCAAGACTTCCTCGATCGGCTGGCCGCAGCCGGGATGCAGATCAACGAAGTGGACCAGAGCCCCTTCAGAGAAGCCACCGCCTCCGTCTACGACGAATGGGAGGCGGAGCTCGGTGATTTCGTAACGCGGATACGGCGCGCAGCCGAAGAGGCCCCGGCTCAGTAAGGAGCAGCGCGCGTGACCAGATTGCCTCAGCTGGTTTCGAACTTAAGTCGCCGTGTCATCTGGGTGATCGGCGTGGCGGCAGCTGTCGTAGCGATAGTCGCCGCCACGCTTATGTTCTCGACGCTGCTCGCGGGCTCAGTGATGCGCTATGCAGCAGGTTGGGGATTGACATGGGCAACCGACCTGACCTCCCTGTTGTTCCCTTGGGCGGCTTTGGCGGGCATTGTCCTGGCGCATCAGCGCTCCGCACATATTGCCGTAGAACTGGTGCTCGCCAATCTTCCGGCTGGCGCGCAGAGGGCATTCCTCGTCGCGATTCACATCGGCATCGTCGCCACTTGTCTTTTCCTTATCCAGCACAGCGCCTTTCTGCTGCAGATCACGAGCTCACAAATGCTGCCCGTTCTGCGTGTGCGCATGAGTTACGCGTATCTGAGTCTTCCGGTGGCCTTCTACGCGATAGGCATCATCAGCATTCTGAACGCCGTTCTGCTGATCTGTGATAGGAAAAAGATATGGCCCTATAGCGGCAAGGCTCACGGATCATGACGCTTATTCTTGCGCTCTCGTTCATAGCCTTGATGATATTTGGTGTTCCGGTCGGCTTTGCAATGCTGATCGCCGGAGTCATCGCCGTCGTTCTCGGCGGGAACTTTCCGCCGCCAATGATATTGCACAGATTTTTCCATCCCACACAGAGCTTTCCGCTTCTTGCAATTCCGTTCTTCATCATCGCCGGCAATCTGATGATGGGCGGGGCGATCGGAAACCACCTGATCAGCTTCGCAAGGCTTCTCGTGGGCGGTTTTCGCGGCGGTCTCGGCCAGGTATCCGTGCTCGGCAGCGTCGTCTTCGGCGGGGTCTCGGGCTCTGCGGTCGCAGACGCCTCGGCGATGGGTTCTGCGCTCATCCCCTGGCAGAAGAAAGAGGGCTACCCCGCCGCTTTCGCCGGCGCCGTGAATTCGAGCTCCGCCACTCTATCGCTCCTGATTCCACCCTCGATACCGTTGATCCTGTATGCGATTGCAGCGGAGGCCTCGATCGGCGCCCTGTTCATCGCCGGCATCATTCCCGCGATGCTGCTTGCCGCAGGGCAAATGACTGTCTGCTATGTCTCGGGGACGCTGCGAAACTTCCCGATCTTCCGCGAGGAAGTCGGCTTACGACGCATCTTGAAGAACACATTTTTCGCGCTGCCCGCCATCATGATGCCCGTCTTCATCATACTGACGCTGCGCCTGGGCATTGCCACACCGACCGAGGTCAGCGTCATGGCGGTTGCCTACGCGCTCCTTGTCAGCGCAGTCCTCTACCGGGACCTCACACCAAGACGGATGTACGAATGCCTCGTCCAGAGCCTGATCCTTACCGGAGCGGTCATGTTGATCATCATGTCGGCCTCGTTGTGGCAATGGATTCTTTCGGTTGAGCAGATTCCACAGGCCGTGGCATCTTGGGCCGTAGCGAGCGTGGAGCAGCCTTGGCTGATGATCCTCGCCCTTATCCTGGTGCTGATTTTCATCGGCACCTTTCTCGATCTCCCGCCAGCGATACTTCTGTTGACGCCAATCTATGTCGCGATAGCCCGAGAGATCGGTATGGATCTCGTACAACTCGGCGTGCTCATGGTGATGGGTCTATCGATCGGCCTCTATACCCCGCCTGTCGGAACTACGCTCTTCATATCCGCGACGATCGCGCGAGCACCCATCGGAGCGATCTCGTTCGAGCTGCTCCCGTTCTATTTCGTGGCGCTGCTTGTCCTGCTGGCCGTCGGATTCATCCCCTGCATCAGCCTCACACTACTTTGAGGCCGTCAGCCCGTCGCGCCCCCAACTTTCGCCACTGAATCGCGCCATGTGTGGATGCCGTGCGTATCGACGATGCGTTCGCCTCAGGCGGTCTTTCGACGGCCACGCTTCTTTGGTAATGCGGGCGCGGCCAGCAGGACGCCCTTCCAGAACAGGTCGATGAAGCTGCGGCGGTCGCCAAGGTTCCTGACCGGCTCCTCGAAGCTCGCCACGCGACGTACGGGTATCCCGAAAATGTCGAAGAAATCGCGATAGAAGAGCTGCGTCTGTCCCTTTTCGTAACCCTCTCCGGCCCAGTCGGCGGCAAAGGCTGCCGCACGGGTACGGATCTCGTTCCAGGACAGGCGCATCGACAGGGGACCTTCTCGCTATGGCTTCTCGGGCTTGGCACCGCTTGGTGCCGATGAGGCACCGTCAGGCCGCATGGTCCTCGCGTTCAAGGTAGCGGCGAAGGGCGTCGCTGACGACGGTGTTGAGGTTCATGCCCCGGCGTTTAGCGTAGAGCATGGCACGACGATGGAGATCGCGTCCGGGGCGAATATTGAAGCTGCCCTTCAGCGGGACATCGGGCTTGCGGCCCTCCGCCTCGCACAGGGCCAGGTAATCATCCACCGCCTCGTGAAACGCCGCCTTGAGGCTCTTGGCATCCATACCTTCATAGGTCACAAGATCGCGGATGAATTCCAGGCGCCCGTGGAGCACCTCGTCCGCGTCGCTGTACTCGACCGAACCGAGATAGCCCTTGTATTCCAGCATCGTGCTCATATCAGACCCTCCTCGATCAGCATCCGCAAAACGTCCTCGATGACTTACATCTTCACGATGTTGCCGGGGTGCGGCTTGTGTAAGGCGATGGTCGGAGCGGTTTCATGGACGAAGCGGCGTCGGGATCCGCCCGTCTTGCCGGCTGCCGCCTCGCAGTACCCTGGCCCCTCCAGCACCCGGACGAGCTCGCCCCAGGTGAAATCGTTCGGTTTCGCCCTGAACCGGGCAACCAGTTTGTCGCGCCGGGTCATGCCGCCGTGCTACTCCTTGTGTCTGTGGTTCAGTATGGGGGTCCTTACGCGGAAGCGCAACCGCATACAGTCACATAGAGAATACGCCCGACCATAGGAGACCCACGCCGCCCGAACCGTCACGTGGAATCGCGGATTGACCGCGCCCCGGTCGTCACGTTTCCTCGCCATCCTGTATATCAAGATGCGTGCATGGCGCCCGTCGGGTGAGAATGTCGCGGATTTGTTTTGCAATGGCGTCATCACTTGTGAGCCGACACCGACGCGCTCTGCGGCATCCTTGATCCCCCGATCAGCGGCATAGAGACGCTTGAGCTCTCGCCTTGCTCGGGCACGCTGGCCGATCTCGTCGTAGAGCGGGACCTGGGTTTGGGAACTTGCCGTCAGTGAACGAACTACCCATAATCAAGGATTGTACGCAAATTGGGGTGAATTTTGCAGTTGACAGTGCATAACATTCTGCATACCGTCATCTACGGACATGGCGAAAAATCCTTATGTTTCAGCACCTTGGAAAATAGCATTACCTCCCGTAGGGCGCGCCACGGTTTCAATCCTCTCCAAAAATCAACGTTTTCCGCATGTGTGCTGCTTGATAAGCAACGGCAGCTGCTGATACGTGCGTCGCGTCCCGGATGATGAGGCGACTTATATCGGTTGCAAACGCATCCAGACATCCCTCAAAACGCTCGACATGCGTATCGCCCGTGAACGGGCATTCGAGCTCGATCAGACATGGAACCGAAGGTTTGATGAAGCCCGCCTTGCCATCGGCAAGGCAATGCACCGAGGGACGGCGACCGTGGTACCTGCCTCTCGACCGTGAAGTGGAGCCGCGAGGACTCAGCAAATCTGGCACAGTGGGTGGAACTCACACTGACCGAGGGGGATTGTAGCGCCCGTGTTGGTCAAGTAGCAGGGGCCCTGCTCGTCACCGATCTCAATCCTAGGGACATTCCCGTCGACGATGACGAAACATTCTCCAATTCACTGAAACGCCTTCATGTATTGAAAGAATTCACCGCTGAGACAATTACCAAGGAACGCCACGCGTTCATCGCAAATGAACCGGGGTTCAGTTCATATAAGTGAAACAATCTGCCTGGGAAGAATGGATACGCGTTTGCCCTCCTTTCGCACCATCGTATTCATACCCCGCCCTTCCCGAACCGAATTTTGATCAGGTCGCCGAAATCGGGTGGCCCCCTGCGCGGACTGCTGACACGGATATGCCGGTACCCCGACCGGTATCGCGTCAAGTTGACCGCAGCAGAGAGGATCGCCCCGTGTCGTCATCACAACCGGAACGTCGCCCGATGTCGTCCGTGGAATGGAGCATGCTGATCGCACTGTCCATTCTGTGGGGCGGGTCGTTCTTCTTCAACGAGGTCGCACTCGCGGAGATCCCGGTCATGACGCTGGCGTTCCTGCGGGTCGCGATCGCGGCGATCGTGCTGACATTGTTCTTGCATATGTGGGGAGAGCGGCTCCCGGCATCGGGGTCGATCTGGTCGGCATTCCTGGCCATGGGTTTGCTCAACAATGTGCTTCCCTTCACGCTGATCCTCGCCGGGCAGCAGCACATCGCGTCGGGGGTCGCGTCGATCCTCAATGCGGCGACGCCGCTCTTCACCGTGGTACTCGCGCATTTCCTAACCCGTGACGAGCGGATGACACCGCACAAGGTAATGGGCGTACTCATCGGCTTCGCCGGCGTGGCCGCGATGATCGGATCGGATGCCGTGCGCGATCTGGGCCGGGATGTCGTGGCCCAGACGCTTTGTCTCGCCGGTGCACTCTCTTATGCGTTCGCGGGCATCTTCGGGCGGCGTTTCCGATCGTTGGAGGTCACTCCTATGGCGACCGCGACCGGCCAGGTGATCGCATCGAGCGTTCTTCTCATGCCGCTGATGCTGATCACCGATCGGCCATGGACGCTGCCCGTGCCGGGGGGTGCGGCAATCGGATCGGTCATCGGTGTCGCGACGTTGTCGACCGCCCTCGCCTACATTCTGTACTTCCGTATTCTGGCTACGGCTGGCGCGACCAACCTGCTTCTCGTCACTCTGCTCATCCCGGTCAGTGCCATCCTGCTCGGCGCCCTCGTTCTCGGCGAAGCACTGCATCCCCATCACGTCGCCGGAATGGTCCTGATCGCAGTCGGGCTCGCCGTGATCGATGGGCGGCTGGGGCGCCGGTTCGTTTCCTTTCGGCAACGAACCGATGTCGCGAAGAAGATCTGATTCACCGATCGATGTGCCACCGTCGGCAGGTCGGCGCGCATGAGAGCCACCGGGTCGATCACGAATACAGCAGATGCAACGAGCCACTTGAATCACGCCTGCTCCAGTCCAACGGTAAGGGAGCATCTCGCGTCCGGAACCAGACCTCGTTCCAGTTTCACGCGCTTGAGAGCCAGGTGACGAAACGATGTGGCTGCCTATGGCGTATCGCGAAGATGCTTGCTCATGCTGATCCGAGGTTCGATCTCGTAGCCGGACTGTTCGTAGAATCCGACCGCGCCCCGGTTGGATTCGACCACTTGCAGGTTCACCTTGATGCAGCCGAGAGCGGCAAGGCGGCGTTCCGCCTCAGTGAGGAGGCTTTGCCCGAGACCTTTTTCGCGCTGCGCCTTCAGCACCGCGATCCGCGAAATCCAGCCCCGATGCCCCTCATACCCGGCCATCACCGAACCCACGACGAGGTCACCCTCCAGGGCGACCAGCATCAGATCGGGCTGGAACCGCACTTTCTCGGGAATTGCCGTCGCTGCGGCATTCCAGGGCCGATCATCCGGAAAGGCCTCCCGCATAATGCATGGTACAAAAAGATTCGCACCGCTTCGCAGAAGCCGCAATCTGGATCATCCGCGAACATAATTCCGGAACAACGGGCGGCGCCGACCGTTTTGCCCGTCACCGGATCGAGGGAGCGCCATCATGCCTCGCGGAGACAAATCGAAATATACCGACAAGCAGGAGCGCAAGGCCGAGCACATCGCCGAGAGCTACGAGCAGCGCGGCGTGCCCGCGGACGAGGCCGAGCGTCGCGCCTGGGCGACCGTCAATGCTGATGACGGCGGCGGCAACAAGCCGGGCGGCTCCGGCCATGGCAAGGACACGGGTAACCCGGCGGCCCACGAGGGTGGACGCAAAGGCGGTCAGGCTTCCGCGTCACGGTCGCCCGAAGAGCGTTCTGCATCAGCAAGGAAAGCCGCCGCGACCCGCAAGCGCAATGCCGAACAACGTGCGGGCCAGTAACGGCAAATGATGCGGAGTGGCTGCCCGCTTCGCGCCGTAGATCATCACCCTCGGCCATTCGCGCACGCACGCATGGGCAGATGCTCGCCGAAACTCGGCCGCGGCTAATGCGTTTTGCCAAAGCCGAAGAACGAGGATCCGCCGATGACGAAAGCCGCCGCCCCCCTCGCCTCTCCCGATCTCCCTTCGCTCTTCCAGACGACACGCGCACGAACGAATGCCCTCGTCGCCTCGCTCGCGCCGGAGGACATGATGCTCCAGTCGATGGAGGATGCGAGCCCGGCCAAGTGGCATCTCGCCCATACGACGTGGTTCTTCGAGCAATTCATCCTGCGCGAATGGCTGCCGGATTATCGCGCGATCGACGACCGTTTTGCCTTCCTTTTCAATTCCTACTACGTCCAGGCCGGCCCCCGGCACGCGCGCGACAAGCGCGGCCTGATCTCGCGACCCGACGGCGCGGCTGTCCGGGCCTATCGCGCCCATGTCGATGAGGCGATGTCCTCGCTCATTGCGGCCAACGCCGATGACGAACTCCTGATGGAGCGGGTCGAACTCGGCTGCCATCACGAGATGCAGCATCAGGAGCTTCTGGTGACGGATCTGCTGCACGGCTTGTCCTTCAACCCGCTGCTCCCGGCCTATCGCGATCCCGAGCCGATGCCGGTCACGCAGGAAGTCCCGCTGAGCTATACCGCGCATCCGGGCGGCCTCGTCGAGATCGGCCATCAGGGAGGCGGCTTCGCCTATGATTGCGAGGAGCCGCGCCACAGGACCTGGCTCGATCCGTTCCGCATCGCCGACAGGCCGGTGAGCAACCGCGACTGGATCGCCTTCATGGAGGATGGCGGCTACGAGCGTCAGGCGCTCTGGCTGAGCGACGGCTGGGCGTGCCGTCAGCGCGAGGACTGGGACGCGCCGCTCTACTGGTGGCGCCAGGACGACGCGTGGTGGAACTTCACCCTGCGCGGGCCGCAACCGGTCAATCTCGACGCGCCGGCCTGCCATGTCAGCTATTACGAAGCCGATGCCTTCGCCCGCTGGGCCGGCGCGCGCCTGCCCACGGAGGCCGAATGGGAAGTCGCCTTCCGCGATCATCCCATACGCGGCAATTTCCTCGATCAGGGGCAGCTTCGCCCGCTTCCGGGCAACGGGCCCTGGGGTGACGTCTGGGAATGGACGCAGAGCCCCTTCACTCCCTATCCGGGCTTCCGCCCGCCCGAGGGCGCGATCGGCGAATATAACGGCAAGTTCATGGTGAACCAGATCGTGCTGCGCGGTGGTTCCTGTGCGACGCCGCTCGCCCAGATGCGCCCCACCTACCGGACCTTCTTCTACCCGCATCAGCGCTGGCAGATGATGGGTTTGCGGCTCGCGCAGGATGCCTGAGGAGGAAACGGCATGGATACGATGACGGTCACCGATGCGGGCCTGCAGCGCGAAGCGCTCGCGGGACTGCGCGCAGAGCGCAAGACGCTGCACCCGAAATGGTTCTACGACGAGCGCGGCAGCGATCTGTTCGAACAGATCACCACATTGCCGGAATACTATCCCACGCGCACGGAGACGGCGATTTTGCGCGAGAGCATCGATCGTCTCGCACCCTATGTCGCTCAGGATTCGGCACTGATCGAACTGGGCAGCGGCGCGAGCACCAAGACGCGCATCCTGCTCGACGAACTGGAGGCGATCACGGCCTATGTGCCGGTCGATATCTCGGAGACCTTCCTGCATGCCGTCGCGCAGGAGATCGATCGCAGCTACCCTGCCCTCGAGGTCACGCCACTGGCCGGAGACCTTTTGCAGGAACTCGATCTGCCCGATGCAGTGAGCGGGCGCCCCGCGGTCGGCTTCTTCCCCGGCTCGACGCTCGGCAATCTCGAACCGCCCGAGGCGCGCGGCCTGCTCGAGCGGGTACGGCGCTGGCCGGATATTGCCGGGCTCGTTCTGGGCATCGATCTGGTGAAGGATCCGCAGGTGCTGGTGCGCGCCTATGACGATGCACAGGGCGTCACGGCAGCCTTCAACCGCAACGTTCTCGTGCGCCTGAACCGGGAAGCCGGCGCGGATTTCGATCCGGACAGCTTCGCGCACGAGGCGCGCTGGAATCCGGACAAGGCCCGCATCGAGATGCACCTCGTCAGCCGCGTCGATCAGGAGGTCCGGATCGGGCGGGAGACGGTGAGGTTCCGCGCCGGCGAGAGCATCCACACGGAAAACAGCCACAAATACACCCGCCCCACCCTCGACGAGATGGCGCGTCCGAGCGGCTGGCGGATCGCCGAGTTCATCACCGATGCCGATGGCTGGTTCGCGGTGACGGTATTGCTCCCGGACGATGCGTTCGACGCTGCCGCCTGAGTGCCCAGCAGGTAAAGGCCGGGCGCGCGAAAAGCTTGCTCGACGCGCGCCCGCGCTCAACCCCGCCGCAGCATCGTCCCCAGTTCGACGACCGGGCCACTGATGCCCGCGGCGCGGGCGGCCTCAGCCCCTGACGGTGTCGTGATCAGCCGCGTACCGCGCCCCAGAACCCGCCCGTCGCACATGACCTGCTCGCCGGCCACGAAGCTCGCCTTCGGGCGTCCGCGCTCGATGTCGAGCACGCTGATATCGGCATCCGCCCCGATCCCCAGATGCCCCTTTTCGCTCAGCCCCAGCGCGCGGGCGGGGGCGATGCTCGATTTCCGGACGAAATCCGCGAGCGTCCAGGCCTCCAGCTTCACCAGTGCCAGACCCATCTCGACGATGACGTTGCGCGGAATGCCGCCGCCATCCGTGGCGAGCGCATCGATGACGAAACGTCCCGCATCGTCCTTCGCCGTGGCGAGCCGCAGGCGCGGTTCGCTCGGATTGGCCATGAAGCTCACACCGAGTTCGGTATTGCGGGCGCGCCACGCATCGACCGCGGCGCGGCCCGTCGACAGGACTACCGTATCCTGTTTTTCCTCGTTGAGCAGTGCCCAACCGGCCTCGATCGCCTCGGCCAGCCCGGTTTCCGTTGGCGCGAAGCCGCCGAGTTTCAGCCAGTTGCGCGTCTGCATGCTCTCCGGAACGCCGTCGCTGCATTTGGCGCTCGTGGCGTTGATCGGAGAGAGGTAGGATTCCGAGGTGATGTTGGGGTTCGCCCGAAGGGCCGCGAGCGCCTTCTCCCCTTCCGTCATCGCCGGACGCACGAGACCCCGCGTGTAGCTGTTGACATGCGCCATATGAAGCGGTCGCCCGGCGGCGAGTTCGCAGGCTTCGAGCATTCCCTCGATATGCGAACCGCTCGCCAGCGTTCCCGCATGGAAGGCGATATAAGCCCCCTCATCCGCCGCAACCGCGATCGCGCGCGCGGCGGCCTCCGGCGTCATCGGAAAATGGCCGCCCAGCAATTTGAGCCCGATCGCCCCGGCATTCAGGCTGCTCGCCAAAAGATCACGCAACTCGTCGCTGGAGGGATCGGTCGTGGCGACGGTATGGCCGGGGCGGATATAGTTGATGCAGCCGATGTTCAGGCCGGCCCCGAAATCACGGGCGAGTTCGACGACGCCCTCGATCGGCCCCGCCATGTCCAGCGCGGTGGTGACGCCGGCAAGCGCGAGCATGCGGTGACCGACGCGCCCTCCGAGCCAGGGCGAAACATGGACGTGCAAGTCGATGATGCCCGGTACCGCGACGAGCCCAGAGAGATCATGCTCCTGCGCGGCGGTGCCGCTCATACTCTCGGCGATCTCGACGATCCGGCCCGCGACGATCGCGACGTCACGGCGCCCGTCCACCGCGTTCTGCGGATCGATGAGATGCGCATTGCGCAGGATCACGTCGTATCGCGTCGTCATCAGTTCCACCTTTCGCAACGTCACCGTTGCACAATAGCGGCTGCTTGCGAGCGATCTCCATTGGCCAATTTCAACATCGCGAACAGCAAAAGCCATCCGGGCGCGCGCCGGCTCGACCAATCGGCGCACGACCGTGTGACGCATACGCGCTCTTGATCGGCTTGCGCGGCGCGGACAGTGTGACCGGGTTCGGGATTCGCGCAGGATGGAGAACGATGTGAGGCGCATCTATGGAAAGGACACACGACCACCGGGGGAATGGGTTCGCGCCACGGCTTCGCTGAGCGTCCAGGGTCTGGCGGCGAATTTGCGCGCCGTCATCGCATTCGCCGATGCAGTGGAAGCGGCGAAGAAGAAGGGTTTGCGATACGGGATCGATCTCGCGGCGGAAGATGCCGAGCATCCCGACCGCGGGCTGCTGGTCGTCGGCGGCGCGGAAACGAAGGGCTTCTTCAGCGGTCGCAAGGTCAGCCACTGGCCGCTCGGCCATCTGTCGCCGAAAGTCGCGCGCGAGATCCACGACGATTTGATCGCGAAGGGCATCCCGATCGCCGCCGAGTTGTCGGCCATCCATTACGACCATGCCGATCCGAAGATCGAAATCTACATCCTCGCCCCGAACGGCCACAGCGCCCGCGACCGGGATCGTCGCAGACGCTCCGGATCATCGTGAGCGGCCTGCCCATCCGGGCGCGCCTTCGGGATGCTGGCACTGGAGCATCATTTCTGATGCCGGTGAGCCGCGCCGCTGCGCGGTGGAGAAAACCTCAAGACCGGGTGCGCGGTTCGCGCCCGGTCGCGAGGAACAGAGCCGCGGCGAGCATCGCGAGGGCGAGCGCGCCGGCGAGCGTGCGGGCCGTGTTCAGGATAGCCCATTGCGCGAGCAGCGCTTCGGCAATGGCCGGATCGGCAGTGTCGGCGCCAGGGAGCGCGGAGAGCGCGACGACATCCGCCATCTCGGCATTGATCGGAACCATCATCGTGAGCGTGAGGACGAGCACGCCCAGCGCATAGACGCCGCCGGCGAGCAGCGTGAGGATGCCGGTGAGGCCCGGCGTGGCGAAGAGCGCGAAGCCCGCGACGTTGCGGATGATCGAGACGCCACCGAAGAACAACAGAGCGAAGACGATATTGCGCACCTCGCGATTGATCGCATGGAGCGTCGCAAGCGCCTCCCCCGGCGTCAATGCCCCGAGCGCGGGCATGACCACGGTCGCAAACGCCCAGAAGAACCCGGTCATCACCGCAAACAACGCGACGGCGATTCCGAGCACGATGGACGGGCGGTTCATCAGCATGTTGCTGAGCGGGCCGAACCAGCTCTTCACGATCCGCAGAACCGGCGCGACGAGCTTCGTCCAGAAAGGTCTCGCGAACCGCGCCGGCGCTGTTTCCGCGAGGCGCGTCATGAGTTGGGACGCGCGCGCCGAGAGCTTCCCGAAAAGCCGTGCCCAGCGACCGCGATCCTCGCCCTTGCTCCCGCCCTCGCTCCGCACGGGCCGGCGCCATAATGGCGGCGCGGCGCCGAGGGCGGCGAGATAGAGCACCGTCGCCATCGCCGCACCGAGCGTGCGCAGATCGTTCCAGAACCGCCAATCGGCGAGGAATACGTCCCAATGCTGCGAGATTCCCGGCCCCGCTTCGGCGAGCGCACGCCCGGCCGGGGCGATCCGCAAGCCCGTCACGCCGAGCATGCCGATCATCACGCATGATGCCGCGAGCACGACGAGGATCTTCCACACCCGCCCTTCCCTGATAGCGAGCGGTGCGGCGATGGTCGCGAGAGCGATCGCGATAGTGGCGAAGAAGGCGAGCTGAAACGGCCAGTGCCGGACATGCCCGTAGACGGCGTCGAGCGCCGCTCCGGCGAGCGCGTGATCGATGACTGCGAGTGCGGGGGAGACGACGTTCGTGAAGGCGAAGAAGAAGCCCGCGAGCAGGCCCGACATGCAGGCGGCCAGAACGATCACGGCGCAGGCCCACATGCCCACGCGTCCACCAGAGACACCTGAGGCGGCCTCGCCCGGTGCGCTATGCTTCGAGGCCAAAACCCTACTCCGGAATAACAGCAATTTCAACGTGCTTTATCTATAATACACTATTTAAAGACACGGGTTCTGCCAAGCCCCGTATATCCTTTGCCCCACATATCCCTCGCCGATGGCCCGGATCGCCCGCTATCAACGAAAAACCCCGCCGGAGTGCGGCTCCGGCGGGGTCGTCTGATCAGGTGGCCTGCCCGGCTCCCTGGCTGTCATCGCCACTGGCCTCCGATGCCGGCTCCGCTTCCGGGTTCGCCTCGTTGCGCTGCTGGAACAGCGCGTATCCGGCGACGCCCGCTATGGCGAGCCCTGCAAAGAGATGCATCAGGAACGCCCAGGACGAGAACGCACCGAAGCCGAGGAGCCAGGGGGCGACGAGCGCGAGCACGCCCGTGGCCGCCATGAGCCAGGTGTCGATCTTGTCCGGCGCGAGTGCGAGCTTGGCCCAGAGCAGCAAGGCCGCTCCGCCGAGGATCATCGCCGACGCCACGGACACACCGTAGGTCGCGCCGAAGATGGGCGTGAGAAACAGCAGAAGCGCCGCAGCGAGCGGCAGGGCCTGAAGCCCCTTGGCATGATCATACAGTTTACGGGTAACCTGCATCGCGAACCCTCCTCTGCCTGGTATGAACGGTGCCCGGATGATCGGGCGGATACCGTATCTTCGTCTGCGCCGCCCCGATGGCGACGCAATCATACCAGACATACGGACGGACCGGCCGTTTCATCCATTCAGGGTGACGAAACCGTTCATCACGAACCTGTGATCGTATGGGTTCCGGCTGCGCGCTCGTCTTCGAGGGCCTGCGCGATATGCTGCGCGAGACGCCGCGCCGGCAGCCCTGCATCGGCTGCGGTCATCAGGACGATCTCCGTGTCGGAAAGAGCGGGCATCAGGCTCCCGTCATCGGTGGCGAGATCCGCGGGCACGAGATCGCGCGGAAGCACGGCGACGCCGAGCCCGGCACGCACCGCCGCGAGCGAGCCCGCGAGCGATCCGCAGACATATGCAGCACGAGCCTGACGCTGCGCGCGACCGAGCGTATCGAAGGCGCGCTTGCGATAGACGCAGGGCTCGGGACTGACCACGAGCGGCATGCGCGCGTTCTCGCGAAACAGGCCCTCGTCGCGCGCGGCCCAGACGAGCGGCTCCGACCAGACCTGCTGGCCGTCGAGCAGCGCCGAGGGCTCGCGCTTGGCCAATGCGATATCGAGCTTGCCGGCCCGAAACAGGTCGAGCAGGTTCAGGGTCAGATCGCAGGTCACTTCGAGCTGGACGCGCGGATGCGCTTCGGCGAATCCGGCCAGCGCACGCGGCAGATGCGCCGTGGCGAAATCCTCGGGCGTACCGAGCCGCACCCGCCCGTCGAGCATCGCCTCGCCGAAGGAGGCGAGCGCCTCGTCATGTAGGGCGAGTATCCGCTCGGCATAGGGCAGCAGCCGCTCCCCTGCCGGCGTGAGCGTGACGGCGCGCACATTGCGCCGAAACAGCTTCTGGCCGAGCGACTGCTCGAGCCGGCGCAATTGCAACGATACCGCCGACTGGCTGCACAGAAGCACTTCACCCGCCCGGGTGAAGCTCCCCGTCCGGGCGATGGCGAGAAAGGCGCGCAGGAGCGTGAGATCGAGGCGGGCTGCGACCATGATGGATTTCCCGAGGGCTCTCCGCATCGGAACGGCGCGGATCTATCATTTAATTTCTTAATGGAAGGACGCGCTCTAATCAATTTCTGAAATGCAACCTCATACGGTATTCACCGGATATCGCAAACCGGGTGCCGCACCGGCGCCCCCACGAGGGAGACCCTGCATGAACCAGCAATTCGCTCCGCAAACCCTCCAGTCCCAGTTCCGCAATTCGGAGGATACGGTCGCCGTCGCGATCGCCGAGGGCGACGGGATCGGCCCCGAAATCATGCAGGCGACGCTTCGCGTCTTGCGCGCGGCGGGAGCCCGCATCACGCCGGTCCCGGTGGAGATCGGGCGCTCGGTCTACGAGGCCGGTACCGCGTCGGGCGTCTCGGATCAGGCCTGGGACATCCTCAAGGAGACCGGGATCCTCCTGAAGGGACCGATCACCACGCCTCAGGGCACGGGAGCGAAATCGGTCAACGTGACCCTGCGCAAGAGCCTCGGCCTCTTCGCCAATATCCGCCCCTGCACCGCCTTCGCGCCCTATGTGGCGACGAAGCATCCGGGCATGGACGTCGTGATCGTGCGCGAGAACGAGGAAGACCTCTATGCGGGCATCGAGCATCGCCAGACCGACGAGGTCCATCAGTGCCTCAAGCTCGTCTCGCGCCCGGCCACCGAGCGCATCATCCGCTACGCCTTCGAATATGCGCGGGCGCATGGCCGCAAGAAGGTCTCGTGCTTCTCGAAGGACAACATCATGAAGATGACCGATGGGCTGTTCCATCGCGTCTTCGACGAGGTCGCGATGGAATATCCCGACATCGCACATGACCACTGGATCATCGATATCGGCGCCGCACGCCTCGCCGCCGATCCAGGGCGCTTCGACGTGATCGTCACGAGCAATCTCTACGGCGACATCATCTCCGACATCGCCGCCGAAGTCGCGGGCTCGGTCGGTCTCGGCGCCTCGTCGAATATCGGGGAGCAATGTGCGATGTTCGAGGCGATCCACGGCAGCGCGCCCGACATCGCAGGGCTCGGCAAGGCCAATCCCTCGGGGCTCCTGCTCGCAGCCGTGCAGATGCTGGAGCATCTCGGCCAGGGCGATGTCGCGGCGACGATCCGCAATGCCTGGCTCGCGACGATCGAGGCGGGCATCCACACGGCGGACATCCACGACAAGGAGAACTCCCGCGAATGCGCCTCCACGCAGGGCTTTGCCGATGCCGTGATCGCGCGGCTCGGGCGCGGACCCTACGTGCTGATGCCCGCCCGTACCGGCGCGCCGGTCCCGGTCCCGGCCATTCCTCCGATCGTGCGCCGCGAACCGGCGGTGAAGGAACTCGTGGGCATCGATGTCTTCGTCCATGCCTGCGAGAACGATCCCGACATCCTCGCAGACCGGTTGCTCGCCGCCTCGGCGGACCAGCCCGTCGCGCTGACCATGATCAGCAATCGCGGCGTCAAGGTCTGGCCCCAGGGCCGCACGCAGACGCTGCTCACCGATCACTGGAGAGTGCGCTTCCTCTTCACCGTGGAAGGCAATCGCAGCCTGCCCTGGCAGCTGTTGCGCGCCCTCGCGCTCGGCGGGCTCGACGTGATCAAGACCGAGCAGCTCTACCGCTTCGACGGCGAGCGCGGCTACTCCCTCGGTCAGGGCGAGTGAGAACTGGCCGGCCCCCGGTGGCACGATGGCTGGAAAGCCGTCGACCATGCCGCCGGGGGCCGGTTACATCTAGAATCCGCGTGGCAGCCATAGGGCGATCCAGGGGAACAGGATCAGCAATCCGACGAGGATCAGCGAGCAGAGTATGAAGGGGAAGGCGGCGACGTAGATGTCGCGCATGGTGGTCTCCGGCGGCGCGACGCCCTTCATCACGAAGAGCAGCAGGCCGAAGGGCGGCGTCGTGAAGCTGATCTCGAGCGCGAGCAGC
The DNA here is from genome assembly GCA_050485405.1 of Salinarimonadaceae bacterium. Lineage (GTDB taxonomy): Bacteria > Pseudomonadota > Alphaproteobacteria > Rhizobiales > Beijerinckiaceae > Saliniramus. Next base: position 19,588 of record JBJHBI010000044.1, read on the forward strand.
ATGATCAGCCCGAACCAGACCGGATCGTAACCGAGGCTCAGAGCAAGCGGGAAGAAGATCGGCACGGTGAGCAGCATCATGGAGATCTGCTCCATGAACATGCCGAGGATCAGGAGCACCGCGAACATCGCGAGCAGCATGAAAACGGGATCGAGATCGAAGCCCGTCGCCCAGTTGATCAGCCCCCGCGAGGCGCCGGAGAAGGCCATCAGCTGGCTGAAGGTCGCCGAGCCGAAGACGATCAGATAGGCCATCAGGGTGACCTTGAGCGCACCCTCGATCGATTTCTTCAAGGCTTCCCAGGTCAGGCAGCGGAAGATCGCGGCGAGGATCATCACGCCAAGCGCACCGAAGGCCGCCGCCTCGGAGGGCGTGGCGATGCCGCCCATCATCATGGCGACAATCGCGATCATCACACCGACCATGGGCAGGATGTCGCGCGCGATCAGCATCAGCTTCTCGCGCCCGGTCAGCGGGGCGACGTCGTAGGGCGGCGCGGCGCTCGGATCGATCTTGGTCTGGATCCAGATCGTCGCGAGATAGAGGCTCGCGAGCAACAGGCCCGGGATGATGCCGGCGACGAGGAGCGCGCCGATATCGACCTTGGCGAGCGTGGCGAGAAGTACCGCGAGCGCCGAGGGCGGGATGATGATGGCGAGGCCGCCGGTGCCCAGGATCGGGCCGATCGACATGTTGTTCTTATAGCCGCGCCGGTTCATCTCCGGCACCATCAGCGAGCCGAGCAACGCGGTTGCCCCCATCGAGGAGCCCGATAGCGTCGAAAAGCCCGTACCGCCCAACACCGTGACGTAGGAAAGCCGCCCGGGCAGCTTCCCGAGCAGGCCGTCGATCGCATTGAACATGCGCCGCCCGAGCCCCGTATGGAAGAACACCTCCCCCATCAGGAGGAAGAGCGGGATCGGTACCAGCGCGAAGGAGGTCAGCGCGCCGAGCCCGTTATTGAGGAGCTGGACCACCCCGCGCTCGCCGCCCATGAAGATCCAGGCACCGATGATGTTGGCCGCCAGAAAGGCGAGCGCGACCGGCATGCCGAGCGCCATCAGGAAGATGATCGTGCCCAGAAGCAGGGCGAGGGCCTCGTACCACTCCATTATTCGTGGATCCCCGCTTCGCCGGAATGCAGGAGCTCACGCCCGAAGGCGAAGCGCGCGAATTCCACGGCCATCAGGCCGAAACTGATCGGAAAGGCGATGGTCAAGAGCCAGCGCGGATAGAAATAGGCGCGCACGTCGAAATCGTTGCGCGCAATGTTGAGCTGGACGAGGTCGAGCCCCTTCCAGGTCAGGATGCCGCAGACGACGACGCAGCCGAACGCCACCAGCCGGCTCAACCCCCGGCGCATTTTCGGTGGCAGTGCCGCGGTGACGAGCTCGATATGCACATGCCCCTTGCGACGCACCAGCCATGGCGCGCCGAGCATGGTCATGTAGAGGAGCGCGTATTCGGAGGAAGTGAACAGCCACGCCATCGGCTGCATGCCGAAATTGCGCATGCCGACGCTGACGATGATCGAGATCATCAGCCAGACCAGCATGGCGGCCGCCACAAGCGCCATCAGCGTGACGAAGGCGTCATAGCCGCGCACTGTCCATCGCAAGACCCCGGACATCGTTGCACCCCTCGCTTCCGCAGCGCGAAACCGCCGGGCACCGTGGCGCCCGGCGTCGATGATCGGCGCGGTTCACTGCGCCGCGTCGAGGTCGTAGAACAGCTCGATCAGCGTGTCGTAATGGGTGAGGCCCATCGGATGCTGTTCCATCTGCTCGCGCATGCGCGCCCAGGTCTCCTCGCGGGCCGCCTCGAGGAAGCGTGCCGCCGCTTCGCCTTCGAGCGAGAAGGTCGTCATGCCGCGCTCTTCGAGAATGGCGAATTCCTCGTCACGGCGCTCGCGAAGCGCCTCGACGCTGGCACGCTCGTGATCGATCGCCGCCTGCTGCAGAATCTCCTGGGCTTCAGGCGTGAGCGCGTTCCAGCTCTCCAGATTGACGATCACGCCGAGATCGGTGGAGAAGAAGGAGGGCTCGATGCGGTAGTTCAGGAACTCGTCCCAGCGCAGGTCGACGAGGCCGATCTGCGTCCAGCCGGTGGCGTCGACGATGCCGCGTTCCAGCGCCGAATAGACGTCGGTGGTCTGGATATCGATCACCTGCGCGCCGAGATAATTGGTGAAGAACGCGTTGTAGACCGGGTTGCCGCGCAGGCGAATGCCGGAAACGTCGAGATTGCCGTCGGCATCGAGTGCGGGCTCGTTGACAGTCCACAGATTGTAGGTCACGCCCGAATCGAACCAGCCGAGATAATAGACCCCCATCTTTTCCTGATGGATCTCGTTGATCAGGTCGATGCCGCCATTCTCACGCGCTTCGATCGCGGTGATGTTGGAGGCGACCAGCGCGTCGCGCTCGGGGAATGCACCCGCATAGAAGCTGCCGGGCGTGTAAGCCATGTCGACGATGCCGTCGCGCACCGCATCGGCCTGCTGGAAGGCGCCGATAGCCTCGGGTCCGCCGCGCACCTCGATCTGGATCACGCCCTCGCCGCGCTCGTTCACCATATCGACGAAGGACAGGAAGCTCTGCGTGTAGATCAGGCTCTCGGGGAAGGCGTGGACGGCGCTGATGCGCTGTTCGGCCATGGCCCCGGAGGACATCAGCGCAGCCATCCCGACGGCGGCGCCAGCAAGAACGTGTTTCATGATCGTCTCCCAGTCAGGGGGCTTGAGCCCCGTTCTTGATGAGGTGAGCGCCCATCGCCCCCCTCGCCCGCGCCGGAGCGGTGCCCCGGTCGGAATTCCCTCATGCTTCGACATCGCGCGGCCACAGCCACGGCTGCGCCGCCCGCCGCCCCGCGATGAAATCTCCGATCTCGCGCGCATGGGCGCGGGTGAGATCGATGTCGTCCCAGCCGTTGATCAGCTTGGTGCGCCATACCGGATCGATCTCGAAGGTGATCACCGCATTTCCCGCAGTTATGGTGCAGGCATCGAGATCCACCGCGAGATTGTCGGGCATCCGCGCGAGCAGCGCCTCGGCATCCGCCTCGCTGACCCGGGCAGGCAAAAGACCGTTATTCACCGCATTGCCGGCGAAGATGTCTCCGAAACTCGGTGCGATCACCACGCGAAAGCCGCCATCGACCAGCGCATAGACCGCCGCCTCGCGCGAGGAGCCGCCGCCGAAATTGCGCCGCGCGACGAGGATCGAGCCGCCTGCCGCGGCGGGATCGTTGAGCGGGAAGCCGGCGATCTTCGCACCATCGGCATCGTGGCGCAGATCGTGCAGCAGGAACTTGCCGTAGCCCTCCGATCGCGGCGCCGACATGAAGCGCGCGGGAATGAGCTGATCGGTATCGACATTCTCGAAGGGCAGCCCGACGGCGAGGCCCTGATGCCGCGTCCATCCCGCCATCACAGCCTCCCTGCGAGCAGGGGCCGCGCATCGGCGAGATGGCCGGTCACGGCGGCGGCGGCGACCATTACCGGAGACATCAGATGCGTGCGCGCGCCGGGACCCTGACGACCGCGGAAATTCCGGTTCGTGGTGGAGGCGCAGCGCATGCCCGGCGCGACGATGTCGCCGTTCATGCCCACGCACATCGAACACCCCGCCGCGACCCATTCGAGCCCGGATTCGACGAAGATCCGGTCGAGCCCCTCCTCCTCCGCCTGCGCCTTGACGAGGCTGGAGCCCGGCGAGACGAGGCCCGGCACCTTCGCCTTGCGCCCCGCGAGCACGGCGGCGGCGGCGCGCAGATCCTCGATCCGCGCATTGGTGCACGAGCCGATGAAGACCTGATCGACGGCGATCTCGGACAGCTTCATCCCCGCGCGCAGATCCATGTAATCGAGCGAGGCGCGGATGCGCGCGGCTTCCGATTCCGAACCCGCCCGCGCCGGATCGGGCACGGATTCCGTGATCGGCAGCGCGTCCTCGGGGCTCGTTCCCCAGGTCACGATCGGGGCGATCTCGCCCGCATCGATCACCACCTCGCGGTCGAATTCGGCTTGCCCGTCGGAGACGAGCTCGGCCCAGGCGGCGAGTGCCGCGTCGCGATCAGCGCCGTGCGGGGCGAAGGGGCGACCCTCCAGATAGGCGAAGGTCGTTTCATCCGGCGCGACCATGCCGCAGCGCGCCCCGCCCTCGATGGAGAGGTTGCACAGGGTCATGCGGCCCTCCATGGAGAGCGCGCGCACAGCAGAGCCCGCATATTCGATCGCGGCACCGCGCCCACCGTCGGTGCCGAGCCGCGCGATCCAGTTCAGAGCCATGTCCTTGGCCGCGACGCCCGGTGCGAGAGCGCCCTCGAAGCGGATGCGCATGCGCTGCGGCTTGCGCTGCCAGATCGTCTGCGTGGCCAGCACATGGGCGACTTCCGTCGCGCCGATGCCGAAGCCGATGACGCCGAAGGCGCCGTGCGTCGAGGTGTGGCTGTCGCCGCAATTGATCAGGAGCCCCGGCAGGGTCAGACCCTGTTCCGGCCCCACCACATGCACGATCCCCTGACGCGGATCATCGAGCCCGAACAGCCGGAAACCGTGGGTGCGGGCGTTCTCGTCCAGCGTCGAGACCATGCGCGCGATGGCGGGAACGGCGATGGTCGTCGCGGGGTGATTCCTGCCGCGCCCGCGCGTGGGCACGTAATGATCCGCCACGCCGAAAGTCAGCTCCGGCTGCGCGACGCGCAGGTCACGCTCGGCGAGCTTGCGGAAAGCGTGATGCGAGCCCTCATGCACGAAATGCCGGTCGACGAAGAGCAGCGACGCGCCGTCCTCGCGGGCATGGATTTCATGCGCCTGCCAGATCTTGTCGAACAGGGTCAGCGGCGCGCTCACTCTGCGGCCTCCCCGCTCCTGGTCGACCCGTCCCCCGCCGCATTGCCGTCCTGCCGCGCCGCCGCCACCGGCGACCAGCGCCGCGATCCCGGTTCGCCGACGCGGTCGAGCGTCATTTCGAGGCGGTAACGATCGGGGCGGTAGAGCGCGCTGAGATGCTCGACCCCGCGCCCCTGCGCATCATGAACGACGCGAGTGAGTGCGATCAGCGCCGCGCCGGTGGCGACGTCGAGCGCCTCGGCCACATCGGGGGTCGCGAGCGTCGCCGAGATCGCCTGCGTCGCGTGGTCGACCCGCACGCCCGAGCGCTCCAGCAGGCGGAACAACGGCGTCGTGGCGAGATCGGCTTCGGAATAATTCTGCGCGACATCCTCGGGCACATGCGTCGTCAGATGCGAGAACGGCGCGCCCTCGATCATGCGCACGCGCACGGCGCGCTGCACGCGGTCACCGGGTGCCAGGCGCAAAGCCTCGGCGATCGGCTGCGGCGGCGTGCAATAGGAGAAGGCGAGAAGACGCGCGGTGGTCGCCTGCCCCATCGCCACGACCTGCGGCATCAGCGTGGCGAAATCCGCCGTGATCGCCTGATGCGCTTTCTGCGCACGCACGATCGTCCCGCTGCCGGCGCGGCGCTCGACGAGACCATCGGCGACGAGCCCGTCCAGCGCGCGGCGGATGGTGACGCGCGAGACCGCGAAGCGCTCGGCGAGCTTGAGCTCACCCGGAAGAGACGCTCCGGCGGGATGCGTGCCGCTGACGATCTCGTCGCGCAAAAGCAGGTAGACCCGCTGCGCCTTGCCGCCATCCGGCGTGAGAATCGTTGCTGCCTCAACCAATCGCTCACCCTCGTGCTCATATGCCCGATGCGGGTTTCCTGAGGATCATGGTATCCGGCAAAAGCAAGAATGCAAGCATCTTGTATCATCCGGCTTGCACAAAATGTCTTTTTCATCGCTAATTGATCTGTATTATATACCAGACAAGATGCAGCGCCGAGAACAGCGACGAGGGAGACGGCCATGCCGATCGTGACCGTGAAAGTGCTCGAAGGCTATGACGACGCTACGCGCGGGCGGCTCGGCCGGCAGGTGACCGACGCGGTTCGCTCCGTCGTCGCCGCTCCGGCCGACGCGGTCACCGTGATCATCGAGGAAATGGCGCGGGAGAATTACCTGCGTGGCGGGGAGTACCGCACACCCGGCCCGCCCCTCCCCGATCCGGCGCAGATCGTCCACGATTTCCTCGCCGCCATGGAGGCGCGCGATCTCGGCACGGCCAAGAGCTTCCTCGGTGAAGGCTTCGAGATGGTGTTTCCCGGCGATGCGCGCATGACCACTCTGGAAGAACTCGTCGCCTTCGCCGGACCGCGCTACCGTTTCGTCAGGAAAACCTACGAACGCTTCGATGCGGTGCCGGGCGGCGATGTCGCGATCGTCTATTGCTTCGGCACGCTGCACGGCGAATGGCCCGACGGCGAGGCGTTTTCCGGTATCCGCTTCATCGACCGGTTCGAGATCACCGACGGGCGGATCACCCGCCAGCAGGTCTGGAACGACATCGCGGAAGTGGTCGCAAATCAGGGCAAGGGAGCAGGTGCATGAGCCGCGATATCGATCCGATCACCCTCGCGGTGCTCGCCGGGCGCATGGAACAGATCGCCGACGAGATGGACGCGACGTTGTTCCGCTCGGCCTTCAACCCGATCATCGCCGAGGCGCATGACGCCTCTCACGGGATCTACCATGCCGATACCGGCGACACGCTGGTGCAAGGTAAATCCGGCCTGCCGATCTTCGTCGGCGTCATGGCCTTCGCGGTGAAGGCCGTGATCGACAAGGCGGCGCGCGACGGCGATCTCGCCGATGGCGACATCTACATCTTCAACGACGCGCATCTGGGCGGCACGCATCTCTCCGACATGCGGCTGGTGCGCCCGTATTTCCATGAAGGCGAATTGTTCTGCTACCTCGCCTCGGTGGGGCACTGGCACGATGTCGGTGGCGCCGTGCCGGGCAACTACAACCCCTCCGCCCGCGAGGCCTTCCAGGAGGCCTTCGTGCTGCCGCCGGTGAAGCTCGCCCGCGCGGGCGTGATGCAGCAGGACATAATCGACATCCTGATGCGCAATACCCGCCTGCCGCAATCGGCTCTGGGCGATCTCAACGGCCAGATCAACGCGCTCGATCTGGGGGTGAAGCGGCTCGACGCGCTGCTGGCCGAATACGGCGCTGCGACCGTGCGCGCCGCACTCTCCGCGCTCAGCGACCGGGCGGAGACGCTGATGCGCGCCGAAGTCCAAGGGCTTCCGGACGGCCATTGGGAGGCGGAGGATTTCCTCGACAATGACGGGATCGACGACGATGCCCTGCCCATCCGCGTCGCGCTGACCATCCAAGGCGACCGGCTCAGCCTCGATTTCACCGGCTCCGCTCCGGCTGCGGCGGGGCCGATCAACATTTCCGAGGGCACGGCCATCGCCTGCGTCTATGTGGCGATCAAGCATATCTTCCCCGATCTCCCCGCCAATGCCGGCGTGATGCGTCCGCTCGACATCACCATCCCGAAGGGCTCGATCCTCGCGGCGGAGTTCCCCGCACCGACAGGCGGCTATACCGAGACGATACTGCGCATGATCGACGTGATCTTCGCCGCAGCGTCGCAGGCGGCGCCGGAGCGGGTGGTGGCGAATGCCTATGGCACGATCAACGCGCTCTCCATCGCCGGCCATCGCGCCGACGGGCGGCGCTGGGTGATGTTCAGCTTCTATGGCGGCGGCCATGGCGGGACGCCCGAGGGCGACGGGCTCGATCACGGCAATGCGCCGATTTCGACCGCGACCATCCCGCCGGCGGAAATCCTCGAAGCCGCCTACCCCGTCGCCTTCCGGCAATGGGCGCTTCGCCCCGACAGCGCAGGCGCGGGCCGCCATCGCGGCGGGATGGGGGCGATCTACGAGATCGAACTGCTGGAAGAGAGCGCCGAGGCCTTCCTCTTCGGAGAGCGCGGACGCTTCGCGCCCAAGGGCGTCGCCGGCGGTGGCGATGCCGCGCTCAACCGGTTCAGCTACGAGCAGGATGACGGCGTCCACACCCCGCCGCTCGCCTCCAAGATCGTCGGCATTCCCCTGAAACGCGGCCAGCGCGTGCGGCTCGAAACGCCCGGCGGAGGCGGTTACGGTCCACCAGGCGCGCGTGAGCCGCAGGCGATCGCCCGCGACGTGGCACGGGGATTGATCAGCGAAGCACGCGCCGATGCCGATTACGGGCGCGGCTGGCGGGAGTATGCCTAATGAACCGTTCACGCATGATCGGCGTCGATGTCGGCGGCACCTTCACCGACGTCTTCTTCCTCGACGAAGCGAGCGGTGCGGCCCGGGTCGCGAAAGTCCCGACCACGCGACCGGACCAGTCCGGCGGATTCCTGGCCGGCATCCGCGCCCATGGTGAGGATCTGGAAGGCGTGGCGAGCGTCGTCCACGGCACCACGGCGGGGACCAACGCGCTCCTCGAGCGCAAGGGCGCGCGTATCGGCGTGATCACCACGCAGGGCTTTCGCGACGTGCTCGACATGCGCCGCCGCGACCGTCCGCGCACCTGGGGCCTGCGGGGCAATTTCGATCCGGTGGTGCCGCGCGAATTGCGCATCGAGGTGCCCGAGCGCACCTTCGCCGACGGCACGGTGGAGCAGGCTGTCGATCTCGACGCCGTGCGCGCGGCGGGCGAGGAGCTGCTCGCGCAGGGCTGCCAGGCGGTCGCCGTGCTCTTCGTCAATTCCTACGCCAATCCCGCCAACGAGCAGGCGGCGGTCGCGGCTCTGCGTGATCTTTGGCCGAACCCGCATGTCTCGGCTTCGAGCGAGATCCTGCCCGAGATCCGCGAATACGAGCGCTTCTCGACGACGGCGCTGAACGCCTATCTCCAGCCGGAAGTCGCCGGTTATCTGGGACGGCTCGCCGGGGCGCTCGACGAGGGCGGGTTCGGCGGTGAATTCCTGATCGTGCAGTCGAATGGCGGCGTCATGGCCGTCGATACCGCCTGCCGCCTGCCGGTGCGTACGGCCCTGTCTGGCCCCGCCGCCGGGGTGATCGCGGCGGGGTACATCGCCCAGAATGCCGGTTTCCCCAATGTGATCACCGGCGATATGGGCGGCACCTCCTTCGACGTCTCGCTGATCGCCGAGGGCAAGAGCGTGCTCAGCCCGCAGACCAGCATTGATTTCGGCCTCGTGGTGCGCACGCCCATGATCGAGATCGCGACGATCGGCGCCGGCGGCGGCTCCATCGCCTCCGTCGACAAGGGCGGCATGTTGCAGATCGGCCCCGAGAGCGCGGGCTCCGATCCCGGCCCCGTCGCCTATGGCAGGGGCAATACCCGCCCCACGGTGACGGACGCCAACATCGTTCTCGGCCGCATCGATTCGCAGCGCCCCATCGGCGGCGGCCTCGCGCGGCTCGATCTCGAGGCCGCGCGCGCCGCGATCGCCGAGCATGTCGGCAAGCCGCTCGGGCTCGATACGGATGCCGCGGCGGAGGCGATCATCACGGTAGCGAATTCGCGCATGGCCGGGGCGATCCGTCTCGTCTCGATCGAGCGCGGTTTCGATCCCAAGCAATTCGCCTATATGCCCTTCGGCGGCGGCGGTGCGCTGCATGCCTGCGCGCTGATCCGCGAGGTCGGGCTCGCCCGCGCCATCGTGCCGCGCTATCCGGGCGTGACCTCCGCCATGGGCTGCGTCATCGCCGATATGCGCCAGGATTTCGTGCAGACGGTGAACGCGCTGACTGCGCAGGTGGATGTGGAGGGGCTCGGTGCGCTGATGCAGGCGCATGTGGATGAGGGCCTGAGGCTGATCGATTCTGCCGGGATCAAATTCGCCGGGCGCGAGATCATCTTCGAGCTCGACATGGCCTATCTCGGCCAGACCCATACCGTGGCGGTGCCGCTGCCGGTCGCTCTCGATGGCGCCCACAAGGTCGCGCCACCCACGCGCGAGGCGATCCAGGAGGCTTTCGACGCCGCTTACGAACGCGTCTACGGGCGGCTTCTGCCCGGCGGCGTGACGCGGGTGCTCAATCTGCGCACGGCGGTGATCGGCAAGCGCCCGAAATTCGATCTCGCCACCCTCGCGCCGGGGCCGGATGCCGATGCGGAGAAAGCGAAACGCGGCACGCGGCGGGTCTATGCCGGCGGCACGTGGCACGAGGCGGAGATCCTCGATCGCCTCGCCCTGCCCGTCGACACGGTGATCACCGGCCCCGCCATCCTTGAGCAGGCCGACACCACCATCTTCATCGAGCCCGCCCATCACGGGCGCGTCGATGTCTTCGGCAACGTCGTGATCACCCGCGCCGATGCGGCGCATGGCGACGAGCAGGGAGCCTGACCATGGCACGGATCAGCACGATCGAGCCGCGCCGCACGGCGCTCCTCACCATCGATCTGCAGAACGATTTCCTGCACCCGGAAGGCGCCTATGGCCGCGCGGGCCAGAGCGCGGAGGCGATCGCGGCGCTGCCCGCGCGCATTCGTCCGCTGATCGACCGGCTGCGCGAAGCCGGCGGGCACTACATCTCGGCGCAGTTCACGCTGGTGCCGGGGCGCGGCGGCGAGCCGCTGATCGCACCGCATCTGAAGGAACTGCGCCCCTTCCTCGGCAAGGGCGATTTCCTGCCCGGCGCCTTCGGCCATGATCTGGTCGATGCGCTCAAACCGGCCGATTTCACCATCGAGAAGGTCGCCTACAGCGCCTTCTACCAGACCCGCCTCGAATACGTCCTGCGCGCGGCGGGGATCGACACGCTGATCATCGGCGGCATCGTCACCAATGGCGGTGTCGCGAGCACCGTGCGCGATGCGCATCTGCGTGATATCGGGACCATACTCCTCTCGGACGGCTGCGCCGCCTTCCGCGAGGAGGTGCATGACGCGACGCTGGTTTCGCTGGGCAGCGTCACGCAGGTGAAGAGCTGCGCCGAGACGCTCGCCATGATGGGGGATGAATGATGCCCGTGCCTTCCCTGAAGACGCGCCTGAACGATCCGCGCATCCTCGTCGCTCCGGGCGTCTATGACGGCCTGACCGCTGCACTCGCGGAAGCGGCAGGCGCGCAGGCGCTCTATCTGTCGGGCGCCGCCGTCGCCTATACGCGGCTCGGGCGCCCCGATATCGGCCTCACCTCCATGACCGAGATGGCCGACACCATGGCGCTGATCCGCGACCGGGTGGCACTTCCCGTGATCATCGACGCCGATACCGGCTTCGGCAACGCGCTCAACGCCCAGCGCACCATGCGCGTCTACGAGCGCGCCGGCGCCTCCGCGCTCCAGGTGGAGGATCAGAGCTATCCCAAGCGCTGCGGGCATCTCTCGGACAAATCGCTGATCTCCACGAGCGAGATGTCCGGCAAGATCGCCGCCATGGCTGATGCGCGCGCGAGCGACGATACGCTGATCATCGCGCGCACCGACGCCATCGCCGTGGAGGGTTTCGAGGCCGCGATCGAACGCGCCGAGGCTTATCTCGCGGCGGGGGCGGATGTGCTCTTCATCGAGGCCCCGCGCTCCGGCGATGAGCTGCGCCGGATCGGCGAGATCTTCGAGGGCCGCGCGAAGCTGATGGCGAACATGGTCGAAGGCGGTCACACGCCGATCACCGCCGCCGCCGATCTCGAAGCCCTCGGTTTCGACCTCGTGATCTTCCCCGGCGGCATCGTGCGTGCGCTGGCCCGCACGGCGGAGGCCTATTATGCGAGCCTGATGGCGAACGGCTCGAACCGGCCCTTCGCCGAGAACATGTTCGATTTCGGCGAGCTCAACGCCCGCCTCGGCACCCAGGATCTGCTCGCCGAGGGCAAGCGCTACGACGGTTCAAGCTAGGCCATGACCGCGATCACCGTCAGCCGGGAGACCGACGCGGATCTCTTCGATTTCGCCGTCGACACGCTGATCATCGGCGCCGGCGCCTGCGGCATGGTCGCGGCGCTCGCGGCGAAGGAGGCGGGGCGCGACGTACTCGTTCTCGAACGCGACCCCCTGCCCTCCGGCTCGACGGCGCTCTCCGCCGGCCTGATCCCCGCCGCCGGAACCCGCTTCCAGCGCGAAGCGGGCATCGACGACGACCCCGCGATGTTTGCCGCCGACATCCAGAAAAAGGCCCATGGCGAGAACGATCCGGCATTGGTGGAGGGGCTCGCCGAGGGCGCCGGACCGGCGGTGGAATGGCTCACCGATCGCTTCGGCCTGCCCTTCTCGCTCGTGAGCGATTTCGACTACCCAGGCCATTCCCGCCGGCGCATGCACGGTCTGCCCTCGCGCTCGGGCCGCGAACTGGTCGATCGCCTGCGCGAGGCCTGCGAAAGCGAGGGGATCGACATCATCGGCGAATGCCGCGTCATGCAGCTGCATGCGGATGTGTCCGGCCAGGTCCACGGCGTCACCGCCATGCGCCCGGACGCAAGCGCCGAGCGGATCGGATGCACGCGGCTGATCCTCGCCTGCAACGGCTTCGGCGGCAACGCGACGCTCGTGCGACGCCACCTCCCGGAGATCGCCGACGCGCTCTATTTCGGCCATCCTGGCAATCAGGGCGAGGCGCTTCTCTGGGGCGAGGCGCTCGGTGCGCGGCTGCGCCATGTGGGCGCCTATCAGGGCCATGGCAATGTCGCCCATCCGCACGGGATCCTGATCACCTGGGCGGTCATCACCGAAGGCGGTTTTCAGGTCAACCGGGACGGAAATCGTTTCTGGAACGAGGCGCAGGGCTATTCGGAAGCCGCGCGCGCGGTCCTCGCCCAGCCCGACGGCATCGCCTGGAGCATCTTCGACGCGCGCATTGCAGGCATCGCCGACCAGTTCGCCGATTTTCGCGATGCCCGCGCACAGGGCGCCCTGCGCGAAGCGCCCGATCTGCGCACCCTCGCCGATCAGATCGGCGTATCCGCGAACGCGCTCGAAGCCTCATATGCGGAGATCGTCGCGGCCCGCGAAAGCGCGAGCCCCGACCGGTTCGGGCGCGTCTTCGCCCCGGCGAACGCGCTGACCCCGCCCTTCATGGCGGTGAAGGTGACCGGCGCGCTGTTCCACACCCAGGGCGGGCTGGAGACCGATGCGGCGGGACGCGTGGCGCGGGTCGACGGCGGCTACCTTCCCAACCTGCGCGCGGCGGGCGGTGCCGCCTGCGGCGTCTCCGGAACCGGCGACAGTGGCTATCTCTCAGGCAACGGCCTCCTCGCCGCCATCGTCATGGGCCGCGCGGCCGGCTCCGAATGGACAACCTCCTGAAAGTTCACAGCTAGAGCGCCATCCGGCCAGACCGGGACGGGCCGGCGCTCAGAGGCATTGCCTCGCAAGTCGCTACGCCCACGTCACCGCGAGGCCCGCGCGCGGCGGATGCGACGCAATCCGTCGATCACCGACCAGGCGAGCAGCAGCACGGCGAGGCAGAGCAGCGTCGCGCTGATCGGGCGTTCGACGAATGTCGCGAAATCGCCCCGCGAGATCAGCATGGCGCGGCGGAAATGCTCCTCCATCAGCGGCCCGAGCACGAAACCGAGGATCAGCGGGGCCGGCGGGAACGAGAGCACCCGGCAGATATAGCCGAAAGCGCCGAATGCCATGACCATGAACACGTCGAAGGAGCTGTTGTTCACGCTGTAGGTGCCGATGCAGATGAACATCAGGACCGCCGGAAAAAGCAGCCGATACGGCACGGTCAGTAGCCGCACCCAGATGCCGATGAGCGGGACATTCAGAAGCACGAGCATGATGTTGCCGATCCAGAAGCTCATGATGAGCCCCCAGAACAGGCCGGGCTGCTCGTTCATCAGCCCCGGCCCCGGCGATATCCCGTGGATGATCAGGACGCCGAGCATCAGGGCCATGGTCGGGCTGCCGGGAATGCCGAGCGCCAGGGTCGGGATGAAGGAGGTCTGATCGGCGGAATTATTGGCCGATTCCGGCGCCATGATGCCTTCGATCGCGCCCTTGCCGAAGCGCTCGGGCTCACGCGCGACGCGGCGTTCGAAGGCATATGAGATGAAGGCCGCGATCGAGGGCCCGGTTCCCGGCAAGGTGCCGAAGAACGCGCCGATTCCGGAGCCGCGCAGCATCGGGAACCAGGAGCGGCGCACGTCGTCGCGGGTCGGGACCATGGCGCGCATCGAGATGGCGCGATGATCGATCTGCCCCGGCTTGATGCGCCCGACGCTCGCGATCAGCTCGGAGACGCCGAACAACCCCATCGCGAGGGCGACGAGGCTGATGCCGTCGCGCAGATCGAGCACACCGAAGGTGAAGCGCTGGGAGGCGGTATAGATGTCGGTGCCCACGACGCCCGCGAGCAGCCCCAGCACCACCATGATCAAGCCCTTGACGACGGACCCGCCGGAGACGCTGGTCGCGGCGATGAGGCCGAGCACCATCAGCGAGAAATATTCAGCGGAGCCGAAGGCGAGCGCGTAGATCGCGATGGTCGGCGCGAAGACGCTCAGGATCAGGATGCCGATCGAGCCACCGACGAAGGACGCGACCGTCGTCATGAACAGCGCGACAGCCGCGCGCCCCTGCTTCGCCATCGGGTAGCCGTCGAGGCACACGATGGCGTTCGCCGGGGTACCTGGCACGTTGAGGAGGATCGAGGCGGTGCTGCCGCCGTAGCTCGTCCCGTACCAGATCCCGGCGAGCATGATCAGCGCCGTCGTCGGCTCGAGGTAATAGGTGAG
>JBJHBI010000045.1:0-33975 GCA_050485405.1 Salinarimonadaceae bacterium
GCCATCGCGGTGCTGATCGAGGCGATCCGTCATCGCGCGGCGGCGCATGGCGGCGCGAAGAGCTGAGACTTTCGTTACGTAAGGTTCGGACAAGTCGGCGCGGCGACACTGACAGCCTGCCCGACTTGCCAGGGCGATGCGTATCGAGGCCTGACCGGACATGTCGCAGGAATACCGCCCCTACTGGATCGACAAGCGCGCGGAGGCGCGCCTGAACCTCCATCTCGCAGGCACCGTCAGTTTTCCCGACGGCAGGGATATCGCGCTCCACAGCCGCGACGTCTCGCGTTCGGGCATGGCGGTGATCGCGCCGGCGCGCCCGGCTCCGGGAATTCGCGTCAACGGCATTTTCGAGGAACTCGGCGTCATCTCGGGCCGCGTGGCGCGGTGGACGCCGGACGGTTTCGCCATTCGCTTCACCCATGACGGTGCGCGGCATGCGGCCCTGTGCGCGCGGCTCGACGCGATCGAAGCCGCGGGCGGGCGCCGTCCGCTCGGCGCGGGCGGGTTCTTCCCCGGATCCGTTCCCCAAGCGCGGGCGGGGCGGCAGGGCGCGCCCGACGTCTATCTGATGATCACGCTGCCGGATGGCCGGATCGTGGCCGAGCGCCTGCGCGACATTTCCAGGAGCGGCGCGAGCATCGTCTCCCGTGAGCGCCCCGCCATCGGCGCCCGCATGTCGGTGCGCGATCACGAGGCGATCGTCGTGCGTCATACGTCGGAAGGCTTCGCGGTGCGCTTCACCGGTGCCGATACGCTCTACCCCATGCAGCAAGAGGCGGAAGAGGCCTGCTGAGCGCGCCTCACGTCACCCGCGCGCGGATCTGGAATTGCGGGCGTGTATAGTCGCGCGACGTGAGCACCTCGCGCAGGATCGCGGCTGCATCGAAGACATCCGCGAACCGGGTATAGAGCGGCGTGAAGCCGAAGCGCAGAATCTCCGGGGCACGGAAATCGCCGATCACCCCGCGCGCGATCAGCGCCTGCATCACCGCATGGCCCTGCGGGTGGGAAAAGCTCACCTGGCTGCCGCGCCGTGCGGGATCGCGCGGGGTGACCAGTTCGAGCCCCATATCGGGGCACATCGCCTCGACCGTGGCGATGAAGGCATCGGTGAGCGCGAGCGATTTCGCGCGAAGGGCCGTCATATCGACATCGTCCCAGAGTTCGAGCGCGGCATCGAGCGCGGCCATGGCGAGAACCGGCGGTGTGCCGCACAGATAGCGCGCGGCGCCGGGTGCGGGGCGGTAATGCGGCTCGAAGGCGAAAGGCGCTTCATGGCCGAACCAGCCCGCGAGCGGTTGCACGAAATCGTCGGAATGGCGCGCGGCGACGTGGAAGAATGCCGGCGCGCCCGGGCCGCCGTTCAGATATTTGTAGCCGCAGCCCACGGCGAAATCGACATTCACCCCCGCGAGATCGAGCGGCACCGCGCCGGCGCTATGGGCGAGATCCCACAGGGTGAGGGCGCCGGCCTCGTGGGCGAGGCGGGTAAGTGCGGCCATGTCGTGCATCGCGCCGCTGCGGTAATCCACATGGGTGAGCATCAGGACGGCGGTGTCGTCGTTCAGGGCTGCGGGGATCTCGGTGGCGTCGTCCACGAGCACGAGCCGATGGCCCCGGTCGAGCTGCGCGATCAGGCCCTGCGCCATATAGAGATCGGTCGGGAAATTGCCGCGCTCCGAGACGATGACGCGGCGATCGAGACGCAATGCGAGGGCGGCGGAAAGCAGCTTGAACAGATTGACCGAGGTCGAATCCGCCGCAAGGACCGTCTGGGCCGGCGCGCCGATCAGCCGGGCGATGCGCGCGCCGACCCGCTCGGGCAGATCAACCCAGCCGGCATCGTTCCAGCTGCGGATGAGCCCGCTTCCCCATTCGGCATCGAGCGTCCGGGCCACGCGATCACGCACGGCATGCGGCAGCGCGCCGAGGGAATTGCCGTCGAGATAGATCACCCCGTCCGGCAATGCGAAACGCGCGCGCATCGGCGCGAGCGGGTCGACCGCATCGCGTGCCTGCGCCTCATCCCGGCTGGTGAGCGCTTCGTCTGTCGTCATCGTCCTGCTCCCGTTATCGTCTTGCTCCGTCGTGATGGCCCGTGCGGCGATCCGTCAGTCATGCGCACCGAGAAAAACGGCCCGCATGGTGATTGCGGGCCGTGGGGTATGCGGTAGCTGGTAACGCTATCCGGGCGAACCGGGAAGGCGGTTTCGCATCAGCGCGGTGGTCTCGCGTCAGCGGGCCTGGGCGTCGATCTCGATCCGCTCCATCAGCTCGGCCGGGGCGTTCATGGTGCCGAGCTCCATCAGCGGGATACCGGCCGGGTCGATCGCCTCGATCGCGATTTCGAGCTCGCCGGGATTCTCGAGGAACCGCCCGACGGCTTCCGCGAGGCTCTGCGCCTGCGGCCCGCCGCCGAGGATCGCCGGCAGCATCATCTGCGACATCATCCCGAGCTGCTGGCGTGCCTGATCGGGGGTCACCCCCATCTCAGCGGCCTGGAGAGCCAGCAGGATCTCGGCGATGCCGCTATCCTCGACCATCAGATGCAGGTTCTTCACCGAAGCGCCCATCAGGGCCATCAGCCGGGTGGCCTCGTCACCGGTGAAGACCTGCGGGCCGACGCCGCCGATCGTGCCGCGCAGAGAAACCGAACCGACATCGACGCCGCTGACGAAGAGATCGCTGAGGACGATCTCCTGGCCGGCTTCGTTCCAGCGCGCCGAGAAGCCGGCGGAGAGATCGAGGCGCTCATAGCCGAAGCCGCGGGCCATATCGATGAACTCCTCGCCCGTGCCCTCGGGCAGGTCGAAGGCGAGATTGTCGATGGTGAGGCGCAGATTGGTCGGCACCCCCTCGTAAGGGGTATCCGCCGTGATGCTGAGGCGACCGATGGCGCCTTCGACGGGCGGCGCACCGGGCTCGGGGGGGATGGAGGCGGTGAGGCCGTTCATGGTCACCGTCCCGATCACGGGCAGCATGCGCTGCATCTCGTCCGGAGAGAGATCGGCATCGGGATCTTCCGCGAGGACGCGCAGACCTTCGAGCATCGGAGCGATCGAGAAGCCTTCCGAGTCGATCGAGGCGATGGCGATCTCGGCACCCTCCGCCGCGACCCGCAGCTCTTCCATGATGAAAGCGGCGAACCCGCCCTCGGGATCGCCGAGGAAGGCGATACGCTCGATGCGCATCTCGACCGGCTCGTCGTCGCTCTCGTCGACGACGGTCATCCCGGTCATGCTCATCTCTTCGAACCGGAAGGAATCGAATACACCAGCCAGGAAGTTGAGCAGGCGGGTCGCCTCTTCCGGCGTCGGGTCCTCGGTATCCTCCATCGCGTTGATCATCGCCATGGTCTCGAGGAGGGGCTCGTCGAGGAGGCGCAGGGCGACGGCGCCGCCTGCGATCTCGTCGATGGTGAATCGGGTGGATTCGTCGTCACTCATGACGATGTCGCGGATCGAGAAGGATTCGTAGGCCGTCTGGAAGGGATTGTCGCCGTCCCCCGCCGCTTCGGTGTAGTAGCGCAGCACCAGCGGCAAGTCGAAATCAATGGTCTCGACCGCGCCGAAGGTCCCTGAGAATTCCTCGTCGCCGTCGCTCGCGCCAAAGGTGCCGCCGGCTGCGGCGAAGCGCGCGATGCGTCCCTCGCGCATGTTCTCGATGCGCACGTCCTCGTAGACGGCTTCCTGGGTCAGATCACCCATATCCTGGCTCAGGACGAAGCGCGGGATCGTGATCTGCGTCGCCGAGAGCGATGCGAGCGTCTCGAACAGGACGCGCGCGTCGTCCTGGGCGAAGGCGGCTTCGATTTCGGAGGCCGAGAGGCTCGATCCGGTCAGCTCGATGCGCGGGATCGCGTAAGTCCCGAGCGCTCCGGAGAATTCCAGATCCTCGACGACGATGTCATTCGCGACAGCGGGAGCGCTCCACAGCGCCACCGTGCCGAACATGCCCAGACCGAATGCGAGAGCAGCGACAGCCGAGCCCCCGCTCTGGCCGGCAAACCGAGCCGAAACCGACATTTTTAGCCTCCGCTTACTGTTGCGTTTGCGCGCGATCATACAGATCGCCGTCGTGAATAACAGGGGGGCGGAGCCGGGAATTCGAAACCGTGGTTCACGCGGCCCGGATCGCCCCGTCAGCCGGCCCCGTCGATGCGTTGGCCGAGGCGCCCCGCGAGGTCCTGGATGAACTGCCATGCGGTGCGGCCCGAGCGGGCGCCGCGGGTCGTGGCCCATTCGAGGGCGTCGCGCCGCAGGACCTCCTCCTCGCAGACGAGGCCGAGATGGGCGGCATAGCCGAAAACCATGTCGAGATACTCGTCCTGCGAGCATTTGTGGAAGCCGAGCCACAGGCCGAAGCGATCGGAGAGCGAGACCTTCTCTTCGACGGCCTCGCCCGGATTGATCGCGGTGGCGCGCTCGTTGTCGACCATCTCGCGCGGCATCAGATGACGGCGGTTGGAGGTGGCATAGAACAGCACATTGTCGGGCCGGCCCTCGATCCCGCCTTCGAGCACGGCCTTGAGCGACTTGTAGGAGGTGTCGTCCGTATCGAAGGACAGATCGTCGCAGAAAATCACGAAGCGATGCGGATCGTCGCGCAGGATGCCCATCAGCGCAGGCAGGCTTTCGATATCCTCGCGGTGGATCTCGATCAGCTTCAGCGCGGGCGTGCCGGCGTCGCGGCCGGCATTGACCGTGGCGTGGACGGCCTTGACCAGCGAGGATTTCCCCATCCCGCGGGCACCCCAGAGCAGCGCGTTGTTCGCCGGAAGGCCGGTCGCGAAGCGCAAGGTGTTCTCGTGCAATTGGTCGCGCACCCGGTCGATCCCGCGCAGCAGCGCCATTTCCACGCGATTGACCCGTGCCACCGGTGCGAGGCGCGGCGGCGCGGCGTGCCAGACGAAGGCGTCGGCTGCGCGCGTATCGACCTCGCCGATCGCCGGCGGAGCGATCCGCTCGAGGGCGATCGCGATGCGGGTCAGGAGATCGTTGGTGGCATCCGCCCCGGTGGCGGAGGGGTTTTCGGTGGCGTTCATGGGCAGGCCTTCACCGCATGTGAGCGTTGCAAACGGGCGACGGCGTCTCCATATCCGCTCGTGAGGGCGCGGTCCATTGTGCAACACACCGATCACGGTTTGCTTTCGGCGGCTGCATCGCTATAAGTTGCGCCGCTTTCGAACGTTACGGCGGTAGCGCGGCCATTGCGGTCGGCGCATCCCGCGCATGCATCAGGAGTCGCCAGTGATCATCACGCCCGCTTACGCACAGGCCGCCGGCGGCGGTGGTGGAGACATTTTTCTCCAGCTTCTGCCGTTCATCCTCATTTTCGTCATCATGTGGTTCCTCATCATCCGTCCGCAGCAGAAGCGGGTGAAGGCGCATCAGGAGCTCGTGAAGAATCTGCGGCGTGGTGATACGGTGATCACCAATGGCGGCATCACCGGCAAGATCTCGAAGGTCATCGACGACAACGAGATTGAGGTCGAGATCGCCGAGGGCGTGCGGGTGCGCGTGATTCGCGGCATGGTCGCCGATGTGCGCGCCAAGGGCGAGCCGGCGAAGGAAGCAGCGAAGAGCTGACGCCGGTTCCGCGCCGGGTCCTTCGCGGCCCGGAACGAGCGGACCAGTCTTCGCGACCCGATCTTCGCGAAACGGACGCGGCGAGCCTTCGGGAAGCCGCCGCGTCGACGACGTCATTCAATTCCCGGGAGTCGCACGAGCATGTTGCGCATCTCTGCCACCAAGACGGTCGCCATCCTGATGGCGCTGTTCTTCGGCATGTATCTCGCCGTTCCGAATCTGCTCTCCGTCGAGCAGCGCGAAGCCGTGAGCCGGTCGGCGCCCGGCTGGATCCCGGCTTTTCTGGTTCCGGATCAGGCGGTCGTGCTCGGGCTCGATCTCCAGGGCGGCTCGCACGTGCTGCTCCAGGTCGATACCAACGAGCTCGCGCGCAACGAGGCCACACAGGTCCGCGACCAGGTGCGCAACCTTCTGCGTGAGACCCGCACGCCGCTCGAAGGCGGCATCCGCATCAGCAACCGGACCGTCGAATTCGCCATTCCGGACGATGCCGCCCGTGACCGCCTGATCCCGCGCCTGCGCGACCTCGCCGAACCGATCACCGATGCGGTGTTCGGCCAGCCCGGTTCCGCCACCCTCGTCGTCGAGGAGCAGGCCGGTGGCCTGATCCGGATGACCGTCACCGACGAGGGGCTCGAGGAGCGCATCCGCCGGGCGCTCGAGCAGTCGATTGAGGTGCTCCGCCGGCGTATCGACGCGCTCGGCACCACCGAGCCCAACATCCAGCGCCAGGGCGCCGACCGCATCCTCGTGCAGGTTCCGGGGCTGCAGGATCCCGAGCGCCTGAAGGCGCTGCTCGGCGATACCGCGCAGCTCGAATTCCGCTTCCTCGCCAATCCCGGCGATACCGATACGGTGAGCCTGCCGCTGCGTGAGGCGGGTGGCGAACCCGTCGACGTGGAGAACCGCGTGATCGTCGGCGGCGAGGATCTGATCGACGCGCAGCCCTCATTCGATCAGCAGACCAACCAGCCGATCGTCACCTTCCGCTTCAACGTCTCCGGCGCACAGCGCTTCGGTGAGGCGACGACGCGCAATGTCGGGCGCCAGCTCGCCATCGTGCTCGACGAGGAGGTGATCTCGGCGCCGCGCGTGCAGTCGCCGATCACCGGCGGTGCCGGTCAAATCACCGGCAACTTCTCCGTCCAGGAGGTCACCGACCTCGCGGTGCTGCTGCGCTCGGGTGCGCTGCCCGCAACGCTCACCATCGTCGAGGAGCGCACCGTCGGCCCGGGTCTGGGTGCCGATTCGATCTATGCCGGCACCATGGCGGCGATCGTCGGAGCGGCGCTCGTCGTCATCTTCATCATCGCGGCCTACGGTTTCTTCGGCGTGATGGCGACGGTCGCGCTGTCGGTGAACATGATCCTGCTCTTCGGTCTGCTCTCCGCTCTCGGCGCGACGCTGACCTTGCCGGGCATCGCGGGCATCGTGCTCACGCTCGGTATGGCGGTGGATTCGAACGTGCTGATCTACGAGCGCGTGCGCGAGGAGGAACGCATCGGGCGATCGGCGATACAGGCGCTCGATACGGGCTTCTCGCGGGCTCTGGGCACCATTCTCGACGCCAACATCACGACGCTGATCGCCGCGGGCATCCTGTTCTTCCTCGGCACCGGCCCGGTGCGCGGCTTCGCCGTCACCCTGTCGCTGGGCATCGTCACCACCGTCTTCACCGCCTTCACGCTCACGCGCTTGATGATCGCGACCTGGTTCAAGGTCGTGCGTCCCAAGCAGCTCGCGATGAATTGAGGAGAGCAACCATGTGGCTCGTCCGCCTCGTTCCAGTCGAGACCCGCTACCGCTTCATGTGGTACCGGCGCTGGTCCTTCCCGCTCTCGGCGCTGCTCTCGGTTCTCGCCGTCGCCGCGTTCCTGCATTTCGGCATGAATACCGGCATCGACTTCCGTGGCGGCACGGTGATGGAGATGCAGGCCCGCGAGGGCAATGCCGATATCGCGCAGATCCGCGCCGATGCCAACGAACTCGGCTTCGGCAATGTCGAGGTCCAGGAATTCGGCACCCCGCGTGACGTCGCCCTGCGCGTGATGTTGCAGGAGGGCGGCGAGGAAGCGCAGCAGCAGGTCGTGTCCTCCCTGCGGGCGACCTTCGAGGCCGATTACGACATCCGCCGCGTCGAGGTGGTGGGGCCGCGCGTCTCCGCCGAACTCGTCCAGTCGGGCACGCTCGGCGTCGTGATGGCGATCTTCGGGGTGCTCGTCTATCTGTGGTTCCGGTTCGAATGGCACTTCGCCATCGGCGCGGTGATCGCGACCCTGCACGATCTCGTGCTCGCGATAGGCTTCTTCGCCGTCACCCAGATCGAGTTCAACATGACCTCGATCGCAGCATTGCTGACGATCCTCGGCTACTCGCTCAACGATACGGTGGTGGTCTATGACCGCATTCGCGAGACGATGCGAAAATACAAGAAAGTCACCGTCTACGAGGTGCTCGACATCGCGGTGAACGCGACCTTGTCGCGCACCATCCTCACCAGCACGACGACGCTGCTCGCGCTGCTCGCGCTCGCATCGCTCGGCGGCGAGATCATCAAGGGCTTCGCCTATGCGATGATCTTCGGTCTGGTGATCGGTACCTATTCGTCGATCTTCGTGGCGGCACCGATCCTGATCTATCTCGGCGTTCGCGCCACCAGCTCGGTCGGCTCCGCAGCGCAGGCGGGCGGCCCCGAAGCCGCGCAGCCGGCGGAGTGATACCGGATGGCCGGGCCGCTCTATGACGGGTTCGTGCCCGGCCGCCATCCGATCGACGCCTATGGCAATGGTGGCTTCCGTTTCGCCGAGATGTCGCATCGCGGCTCGATCCTGGCGCTGCCTTCCGGCGTCTCGAAATGGGATGTCGCGGATGCGGCAGCCCTCGACGAGGCGGCCTTCGCTCCGGTCCTGGCCGAGGCGGGGGAGATCGAGATCCTCCTGATCGGTACCGGGCGCAACATCGTGCCCCTGCCCGAGCCGCTCCTGTGGCGGCTGCGCGATCCGGGCATGCGCCTCGACGTGATGCAGACCGGGGCGGCTGCGCGCACCTTCAACATCCTGCTCGCGGAGAACCGGCGGGTCGCTGCGGCGCTCATCGCCGTCCCTTGAGGATTTCCGTCCCGGTGCATCCTCGTGCTATGAGGCGGAACGAGAGCTTCGAGCCGAGAGATCGACAGCAATGACGGGCGTTTTGCAGGGCAGGCGGGTCCTCCTGATCATCGGCGGCGGTATCGCGGCCTACAAATCCCTCGACCTGATCCGGCGTCTGCGCGATGCGGGTGCGCAGGTGCGCTGTGTGATGACCGCCGGCGCGCAGGAATTCGTCACGCCGCTCGCCGCCGCCGCGCTTTCCGGCGAGAAGACCTATACCGATCTGTTCGACCGCGCCGACGAGGCTGCGATCGGCCATATTCGTCTCGCGCGCGACGCCGATTGCGTGGTGGTGGCACCCGCCACCGCCAATCTGATGGCCCGCATGGCGCAGGGCCTTGCCGATGATCTCGCGACGACGGTGCTCCTCGCCACGCGCCTGCCCGTCCTGATCGCCCCGGCCATGAACCCCGCCATGTGGGCGCATGCCGCCACACAGCGCAATCTCGCCACGCTCCTGGACGACGGAATCCACATCGTCGGCCCCGATTCCGGCCCCATGGCCGAGCCGGAAACCGGCGCCGGACGGATGGCCGAGCCGATGGCGATCGTCGCGGCGACGCAGGCGCTGTTCTCCGGGGCGGACTTGCCCCATGACGCACCTCTCGCGGGGCGCCATGTGCTCGTCACTTCCGGCCCGACGCATGAGCCGATCGATCCGGTGCGCTATATCGCCAACCGCTCTTCCGGACGCCAGGGCCACGCCATCGCGGCGGCGGCGGCGCGGGCCGGGGCGCGGGTGACGCTCGTCTCGGGTCCCGTATCGCTTCCCGCCCCGCCCGGCGTCGATCTCGTTCCGGTCGAGACCGCGCGGCAGATGAAGGGAGCGGTGGATGGCGCTCTGCCCGCCGATATCGCGATCTTCGCCGCCGCCGTCGCCGATTGGCGTACCGACAAGGACGCATCGCGCAAGCTGAAGAAAGACGGCAGCGGGCCGCCAGCGCTAGCCCTCGTGGAAAATCCCGACATCCTCGCCTCGATCGCCGGTCTGCGCACTGGCCGCCCGCCCCTGGTCGTCGGCTTCGCAGCGGAGACCCATGACGTGATCGCGCATGCGCGGGCCAAGCGCGCCCGCAAGGGCTGCGATCTCATCGTCGCAAACGACGTCTCGGCGCAGAGCGGTGTCGCGGGCGGGGTGATGGGCGGCGCCCGCAACGCCGTGCATCTGATCGATGCCGGCGAGGAGGTGATCTCCTGGCCCGAAATGACCAAGGACGACGTCGCGGTGAAGCTGATCGCCGAATGCGTCTCCCGGCTCGCTGCGCGCGGCGTCGCGGGCGTCGATGCCGGTCCCGCGACGGAGCCGTCCGCATGAGCATACAGCTTCTCGTCGAGCGATTGCCCCATGGCGAAGGCCTGCCGCTTCCGGCCTACGAGACCGCCGGCGCCGCCGGTTTCGATCTTCTCGCCGCTATTGACGAAAATTCCCCGATAAAAATGGAAAAATTCGCCAGAGCCCTTGTGCCGACGGGTTTCAAGTTGCAAATACCGGAGGGTTACGAAGCCCAGGTGAGGCCGCGCTCGGGGCTCGCGCTCAAGCACGGCGTCACCGTTCTGAACACGCCCGGGACGATCGATTGCGATTACCGGGGCGAAATCGGCGTGGTGCTGATCAATCACGGGGATGTGCCATTCGTGGTGACCCGTGGCATGCGCATCGCGCAGATGGTGCTCGCACCGGTGACGCGGGCACAACTCGTCGCTGTGGCGGAGATTGCTCCGACGCCGCGCGGGGCAGGGGGCTTCGGGTCCACGGGTCTGTAATTCGCGTCGCGCGGGGCGCGCCTTTCAGTGTGAGGTTTGATCGATATGATTCTTCTGTCACGGCGTTCCTTGCTCGCGATCGCGGCGGTGGTCGATGTGGCGCTGCATGCGCGCCCGACCCCTGTCGCCGCCAAACTCCTCGCCCAGCGTCATAATCTTCCCCCACGCCATCTCGAGACCGTGCTCCAGGCGCTCGTGCGGCAAGGCATCCTCAAGGGTGTGCGCGGTCCGCGCGGCGGCTACGAGCTTGCCCGCGAGCGCCGCAAGATCACCGCCGGTGACGTCGTGCGCGCGGCGATGACCGCGACCGGCGAGGACGGGCTTCCCCCGCTTCCCGAATCGAAGCTCGTCGATGCCGTCGTCGGCCCTGCCGTGAAGGAGGCGGGCGAGAGCTTCCTCGCCGCGCTCGACGCCTACACGATCGAGGATCTGTGCCAGCAATCCGAGCAGAAGGCCGTGTTCGGCGGCCCGCCGCCGGCGCTCGATTTCGCGATCTGAACGGGTTGCCCGGTATTCTGGAGACGTCATGAGCGACGATACACATGCGCGCGGTGCCGGCCGGGGCCGCATCTACGAATCGATCACGCAGACGATCGCGGATACGCCGCTGGTGCGGCTGAACCGGATGCCGCAGGCGCACGGGGTCGAGGCCGAAATCCTGCTCAAGCTCGAATTCTTCAATCCGATCGCGAGCGTCAAGGACCGCATCGGCGTCGCCATGATCGATGCTCTCGAAGCGCAGGGGCTGGTGCGCCCCGGCGGCGTGCTGATCGAGCCGACATCGGGCAATACGGGCATCGCGCTCGCCTTCGTCGCGGCGGCGCGGGGCTATCGGCTGATTCTCGTGATGCCCGAGACGATGTCGCTGGAGCGGCGCAAGATGCTGAGTTTTCTCGGCGCCGAGCTCGAATTGACGCCGGGCCCGCTCGGCATGCGCGGCGCTGTCGACCGGGCGCAGGAACTGCGCGACACGATCCCCGGTTCGGTGATCCCCCAGCAATTCGCCAATCCGGCCAATCCGCAGATCCACCGCGAGACCACGGCGGAAGAGATATGGACCGATACCGGCGGCAAGGTCGACATCGTCGTCTCGGCCATCGGCACCGGCGGTACCATCACGGGCGTCGGGAGCGTGTTGAAGGCGCGCAATCCCGATCTGCAGGTGATCGCCGTCGAGCCGGAGGATTCGCCGGTACTCTCCGGCGGCCAGCCCGGCCCCCACAAGATCCAGGGCATCGGCGCCGGCTTCGTGCCCGATATTCTCGACCGTGACGTGATCGACGAGGTGATCACCGTGGGCAACCAGACCGCCTTCGACTATTCCCGGGCGCTCGCGCGTCAGGAGGGCATTCCGGGCGGCATCTCCACCGGCGCCAATCTGGCAGCCGCGCTCGAGGTGGGGGCGCGCCCGGAAAACCGCGGCAAACGCATCGTCACCTTCGCCTGCTCCTTCGCCGAGCGCTACATATCGAGCGCGTTGTTCGAAGGGTTGTGAGGGTGCGTGCGGGGGCGGTCAGTCTATTTGCAGAACGGTCCGTCTTGGTATAATCTAATCCCAAAATAGGGAGAGATTTTTCGCGAGGCTTTATCCATGGATCGCAGCGAAACGACGACGAAGCCGCGCGCCACAGGCCGCTTTGTCCGGGAATTGCTCTCACTTCGCGAGGTCGTCACGCTCGCGGGGGTTCCGGAAAAACGGCTCCGCAAGGATATCGAGACGGGCATACTCCGAGAGCCGCGCATGACACGGCTGTCCGATGCGCGTTTGGCCTTCGGCTGGCATGACGTGATCTGCGTCGCCGCCGTCTATGGTAATGCCCATCTCGGTGGAAAGCTTCGCGAAACTGCACTCAACAGACTGGACCATGTCACCGCTTCCCTTTGGGAGATATGGTTGGAAACCAATGCGCAGGGGCTGGCCCGGTCAACCGTGGGCTCCGGTGCCGGGGAGGCCGCCTTGCCACGTGATCGTTGGCATATCGACATCGACCACTACGTTTCGCTCGATCTCGACCGCGTCCTGCACGATGTGGCTCCGCGCATCGCCATCTATGAAAAAGGACTGTCGCGGACCGAAGAACGTGACGATATCCTCGGTGGTGAAGCTGTCTTTTCCGGCACGCGGCTTTCGGTTTCACATGTTGGCAAAATGATTGTATCCGGGGAGAATGAGACTCATATTCTCGAAGATTACCCATATTTGAGCAAAGACGACATCCGTTTTGCAGAATTGTATTTTCGCGCCCACCCGCCGGTAGGTAGGCCTCGCGCGAGCGAAGAGGCCGTCCATGCTGAAACTCCTGCTGGATGAGAATATTTCACCCTCGCTGATACGTGCTCTGTGGGACCGTGGTGTCGACACGATCGCTTTGCGGGATCGCGGGCTTCTGAACGTGGCCGATCACATTGTCTGGCGCCTCGCCCAGGAAGAGGGCCGTGCAGTGGTTACGATCAACTATGGTGATTTCAGGCGGCTCGCGAGCAGGAGCGGGCGCCATGCCGGCCTCGTTATCATACCCAGTGGGCGAACCAGAGACGGGCAGTTGCGAATGGTCGCGAACGTGATCGAGGTGGTGCGCGGCCAAAGCGAGGCCTGGACGGGTTTCGGCGGCAGGATATTCGAGATTTCCGACGATGGTCAGGTCCGTATCGAGGGTCCGATCACCGACAACCAATCGAGCGAAGCAAGACGCGCGGTGGATGATTGATCGCGAAATTCCCAAAGCCGAACAACCCCGCGCGTCTCTGCCCCGTAGCGGGGCGCATCGCGGGGTGGTAGTGGTGGGGGCACCCCTCCGGATACGAATCAC
The DNA here is from genome assembly GCA_050485405.1 of Salinarimonadaceae bacterium. Lineage (GTDB taxonomy): Bacteria > Pseudomonadota > Alphaproteobacteria > Rhizobiales > Beijerinckiaceae > Saliniramus. Next base: position 13,315 of record JBJHBI010000045.1, read on the forward strand.
GACGTGACCCCGACAGCCTCTCCCGACCCCGAACGCGCCGCGATGCAGGCGGCCGATCCGCAGGCTCTGCTCGTCTGGTACGACCGTCACCGGCGCCGGCTGCCGTGGCGCGCCATGCCGGGGGAGCGGGCCGATCCCTATCGCGTCTGGCTGTCGGAAATCATGCTGCAACAGACCACGGTGCAGGCGGTCAAACCGTATTTCGAGCGGTTTCTCACACGCTTTCCGGATGTGGAGAGCCTCGCCGATGCGCCGCAGGATGCGGTGATGCAGGCCTGGGCGGGGCTCGGATATTACTCGCGTGCGCGCAATCTGCATGCCTGCGCGAAGGTCGTCGCGGGCGATCACGGCGGTCGCTTTCCCGCCGACGAGGAGGCCCTGCGCGCGCTTCCCGGGATCGGCGCTTATACGGCGGCGGCCATCGCGGCGATCGCCTTCGACATCCCCGCCGCCGCCGTGGACGGCAATGTCGAGCGCGTCGTCAGCCGGCTGATCGCCCTCGAAGAACCCTTGCCGGGAGCCAAGCCGCGCATCCGCACCGTGACGCAGGCGATGGTTCCGCGCGAGCGCGCCGGCGATTTCGCCCAGGCGATGATGGATCTCGGCGCCACCATCTGCACGCCCAAACGCCCCGCCTGTGCGCTCTGTCCCTGGATGGAGGACTGCGCCGCGCGTCGGGAGGGTTTGCAGGAGAGTTTTCCGCGCAAGGCGAAGAAAGCCCCGCGCGAATCGCGCTACGGCGCGGCCTTCGTGGCCGAGCGCGCGGATGGCGCCGTCCTGCTCCGCACGCGTCCGCCGCAAGGCCTGCTCGGTGGCATGGCGGAGGTGCCGGGCAGCGACTGGCGGGCGGATTATCCGTTGAGCCAGGCCATTCTCGATGCCCCTTGCGAAGCGCGCTGGCGCCGCCTGCCGGGGATCGTCCGCCATGTCTTCACGCATTTTCCGCTGGAACTGACCGTGTTCCACGCGCGCCTCGACAGGCAGGCGGGCGCGCCGGAGGGGATGCGCTTCACCGCCGCCGAAGAGCTCGGCGACGAGGCGCTGCCCAGCGTCATGCGCAAGGTCCTGGCCCATGCCCTCCCGCAGTTCGGCGTGCCTGCCGGGAAGGAGGGCGGGCACAAGCAACCGGCACCACGCAAACGGTCCAGAAAAACCGGTTCCGCAGAGTAATAACCGCCACTTCTGGCCTTGCCCCTTGGCTCTGCCCCTTGGCCCTGCGACATTCCGACCTATCTGTTGGCTGGCTCATGATCCCGACACAATGCAGGGCCAGATCGCACAGATGCCGCCGACCCGTTTCGCTTCCACCTCTCCCCTCGCTGCCCTGTTCGGGCTGATGCTGATCTGGCTCGTGCTGAGCCTCTTCATCGGCCTGCCGCCATTCCTCGATGCCCTGTTCGGCCTCTTCCATTGGGGATTTGCGCTGGAAGTCGGCTTCGCGTTCGCCGTGATCGCGCTGGTGCAGGCGCGGCGCGAGAGCGTGCCGGGCTGGCTGATCCATGTCTTCGCGGCGATCGGGACCTTCCTCCTTGCGCTGCGCCTCGCCGATCTCACGGCGCAATCGGTGGTGAACCGGTCGCTGAACATGTTCCTCGACGTCTCGCTCCTGCCCGCCCTTTGGGATGTGGCGCAGACGCTGATGGGGCGGCCTTTCGCCTTCGTCGCCGTTTCGGGCATCATTCTTCTGCTCGCCGCTTTCTACGCGCTCTGCGTCTTCGCCCTGCGCCGCGCCGCCGGCTGCCTCTCTACCGCGCCGGCGCGGCGTGGCTTCGCCATGATCTGCGTCGCCGGGATCGCGGTGTTCGCCGCACAGCGCACGGTTTTTGCCGAGATGCCGGGCTGGCGGCCCTTCGGCGCCTCGGCGAGCCTCGTCTTCCGCCAGCAGACCGAACGGCTCACCGAAACGATGGCGCGGCGCGCGGCGTTTCGCGCAGAGCTCGAAACCGATGCCGCAGACGGGATCGCGCCCGAGCGCTTACTCGCGCAGCTCGGCGATCGCGACGTGATGATCATCTATATCGAGAGCTACGGCGTGACCGCGCTCGACGAGCCGCAATATGCCGATGTGATCCTGCCGCGCCTCGACATGATGCAGGAGGCGGCACGGGAGGCCGGTTTCTCGAAGGTGAGCGGGCGCATGGTCGCGGCCAGCGTCGGCGGCCAGTCCTGGCTCAATCACGCCTCCTTCACCGCCGGACGCTTCATCGACGACCAGACACTCTACGCCTTGTTTCTCGCGGAGCAGCCGCGCAGCCTCGTCCATGATTTCGAGGCGACGGGGCGGCGCACCGTACAGGTCAAGCCGGCGATCACCCTGCCCTGGCCGGAGGGCGAGCGGCTCGGCTATCAGGCGACCTGGGAAGCGGCGGATATGGGCTATGAGGGGCCGAATTTCTATTGGGGTATCGTTCCCGACCAGTTCGCCCTCGATTTCTTCGCCCGCACCGAGCTCGAGATCGAGAACCGCCCGCCGCTCTTCGCCAGCATCGCGCTGATCTCCAGCCACGCCCCCTGGCTGCCCGTGCCGGATGTCGTCGCCTGGGACGAATTGGGGGACGGCTCGGTCTACGAGCGCTGGACGCGCGATGCGCCCGAGGCGCGGGAGGTGTGGCGCGACCATGACCGGGTGCGCGAGCAATTCGCGCTCTCGGTCGGCAATTCCATCGACGTCGTGGCGAAATTCCTGCGCGACCGGGTCGACCCTCAGACGCTCGTCATCGTGCTCGGAGACCATCAGCCGGCACCGCTCGTGACCGGCCCGGATGCCTCGCGCGCGGTGCCGGTGCACATCTTCTCCGCCGACGAGAGCGTGCTCGCGCCGTTTTCCGATCTGGGCTTCGTGCCTGGGATCCTGCCCGATCCGCAGCCCGAAGGGGGCGACGCGGCGCTGCCGCGCATGGACGCTTTCCGGCCCTTCCTTCTGGAAGCCTTCAGCCTCGATCCCGAACCCGCCAGCTGACGCAGCGGCATTAACCATATCGTACAAAGCTTTGTGCGCACGCGCCTTTTCGGAGCGTGCGTACGTCGTGTTAAGGATTCGTCAGGGATACTGCGCTTCAACCACGGTGCCAGACCAACGGATGTAGCCGATGCTCGAACGCCTGATCCCGACGCCCAAAATCCTGCCGCTTCTCGCCGTCATCGCCTTGATCGCGAGCATTGCGGCGTGTTCGGTCTTCCCCGATCGCTATCCGCTCAAGGGCGACAACGCGCCCCATGACGGTGTCGCGCGGGTGCACCGCATGCCCGTCCACGGTATCGACGTCTCGCATTGGCAGGGCGATATCGACTGGCACCGGGTTCGCCAGGCCGGGACGCGCTTCGCCTTCATCAAGGCGACGGAAGGCGCGCTGCATCTCGATCGCAAGTTCCATGAGAACTGGGAGAATGCCCGCCGCGCCGGCGTTCCGCGTGGGGCCTATCACTTCGTCTTCTGGTGCCGCGATGCCGCCGAGCAGGCCGCCTGGTTCATCGAGAACGTACCGCGCGAACGCGATGCGCTGCCGCCCGTTCTCGATGTCGAGTGGAACAACCATTCGCGCCTGTGCACGCGCACGCCCTCGCGCAGCGAGGCGCTTCAGATGATCCGCACCATGCTCGCCATGATGGAGCGGCATTACGGGCAGATGCCCATCATCTACACCGACATCAACTTCCACCGCGATATCCTCGAGGGCGAGCATTTCGACAACCCGTTCTGGCTGCGCTCCGTCGCCGCCGAGCCGCACGAGCGCTATCGCGACCGCCGCTACACCTTCTGGCAGTGGACGCAGACGGGCACCGTTCCCGGCATTCGCGGCGAGGTCGACCGCAACGTCTTCTACGGCAGCGAGCGGGAATGGTCGCAGTTCCTCTCGACGCAATGCGATCCGCGCGACCTCGACCGGTTGTCGCGCCGTGGGGTCTGCCGCGTGAAGTGAGCCCGCGCCTAATCGCGGTCGCCCCCTGTATTCGCAGGGGGCGCACTCCCGGAGCGCCGTTTAGGACTACGGTGCCACAATCCGGGAGAATCCATCGATGCGAAAAATCCTGTTCACGCTCTTCGCCCTGTGTGTCGGAGCGGCTGCGACGCTCGTCACGCTGACCGACCCCGCCGAGGCGCGACGCCCGATCGAAGGGGCGAGCGCGCATCCTCTGGTGCCGTTGCCGCCGGGCGGTTACATCACCCTCGACGAATTCACCGACTTCGCCGAGATCGCCTTCCCCTCCGCACCGCGCGAGGGGCGCGAGCAGACCGAGTTTCTCGAGGTCGAGGGCGCGCATACGCGCATGGAATATACGATCGAGGGGACGGAAACCGCGAATCTGCGCATCTATCGCAGCTACCTCGATTATTTCGAGCGCGAGGGTTTCGAGATCGTCTTTTCCGGGATCGGTGAAGAGCTCAGCACGCGCAACGGCCTCACCTTCATCCTGAATACGATCTTCTCCGCCACCGGCGCGGGAAGCTCCGACGCGGTCGGCTACATCCTGGCGCGCGATGCCGCCGAGGAGACCGTGATCGCCCTTTCGATCTTCGTGCGCCAGCGCAATACGCGCATCATGGTCAATCTCGTCGATGTCGAGCCGATGGAGAATCTCGATCTCTTCGCCTCCCCCGCGCAGCCCGAACCGGCTCCCGAGCCGGAATCCGCGCCGGTGCCGGTCGTCCAGCAGGCCGACGAACTGGAGGAAGGGCTGCTCGCGGACGGGCGCGTCGTCGTCGATGCCATACTCTTCGCCTTCGACAGCGACGAGATCCTGCCCGAATCCGCCGATGCGCTCGACGTCGTGGGCGGGCTGATGCGAGACCGGCCCGAGCTGAACCTGCTCGTGGTGGGCCATACCGACGGCGTCGGCGGCTTCGACTACAACCTGCGCCTCTCGCTCGATCGCGCCTCGGCCGTAGTGAGCTGGCTGCGCCGTGAGCACGGCATCGACCGTGAGCGGCTGCGCCCAGCAGGCGCCGGGCCGATGTCGCCGATCACGACGAACCGCACCGAGGACGGCCGCGCGCTCAACCGCCGTGTGGAACTCGTCGAGGTAATCGACTGACCGAAAGCGACATTACGCTGGGTCAATTCGTTGCGCGGGCGCACAGGTGAGGTTGCGCGATTTATGTGCGCCCGACGCTCGACCGCGCCCGCGCAAAGGCGTATCGAGGGGAGCAATCGAATGGATTTCTCCGCGTGTCTTCGCCCCGAGCCATCATCGACAACCGCCGCGGCATCATCGCGATGCTGTGCGCGAGCATGCTCTTCATCACCAACGATACGGTGATCAAGCTCGCCTCGGATGTCTTCTCTACGAGCCAGATGATGGCGGTGCGCGGCGTCTTCTCGACCTGTTTCGCCCTGATCATCGTGATCGCGATGGGGCAGGCGGGATTTCTGCGTCGTCTCGCCTCGCCGCTCGTCGCCCTGCGCGCGACGCTCGAGGCGACGGTCGCCTTCCTCTTCATCACCGCGCTCGCGCTGTTGCCGCTCGCCAACGTCACGGCGATCCTGCAATCGACGCCGATCATCATGACGCTGATGATGGTGGCGCTCGGGCTCGAGCGTGTCGGCTGGCGGCGCTGGGGGGCGATCATCGTCGGCTTCGTCGGGGTGCTGCTCGTCGTGCAGCCGACGCTCGACGGTTTCAACATGTCGGTGCTGTTCGCGCTCTCGGCCGCCGTGCTGGTCTCGATCCGCGATCTGGTCACGCGGCGCATCGCCGACGACATCCCCTCGCCGGTGATCGCGGCCTCGACCACGATGGCGGTCGGGGGCGCCGGTTTCCTGATCGGCTTCGTGAGGGGCGAGGAATGGACGCCGTTTCTCGTACCGGAAACCGGGTGGCTCGTCGTCGCCGCCATACTCGTGACCCTCGCCAATCTCGCCATCGTGATGGCGTTTCGCAATGTCGAGGTCTCGGTGGTGTCGCCGTTCCGATACGCCGTCGTCGTCTTCGCGCTCGCTCTGGGCTATCTCGTATTCGGCGACCTGCCCAACCTGCTCGCCATTGCGGGAATGGGGCTGGTCGTCGGCGCCGGGGTCTACATGATCCACCGCGAACACGTGCGGCGCAAATCCATCGCCGCGATGAGCGTCGCGCGGCCTGAAACCGCAGGCGGGGAGGCAAGGCAATGAGTGGGGCGGGCGAAGAGCGGGACATCGCGACGGATGGGGCGAAGGCTTCCGCGGCGACGACGCAGGCTTCCGCCGCGACGACCAATGTGCAGAAGAGCGGCGAGGCCATCATGGACGGGGCTCCGCCCGTGCGCGCACCCTCGCTCGCCATTCTCGTGGCGATCTCCACCCTTCAGCCCTTCGCCCTGAACGTGCTCGCTCCCGCCACCCCGGTCCTCGCGCGGGTGATGGAGACCGATTACGCCACGATCCAGCTGACCCTTACGGTCTATCTCGCCACGGTCGCGGTGACGCAGCTCTTCGTCGGCCCGATCTCCGACCGGATCGGCCGCCGGCCCTGTATCGTGGGCGGCGTCGCGCTCTTCCTGATCGGCTCGTTGATGGGGGCCTTCGCAGAGAGTATCGAGAGCCTGCTCTTCGCCCGTGTCGTCCAGGCCGCCGGCGGCGGGACCTGTTTCGCGCTCGCGCGCGCGGTCGTGCGCGACACGGCCGGCAAGGACAGGGCGGCGAGCCTCATCGGTTATCTGTCGATGGCGATGGTGATCTCGCCGATGATCGCGCCCTTCGTGGGAGGCGTGCTGGAAGAGGCCTTCGGCTGGCGCTCGATCTTCGTGGCGATGATGGTGTTGTCCGCAGGCGTCCTCGTCGCGGCCTGGTATGCGCTGCACGAGACGGCGCCGCGCGGTGCCGCATCCTCCGTCGTCGCCATCCTGCGCGGCTTTCCGATCCTGCTGAGCAATCCCGCTTTCCTATTCTACACGCTGACCCTGGCCTTCGTCTCGGCGACGTTCTTCGGTTTCATCGCCGGCGCCCCCTTCGTGGTGGTGGAGACGATGGAGCGTTCGCCGCAGGTCTACGGGCTGTATTTCATGATCAATGCCGCCGGCTACATGTTCGGCAACTTCCTCACCGGGCGCTACGGCCAGCGGGTCGGCTCGATGAAGCTCGTGGTGATCGGCACCTGGATGTCCTCGGCGGCCATGCTGATCGCCCTGTATTTTGCGCTGATCGGCCCGTGGACGCCGCTCACCTTCTTCCTGCCGCTCACGATCAACGGTATCGGGAACGGCCTGACCATTCCCGGTGCGACGGCGGCGGCGCTCTCGGTGCGGCCCGATCTCGCCGGAACGGCGGCAGGGCTCTCCGGCGCAGCGCAGCTGGGAACCGGCGCGCTCGCCGCGGTGATCGGCGGCTATATCGTTGAACTCTACGCGCCGGGCCTCGTGATCTTCATGCTGGTCTGCATGCTGGCCGGATTGCTGACCTCGCGACTCGCGCGCCGCCATGAATTGCGGGGATGAACTGCGGGGCAGCGGTTAGTCGGCCCCTTCGTTTGTTCCTGACATGCCGGCGGCAAGGCGCGGCGGCGAATACGGCAGGAAACGTCGTTTCAGCGCGCAGCCGGGTCGGATGATTCGGGCGGTATGTTGCAATTGGCGGGCGCAACGAGGTCGTCGGCGCTCAGGCGCGAGACGGCGGGGCGGCCATCGAGGCGGGGCGGGCGCCGGCGCACGTTGCGGCGCATGAATTCGCGATATGCCATCTCGCCGAGCCCCTGATCGTGCAGCCGGAGCAGCCCCGAGATCCCCCCGCGATCGATATGGCCGGGCGTGGTATCCGGGCACGAATCCACGATCGGCCCGGCTTCGCTCTTCGCGCCGTCGCCCCGATCGATCGAATCGTATCCGTTGCCATTCACCGCGAAGCTCCGATTCACGCGATTGTTTCGTACAATTTCATTGATAGCCAAGCTTGGATTTCGGAGCAATCCGTATCAATGTCATATTGCCGACTTGCAATGCAGAGGTGCGTGTTGCACATGGCACGCGCGATATCCCGTCACGCGGGCGCGCATGCCATCCTGCGAATGCGCGTACCATGCCGAACGCCGATGCGTCGCCGCGCGGTTTGACCCATCCCGCCCGCGCCCCCTAGATAATGGGCGCGCACGACAGTATGCAGGCAAGGCAAAGCGAGGAAAGACGCCATGGCGAAGGTCGCATTTCTGGGTCTCGGGGTGATGGGTTATCCGATGGCGGGCCATCTCGCCGCCAAAGGACACACGGTCACGGTCTACAACCGCACTGCGGCCAAGGCGGACAAATGGGTCGCCGAACATGGTGGGCGCGCCGCCGCGACCCCGCGCGAGGCGGCGGCGGGGCAGGAGATCGTCTTCGCCTGTGTGGGTAACGACGACGACCTGCGCGAGGTCACGACCGGCCCTGACGGCGCCTTCCAGGCCATGGAGAAGGGCGCGACCTTCGTCGATCACACCACCGCCTCGGCGCAAGTCGCGCGCGAGCTCGCAGCAGCGGCGCAGGCGAGCGGCTTCGGCTTCATCGACGCCCCCGTCTCGGGCGGCCAGGCGGGCGCCGAGAACGGTGTGCTGACCGTGATGTGCGGCGGTGATGCCGACATCTATGCCGGTGTGGAGCCCGCGATCATGAGCTTCGCGCGGGCCTGCCGCCTGCTCGGCCCGTCCGGTTCCGGCCAGCTCGCCAAGATGGTCAACCAGGTCTGCATCGCCGGGCTCGTCCAGGGCCTGTCGGAGGCGGTAGCCTTCGGCCAGAAGGCGGGTCTCGACATGGAAGCCGTGCTCGACGTGATCTCGAAGGGCGCCGCCGGCTCGTGGCAGATGGAGAATCGCGGCAAGACCATGGTGGAAGGCAAGTTCGATTTCGGTTTCGCCGTCGACTGGATGCGCAAGGATCTCGACATCGTCCTCGCCGAGGCGCGCCGCAACGGCTCCTCCATGCCCGTCACCGCGCTGGTCGACCAGTTCTATGCCGATGTCCAGAAGATGGGCGGCGGGCGCTGGGACACGTCGAGCCTGATCGCGCGCCTGAAGCGCGACTGACGCAAGCAGCCCCGCGCCATCACCCCGTCCGGGAGATTTTCGAGAAGCCATGACGCACCCGCTCATCGAAACCGATACCAGCCTGTCCGCCGTTCCGATCCACTCTGTCGGGCCCGAAGGGCTCGACGATCTGATGGGGGAGCTTCCCGCGCCCGCAGCGCAATTCGCCAAGGCGCAGGGCTTCAAGGCGAAGAAGGGCGAGATCGTGCTTCTGCCGGATGCCGGTGGTGCTCTCGCCCATGTGCTGTTCGGGCTCGGCGGGACGAAGAAGCGCGATCCTCTGCTCGCGGGGCTGCTGCCGGGACGTCTTCCCGCCGGGCTCTATCGCCTCGACGGCGCCGGGAGGCTCGACGTGCTGGCCTGGCTGATGGGTGCCTATCGCTTCACGCGCTATCGCGGCGGAAAATCCGCGAAAGACGGAGCGGATGCCGGCGAGGGTGATCAGGCGCAGGCGCGGCTCGTCGCCCCGGAGGCTGTCGATGTCGCGGGCGCGACAGAGATCGCCCGGGCCCTGACGCTCGGACGCGATCTGATCAACGCGCCGGCCAATGATTGCGGGCCGGCGGAGATCGCCCAGGCGGTCGAGCATCTGGCGCGGCGCCACGGGGCCTCCTGCGACGTCATCGAGGGCGATGCGCTGATCGCGGAGAACCTGCCGATGATCCATGCGGTAGGGCGCGCTTCGACCCGCGCGCCGCGCCTGATCGATCTGCGCTGGGGGCGTGCGGATGCGCCGCGCGTGACGCTCGTCGGCAAGGGCGTCGCCTTCGATACGGGCGGGCTCAACATCAAGCCCGACGCGGCGATGAGCCTGATGAAGAAGGATATGGGCGGTGCGGCGGCGGCGATCGCGGCGGCGGCGATGGTGATGGCTTCCGGGCTCGATCTGCGCCTGCGGCTGCTGGTGCCGGCGGTCGAGAACGCGATTTCCGGCAATGCCTTCCGTCCAGGCGACGTGTTGCCGAGCCGCAAGGGGCTCAATGTCGAGATCGGCAATACCGATGCCGAGGGGCGTCTCATCCTCGCCGATGCGCTCGCGCTCGCCGATGAGGAAGAGCCCGAACTCCTGATCGATTTCGCCACCCTCACGGGCTCCGCCCGCGTTGCCCTCGGCCCCGATCTGCCGCCCTTCATGACGGATGACGAGGCGCTCGCCGCCGATCTCGCGCGGATCGGCATCGCCGAGGCCGATCCCGTCTGGCGCCTGCCGCTCTGGCAGCCCTATGACGATCTCCTGCGCTCCTCGGTGGCCGATCTCAATCATATCTCCAGCAATTCCTTCGCGGGCGCGATCATTGCCGGGCTGTTCCTGCGCCGCTTCGTGGAGAAAGCGGGAAGCTATCTGCATTTCGACATCTATGGCTGGGTACCCAATGCGAAGCCGGGCCGGCCCAAGGGTGGCGAGGCGCAGGCCGCGCGGCTCGTCCATGCACTTCTCACAGAGCGCTATCCCGCGCCGGCGGGCGGGAGCGGATCATGAGCGAGGCGCGCGGCTTCGACCCGCGTCTGACGCCGGCGCGGCCCGATCTCGCAGCCGCGCATCTGCGCGATCGGATCACTGCCGGTCGCTATGCGCAAGGCACGCTGATGCGCGTCGTCTCGACCCATACGGCGCTTCGCCGCGAGCCGCGTAGCGACGCCTCCCTCGATACCGAGCTCCTCGCCGGCGAGGCCTTCATCGCCTACGAGACCGACGAGAACGGCTTCGCCTGGGGCCAGAGCGTCGGGGATGGTTATGTCGGCTATGTCGCGCGGGAAGACCTCGATCCGCAGGCGCCCGAACCGACCCATCGCGTCACGGCCCTGCGCAGCCCGCTCTATCCCGGCTCGTCGCTGAAATTGCCGACGCAGCGTTTTCTCTCTCTGAATGCGCGGCTGCATGTCGCGGCGGTCGAGGGAGCCTATGCCCGGATCGATTGCGGTAGCCATGGTGGCGGTTACGTCCATACCGCGCATATCGCGCCGCTCGATACGCTTGAGGACGACCCGGTCGCGGTGGCCGAGCGGTTCCTGCACACGCCCTATCTGTGGGGCGGGCGAACCTCGATCGGGCTCGATTGCTCCGGGCTCGTGCAACTCGCCCTCGCCGCTGCGGGAATCTACGCGCCGCGCGATGCCGATATGCAGGAAGCACGCCTCGGCGAGGCGCTCGCCATCGACGACGAACTCGCGCATCTGAGGCGCGGTGATCTCGTCTTCTGGAAGGGCCATGTGGGGATCATGTGCGATCGCGAGACGCTGCTCCATTCCAACGGCCATCACATGGCGACCGCGCGCGAGCCGCTCGCCACGGCGCGGGCGCGGATCGCCGAGAACAGTTACGGGCCGATCACGAGCATCCGCCGGTTGAATCCACGGGCCTGATCCGTCAATCCCCGATCGGTGCGAAGGCGAGGAGGATGGCCACGGCGAGGACGATCGCCGCCATTCCCCCGATCTCCTGGCGTGTGACGTTTTGCGAGAAGATCCGCCGTGAGACGAATTGCGCCATGATCACCTCGACGAGGGCGAGCGTGCGCACATTCGCGGCGCTCGTCAGGGCGAAGCCGATGAACCAGAATTGCGAGGCCAGCGCACCGAGGAATCCGGCCTTCGCGGAGCTGCGCCAGACCTTCAGGCTCGCGATCAGCGATGCCCGGTCGGCAATGGCGAGATAGAGCCCGAGAACGAGGCTCTGGATGGCGAGGCCGATGACGAGGGTCGTCGTGGCCCGGATCAGGAAGGAGCCGGAATCGAGATTGAGGACGGCGCCACGAAAGCCGATCGCCGAGAGACCGAACAAGGCGCCGGCGGCGAGGCCGAGCAGAATCGGCTGCATCCCGCCCTCGGTGAAGATGCCCGGGCGCCACGACATCGCGATCACGCCGCCCGTTCCGATCAGCACTGCCAGCGCGAGGGCGAAGGTGAGCGGATCGCCCAGAAAGACCAGACCGAATACCGCGACCTGCATCGGTTCGGTCTTCACATAGGCCGTGACGACGGAGAACGAGCGCGCCCGCATCGCGGCCAGCATCAGCGCGGTGGCGCCGATCTGCGTGAGCGCTCCCATCAGCACGAAGCCCCAGAATCCGGGGCCGGGCATCGGCAAGGCCTCGCCCGTCGCCACGAGAACGACGGCGAGGAAGACGAAGGCGAAGGGCAGGCCGAAGAGAAAGCGCACCTGCGTCGCCCCGACGGTGCCGATCGTCTCGGTCAGACTGCGCTGCATGGCGTTGCGCGCCGTCTGCGCCGCCGCAGCCGCGAGCGTCGCCGGTACCCAGAGCCAGACGATGTCCATGAAAGCGGCGCCCCCGTAATCCGGATATCCCGGTGATCCCCCGTCTCTCATAGCCGGCTGAGGGCGGCTTTTGAAGCGATCTGCGGCGGCGCGCGCGCACATCCCCCGCGCATATTTCCCGTTGGGCGGGTGTGGCCCCGGGCCATGCTCCCCGATTGCGGCATTTCGCCCTCGAGGCCGGCTATGCGTGCGGCGAGGCGCGCCGCGTGTCGCTTCGCCATCGTTTCGCCATGCCGGCGGGGTTTGCGAAGAGCATCGCCGTGTCCGTGTTCGGCACAGCCACTATGCAAGCGTGGCATATACGGCATAGACTTCGCCCCGCATGATTCCGGTCACGGCCATGGCATGGCGCCGATCGGCGCGGGGCGCATACGCGAATGCGGGGCATCGGGGGTTGGGGAAGAATGTTGCGGATTGTGATATTCCTGATCGCGGTCACCATCGCCGCGCTTCCGGTCGCGCAGACCCATGCCGACGAGCGCCCCGAATGGGTCGCGGGCACGCCCGCTCTCGTCGCCGATCTCGATAGCGGGCGGGTGCTCTATTCGCAGAATCCGACGCTGCCCTGGTATCCGGCCTCGCTGACCAAGCTGATGACGGCCTATGTCGCCATGGACGAGGTGCGCAACGGGCGGGCGCGCATGGATGATCTCCTCACTGTATCCGCCCGCGCCGCCGAGGAACCGCCCTCGAAAATGGGCTTCTCGCCGGGCACGCAAATCCGCCTCGACAACGCCCTCGTGATCATCATGGTGCGCTCGGCCAACGACGTCTCGACCACGATCGCGGAGGGGATCGCCGGATCGGTGGAGGATTTCGTCGCGATCATGAATTTTCATGCCGCGCGGCTCGGCATGCACGACACGTTCTTCACCAATGCCCATGGTCTGCCCGATGCGCGCAAGCGCACCACCGCTCGGGACATGGCGATTCTCGCTCGCGCGCTCTATCGCGAGTTTCCAGAGCAGCGCGCCCTGTTCGGGCTCGATTCCATTCGCTACGGCAACAACACCATGCGCAACCATAACGGCCTGATCGGGCGTTATCCGGGCGCGACCGGGATGAAGACCGGCTATATCTGCTCGTCGGGCTTCAACGTGGTGGTGACGGCGGAGCAGCGCGGGCGCCGGCTCGTGGCGATCGTGCTCGGCGCGCCTTCGGCCCAGGAGCGCACGATCAAGTCGGCGGGTCTTCTGGAACACGGTTTCTCGCGGCTGGGCTGGGGCGGCACGACGCTGGAGGCGTTGCCGCGTCAGAGCGGGCTCGCGCCGCCGGATCTGCGTCCGGTGAATTGCGGGCGCAATCCCGCTTCCTCGATCACGCTGCCGCAGGCCGCCGGTGAGCGTTTCGCCTTTGCGGGCGGGGCTGCATCGACGCCGCTCCTGCCGCAGGTCGATCTGCCGGAGCGCGGCCCCGCCAATCCGGTTCGCGTCTGGACCGGGGCGACGCCGCCCGGCGCGAGCGAGCCCGTCCCGGCGCCCGTCACCGCAGCCGGCGCCACGCGCGCCGGCGGGCAACTCGTGCCCCTGCCGCCGCCGCGGCCTTTCTGAAATCATGAGTGCCGGTGAAAATCCGGCCGTTCAGTCGACGACGATCTTGTAGCTCTGGCCGGGCGTGATCGTCGCATTGGCGTCGAGCCCGTTGATGACGCGAAAGACCGAGACGCTCTGCCCGGCGCCGGTCATGCGTCGCGCCATCGAGGCCACGTCGTCGCGCGGTCCCGCGCGATGGATGCGGATGCGCGGCGGCTGGAAGGCGGCGATGTCGCGGGCGCTCATGGCGCGGATGCTCGACAGGGTTTCCTCGAACAGCCGGTCGGCGGAGCCGTCCTGCGGGCGATGGGCGAAGATCAGCCGGTAGATCCGCCCGTCATGGCGCAGGGCCGCGATGCGGAAATGCCAGTCCCGCCCGCGCGAGCGCGCCGTCGCCGCTTCGAGGCCGTTCACGGTGAGGCGACGGATGTCTTCCGCGGTGAGATCGTCGGTCCATGTCGAGGCGAGGACCGATTCGAGCCCCTGACCCGGCTCCGCCTCCACCAGATCAAAGAGAATGCGCCGCGATTCGTCGGCGGAGGTGCCCAGCACCGCGCGTGATGAATTGTCGAGGGCGAAACCTTCCGGCGCGCTGAATCCGATGCGCAGCCGGCCGTGCACGTAATGGCGCCCGCGCACGAGCCCGTCCTCGGTGCCGTCTCCGAAGGTCATGCCGTCGATCGCGGCGAGGTAGACGTCGCGCCCGCGCGCATCACCCGCGCCGGCGCGCTCGGCGAGCTGGCGGGCGAGCACCCGTGCGGCATCGATACGCTGGCCGGTAGCGGGATGGGTGGCGAACATGTCGTAGGCGCCCTGCTGGACGCGCGCGCCGGTGCGCGACCGGGACAGCGCTTCCCAGCGCTCCAGCGATTGCAGGAAACGCGTCGCGCCATAGGGGTCGTAGCCGGCGCGCGCGAGGGTGGCGATGCCCTCCGCATCCGCCTCGAATTCCTGTTCGCGCGAGAACCGGGCAATATCCATGCGCGAGGCGGTGCGCACGTTCTCCACCGCCCGCTGGTCGCGCAGCACGTCGGCGACGACGCGGGCGACGAGATCGGAGCGCATCTGCAATTCCGAACGCGTCGAGGCATGACGAAGCGTCACATGGGCGATCTCGTGCGCCATCACGGCGGCGACCTCGGCGCTGTCATTGGCCAGCGCGAGCAATCCGCGGGTGACGTACAGGCGCCCGTCGGGCAGGGCGAAGGCGTTGACGGCGGGTGAATCGAGCACGGTCACCTGCACGCGCAGGCTCGGATCCTGGCTGGCCGCGACGAGATCACCGACGATCCCGTTGAGCAGACGGCTGAGGCGCGGCGACTGGTATTCCCCGCCGAAGGTCGCAACGAGCTGGGCGTGTTCGCGCGATTGCGCCGTATCGACCGCCGCGACGAGGGGGGCCTGCGTGTTGGCCGAGAAGACGTTGCTTCCGCCCGCGCCGACGCAACCGGCGAGCACGAGTGCCGTCGCAAAGATCGCGATGAGCCGCGACAGGCTTCGCTGGGTTGGTTTCAGGAATGTCCACATGGCCGGCAGCAACGCATTACGGGGATCGCCCCGTCTCCAGATCCTCGATGAATGCGGCAATTGCAAGTTCGATTGCCGGCCCCCGCCAATCCAGCAATACACCGCGCACGCGGATTCGTCGACCGTCCAGATGCGCGGCGTCGATCCCGCTATCTGAGAGTTCGTGCCAGATCTCCTGCGGTACTATCACGGTGAAGCCGCCCTGCCAGCGGCGCGAGAAATCGAGATAGGTCGCCCGCCCGCGCTCACCCACGCTGACGACACGGCCCTCGACGATGACGTCCTCGCCCATACGCGCCGCTAGCGCCTCGCGATCATGGGCCGAGAGCGGCCGGTTTTCCGGTTCGGACCAGATCCCCCGCCGGCCCGCGCGGGCGCGCGCTTCCCGAGTCAACAGAGCCGGATCGCACAATCGCGCTCCCGGCCCCGGATCGACCCGCGCATAGCCGGCATCGATGAGGGCATGGGCGAGCCTACCGCCGTCATCGAGAACACCCTCCACGGGGAGGCGGCCCCAGCGATCGGGCGGCGCATCGGCGAGAGCCCGATAGGCGGGGCGTTCGCGCGCGATCAGGGCATGCGCCCCGGCGATATCCGCGATGCGCAGGTCGATCAGGCGCATTTCCGCGCCGTTCGTGGTCAGCGGATTGCCCTGCTGATCGAGCCCGGCGAGGCGCGCGTCTTCCTCGGCAGGCGCGAAGCGGCAGCTTTCCTGCGCCATGGCCGGAGCCGTCAGCGCGAGGAAGAGAGCGGCGATGGTCGCGGCATACTCAATCCGCGGCATCGTGATCACCTCCATTGCGCCAGCCTGCCTCGCGCCAGCCCGCCTCGCGCAGAGCCGCCCGATAGGTCTTGCCGACGGGAACTTCGAGCCCGTTCTCGAGACGCAGCAGCAGGCGAGCGCCGTCGCGCCGGGTGCCCGTCACCGCATTGCGGGCCACCCACCAGGAACGATGCACGCGAAGCCCCTCGACCCCGGCGAGCTCGTTCTCGGCATCGCTCATGCGCATCAAAATGATGTCCGAGCCTCTATCGGTATGGATGCGCAGATAATGATCCTCCATTTCAAGGCAGAGCAGGCGCCCGCCGAGACCCGGGGGAAAGCGACGGCGGAAGGTGGTGTCGGGCGGTGCCTGCGTCGCGTGACGCGCTTCTTCGCGCAGGCGCTCTTCCTCCATGCGCCGCTCTGCCTCCAGCGCCTCGCCCTCGGCTGCGGCTTCGCTGGTGGCGTTGCCCAGATTGTTGAAGGCGAGGCTGAAGACGAGGATGACGACGAAGACCTGCCAGAGCGTCTGCCCCAGCCCGATCTGCGCCCCCGGCATCATCAGCTGCGTGGCGACGATGACGATCGCGGTGGCGGGTAGCGCCACGAGCAGCGCGGCGATCGCGGGTATCGTGAGATTGGGGCGCGGCACGCGTCCGCTCAATGTGCGTTCGAGATAGCGGGTGACGAGATCGCTCTGCAACCAGATCAGGCCGATTACCGTGAACCAGTAGAGCGCGCGGGCAGGCGTATCCATCGCCTCGAAAGTGCCGAACGGGCCGAGCACCGTCATCAGCACGGCGGCGAAAGCCGCCCCGGCCAGCGAGCGCAAGGCTTCCTTTTTCGCGGGATTGTCGAACCATTCACGCATCGTGAACGGAAACTAGCACGCTTTCGCGCAGTTTTGGCTATCCTTGCCGAATGGCGTTTTGCCTCTTCTCGCGGGCATCGGCATCACTTTGGCGGAACCCGGCGCCGGGAGCGGCGTCATCTACGTTGGATGTCAGGAGAATGCGCTCATGACCGTCAAGCCGTCCGCCGCCGCCATCGCCCCCACTTCCGATACGGAGCGTATCGCCACGCTCGATATCCTGCGCGGTTTCGCGCTGTTCGGGATCCTCGTGATGAACATTCAGGCCTTCGCCATGATCGCGGCGGCCTACGTCAATCCGCTCGCCGTGCCGCCGGCGGGGGCCGCGGAATACGCGATCTGGCTCGTCTCGCATGTCTTCTTCGACAAGAAGTTCATCACGCTCTTCACCATGCTGTTCGGCGCCGGCATCGTGCTGATGACGCAGCGCGCGGAGGCCGCCGGCAAGGGGGCGCTCTCCCTGCATTACCGGCGGATGGTCTGGCTGCTCGTGATCGGGCTGATCCACGCCTATCTGATCTGGTACGGCGATATTCTCACGGCCTACGCGCTGATCGGTATGGTCGCGGTGTTCATGCGCCGCTGGTCGCCCCGCAAGCTGGTGATCGTGGCGATTGTGCTGCTTGCCCTGCAGCAGGGGGTGTTAGCGCTGATCGGTGCCGGAATTACCATGCTGCCGCCGGAGGAGATCGCGGCAATCGCCGAGGAGAGCTGGCTCGCGAGCGGCAGCCATGCGCTCGCGGAGATCGCGGCCTATCAGGGCGGATTTTCCGAGCAACTCGCGATGCGCTTCGTGCAGAGCCTCGGCATGCAGCTCTTCGGCATTGCCACAGAGCAGTTTCTCTATCTGCTCGGCGTGATGGCGCTCGGCATGGCCGCTTTCAAGAGCGGGCTGATGACGGGCGAATGGTCGAGCCGCGCCTATGCCCGCCTCGCCGTGACGGGGTTGGTGCTCGGTCTGCCGATCGTCGGGCTCGGGCTCGTCATGAATGCGAATGCCGGCTGGGAGATGACCTTCTCGCTCTATTTCGGACGCATGCCCAACACGCTCGCCGCGCCGCTTCTCGCGTTTGCCTACATGGCGCTGGTGATCCTCGCCGCGCGTCGTTTCGGCCCCGCCATGCAGGCGGTCTTCGCTCCCGTCGGGCGGATGGCGTTCTCGAATTATCTCGCCCAGAGCGTCATCTGCACGCTGATCTTCTACGGCCACGGGCTCGGCCTGTTCATGGAGGTCGGGCGCGTCGGGCAGATCGCGATCGTGCTCGCGATCTGGGTGGCGATGCCGATCTGGTCGCGCGCCTGGCGCGCGCGCTTCCGCTTCGGCCCGGCGGAATGGCTGTGGCGCAGCCTCGTCTATCGCAAGACGCAGCCGATGCTGCGGCATTCGCCCGTCGCGGTGGCGGGGTGATCGGCGAAGCCCGCCTGATCGATACGCTCAGAAATGCGCGAGCGTGTCGATCAGGCCCGGGATCAGCGGCTCGTCCGCGGGCGGCATGGGATAGTCGCGCAGGCGCGTGGCGCGGACCCATTTCAGATCGGCATGCTCGTGCGCCTGCACCACGCCTTGCCAGCGGCGGCAGATATAGAGCGGCATCAGGAGGTGAAAGTCGGGATAGGCGTGGCTCGCGAAGGTGAGGGGGGCGAGACAGGCTTCCTGCGTCTCGATGCCGAGCTCCTCGCGCAATTCCCGGATCAGCGTCTCTTCGGGCCGTTCCCCGGGCTCGACCTTGCCGCCGGGAAACTCCCACAGACCCGCCATCTGCTTGCCTTCCGGGCGCTGCGCGATCAGCACGCGCCCGTCCGAATCGACGAGGGCCACGGCGACGACGAGCAGAATCTTCATGCGGCGCCCCCATGCGCGAGCTTGCGCGTCAGCGTATGCAGGGTGACGGCGGCGGCATTGGAGACGTTGAGGCTCTTGATCACGCCGGGCATCTCGAGCCGCGCGACGACGTCGCAGCAGGCGCGGGTGCGCTGGCGCAGGCCCTTGCCCTCGGCGCCGAGCACGAGAGCGAGCGGCAGGCGCGGCGCGAGCCCGTCGAAATCCTGCGACCCTTCCGAATCGAGGCCGATGCGGTAAAAACCGTTCTCGCCCAGCCGCTCCAGCGCGTCACCGAGATTACGCACGGTGACGAAGGGCACGTGTTCGAGCCCGCCCGAGGCCGATTTCGCGAGCACGCCCGTCGCGGCGGGGGAATGGCGGGCGGTGGTGACGATGGCGGTGACGCCGAAGGCGGCGGCGCTGCGCAGGATCGCCCCGACATTATGCGGATCTGTGATCTGGTCGAGCACCAGCACCAGCGAATCCGCACCGAGCCCGTCGATGCCGCCGGGATGATCGAGCGGGTCGGCCTCGATATAGATGCCCTGATGCACGGCATCGGGGGTGAGCAGCCCGTCGATCTCGCGCGGGGCGACGAGTTCCGGCGTGACGGGAAGCGTTCCGAGTTCGGCGGTGAGCCGGTTGACGGCGTTCTCCGTGGCGAGCAGCTTGCGGATCCGGCGCTTTGGATTGCGCAGGGCCTCGACGCCGGGATGCCAGCCATAGATCACGGCGACGCCGTCTTCCGGCGCATTGCGCGGATCACGGCGCGGGCCCGGGCCACGCCCGCCGGGGCGATAGCCGGGCTTACCTCCGTAACCGGGCTTCTTGCCATATGTCGGCTTGCCGTAGCCGGGTTTGCGAAAGCCCGGTTTGCCGGACGGTTTGCGACCCGGCGCCTTCGGCTTGCCGCCTTCGCCCCCGTTGCCGCCCTGATGATCCTCGTCCGCCACGCTGTCGCTCCGCCGCAATCGTCGCAATATCAGCGATGCACGCCGATCATAGCGGTGAGCCCGCCATCGATCGGCAATACGGCGCCGGTGATGTAGCCTGCCGGTTCGCTCATCAGGAAGGCGGCGAGGCCGGCGATTTCTTTCGGCTTGGCGAAACGGCCCGCCGGGATCTGCTTTTCCATATTTTCGCGATAGGCCTCGTAGCTCGCCATCATGTCGGTATCGATGAAGCCCGGCGCGATCACGTTGACGCTCACGCCGCGCTTCGCCGTCTCGATGGCGAGCGTGCGGGCATAGGAGATCAGCGCGCCCTTCGAGGCGGCATAGGCGGCGTTTCCGGCAGTTGCCTGGAGCGCGGCGACGGAACCGATGGCGACGATGCGCCCTGAGCGGGCGCGCAGCATGGTGCGCATCAGCGCCTTGGCGAGGCGGGTGAAGGCCCAGAAATTCACCTGCATGGCCGCCTCGGCCTTGTCCTGCGCCATCATCGCGGTGAGCGCGTCATAGGGCTGGCCGGCATTATGGACGAAGCCGTAATAACCCTCGCCCTCGATCCGCTCGCAGAAGGCCTCGATCGCCTCTTTATCGGAGAGATCGAGCGCGAAACCGTTCACCGAGACGCCGGGATGCGCATCGACGAGTTCCTGCGCGAGCGCCTTCGCGGCATCGGCAGAGGAGCGATAAGTGAAATCGACGTCGTAACCCGCCCGCGCGAGGCTGCGCACGATGGCTGCGCCGACACCCTTGCCGCCGCCCGTCACGAGAATCCGCTTGCCCATGATGATTAAGCCTCCCGGCTCGGTATCGGTTCAGCCGGATCAAACCGGCTCTGCGGCGAAGACGAGGCAGGTATTCTGCCCGCCGAAGCCGAAGGAATTCGACAGAACCACCCGCACATCCGCGTCCCGCGCCTCATTGGGCACGACATCGAGGGGGATCGCGGGATCGG
>JBJHBI010000046.1:0-33439 GCA_050485405.1 Salinarimonadaceae bacterium
GATTTCGACCTGTTCGGCGGGATCGCCCCCGCCCAGAAGAAAGAACGCACCACCTCCGGCCAGCGCGACGGCGGCGAGGCCGGCTGCGGCGAAGATGATGAGACGCTTGCGGTTGGAGGCCTTTTCGACGCCACCGCCTTCCGCTCCGTCTTCGTTGTCCGTATCCCCAGCCATCCCGTCCCCGATATTCCCTTGATGCTTGCCCCGGATGCTTCCCGGATGCTTGCCCCACACGCTTGGCACGCATCGCCGACCACCCAGGCAGATCTGCAAACCCGACAATCGCCGGATACGGTTAACGCGTCGTTAAGGCGGCAATTCCTGCCGGGTGGTTTTTGCCGCCCCGGCGAAAGCGTCCGGGCGGCACGGTCAATGGTCGATTAACCAAGTTATTAAAATTACTCGCGTTTTTCGGAACGGGCCGATCTGGCACGCCCCGTGCGTCAGTTTGTGGGCCGAAACCGCGCTGGGGAGCGCCGGGGCTTCGGCGGGGACAAACGGGAAAGGGAGCGGCTCAATGGAGAATTCGCTTCTCATCGGCCTGTCACGACAGGTAGCGCTGGCGCGTGAACTCGACGTCATCGCGAACAACATGGCCAACGTCTCGACGAACGGCTTCAAGGCGCGCTCGTCGGTATTCGAACAATACATGATGCCGACCGCCCGCGCGGAGGAATTCCCGCGTGCGGATCGCATGTTCCGCTACGTGATCGACGCGGATACGCCGCTCGACTTCAGCCAGGGCGCGACGGAGCAGACGGGCAACCCCCTCGACGTCGCGATCCAGGGCGACGGTTTCCTCGTGGTGGATACGCCTCAGGGCGAGCGCTACACGCGCAACGGCGCCATGCAGCTCGACAATCAGGGGCGCCTCGTCAACAGCGACGGGTTCCTGGTGCTCGGCGACGGCGGACCGATCGCCGTCGATCCCGAAGCGACCGACCTGGCGATCTCGCCCGACGGCGTGGTCTCGTCCACCGCCGGCGCATTCGGCCAGATCAGGCTGGTGCGCTTCGAGGATCCGCAGGGGCTGCGCAATGTCGGCGCCAACCTCTTCGTCACCGAGGAGGAACCGATGCCGGCCATGGAGAACGCCTCCCTGCGCAGCGGCATGATCGAGCGCTCCAACGTCAACGCGGTGCTGGAGATGACGCGGATGATGGATGTCAGCCGCGCCTATACCAGCATTGCCGGCATGATCCAGCGCATGGCCGAGACGCAGCGCACCGCGGTGCAGCGCCTCGGCGAAGTAGCCTGAACGAGGAGTAAGTCATCATGCGTGCCCTGCACACAGCCGCCACCGGGATGACCGCCCAGGAACTCAACGTCCAGGTCATTTCCAACAACATCGCGAACATGCGCACGACCGGCTACAAACGCCAGCAGGCGCATTTCCAGGATCTGCTCTATCAGGATCTGCGTCGCTCCGGCGCCGTCACTTCCGAACAGGATACCCGCGTGCCGGCGGGGATCGAGATCGGGACCGGCGTCAAGGCGGTCTCGACCGCCCGCGCCATGTCCCAGGGCAATATCTCGCCCACGGAGAAGGACTACGACATCGCCATCCGTGGCGAGGGCTTCTTCCAGATCGAACTGCCCGATGGCCGCACCGCCTTCACCCGCGACGGCGGATTCGAGCTGAATGCCGAGGGCGAGATCGTCACCAAGGACGGCTATCTCGTCGCGCCGGGCATCCAGGTGCCGCAGGATGCGCGCAGCGTGTCGATCTCGGCGCAAGGGCAGGTCCAGGTCGTGGTCGGCGCCGCCAACGAGCCCCAGGATGTCGGGCAGATCGGGCTCGCCCGCTTCGTCAACAAGGCGGGTCTGCAGGCGATCGGCGACAACCTCTTCCTCGAGACGGCCGCTTCCGGCCCGGCGCTCGAAGGCCAGCCCGGCGAAGCCGGCTTCGGCAATCTCCAGCAAGGCTTCCTCGAAGAGGCCAACGTCAATGCGGTGACCGAGATCTCCGCGCTGATCGCGGCGCAGCGCGCCTACGAGATGAATTCCAAGGTGATCAGCGCCGCCGACCAGATGCTGACCGCCGCCAACCAGATGTTCAGGGGGTAACGGGTCATGAGCCTCGATCGTCGTATCCATCCCCTCGGCGCGCAGCGCTGTGCCCGCCTCGGCCTCGGGCTGATCGCCCGGGTGACCGGCTTCATCCTCGCCGTCACCCTCGCCGTCGCGCTGACGGCCCCGGCTCTCGCCGTCTCGCCTTCGCAGGAGCCCGAGCCGCGCCTGCGCGGTGACGTCACCGTCGATGCGGACGTGGTCACCATCGGCGACCTCCTCGGCGATGTTCCCGCCGACGTGGCCGATATCGCCGCCTTCCGCGCGCCGGATCTCGGCGAGAGCGGCACCATCGCCACGGCACGCATTCTCGCCGCAGCCGAGCAGCTCGGCCTGCGCCCGCCGCAGACCTTCGGGCGCACGGAAGTCTATATCACCCGCGCCGCCCGCGAGATCGATCATGCCGAGATCGCCGCCGCCCTTGCGGAAGCGATCGCGACGCAGAGCGGCAATCCCGCCGAGGCGATCGAAATCCGGTTCGAGGGGCGCGCCCCGCATATGCGCGTGCCTCCCACCGCGACCGGTTCGGTCTCGGTCACCGATCTGCGCTACGATCCCGGCAGCGGCCGCCTCGCGGCGATGGTCTATGTCGGTGAGAGCACCTCCCGGCGCCTCGGCCAGGCGATGGTCGCCGGACGGGCCGTCGCGACCGTCGAGATCGCCGTGCTCGAACGCCCGCTCGCGCGCGGCGAGCGGATTAGTGCTGCGGATCTGCGCATCGAGCGTCGCCCTGCCGCCAACATTCCCCAGGATGCCTGGTATTCCGGGCTCGAACTGGAAGAGCGTATCGCAAGGCGCAATCTCGCAGCCGGGCATGCCCTGCGCAGCGGCGATCTCGCCCGCGAGAACCTCGTCGAACGCGGCCAGAACGTCATGATCATCTACCGCAGCCGCAACCTCACCCTGACCATGCGCGGGACCGCCAACGAATCGGGTGCGCGCGGACAGGTCATCGCGGTGACCAACCCGCAATCCAAGCGCGTCCTGCAAGCCACCGTCAGCGGTCAGGGGCAGGTCACCGTGGATGCACCCTCCGTCGGCCCGATCGCGGCGACGCCGCGCATCATCCAGTAATGCGAGCCGGGATTTCAGCCATGTCCACCCCCCGCTTCCTGCGCCGTATCGGCGTCCTCGCCCTGGTCCTGGGCCTCGGAGCCTGCGGCACCGCCGACCGGCTCGCCAATGTCGGCCGCGCGCCCGCGCTATCGCCGATCGAGGATCCGACCTCGCAGCCCGGCTACAAGCCCGTGCGCATGCCGATGCCCGATACGCAGCCCGCGGCCTTCGCGTCCAACTCGCTCTGGCGCCAGGGCTCGCGTGCCTTCTTCAACGATCAGCGCGCCGCCCAGATCGGCGATATCCTCACCGTGCGTGTGCGGGTCACCGACCGTGCCCAGTTCGACAACCAGACGCGGCGCACGCGCCAGAACGGCGAAAACCTCGGCGCCGATGCGCTGATGGGCTTCGAGACGCAACTCGGCAAGGTTCTGCCGGAGGATGCCCGTGCCGATGCGTTGGTGGGGATCGATTCACGCTCCTCCAGCCGCGGCGAGGGCTCGACCCGGCGCGCGGAACAGCTCACCACCAACGTCGCCGCCGTGGTCACCCAGGTCCTGCCCAACGGCAATATGGTGATCGAGGGCAAGCAGGAGATCCGGGTGAATTTCGAGGTGCGCGAACTGATCGTCGCGGGCGTCGTGCGACCCGAGGATATCGAGGCCGACAACACCATCGATTCCACCAAGATCGCGCAGGCCCGCATCGCATATGGCGGACGCGGCCAGCTCACCGATGTGCAGCAGCCGCGCTACGGCCAGCAGGTGATGGACATTCTCCTGCCGTTCTGAGGAAGGCTTCCCGTTTCCCGCGAGGCGGAGCCCGGGTGCGCTCCCCACAAGCCCGCCGTCTCGCATCCCGGGCGGTCCCGGTTCTCCGGGGCCGCCTCCCCTTTCACGCGCAGCGCACGCAGAGCGCTCAGCGCCCGCCCGATACGTCGAGCAGCGCACCGCTAACATAGGAGGAATCCGGTCCGGCCAGCCAAAGGATGGTGCGGGCCACCTCCTCGGCGCTGCCGGCGCGGCCCATCGGCACACCGCTCATCAGGCGCTGCACCCGGTCCGGCGAACCGGCCAGCGCGTGGATGTCGGTCTCGATGAGACCGGGGCGCACCGCGTTGACGCGGATACCCTCGGCGCCGACTTCCTTCGACATGCCGAGCGTCATCGTATCCGTGGCGCCCTTGCTCGCACCGTAATGCACGAACTCGCCGGGCCCGCCCAGAACGGCGGCGCGCGACGAGACGTTGACGATGCTGCCGCCGCGCCCGCCGCGTTGCGTCGACATCCGGCGGATCGCCTCGCGCGCGGCGATGAAATAGCCCAGCACGTTGATATTCATGACCCGGGTGATCTCGGCGGCTTCCATATCGGCGACCCGGGTCAGCTTGCCGGTGACGCCGGCATTGTTGACGAGCACGTCCGGCGCGCCGAACGCAGCGTCACAGGCGGCAAACAGCGCCACCACACCGTCCTCGGTGCCCATATCCGCCTTGATCGCCTTGATCGCGGCCCCGACACCCTCGGCATCCGCGACGACGCGATCCGCACCGGCCACATCCGCGCCATAGCTGAAACAGATCCGGTAGCCCGCCCGCGCGGCCAGCCCGATCACCGCCGCGCCGATGCCCCGGCTGCCCCCGGTCACGATCATCGTGCCCGCATTCTCCTCTCCCGCCATGGCGGCCTCCCCTGATGCTTGTTCTTGGAAGCATGCAGCCTGCGGCGGCAGGCGACGGGAGGCAAGACCTCAAAGCGGGCAGCGGGTTCGGGGCGTTTCGCACATGGTGCGCCGATCAGGCGCGCCCAAGCCCCGGTAGCCCTGCGGCGCTCACACCTGCAATGCGAGCAGGTGACCGGGCACGGGCACGCCCGCATCGCGGCGCGTCGTCACGGGCTCGAAGAGCATGATTGACAAACCCGCTTCCCCGGCACGACGACGCAGGAAAGCTTCGTCATGCGCGAAACGCGAATCGGCGCCGATGCGAAAGCCCTCCGGCATCTCCGCGTCACCGGATTGAACCGAGAAGACGAACAGGCCGCCGGGCGCGAGCGCGCCGGCAGCGGCGGCCAGCACACGGGCCGGATCGCCGATATAGACCATCACATCGGCGGCGAGGATCAGATCATGCGCGCCGGCCGGCAGATCGGCCAGGTATTCCGTGAGTTCGCCGACGGCGAGCGCGTCGTAGATGCCTTTCTCGCCCGCCTTCGCGACCATGGCGGGGGCGATGTCGAGGCCGGTGAGATGCGCCGCGCGCTCACGCACCGCCGCCCCCATCAGCCCCGTTCCGCAGCCGAGATCGAGGCAGGACGCGAAGCGGCGCCCGGGCGCGAGCCGGTCGAGCGCGTCCATGATCTGCGCCGGTGCGCGGTAATCCAGCGCGCTCGTCAGATGGTTCTCGAAGGCGCCGGCGTATCGGTCGAACAGCGTGCGCACATAGCCGTTGGTGAGCGCCGCCGCCTGCGGCAATGCGCCGAGACGCGCCAGGGTGATCGATGCGCCGAGCACGTCCTCGGGCTCTATCTCCAGAGCCTTGTGCAAGGCCTCGATCGCCGCATCGCGGTTGCCGAGCGCCGCCTCGGCCTCGCCGAGAAGCGACCATGCGGGGGCGAAACCGGGGGCGAGTTCCAGCACGGCGCGCGCGACATCCGCCGCGCCTTCATGGTCGCCGGCATCGAAGCAGGAGCGGGCATAGCCGTAGCGTCGATCGGCGATCAGGTCGCCGGTCGACCGGGACATGTAGAGGCGTGCCATGTGCGGGTTTCTTCCTGGGGGCTCTTCCGTGCTGGAAGGCAGATTTGCTTTAGCCCGAAATTCCCGGTTGGCAAGAAGAATCGGCAGGAGTTCTCGACAAGCCGCCGCACGTTTCCGCCAGCATCACTCCGGCGGCGGTTCGGCCCCCACACGCTCGGTGATCAACCCGTAATGCTCGATGCGGCGATGGCGGGCGAAATCGAAGATCGTCTCCTTGCCGAAGCGCGTGGCGTCGAGATCGCAATCATGCACCAGCACCCCGTCATCCTCGTGGCCGAGCTGGGCGACGATGAACCCGTCGGGATCGACGATCATGGTCCCGCCCATCAGATGATGCCCGTCCTCGCTGCCCGCCTTCGCCACGGCGACCACCCAGGTCGCGTTCTGATAGGCACCCGCCTGGAGCGAGAGGCGGTGATGGAACATGCGCTGCTCGATCCCCTCCTCGCCCTTCTGCGAATTGACCGAGGGCGTGTTGAAGCCGAGCACCACCATCTCGACCCCCTGCAGCCCCATCACGCGATAGGTCTCGGGCCAGCGCCGGTCGTTGCAGATGCACATCCCGAAAATCCCGCCCAGCATGCGCCAGACCGGGAAGCCCAGATCGCCGGGCTCGAAATAGCGCTTCTCCAGATGCTGGAAGGCGCGCTCGTCGTCGTATTCGTCATGACCGGGCAGATGGATCTTGCGGTACTTGCCGACGATGGCCCCGGATTTGTCGACGAGGATCGAGGTGTTGAAATGGTGCCCGTCCGGCGTCAGTTCGGCATAGCCGAAGGACATCGCCATGCCGTGCTCGCGGGCACGGTCGAACAGGGGTTGCGTCTGCGGCCCGGGCATCTGCGCCTCGAACCATTCATCCGCCTCGGCGCGATCTGCGTGATACCAGCGCGGAAAGAACGTGGTCAGGGCGAGTTCGGGATAGACGATGAAATCGGCCCCCTTGCCCGCTGCCTCGTCCATCAGCGCGATCATGCGCGCGACGACTTCCTCGCGGGTCTCGGCCTTCTGGATCGGCCCCATCTGGGCCGCGGCGACACGGATCCTGCGCATGGCTCAGCCCAACTTTCCGGAATTCGAGGCTTGCGCCATGTCGAGATAGAGTGCGCGCAGCCGACGCGTCAGCGGGCCGGGCTTGCCGCCTCCGATCGGTTTTCCGTCCATCTCCACCGCCGGCATGACGAAGGCGGAGGCCGAGGTGTAGAACGCCTCCGCCGCATCGAGCGCCTCTTCCACGGTGAACAGACGCTCCTCCAGCGTCAGCCCCTGCTCCTCGGCGAGCCGCATCACCGCCTGGCGCGTGATGCCGGGCAGGATGGCGTTCGAGAGCGGGCGGGTGACGATGCGCCCGTCCTGCGTGATGATGAAGGCCGTCGAGGAACCGCCCTCCGTGACGTAGCCGTCCTCGACCATCCAGGCCTCGGACACACCCGCTTTGGCGGCTTCCTGCTTGGCCAGGACCTGGGCGAGCAGAGCGACGGATTTGATGTCGCGGCGCTTCCAGCGCAGATCCGGCACGGTGATCACCTTCGCGCCGGTCTCAGGCAGCTTCGAGCCGGTGATCGTCTTTTGCTGCGTGAACATCACCACCGTGGGCTTCACCTCCGCTGGCGGGAAGGGGAAGTCGCGCTCCCAGACGCCGCGCGTGACCTGCATGTAGACAAGGCCTTCGACGACGCCGTTGCGCTTGACGAGTTCTTCCTCGTGCTGCGTCCATTCCTCGATCGTATAGGGCGACGTGATGCCGATCTCGCCGAGGCAGCGCACGAGCCGCGCGAGATGCGCTTCGTTGTCGACGAGCCGCCCGTTCAACACCGCCGCGACCTCGTAGATGCCGTCGGCGAAGAGGAAGCCGCGATCCATGATCGAAACATGCGCCTCTTCATAGGGGACGAATTCACCGTTGACGAAAACGATGCGGGACATGGATACCTCTCGTGCGATCAGGCGGCGCGGACGCGCGGCGATTGAGAATGACCTGCAGGGTGCATGAGCGCTCCCATTACGGCAAGGCCCGTAACCTTGCATTTCTGCGCAGATGCCAAAGGTGCGACTGCGAAAGTCGCCCGCTCAGCCTCGCGCGATACGCGAAGCGAGGTCGCCCAGAAACCTCTCGACCGCAGCGACGTCGTCGAGGGCGTAGCGCGCCGCGCTGGCGCGGTCGGTCTCGTCGCGCACGACGATGCCGATCCCATCGCGGGCGATGACGCGGAAGGCGTCCTCGTCGGTGGTGTCGTCGCCGAAATAGAAGGTGACGACATCGCCGCCGGCGAGATCGAGCGTATCGAGCAGGGCGAGGACGGCGCGGCCCTTGTGCCAGTCGGCGCGGGGCTTGACGTCGAAGACCTTCTTGCCTCCCGAGGCGCGCAGTTTGCCGTTCCGGTCCACCACCTCCCGCACGATCCGGGCGACCTCTTCCTCCTCGCTTTCCGCGACCTGCCGGAAATGTACCGCGAGCGAGAACGCCTTGCGCTCGACGCGCGCGCCTTCGATCCCGGAAAGCGCCTCTTCGAGCGCTTTCGTCGCCGCATCGAGGGCGGGCAGGAAGGCCTTGCCCTTCTCCACGACATGCCGCCACCCGTCCGGGCCGGCCATGTCGAAGCCGTGGCTGCCGGCGAAATAGAGATGATCGAGATCGACGAAACGGCGCACATCGTCGAGATCGCGCCCCGAGACGATCGCCACCGAAGCGGCCCGCGAAAGCCTTTCGATCGCGGCGCGCATGCCCTCGCTCAGGACGGCGTCGTCGGGATTTTCGACGATGGGCGATAGCGTGCCGTCGTAATCGAGAAAGACCGCCGCGCGCTTGCCTCGAAGTTTGTCCGCGATCTCGTCCATCGCGGCACCCGCATCGGGCAGGCCGTGCAGGGTGCGCAGGGCGAGGCGCCCGGCATCGAGGTCGAGTTCGGCGAGATCGCGGACCACGAGATCGGCCCCGGCCTCGTCGAGCGCATCGGCATTATCCTCGCGCGCCACGCCGATCACCTGTGCGAAGCCGCCCTTCGCCCCGGCCGCGACGCCCGAAACCGCATCCTCGACGATGGCGCAATCGGCGGGCGCGACGCCGAGCCCTTCGGCGGCGAGATGCATGATGGCCGGATCGGGCTTGCCGGGTAGCCCGCGCTGCGCCATCACCACACCGTCGATTCGCACCGCGAAACGATTTTCGAGCCCCGCCGCCGAAAGCACGGCATCCGCATTGCGGCTCGAAGTGAAGAGCGCGACGGCGATCCCCGCATCATCCAGGGCATCGAGCAGAGCGAGCGTGCCGGGATAAGGCTCGACCGGGTTTTCCGTGATCCATCGGTTGAATTCGCGATTCTTGGCGTTGCCCAGCCCGCAGATGGTCAGCGCCTCGGGATCATCGCCCGGATCGCCCTGCGGCAGGCTGATGCCGCGCGAGGCGAGGAAATCGCGAACGCCGTCATAGCGCGGCTTGCCGTCGACATGCCGGTGGTAATCCCCATCGATGTCGAATTCGCGCTCACCGGGATGATGCTGCGCCAGATAGGCATCGAACAGCGCCTTCCACGATTGCGCATGGGCACGCGCGGTGTCGGTGATGACACCGTCCATATCGAACAGAACCGCCTTCAGACCGCTCACTTAACCTCCGATCCGGCGTTGATCACGCCTGCTGGCTGGGTTCCCGGGCGAAGGGATGCCTGCCCGCCCGCGCGAGCGCCTTTTCCGCCTCCACCAGCACGAAGACGACGACACCCACCGCGATGCATTGCGCCCATGCCCCCGCATCGAGCGGGGTGGTCTCGAAGAGAATGTTCATGAACGGCGCGTAGGTGAAGATCAACTGCAGCGCGACGCAGACACCGATGGCGATCAGCACCACGCGGTTGCCGGTGATCCCCTCCACCGTCCAGGACGGCGCGGTGAAGAAGCGGGTGTTGATGAGGTAGAAGATCTGCCCCATCACCAGCCCGTTCACCGCCATGGTGCGGGCATAGGCGAGATCGCCGTCATTGCCGTGATGGGCGAGGAAGAGACCGCCGGCGCCGACCAGGAGCACCAGCCCAACGAAGCCGATCCGCCACAGCACGAAGGGCGTCAGCAGCGGCTCTTCCACGGGCTGGGGCTTGCGTTTCATGACGTTGCCCTCGGCCTTCTCCCAGGCGAAGGCGATGCCGAGTGTCACGGCGGTGATCATGTTGACCCACAGGATCTGCACCGGCGTGACCGGCAGGACGAGCCCCACCATGATCGCCGTGACCACGATCAGCGCCTGCGCCGCATTGGTCGGCAGAATGAAGAGAATGGCCTTGCGCAGGTTGTCGTAGACGGTGCGCCCCTCCTCGACCGCGCGCTGGATCGAGGCGAAATTGTCGTCGGCCAGCACCATGGCTGAGGCCTCGCGGGCGGCCTCGGTGCCCTTCTGGCCCATGCTGATACCGACATCCGCGCGCTTGAGCGCCGGGGCGTCGTTGACCCCGTCGCCTGTCATGGCGCAGATCTGCTTCTGCGATTGCAACGCCTTGACGAGCCGCAGCTTGTGCTCGGGGCTAGCGCGGGCGAAGACATCGGTCTCCATGGCGATGCGCGGCAGATCCGCGTCGGACACATCCTCGAGCTCGCGCCCGGTGACGACCTTGTCGGTATGCTTCAGGCCGAGTTCCCTGGCCACGGCGCGGGCGGTGGCGGCATGGTCGCCGGTGATCATCTTCACCGCGATCCCGGCATCGTGGCACACGGCGACCGATTCGATCGCCTCATCGCGCGGCGGATCGATCAGGCCGAACAGGCCGAGGAAGACGAGTTCGCCCTTTTCGACCTCTTCCTCGGTGAGCTCGGATTTCTGCTCCACATCCTTGCGCGCCACGGCGAGGAGCCTCTGCCCGCGCCCGGCGATCTCCTCGGCGCGTTCCATCCAGGCATCCTTGTCGAGATCGCCGGGGCCGTCCTCGCCCTGCTCGCGCGCGCACATGTCGAGGATGCGCTCCGGCGCGCCCTTCACATAGACGACGTGGTGGCCCTCGTGATCGTGGTTGAGCGTCGCCATGTAGCGACGTTCGGAGGAAAACGGGATCGAATCGAGGCGCGGATAATCCTTGTTTTCCTGGTCGGGATCGAACCCCGCCTTGCGTGCGAGCACGATCAGCGCCGCCTCGGTGGGATCGCCTTCCGGCTCCCAGGACGCCTTGTCGGAATTCTCGCCCTTCTGGACGAGTTCGGCATCGTTGCACAACAGCCCGGCCCGGATCATGTCGTGGACGAGCATGCCCTTTTCGATCTCCAGATCCGCCTCGTCGCTGGTGAAGCCGCCCTTCGGCTCGTAGCCCACCCCCTCGACGGTGATGTCGCGCGTGCCCGAGCGCACGGTCTTGGCCGTCATCTCGTTGCGGGTGAGCGTGCCGGTCTTGTCGGCGCAGATCGTGGTGACCGAGCCCAGAGTCTCGACGGCGGGCAGGCGGCGGATGATGGCGTTGCGCCGCGCCATGCGCTCGACGCCGATGGCGAGCGTCACCGTCATCACGGCGGGCAGGCCCTCGGGGATCGCGGCGACCGCGATCGAGACGGCGGCGAAGAACATCTCCGGCGCTTCGCGGCCCCAGACCAGCACGCCGACGCCGAAGGTGACGACGGCGATGCCGATAATGACGAGCGAGAGCACCTTGGTGAAGGCGTCGAGACGCTGCATCAGGGGCGTCTTCAGCTTCTCGACATCCTTCAAGAGCCCGCTTATGCGCCCGATCTCGGTCTTGTCGCCGATGGCGGTGACGACACCGGTGGCGATGCCCGCCGTCACCAGCGTGCCGGAATAGGCCATGGACAGCCGATCACCCAGATCGGCGCCCTCATCGACCGGATCGGTATTCTTTTCGACGGCGGTCGATTCGCCGGTGAGCGCGGCTTCCTGGGTCTGGAGATTGCGGATGCGGATCAGCCGCAGATCGGCCGGCACCCGGTCTCCCGCTTCCAGATGGACGATATCGCCGGGCACGAGTTCCTCGGCGGCGATCTTGCGGCGCTTGCCGCGACGGCGCGCGAAGGCCTCGCTGGTGAGAATGTCGCGCACGCTCTCCAGCGCCTTCTCCGCCCGCCCCTCCTGGACGAAGCCGATAATGGCGATGATGAAGACCACGGCGAAGATCACGCCGCTATCGAGCCATTCGCCCAGAAGCGCCGTGATCACGCCGGCGGCGAGCAGCAGATAGATGAAGAGGTTGTTGAACTGGCTCAGCAGGCGCTGCAGCGTCGTGCGCTGCGCTCCTTGCGAGAGCTTGTTCGCGCCGAATTCCGCGCGCCGCTTCCCGACCGCCTCGTCTGAGAGCCCCTCCTCCGGATCGACGGCGAGCGCCTCGAGCGTCTCCTCGGTGGAAAGCGCGTGCCATTTGCGATCGGCCACATCGTCGCGCGACGGGTTCGTGCCTGGCGTCTTGCCCGGCATCTTGCCCTCGTGCTGCGCGACGGCGTTCTCGTCCTTCGTGGCATTCGCGGTCTGGTCGGACATGGGATCTCCGTCGGCGGGGCTTCACGCGGGTATCGAGGGACGCATCATCGCGATCGCCGACCAGCGGGCCGACGCGACAATGCCATGGTCAAAGCGAGGACGCAGCGCGGGGTTCCATCCGTTGCGAGGCCGAACGCGGCCTGACAGGCCCCGCGCCATTCACGTATCTCGCGATGCGGCGCAACATGGCATGCCGGGGGGCGGCCCGAAAGTCGGCAAAAACCCGGTATTGCTCAGCCTGATCCCGCGATGCGCGCGAGTGCGGAATCCAGCGTCGCGCGATCGGGCAAGGGGGCGATGGCGCCGTAGCCGGTGGTGGAGAGTGCTGCGGCGATGCAGGCATGCTCGCCTGCGATGAAGGGATCGCCGGTCTCGGCCAGGGTCACGAGGAAGGCCGCGTCGAACGCATCCCCCGCGCCCGTCGCATCGCGCGCCTCGACGGGCATGGCGGGGACCCGCCGTCGCGCCTCGGGGGTAGCGATGAGCGCACCCTGCGCACCGAGCGTCATGGCGACGATGCCGCACCCGGCCTCCAGACAATGATCGACGAGGGCATCGGGATCATGCGTGCCGAAGATCTGCGCGGCATCCTCATGGCCGGGGAGCGCGATGTCGCATATACGCAGAGCCTCGCGGATGATCGCCCGCGCGCGCGGCAGCGGCCATAATGCGAGCCGCAGGTTCGTATCGTAGGCGATCCGCGCACCCGCTTCGCGCGCGAGCGCCATCGCCTCGAAACCGGTATCGCAGGCTTGCAGGGAGATGCCCTGGCTGATCGCGGAGAGATGGAGAATGCGGGTTTGGGCCAGCGCGGTGCGGGCAGCGTCGTCGAGCGTGTAGCGCGTGGCGGCCGAGGCCGCGCGCAGATAGGCGAAGCGGTGCCCGTCCGCACCGCCATGCTCGACGAGATAGGCCCCCGTCGGCGCCTGCGCATCGCGCCGCACGCAGGCCGTATCCACCCCCTCGCGCGCCCACAGCGCCATGATGTCGTCGCCGAAGGCATCGGCTCCGACGGCGCCGAGGAAGCCGACCTTCGCCCCGAGCCGGGCGGCTGCGACCGCCACGTTCGAGACGTCCCCGCCGAAGCCGCGCAGACAGCGATCGTCGCGCGCATCGGCGTTGAACTCGATCAGCGGCTCGCCGAGCGCGAGGAGATCGAAGCGCGCGGCATCCTGTTTCAAGGCATCACCCTCGGAAGCGCTGTCCTTCGAGGCGCTTTCCTTGGAACCGTGTGCGGGCACCATCGCTCACCCTCATGCGCTGCTCG
Organism: Salinarimonadaceae bacterium; assembly: GCA_050485405.1. GTDB lineage: Bacteria > Pseudomonadota > Alphaproteobacteria > Rhizobiales > Beijerinckiaceae > Saliniramus. The sequence continues at coordinate 13,614 of JBJHBI010000046.1, forward strand.
GGATCGATCAGAACGGGATGTCGTCGTCGAGATCGTCATAGCGCGAGCCGCCGCCACCGCCCGAACCGCCACCGGAGCCGGCGCGGGCGGGACGGTTCTCCATCGGCGAGGAGCGACCGAATTCGTCGCCACCGCCGCCGCCACGACCGTAGCCGTCACCGTCATCGCGATCACCGCCGCCCCCGCCGCCGCCACGCGAATCGAGGATGGTGAGTTCGCCGCGATAGCGCTGCAGCACCACTTCGGTCGAATAACGGTCGGCGCCGCTCTGATCCTGCCATTTGCGGGTCTGGAGCTGGCCCTCGATATAGATCTTCGAGCCCTTCTTGAGATATTGCTCGGCGATACGCCCGAGCGCCTCGTTGAAGATCACGACGGAATGCCATTCGGTCCGCTCGCGCCGCTCGCCGCTCTGCTTGTCGCGCCATGTCTCGGAGGTGGCGATGCGCAGATTGACGATGGGATCGCCGTTGCCCGTGCGCCGCACCTCGGGATCGCGGCCCAGATTGCCGACGAGAATGACCTTGTTCACGCTGCCCGCCATTCGAGCCTCCTTCGATCCGTTGACGCGTTCTCACTTCACCTTGTTCTGACGCCTCGCCACGCAAACCACAAGACGCCGCAAAAACCGTCCACAAGACGGCACCGCCACCATTTCGGTGGCTCATCCGGTCAGAATGCAATTGTTCTATATATGTTCCATGCGAGGCGCAACCCCTGATTCGAACCTGGCGCGCCCGCGCAATGCCGCGAAGGCTTCTCAGCCGTGACACCCTTGGGGGAGAACGCGGCGCGCGATCATGTCGCGCGCCGCCGATGGCTCACGCCCCCATCGCCTTCAGTTCCCGCAGAGCCTGCGCGTCGCGGGGGGTGACGTCGGGATAATCCGGGTCGGAGCCGACATCCGGCGAAACCTTCCACGAGCGGGCGCATTTCGTGCCCTGCGCCCGCGCGAAGACCACGGCCACGCCGGGGACATCCTCCGAACGATAGGCATCCGCCGGACCCTCATCGGTGCGGAGGGTGAGGCCGGAGGTGATGCAGATATCGGCGAGGTTCAGCCCCTCGACCGCCGCCAGCAGCTCCGGATCCGTGACGTGGACGATGGGCGCCGCGTCGAGATTGGAGCGGATGTTCTTGGCGTTGCGCTCGATCTCGAGCGATCCGGTCACCACCCGGCGCACCCGGCGCACCCTGGCCCAGCGTTCCGCGAGCGCGGGATCGCGCCAGCCGGCGGGCACCTCGGGGAAGGTCTCGAGATGCACCGAGAGCGCGTCGGGACGGCGCGTCAGCCAGGCTTCCTCGGCGGTGAAGCAGAGGATCGGGGCGATCCAGGTCACCACGCAGTCGAAGCAGCGGTCGATCACGGTCAGCGCGCTCCTGCGGGCGAGGCTGGAGGGCGGATCGCAATAGAGCGTGTCCTTGCGCACGTCGAAATAGAAGGCGGAGAGGTCGCTCGTCATGAAGCCGTTGAGCAGGAAGACCACGCGTTTGTAATCATACCGGCGATAGGCCTCGCGGATCGCCCCGTCGAGTTCGGCCAGACGATGCAGCACGAAGCGCTCGAGCTCCGGCATGTCGGCAGGATCGACCGCTTCCTCGGGTTTGTAATGATGCAGCGAGCCCAGCATCCAGCGGATGGTGTTGCGCAGCTTGCGGTAGGTCTCGACGAAGGTCTTCAGGATCTCCTTGCCGATGCGCAGATCATCCGCGTAATCGGCAGCCGCCACCCACAGGCGCAGGATGTCGGCGCCCGAATCCTTGATCACATCCTGCGGAGCGACGACGTTGCCGAGCGATTTCGACATTTTCAGACCCTTTTCGTCGAGGACGAAACCATGGGTCAGAACGATGTCGAATGGCGCGCGCCCGCGTGTGCCGCAGGCTTCGAGCAACGAGTGCTGGAACCAGCCGCGATGCTGGTCGGAGCCCTCCAGATACATCACCTGGTCGCGCCCGCCATCGACGATGCGGTTCACCGCGAGATCGGGGCGGGTTTCCATGTTGAAGGAATGCGTCGAGCCGGAATCGAACCAGACGTCGAGGATGTCGTCGACCTTCTCGTATTGCGCCGGATCGTAGCCGAGCGGCGCGAGATAGAAGGCGGGATCGTTCTCGTACCAGGCATCGGCACCCTGCGCCTCGAAGCTCTCGGCAATGGCCTTGTCGAGCCTGTCATCGGCCAGAAGCTCACCGGTTTCCTTGTGGACGAAGACCGTGATCGGCACGCCCCAGGCGCGCTGGCGCGAGACCACCCAGTCGGGCCGGTTCTCGACCATGCCCGTGATGCGGTTCTCGCCTGTTTCCGGCACCCATTCGGTCTTGCTGATCGCCGTGAGCGCGACCTCGCGCAGGGTCTTGCCGTCGAGGATTTCGACAGGCTTGTCCATGGCGATGAACCATTGCGGCGTGTTGCGGAAGATCAGCGGCGCCTTGGAGCGCCAGGAATGCGGATACTGGTGCTTGAGCCGCCCGCGTGCGATCAGCGCGCCGACCTCGGCGAGCTTGTCGATCACGGCGGGGTTCGCCTTGCCGTCCTTGCCCTTGTGATCATAGATCTGCAATCCGGCGAAGAACGGCACATGCGGGAAGTAGCTCGAATCCTCCGCCACCGTATGCGGCACCTCGGTGGTGCCGCAGGCCGCAAACACCGCCTTGTGCTTGAGATACGTCACATAATCATCCGCGCCGTGGCCGGGCGCCGTATGCACGAAGCCGGTCCCGGCATCATCCGTGACGTAATCGGCGGGCAGGACGGGGACGTCGAAATCCCAGTAGCCGTCCGCCCCGTCGAGGCTGCGGAAGGGATGCGCGCAACGCTTGATCACCGCCGGATCGACCGCAGTGACGCGTGCGAAGCTCTCCACCCGCGCGGCCTTGAAGATTTCCTCGGCCAGCGCATCGGCGACGACGAAGCGCTCGCCGGTCTTCGCCCAGTTCTCCTCCGGTGCGCCGGTGACCTCGTAGAGGCCGTAATCGATATGCGCGCCATAGGCGATGGCGCGGTTGGCCGGGATCGTCCAGGGCGTGGTCGTCCAGATCACGACGCAGGCATCGGCCAGAGCCGGATCATCGGTGGCGATTACCGGGAACTTCACCCAGATCGTGTGCGAGGTCTTCTCGTGATATTCCACCTCCGCCTCGGCCAGCGCCGTCTTCTCGACGGCGGACCACATCACGGGCTTGGAGCCGCGATAGAGCTGGCCGGAACGGGCGAATTTCATGATCTCGCGGGCGATCTGCGCCTCGGCATCGTAGCTCATGGTGAGATACGGGTCGTCCCAGTCGCCGATCACGCCGAGCCGCTTGAACTCCTCGCGCTGCACGTCGATCCATTTATCGGCGAAGACGCGGCATTCCTTGCGGAATTCGACCTTGTCGACCGCATCCTTGTCGAGCCCCTTGGCGCGATACTGCTCCTCGATCTTCCATTCGATCGGAAGGCCGTGGCAATCCCAGCCGGGAACGTAGTTCGAATCCTTGCCCAGCATCTGCTGCGAGCGCACGATCAGATCCTTCAGGATCTTGTTGAGCGCGTGCCCGATATGGATGTTGCCGTTGGCATAGGGCGGGCCGTCATGCAGCACGAAACGGTCGCGCTTCTCGCGCGTGCCCTGCTCGCGCAGCTTGCGATAGAGGTCGATCTCGTTCCAGCGGGCGAGGAATTCCGGCTCGCGCTTGGGCAGGCCGGCACGCATCGGGAATTCCGTCTGCGGCAGGTAGAGGGTCGATGCGTAATCGGGCGCCTCGGCGGCGGGCGCGGTTTCAGGCGCGTTGTCGGGCTTGTCGGACATGTTCTATCAACCTTGCGGCTCACCGGCATGTTGCGGGAGCGAAAACGTGCGAGAATTCAGATGCGGGCGTTCGTTCCCGGCCCCTCGCCGCCTTGCATGAAGGCGCGTCGCGCGAGGGCCGGGCCGGTAATTCGCCGCCCGCCATGGCCGTATCGACCCGTCATGGTCCAAACCTCGAAATCACTCGCCGCGATCACGGCGTCGCCCGGCTTGTAGCAAGCCGGCGCGCGCGAATAAAGCGTCTCGAAACCGCATGCGGCCAGATCGGCGAAAAATCGGCCGAAAACGCCCGATCACGCGGTCCGGGAGGATACCGTCAGGTCGTGGCCTTCTCCCGCGGTGCTGGCTCGCCCGAGCGCAACGGCAATTCGCGCATCCTCACGAGGAAGCCGAGCGCACCGGCGAGGATCAGCGCGGCGAAACCGAAGGCCCAGGAGAACGCACCGGCGAACCGTTCCGGATCAGCCGTGAGCGCGCCGGAGCGCAAGGCTCGCGCCGCATCGGGATCGGCGGCACCGAGCCCGCCCAGCACGATCGCGCCGAGCGCCGCGACCATCAGCGCGCCGCCCAATTGCCGGAAGAATCCCATCGCCCCGGTCACGGTCCCCACCTGGTGCAGCGCCACCGCGTTCTGGATCGCCACGGTGGTCACGGGCAGGAGCGTGCCGTTTCCTGCGGAAATGATCGCGATGAGCGTCACGACCGCCCAGAACGGCAGGCCGGTCACGAATAAGGCCAGCACGAGCGTCGCCGACACCGCGAGCGAGAGGCCGACCAGCGGGACGCGCTTGTAACGGTCGAGCCGCATCATCAGCCGCCCGGATGTGGTGGCGCCGATCACGGTACCGAGCATCAACGGCAGCAGGGCGAGCCCCGATTGCGCCGCGTTCAGCCCCCAGACGGTTTCGTAATAGACCGGCAGGTAGATCGTCATTCCGATGAAGGTACCCATGCCGAAGGCTGCGGCGAGCACACCGGTGCGCACCACCTGGTTGGCGAAGAGCGGCAGCGGGATCAGCGGTTCGCGGGCAGTGACGAGGCGAAGCCCGAAGGCGATCCAGATCAGGATCGACAAGCCGATCAGCCCGATAACCGGGCCGGAAGCCCACGCATACACGTTCCCGCCCCAGCTCAGGGCGAGGAGCAGCGCGACCGTCGCACAGACCATCAGCCCGGCACCGGGAAGGTCGAGCCTGTGCGGGCGCTCGTGGCGCGGCAGGCGCGCGAGCGTCGTATACGACATCCACAATGCCAGCGCGCCGAGCGGGAGGTTGACCCAGAAGATCACCGACCAGTGCAGGAACTGCGCGATCACGCCACCGATGGTCGGGCCGGCCACGCTCGCGGTGAGGAACACGCCGGCGATATAGGCCTGGTACTTGCCGCGCTCGCGCGGGGGCACGACATCGGCGACGATCGTCTGCGCCAGCGAGATCAGCCCGCCACCGCCGAGCCCCTGCATCGCCCGCGCGATGATCAGCCAGAGCATGTTCGGCGCGAGCGCGCAGGCGATCGAGCCGATCACGAAGACGCTCACCGCCGTGATCAGCGCGAAGCGGCGCCCGTGAATGTCGGAGAACTTGCCGTAGAGCGGCGTCACCGCCGTGGCCGAAATCAGATAGGCGGTAATTACCCAGGGGATGAGTTCGGCATTGCCGAGTTCGCGTCCGATCGTCGGCAGGGCCGTGGCGACGATGGTCTGGTCGAGGGCGCCGAGAAACATGGCGAGGACGATGCCGCCGATGATGGCGCGCACCTCCCGTTCGCCCAGCGCGCCCCGACCGGATGCCTGCGCATTCGTTTCGTCATCGACTACCGTCTCGCCCTGCACCCGTTCCGACGCCTTCGCTCCGTCATCCATCCTGCGCGCCTCCCGGAACAGAGGTAGCGCTTCCGTGACGGAATGGCAGGTGAAATCTCTCGCATCGGGAATGCTGCGATGAACCGGCGCGCCGGCGCCGCGCTCATCCGGATGCGCCGGCAGCGCGCTCCAGCGTCGCGATGTCGATCCTGCCCATCTGCATGAAGGCCTCCATCACCCGTGGATCGGGCACCGAGAGGAGCTGCGGCAGCCGGCGCGGGATGATCTGCCACGAAACACCGAACCGGTCCTTCAGCCAGCCGCAGCGCTCGGCTTCCGGCACCGCCGAGAGCGCGTTCCAGTAGTGGTCGATCTCGGCCTGATCGTCGCAGAAGACGACGAAGGAATTGGCCTCCGTGAAGCCGAAATCATGCGCGAGCGCACTGTCGCCGGCCATGAACGTCCGGTCGGCGAGCTGGAACTGCGCATGCATGACGCTGCCGGCCTTCTCCTCGCCGGAACCGTCATGGCGCAGGATGCCTTCGATGCGGCTTGCGGGAAATACTGTCGTATAATGCGTGATCGCCGCTTCGGCCCGCCCGGCGACGGCACCGGTGAACAGCAGCATCGGCGTCATCGTCTGCCCGCCAGTCAGCGCCCGCGAACCGAGAGCGAGCTGCCACGACACGCCCCAGCGATCATCGAGCCAGCCATAGCGATCGCTCCACGGATAGGCGTCGAGCGGCATGCGCATCCGCCCGCCCTCGCCGAGCCCCGCCCAGGCCCGATCGAGAGCGGCGCGATCCTCGAAGGTCAGGTAATACGACACGGCGGGCGTGGGCCGAAACATCGGCCCGGCATTGAGCGCGAGGAGCGGATCACCGCCCAGATGCATCTCGACATTCATGACCCGGCCCTCGGGCTGGCCATGCACCTCGAAACCCGCCTTGCCGTAGCGGCTGACCGTACCGATCCCCGAGCCGGGAACCAGTGCGGTGTAGAGCTTTGCGGCCTCTTCCGCTGTGCCGTCGAACCACAGATGCGGGACGATCTTTGGCCCGGTTTTTCGCCCTGTCTCTCGCGCGGTTTCTCTTGCCGTCATCTCAGGCCTCCACGAGCGGGACGAACCCGCCAAAGATCATGCGCTTGCCGTCGAAGGGCATGGTGAGGCCGGCGAAATGCGGATCCTCCATCATGCGGCGCATTCCCTCGTCGCGGGTCGCCTTGTCGGGCCATTGCACGAAGGAGAAGACCACCGCCTCGTCGGCGCCGGCGCGCACGGCGCGGCGGAAGTCCGTGACCTCGCCATCCGGCACGTCCTCCTCCCAGGCCTCGACGATCCAGTTCGCGCCGTATTGCAGAAAGACCGGATCGTATTCGGCGCAGAAATCGCGAAATACCTCCTGCCGGGAGCGCGGCACGGCCATGACGAAACCGTCGACATAGCCGCCCGGTCGCGCCGCCCCCGTCTCGAATAACGGCGCGAAGCCGCCATAGATCAGACGCTTGCCGTCGAAGGGCATCGGATTGGTCTTGGGATTGAGGCGCGGATCCTCGAATGCCCGTGGCATGGCCTCGTCATGTGCTTCCTTGGAGGGCCACAGCATCCAGGAGAACACCACGGTCTCCTCCGGGCGCGCCGCCACCGCCATCGGAAACGAGGTGATCTCGCCATCAGGGACGTCGTCGCCCCAGCATTCGCTCACCGATTGCGCGCCGTGGGCGATGAAGCCCTCCGCCGCCGCGGTAGCATGCACCCGAAAGGCCTCCTTCGCCTGCGTCGGTACCGCACAGACGAATCCCTGCACATATGTCATCGTTTTTCCTCCCGTTTCAGCGCGTTCACGCGACGAGCGCGCGCGCCGTTTCCTCGAGTTGATCGACAGCCGCGTTCCAGCCCTGCTCCCAGCCCATGGCGCGATGGCGCTCGCGTGCCTCTGCACCGGCATGGCGAGCGCTCCAGACGAGCCGCGTCCCGCCATCCGGCATGTCGGAGAGTTCCACCACTCCCGTCATGAAGGGTTCCGGCGTCGGCACAAATCCCTCGGTGAAAGCGTCGGTGAAGACGAGGCGGCGCATCGGCGCGATTTCGAGCCAGATGCCCTCACCCGCGATATCCTCGCCATCCGGGCCGGCCATGCGCGTGTTCATGCGCCCGCCCGGACGCAGGTCGAAATTGGCTTCGACGAGGTTCCACGGCTTCGGGCAGAACCATTGCCGGATCAGTTCCGGCTCCGTCCAGCAGCGCCAGACGACGCCGCGCGGCGCCGCGATCTCGCGGGTGAGCGTCAGTTCGTGCGCGATGCGTGACACGGGCTGCGCGGCCTGCGCCGGGCGTTCCGCCACCGCCTCACCGGGCTGGAGGATCGCCCACTGGATGGCGAACGGGTCTTCGAGGAGCCCCCAATCGTCACCCCAGAACTGTCGCTCATAGGGCATCACGACGCGGCAGCCGGCGGATATCGCACGGTCCCACCAGCCCTTGCCGTCATCGACGACGAGCTGCATATGGGCGCGATCGAGCCGACCGGGATCGCTCACCTCCTCGCAGCCCATATCGGTGAGCATGAGGGCCCCGCCATTGATCACGACCTGCGCATGCATCAGCCGCGCGGGTTTCTCGTGATCGGGGACGCGCCCGAGATCCTGCGCACCGAAGGCGCGCGTATAGAAATCGACCGCCTCGCCGGCACGTCCGCCGAAGCCGATATAGGGGATGACGCCGTTCATGACGCCGGGATCGGGTTTTTCGGTCATGGTCTAACTCCGTTGATGACAGGTCGGTTTCGGCAATGCTGCGATTGCGATTTCGATAGCGGCGCTCATCCGGCTCTCGCCCGGTCGGCGGCGGCGAAATGGGCAAGCTGGTCGGCATGTGCCTTCGCGAAGGCCGGGCGCGCCGTGGCGCGGCCCATGTATTCCCGGCAGGCCGGGTAATCGGCGAGGCCTCCGGCGAAGCGATCGGCGACCCGGAACGCATCCGCCATCGCGATATCCGCGATCGAGAAACGCTCCACCAGCCATTCGCGCCCGGACAGGACGCGCTCCATATCCGTGAGGCGCATCCTCAGGATCTCTTCGAGCTTCTCGCGACCGGGACCGGGCTGCTCGCCTCCGAAAATGCCGTGAACCAGCACCGGAAGGACGGCTGTTTCGATGGAATTGAGCGCGGCGATCACCCAGCTGAGAACGCCCGCGCGCGCTTTCGCATCACTCGGCATCAGGGCCTCGCTGCGCGCACCGAGATGCAGCAGGATCGCTCCGCTTTCGAAGATCGAAACATCGCCGTCGATCAGCCACGGCACTTGTGCGAAGGGCTGGTAGATGCGGTGCTCCGCGCCTCGCTCCTCGAAGGACACGGTCTCGACCCGGTAGGCGAGCCCGGCCTCCTCCATCGCCCAGCGTGCCCGCAGATCGCGGACATAGCCGCGCGGAACCTCGGGCACCCAATCGAAGGTCTTGAGTATCAACGCGCTCATGGTCTCACCCGCCCGGCCGGATCACCAGCCGGCCCATTCGCGGAGGCGAATGCCGCGTCCACAAAAGCATCGAAGATCGCTGTATCGTCGGCACCCGCCATCATGCGCTGGGTGAACAGCGCGGCGATCGTATCGGTGGCGGGATCGCACCAGAAGGCCGTCCCGAATCCGCCCCACCAGCCGAAGCGGCCTCGCGCATCGCCGGGTGCGGTACGCACGGCGATACCGAGCCCCCAGCCATGCGTCTCCCAGAAATCCTCCGGAAACCAGGGGGAGGCAGCCTTCTGCTCCGACGTGATCTGGTCTTCGAGCATTTCCGCGACGAGTTCCTGCGAGAGGAGGCGCCGTTGGCCGACGGTGCCGCCGTCGAGCAGGAAACGACCGAGGGCGTGAAAGTCGTCGACCGTCGAGACATACCCGCCGCCGCCCGCCTCGAAGGCAGGCGGATGGGCAAAGCTCGCCCCGGAGGCAGCATTCCATTCGACGAAGCGCCCGGATTCGCGATCGCGCATATATGCCGTGGCGAGACGCTCGGTGGGGGCCTCGAAACCGGTATCCTTCATTCCGATAGGTCCACAGAGTCGCTCGCGCAGGAAAGCACCGAGGCTCGTGCCGCGCCGGTCGCCATGCCCCGCGCCGGCAGCCCGCGCGACGAGAACGCCCGCGACATCGAGGCCGGTATGGTAGAGCCAGCCTTCGCCGGGCTGATGGATGAGCGGCAGCGAGCCGAGCCGCGCCATGAAGGTGTCCGCGTCCCGATCGAAGAGCCTCGGCCCGGGTGCGACGCCGTGCGCGCGCATCCGTTTCGCGATAGGTGGCTCGTCGCCCTGCGCGATGACGACGCCGAGCCCCATCCGCATCGTCAGAAGGTCGCGAATCGTGATGGCGCGGGCGGCGGGAACGGTATCGTCGAGATCGCCGTCGGGATCGCGCAGGACGCGACGATCCGCGAGTTCGGGCAGCCACGCATCGACGGGATCGTCGAGGCGGAAGACGCCGTCTTCGACCAGCATCAATACGGCGAGGGCGGTCAGCGGCTTTGCGATCGAAGCAACGGCGAAGATTGTATCCCGGGTCATTGGTCGCCCGATTTCCAGATCCCGCACGCCGGCGGCATGGACCCGGACGTCGTCGCCGCGGGCGAGAAGTGCGACGAGGCCGGGCACCTCCCCCGAGGCGACCTTGCGATCGAGATCATCGAAGATCGGCACAACGGAAGCCGCATGCGCGGGAGCGCGTCCCCCGATCACGGAAGGCACCAGAGCCGCCGCTGCGAAGATGAGCGCGTCCCGGCGGGAAGGTGCGACGATGGTGGCACGTGAAAACGCGTGGCGCATGCTTTCCTCACCGGCAAATCCCTCTAAAGTGTTGCCGACAGAAATAACTTGCATATGCAAGTTTTGCAAGGCCTACTAAGGCAAATCGCAGCAAGGAGCAATTAAGGATTGAGTGACGATTATCTCACTGCCGCCGGGATCATGGCCGATGACTGCCTGTGCTTTCGTTCGCGGCGCGCCGCACGTGCAATCACACGGGCATACGATGCCGCCCTTCGACCGACCGGCCTCCAGGCGACGCAGCTCACATTGATGAACGCGATCGCTTTGGGGCGGGACGGAGCGCAGCCGATGAGCCGCCTGTCGGAGATCCTCGCGCTCGATATCTCCACCCTCACCCGCAATCTCGCGGCGCTGGAAAAAGCCGGGCTCGTCACGATCGGCAGAAGCGCGCGGGATCGCCGGGTGCGCATCGCCGCTCTGACCGAGGGCGGCAAGGCGCGCCTCACGCAGGCACTGCCGCTCTGGAAGGAGGCTCACGGCCGGATCATCGCCGCGCTCGGCACCGACACCGCGACGGCGCTGCACGCCGCCCTCGATGCCACGGTCGCGGCCCTGGCCGAGGCGCCCTCGCGCGGCGCGGCCGACGATGCGGTATCGACCGGCGCGCATGAGGAATGAGGGTGACGGGCCGCGTCAGGGTAAAGGGTATTCTTGATAAAAGTTAAGCGTCGGGAAACGCATTGCTGTTACTGCAATCTGCCGGAGTGTCGGCACGACACGACCTTACAGGATCCCCCGCCTGATGACGACGATACTCGCCTGCATAACCGAACAACACGACCTTCTGCTCGTGATCATTGCGGCATTGGTCTGTTTCGCGGGTTCATGGGCAACCATCCGCCTCTACAGGCGCGCCCTCGCAACCACCGCCATGGAGAAATCCGCCTGGCTCGTCCTGACCGCCGTCGTGGCGGGTGCATCGATCTGGTGCACGCATTTCATCGCGATGCTCGGCTACGATCCCGGCGTCTCCGTCGGCTTCGACCCCGTTCTCACCATCGTCTCGCTGCTCGTGGCGGTGTTCGGCGCCGTGATCGGCTTCGCGATCGCCGCGACCGCTTCGCTGCGTTTCGCGCCGCTGATCGGTGGCGGCGTCGTCGGCCTCGCCATCGCCGTGATGCATTACACCGGCATGCTCGCCTACCGCGTCCAGGGCATCGTCAGCTGGGACATGACATTTCTCGTCACGTCGATCGTCTTCTCCGTCGCGTTTTCCGGGCTCGCCCTGCATCTGGCGGCGCGCATGAACGGATCACTGGCCGAACGCTTCGCCGTCCCCGTATTCGCCTTCGCCATCGTCAGCCTGCATTTCACCGGTATGGCGGCGTTCCGGGTCGAGCCGCTGATGATCGACGGCAGCTATTCGAACCCCGATGCCCTGCGTGCCCTCGCCATCGCCGTCGCCGGCGTCGCGATCGCGATCGTCGGGGCGGGTGTGGCGAGCCATCTGATCGACAACCATGCCCGCGCGGAAGCCGCCGAGGCCCTGCACAACATGTCGAACGGTCTGCTCGTCGTCGCCGGCAACGGCACGGTCCGCCTGTACAACCAGCGCGTCCTCGACCTGTTCTCGCTCGGCCCCGACGAGGTGCAGGTGGGTATGAGGCTCGAACAATATCTGCGCAATATCGGCTCGCGGGCGGGCTGGGACGAGGCCCGGCTCAGGCGCGTCATCGCCAATCACGAGGCCTGGTTCGAGAGCCGGGAGATGACCCGGATCGAGCATCATTTCGACGATGGCCGCATCCTTCAGGTCACATGCCAGCCCTTGCCCGATACGGGCGCGATCCTCACCTATGATGATGTCACCGAGGCGCGCGAAGGCCAGAGGCAGATCGCGCACATGGCCTTCCACGATGCCCTGACCGGGCTGCCCAACCGGCGCAGCTTCAGCGAGAAGATCGATACGCTCGCCCGGCAATCCGCCTTTACCATGCTGATGATCGATCTCGATCACTTCAAGCCGGTGAACGACACGCTAGGCCACGGCGTCGGCGACATGCTGCTCGGCGCCGTCGCACGTCGCCTCCAGGATCTGTGCGGCCCCGGTGATACGCTCTACCGGCTCGGCGGGGACGAACTCGCCGTGCTCTGCGTCTCCGGCCAAGAGGATGCCCTCGCGCTCGCCGAGGATATTCTGGCCGCCTTCACCCGTCCGTTCGGCATCCGCGAACACGTGCTCACCATCGGCGCGAGCATCGGCCTCGCCTCCGCCGAGCGCGGCGCGCTTCCGGAGCGCGTCCAGCAGATGGCCGATCTCGCCCTCTACAAGGCGAAGGAGAACGGGCGCGGCGGGATCGAGATCTATCGCGAGGGCATGATCGAGGAAGCCGCCCGGCGCCGCGAGATCGAATTCGACCTCGCCCGCGCCGCCGATGCGGGGCAACTCGTTCTGCATTATCAGCCGCTCTACGAACTGCCCGGCAAGAAGCTGAAGGGTTTCGAGGCGCTCCTGCGCTGGCGGCACCCGGAGCGGGGCATGGTGCCCCCGTCAGATTTCATTCCCGTGGCGGAAGAGACCGGGGCGATCATCGAGATCGGCGCCTGGGTCATCGAAGAAGCCTGTCGGCAGGCCGCGTCTTGGCCCGACGATCTCTACGTCTCGATCAACGTATCCCCCGTGCAACTGCGCTCGGCCGATATTCTCATGCGCTTCACCCGCGCTCTGGAGCGCCACGCGATCACGCCTTCGCGGATCGAGGTCGAGATCACCGAGACGGCCATGGTCGAGGATGCCGAGCGGATCGCGGCTGCCCTGTCGGGCCTGCGCGCTCTCGGCATCAAGGTGGCGATGGACGATTTCGGGACGGGCTATTCCTCGCTCGCGCATCTGCGCACCTTCGAGCTGGACCGCATCAAGATCGACCGCAGCTTCATCGGCGCCTCCCGCGACGACGTGAGCGCCATGGCGGTCGTCCGCGCGATCACGACGATGGCGCGCGAGATGGCGATCGCGACCACCGGCGAGGGCGTCGAGACCGACGCGCAGCTCGACAATCTCGTCTCGATCGGCTGCGATACCGCGCAGGGCTATCTGCTCGGACGCCCCGTGGACGAGGACGCCGTCCAGCGCCTCATCGCAGATGTGGCGCAGGGGCGCGACGACGAGGATCGCCGTCACGCGCCCGCACCGATCCGAAGCGCGGGCGCGTGACGGGCAAGAGCCTCGTCAGTTCGTAATCCGACCGTCGATCGCGACGGTGAACGGCGCGTTCGCGGCGAGGTGTTCCGCGAGCGCGTCGGCAATGTCGATCGCCGTGTCGTAGCCGTTCTGCCCCGCCTCGGGCAGCATCGCGTAGCCGTCACCGCCGCGCGCGAGGAAGTTGTTGGTCACGATGGTATAGACCGTGTCGGGATCGATCGGCGCCCAGCCATCGGCGTCGCGCACCTCGACATCGGAGACACGACCGGCACCGGGCGCCACCGAGGCGTCGAGGCGAAAGCGCAAGCCCGCGACCTGCGGGAAGCGACCGGCCCCCTCCTCGATCCCGTTCACGCCGTGTTCGAGCGCCTCGACGATCGCATGTCCCGGAAGTTCGAGCGTGTAGAGCGTGTTCTGGAACGGCAGGACGGTGAGGACGTCGCCGAGCGTCACCGTCCCGGCGGAAAGCGATGCCCGCAACCCGCCGCCATTGGTGAGCGCGATGGTCACGCCGGCGGCTTCCATCCGCGCGACCATGGCGTCGGCGACGGCGTTGCCCATTTCGCATTCGGCGGACCGGCAGCTCTCGCGGCTTCCGTCGAGATCCTGCGCGAGTTCGGCCACGGGGGTCGCCCGCAGGGTGGCGATCGGCCCGGCGAGTTCGGCGACGCGCGCCGCCACGTCCTCCGCCTCGTCGAAAGCGGCCATGGTGAGCTCGATTGTATCGCCCTCGGCGGAAATCACCGTTCCTTCATCGTCGAACTCCACGGCGAGATCGCCGAGATAGCGCGAAAAGGCATAGGCCTGCACGATCGGCACGGCGCGTCCCGAGGGGGCCTCGACCATTGTGGCATAGCTCGGCGTGCCCTCGACGGTGTTCGACAGAAGCGTGTGGCTGTGCCCGCCCACGATCAGCGAAATTCCGTCGACGGCGGCCGCGAGCGCCTGATCCTGGACGAATCCCAGATGCGAGAGAACCACGATGTTGTGGACGCCCTGCGCCTTCAGCCGCGCCGCCGCCTCGGCCAGATGTTCGGCGGGATCGTCGAAATGAACATCCTCGCCCGGCGAGGAAAGGAAGGCCGTATCGGGGGTTGTGACGCCGAGAATGCCGATGGTCACGCCGTCGCGTTCGATCACGAGATGGTCACGAACGAGATCGGCGAGCGGATGATCGCCGGCCACGCGGGTATTGCCGGAGACGATCGGGAACTGCGCCGTGGCGAGCATCTCCGCGAGCGAATCGGGGCCACGGTTGAACTCGTGATTGCCGAGCGTCATGGCGTCGAAGCCGATGAGGTTCATCATCTCGACCTCGGCCTTGCCACCATAGGTGGTGTAGAACAGCGTCCCCTGGCTCTGGTCGCCCGCATCGAGCGTCAGGACGGGCACGCCGCTCTCAACGAGCTCCGCCCGCCTCTGCCTGATCGCGGTGGCGAGGCGCGCGGCGCCGCCGAAGCAATTGCCTTCCTCGAGGGCGCTCCCGCCACAGGTCGCAGCGCTTCCGGCAATGTGTTCGAGGCGGCTATGCATGTCGTTGATATGCAGAATATGCACGCGGCTCCCGGTCCCGGCCCGGGCCGAGCGCATCGAGAACACGCCGGCGCCCGTGACGAGCATGCTCGCTCCGGCGAGCTGAAGCAGGCGGCGGCGGCTGAGATTGTTGGACTGTCGAAATCCGTTCATGGTGCAGCACTTCCCTGAGGACCCGGCGATGCAATGCCGTGGCGGGAGCCTACCCGTCCCGTATGTCAGCCCATTGACGGTCGCGCGCAGTTGCCAAGCTCGCCGTCTTGGACGAGTGTCGTCGGGCGAGGTCGCCGCATTCCTGCGGCGATGGTGAGCGGGGGCCGGAATGGCGGCGGACGGCCTTGGCGGGATGATCGGCCCGATCGTGGTTCTGGCGGGTGCGGCGGTGGTCGCGGTGCCATTGTTCAGGCGTCTCGGGCTCGGCTCCGTGCTCGGCTATTTCGCCGCTGGCGCGATCGTCGGCCCCTCGATTCTCGGCCTCTTCACCGATCCCGACGCGATCCTGAGCATCGCCGAGCTCGGCATCGTGATGTTTCTGTTCGTGATCGGGCTGTCGCTGCGCCCGCACAAGCTGTGGACCATGCGCGGCCAGATCTTCGGGCTCGGCCTGTCGCAGGTCGGCGTGGCGACGCTGCTCCTGACCCTCGCCGGCATGCAGATCTTCGGTTTCGACCCGGTTACCGCCTTCATCGCGGGCGCGGGTTTCGTGCTCTCCTCCACCGCCGTGATCATGTCGATCCTCCAAGAACGCGGCGAGATCGCGGGGGCGGAAGGGCAGAAATCGGTCTCGATCATGCTGTTCGAGGATCTCTCGATCGTCCCTCTGCTGGCGGTGGTGGCGCTGCTCTCGCCGGTCGCGCAGGGCGAAACCGGGCTCGCGGGGATGCTCCTGCCCGTGGCCGGGCTCGCGGCTCTCCTCGTCGTCGGGAAATGGCTGCTCGATCCGTTCTTCGCACTCCTCGCCCGGGCGCGGGCGCGCGAGGTGCTCACCGCCGGCGCGCTGCTCGTGGTGCTCGGCGCCTCGCTCCTGATGGAGGCGGTCGGGCTGTCGATGGCGATGGGCGCGTTTCTCGCCGGGGTGATGCTGTCGGGGTCGAGCTATCGCAACCAGGTCGAGAGCGACATCGAACCGTTCAAGGGCCTCCTGATGGGCCTGTTCTTCCTCGCCGTGGGCATGTCGCTCGATTTCACCGTGGTGATGGAGGAATGGGCGCTGCTGATCGCGCTCCTGATCACCTATGTCGTCGTCAAAGCGATCGCGGTCTATCTGATCGCGCGCCTGTTCGGCAGCGCCAACCGCCCCGCTCTGCGCCGGACCGCGATGTTCGCGCAGGGCGGCGAATTCGCCTTCGTACTCTATACCGCGGCTCTCGCGGGCAACGTCATCGATGCCCGCGAGAACGCGCTGTTCTCCACCGTCATTATCCTCTCCATGGCCCTGACGCCGTTGATCCTCGGCGTCGTCGACAGGCTCCTGCGCGATGCGCCGCTCTCGCTCGACGGTGTCGAGGAGGCGAACGGGTTGCGTGGCCAGGTGCTGGTGATCGGCTTCGGGCGCTTCGGCCAGATCGCGTTGCAGGTGCTGCTCGCGCGCGGGGTGAACGCCGCCGTGATCGACGCCAACCCCGATCGTATCCGGGAGGCGGAGCGCTTCGGCTTCAAGGTCCATTACGGCGACGGGACGCGCCTCGACATCCTGCGAACGTCCGGCGCCGCCGACGCGCAGGTGATTCTCGTCTGCGTGGACGACCGCAAGGCCGCCGATGCCATCACCGACATCGTCATGAACGATTTCCCCAACGCCACGCTGCTGGTGCGCTCCTTCGATCGCGGTCACGCCATGGAGCTGATCCGCAAGGGCGTCGATTTCGAGATCCGCGAGACCGTCGAATCCGCGCTTCTGATGGGAGCCGAAGGCCTGCGCCGGCTCGGCTGCCCGCAGGCGAGCGTCACGGAAGCGCTCGACGATATCCGCCACCGGGACCGTGAGCGGCTCGCCCAGCAGGTCCAGGGCGACCTGATGTCTGGACGCGACCAGCTCCTGACCGAACCGGTCCCCGAGCCCCTGACCCCGCCACCACCACGATCGAGGGATTGAACGCATGACGAAGACGATTCTCGGCCTGTCCGGCAGCCTGCGCCGCGCCTCCTTCAATGCCGGTCTCTTGCGGGCGGCGGCGGATGTCGCGCCGCAGGGGGTGTCGATTACCATCGGCTCGATCCGCGAGGTGCCGCTCTATGACGGCGATCTGGAGCGGGCGGAGGGCCTGCCGGCATCGGTACAGCTGCTCCAGCAGCAATTGCAGGATTGCGATGCGGTGCTGCTCGTGACGCCGGAATACAACAACGGCATACCCGGCGTGTTCAAGAACGCGATCGACTGGATGTCGCGCGGGCCGGGCCTCGCCATGTGGGCGGGCAAGCCCGTCGCGGTGATCGGCGCCTCGCCCGGCGGTTTCGGCACGATCATGGCCCAGGATCACTGGCTGCCGGTGCTGCGCACGCTCAAGGCCTCGCTCTGGGCCGAGGGCCGGCTGATGGTCTCGCGCGCCGGCGATCTGTTCGACGCCGACGGCAACCTCACCGATGACGCGAGCCGCGAGAGGCTCGCCGGTTTCATCGCGGGTTTTGCCGAAGCCATTCCCGCGCGAGGGTGAGATCGGCATCGGTGAGCGCGTGACCGGCGGGAATCGTGCGCTGTTCGAGCACCGCGCCGTTCTCGACGAGGCTCTCGGCGAGCGGGCCGGCGAGATGGCTGAACGGATCATCCGCGCCCGATACGAGAAGCGCGCGTGACTTCGCGAGCGGAGCCTCACCATCGGCGGGACGGGGCGTTTCCTCGAGCACGGCGATCGCCCGCAGCAGGATCGCGCGCGCGATGAGCTGCGGATGGATGAGCATCACCGCCGCGAGCAGGTTCGCGCCGTTGGAATAGCCGAGATAGGTCATGCGCTGCGGATCGAGCCCGTAACCCGCGACGGCACCCGTGACGAAGGCGGCGAAAGCCTCCGCCTCCGCGCGGATATCGTCCTGATCGAAGGTCACCGCATCGAAGCGGCGAAACCAGCGCGTGGTCCCCTCCTCGCTCGCACGACCGCGCATGCCGAGCAACGTCGCCTGCGGTGCGAGACGATGCGCGAAGGGCATCAGATCCGCCTCATTGCCACCGGTTCCGTGCAGGAGGACGATCACCGAACCGTCCGGCTCGGGCGGCGTGAAGATACGATGGATGAAGGGCAGGTCACGCGCCGGCATGCGCGGCTCGCCCGGCATCGAGAATTGCGGCAGCATGACGCGCAGGTCGCGGGCGCGCTCGGCGTCGCCGTCGGGCAGGATCAGTGTCTGCCCGAGTGTCTCGACCGGCTCGTCGACCGCGAAACCCGGACCATCCGTCGCGTGCTCGATGAGGAGGCCCGTAGGGTCGCGCACATAGAGCGCGAGAAAGTAGCGCCGATCATGGACCTCGGTACGTCCGGCAGCCCGCGCCGCATCCTCCGCCGTCTCGCGTGCCGCTCCCGCATCGCGCAGGGTGAGGCGCATCGCCCGGATCTCGGCGGCATCGCTTGCGCGAAACGCGACATGATCGATCATCCCCGCCCCCGGTACGGCGGGAACGAAGCCGGAGGCGTCGCGGATGTCGATCGCGTCGGTATCCGAGACGAGGCGCCGCACGCCGCCTTCGACGGGGCCCGCGCGATAGCCGAAATGCGCGATGAAGGCGGCGGTCGCCGCAGCGTCTTCGCTGAGCAGCGTGACAGCGCGCAGCCGCGTCGGCGCGATCGGGTCAGGCAGAGGCGAAGCTGCCGGCATGTCATGGCCGACGAGCTTGACGATAAGCCCGTCCGGATCGCGCAGGCGCAGAACCGGCTCGCCGAACTCGCGCGACGGCCCCTCGACCGGGACCTGCGCCTTGAGCGCGCGGGCGACCCACTCGCCGATTGCGGCGGAGGGCACGGCCAGCGCGATTTCCGAGGCTTGCCCGTAACCGGTGCGCCCGCGCCCGCCCGCTTCCCAGACGAGAAACGTCACGATGCTGCCGGGGCTGCCCTGCGCATCACCGTATAACAGATGAAGCTGCTCCTCGTCGGCGAGCCCCGCCGCCTGCTTGACGAGCTTCAGGCCGAGAAAGCCGGCATAGAAATCGACATTGGCCTGCACATGCGCCGTGATGGCCGTGACGTGGTGTATCCCGTTCGCCATCGCGGGTTTCCTCACTGGAGAAAGCGACGATCCGCCGGCGGCACCAATCCGCGACGCGCCCTGCGGTGAAGCGCGTTCCCGCGCTGCCTGTATACTTTCGGCCAGCGAGCGCGCACAGTCCAGTATCCCGATGCGAGCGCGTATTCCCGCCGCCGCATGCACTGATGGGGAGGATGTTGCCATGAGCTGGAATCCGACGATGGAACCGGGTTGCCCCGACGATGTCGGCGTCGATGCGATCGAGACGCTGATCGTGCCGCGCGCACGCGATATCGGCGGCTTCGAGGTGCGCCGGGCGCTGCCGGCCCCCAAGCGCCAGATGGTCGGGCCCTTCATCTTCTTCGATCAGGCCGGCCCGGCGGAATTCCTCACCGGCCAGGGCATCGACGTGAGGCCCCATCCCCATATCGGGCTGGGCACCGTGACCTATCTCTATCGCGGCGCCTTCCACCACCGCGACAGCACCGGCGCCGATCAGGTGATCGAGCCGGGCGCGCTGAACTGGATGGTCGCCGGGCGCGGCGTCACCCATTCCGAGCG
>JBJHBI010000047.1:0-32689 GCA_050485405.1 Salinarimonadaceae bacterium
TCGGGTCGGCGAAGAGGCGGTCGAGATAGGCCTCGTTGAACAGGCCGCGCTCGCGCGCCTTCTGCGAGGTGAGCGCGTCGCGCACCATGTCGAGCGTCGGGCCCTGGATGTATTTCAGCGCGGGCACGGGGAAGTAGCCCTTGGGGCGGTCGATCACCTCGCTCGGGATGACGAGGCGCGAGGCCTCCTTCAGCACGCCCTTGCCGCCATGCGACAGATGGTGGCGTGCCGGGATACGCGCGGCGAGTTCGGCGAGCTCGTAATCGAGGAACGGCACGCGCGCCTCGAGGCCCCAGGCCATGGTCATGTTGTCGACGCGCTTCACCGGATCATCGACGAGCATGATCGTCGAATCGAGGCGCAGAGCCTTGTGGACGGGATCGTCGGCGCCGGGAATGGCGAAATGACCCTCGACGAAGGCACGCACCTCGTCGCGATCGGCATGCCAGTGCGGCGCCACGTGCTGACGCATCACGGAGTTCGAGCGATCAAAGAAGGCATTGGCGTAATCCTCGACGGGATCATTGGAATTCACCATCTTCGGATACCAGTGATAGCCGGCGAAGATCTCGTCCGCGCCCTGGCCGGACTGCACCACCTTCACGTGCTTGGACACCTCCCGGCTGAGCAGGAAGAAGCCGACATTGTCGTAGGAGACCATCGGCTCGGACTGCGCACGGATCGTGGCGGGGAGCGCCTCCAGCATGTCGGTGGAGGGGATCATCATCTTGGTGTGATCGGTCTCGAAGCGCTTCGCGATCAGATCGGAATAGACGAACTCGTCACCCTTCTCGCCATTGGCTTCCTCGAAGCCGATGGAGAAGGTCTTGAGCCCCTTCTGGCCCTGTTCGGCGAGAAGGCCGACGATGACGCTCGAATCGACACCGCCGGAGAGCAGCACGCCGACGGGCACGTCCGCAACCATGCGGCGCTTGACGGCGCTGCGCAGCTCGTCGAGGACCATGTCGCGCCATTCCTCGAATGGGCGCTCGGCATCCTCGGCGCTGCCGCCGTAATTCAGCTTCCAGAACTCGATATCCTTGGAGGTGCCGTCCTTCTCGATCACGCGCAGGGTCGCCGGCGGCAATTTCCGCACGCCCTTGAGCATGGTGTAGGGCGCGGGCACCACGGCGTGGAAGCTCATGTAGAACTGCAGCGCGACCGGGTCGATCGTGGTGTCGACCTCACCCGTGGCGACGATCGCCGGGAGCGAGGAAGCGAAGAACAGGCGCTTGCCCTTCTCGGCCAGATAGAGCGGCTTGATGCCGAAACGATCGCGCCCCAGCACGATCCGCCCGGTCTCGCGCTCGTGGATCGCGAAGGCGAACATGCCGTTGAAGCGCTGCACGCAGTCGAGCCCCCAGGCGTGATAGGCCTTGAGGATCACCTCGGTGTCGCCATGCGAGAAGAAGCGGTAACCCATCCCCTGCAGCTCTTCGCGCAACTCGGGATAATTATAGATGCAGCCGTTGAAGGCGATCGTCAGGCCGAGTTCGGAATCGACCATCGGCTGCTCGGCCTTGTCGGTCAGATCGATGATCTTCAGGCGGCGGTGGCCGAAACTGACCCGCCCGCGCGTGAGCACGCTGCCGGCATCGGGGCCGCGCGGCGCCAGGCATTCCGTCATACGTTCAGTGATGTGAGGGGAGGCGGGGCTCCCGTCGAAAGTGATTTCGCCGCAAATGCCGCACATGGGTCAGTTCTGCTCTCGTTTGGTCGCCCGACCGGCACCGCCCGGCTCACCCGAGCGACACCCTGTCGGTCGTTAATTTGAGGTCAAACCTTTACAGGACGAAAGATTTGATGTCAAATGATCGTGGAGGTTCGTGATGCGTGACATGATGCGCCCCGGCGCCGACAGCCCTGTCGCAGGGAGGCGCAGGGTTCTTCAAAACGAGAATGCCGATATCCGGGAAAAGGTTCCTGCGCGTGCAGACATGCGTGCGCGCGAGGCGCCCGCGCCCGCCGACGGTATCGACGGTGATCTCGGTGCGCTGGTCAAGGCGATCCGGGTGATCGCGCAGGCGATCGACACGCGTTCGAAGGCCATGTCGCGCCTGTCCGGCCTGACCATTCCGCAGGTCGTGGTTCTGGCCGGCATCCGCGATCTCGGCGAAGTGACGACGAACAGCCTTTCGCGGCATGTCGACCTGTCGCCCGGGACGGTCGTGGCCATCCTCGACAAGCTGGCCGAGCGCGGTTTCGTTGAGCGCTATCGCTCGCCCACGGATCGGCGAATCGTGCATTCGCGATTGACGGAGGAGGGGGCCGGGATTCTCGCGCGCGCGCCCTCGCTTTTGCCCGACGAAGCCGTCACGGCGATATCGAGGATGCCGGCACGCGACCGTGAAGCGCTGGTCGCGGCGTTTCGCAGCGTTGCGGGATTATTACGCGGTATCGCCTGAGGGCGCCGTCGCGGCTCACGAGAAACGGCGCAGCTTCTCCCGCGCCGGCAGCGCGTCGATCTCCGGAAGCGGTCCTGCTTCGGCTTGCGCATCGGCCTCAGCAACAGCCGGCTCTGCTTCGGGCTCGGAACGAGTTTCGGCGAAGACGACCGAATCGACATCCGCTTCGAGATCTGCCCGTGCGATGACCACGGCCTCGTCCTCGGCAGTGGCATCCTCGACGATCACGTCGCTGGCAACTTCCATGTCGCCGATATCAGGGCTTTCGACGAAATCGATCTCGTCGGCGAGGCGCGGCGGTTCGGCTTCCTCGCCGCGATTGAAGAAATAGGCATCGACCGGGTTCGCCGTCTCTTCGTCGACGATCATCGTGTCGATGCCGTCCTGGCAGAGCCCGTTGAAATCATCGAGGCTGTCGGTCAGGTCGCGCCGGTCGCCCGCGCCGGGTGTTGCTTGCGTTTCGTCCTCGGCCTCCGTATTGGCACCGTCGCCCCAGATCTCGATCATGGCGTTGATGCGCCCTTCGAGGAAGCGCAGGGTATCGACGATGCGGGTGGTGCGCTGGGCCGTCAGATCCTGGAACGAGCAGGCGGTGTAGATGTCGGTCGCGCGGCGGTCGAGCTCGTCGCACATCGCCTCGCTGGCGCCTTCCTCGCGCAGCATCCAGGCCGCTTCCTGGATCTGCTCGGCGGCTTCGAGAATGTCGGAGGTGGCGCGCTCGGTAGTGCGTACGATACCGTCGAGAGCCTCGGAGGCGACGGCGAGTTCGTTGGGCTGGGGACCCTGCGGGCGCAGCGAGCTGATTTCCTGACGCGTCCGAGAAATCGCCCGGGACATTTCGAGCAGATCCATGCGCAGGCGGTCTTTCTCCTGCGCTTCCCGGCTCTGGCGCATCATGCCTTCGAGGCGCTCAATCGCGCCGAGCAGCATGGTCGTGTCCGCAGCGCGGTTACGGCGTGCGTATTCCTTGAGGAACCAGCGCCCCCGCTGGGTCTCCATGACCGCACTCTCGATCACGTCGTAATCGGCCTCGGCGACCGGAGTGAGGGCTTTCGAATCGCTCATGACGGTGCCACCACGCCTTTTCGAATCAGCTTTGGATTGCGCATTGGGACCCACTGCGCACCACAATTCCTTTATCCTTGCTTAAGAGTGGTCAGTTTTGCCGCAGTTTGCTTGACCTTGGGGAAGTCAGAGCCTCGCCCCGCGACCCTCACTCCAGCAGGCCGACGGCGCTCTCGACCGCCTCGACCACCGCGCCCGAGCGCACCAGCGCGAGCGCATCGCCCATTTCCTGCGCGTACCAGCGATCGCCCTCAAGAGCCGGCGGGATGAACTCGCGGATGGCGTCGAGCGCGGCCTGCGAGCCCTTGCCGAGCGGGTACTCGCGGGTGATCTCGGCCACGAGGCTCAGGCCCTGCGCCGCCATCAGCAATTCGCCGGCGATGATCTGCTCGACATTCTCGACGATCATGCGCGCCTTGCGCCCGCACCAGGTGGAATTCGAGACATGGTCCTCGGCATTGCTCTTGCCAGGAATGCTGTCGACGGAGCCAGGCGTGGCGAGGCCGCGATTTTCCATAACCAGCGCCGACATCGAGCATTGCACGGTGGCGAAGCCGGTATTCAGCCCCTGCTTGCCGGCGAGGAGGTTGCGCGGCAGCCCGTAGCTCATGGTGGGATCGACGAGGCGCGCGAGACGGCGCTCGCTGATCGCGCCGAGATCGGTCATGGCGATCGACAATACGTCCATGGCCTGCGCCATGTACTGGCCGTGGAAATGGCCGCCCGAGAGCGAGACGTATCCGCCCGCGCCGTCATCGACGATCAGCGGGTTGTCCGTCGCGGCGTTGAGTTCGACGGCGACGAGCCCCTCGACATAGTCCAGCGCATCATTGGCCGGGCCGTGGACCTGCGGCGCGCAGCGCAGGGAATAGACGTCCTGCACGCGCGGCGAGGCCGGGGTTCCCGGAGCGCGGTTCTCCTCGGGGAAGACGACGTCGCGGGCATCCTGGGCGCAGCGCCGCGTGCCGTCGAGAATGCGCAGGATGTTGCGCGCGACCTTCATCTGGCCGGGATGGGGGCGGGCGCGCTGGAGGCGCGGATCGAAAGCGGCGAGTTCGCCGCGCATCGCCTCGAGCGAGAGGCAGAGCGCGATATCGGCGGTCTTCATCAGGCGCCGCGCATCATGGGCTGCGAGCGCGGCGAGGGCGAGAGACGTGGTCGAGCCGTTGATCAGGGCCGAGGCATCCTTCGCGCCGAGGGTAATATCCGGCTCGAAACCCGCCTGTGCGATGGCCTCGCGGGCGGGCATGCGTTTGCCGCGCCAGATCATCTCCGCTTCCGGAAAGCCGCAAACGGCGGCGGCGAGATGGGCCAGCGGCGCGAGATCGCCGGAGGCGCCGACGGAACCCTTTTCCGGGATCACCGGATGCAGGCCGGCATTGAGGAAGGCGAGCAGGCGCTCGACCAGTTCGACCTGCGGGCCGGAATAGTTCGAAGCGAAGGCATTGGCGCGCATCAGCATCATTGCGCGCGTGACATCCTCGGCGAAGGGGGCGCCGATTCCCGTCGCGTGGGCGTAGACGGTCTTCTTCTGATACTCCGCCATGTCGGCGATCAGCACGCGCTGGTCCTTGAACAGGCCGACGCCGGTATTGAATGCGTACATCAGCGGCGCGTCGTCATGCATCCAGGTCGCGTCGATATAGGCGCGGGTCGCAGCGATGCGCTCACGGGCGGCGGGGGCGAGTTCCGCGCGGGCATATCGGCCCTGTGCGTCGGGGCGGGCGACGCGGGCGGCATCGGCGATGGTGAGGCTGGCGCCGTCGAGTGCGATGGTCATGGTCGGCTCGTGTTCATTGTCCTGCTCCAGCGATACAGCGCGATGCGGGCGCCGACAAGCGCCGGCGCGACGAGTGGCCGCGTGTCCCGCGGGGCGCATCGCGCGGGGCGAAAGGCGTCCCGGCAAGCTCGGGGTCGATATTCATGGGGCTCTTGCGCATCCGGGCATTAACGGCGCCTTCACCATGCCGTCGCTGAAGAGTAAAATGCGACACATCGTCCGGTTTTGTGGGATACGAACCGGCGGCCAACAATGTCGTCATGGTCACAGAGGCATCCAAGGGTCTGTCGTTCAACAGATTTTGGAGGCGTACGGATGATCGGGTGCGAGATAATTCGGATGTTTCAAGGCAGATCCACATTTACAGATGGTATTTTCTGGCAGCATTTATTTCTGAATTCAGTTGCTGTGTATTTTTCGATTAACCGGTTGTTGACGCGCTGTATCGACGATGGATCGCAACGGTGGATGGCTGTGGCGCAGGGGGCGTCGCGGTAACGACCACCTCCGGATGCACCGAGCGATGAGCGAGCGCGCAGACCAGAACCTACCCGACGCCCTGATGCGAGCCTGCGATGATCCCGAAACCGCCACGGCACCGGGAGGTTCCGATCCCGTGCTCGCGGAAGACATTCTCGCCCGGCGCGCGCTCGCCCGGGCTCTCCACGATGCCCGGCGCTTCCGCAAGCTGATCGAGGCGGGGGCCGGGCTGGTCTGGCATGCCGATACCGAAGGGCGGATCACGGCTATCCCGGTCAGCGGAAATCTCGGAGCAGACGAGATCGACCAGATGCACGGGCACGGCTGGCACGCGCTGCTCCACCCGGCCGACCGGGCGTCGTTTCTCCTGCGCGCCTGTCGCGGCCGCCGTGCGGCGCGCCCGTTCGAGGGAACCTGGCGCATCCGCGGACAATCCGGTTCCTGGCGGTGGCACCGCATTCGCGTGGTGCCGCTTCACGGTGTGGACGGGGCGATCACGGAATGGATCGGGAAGGCGTCCGACGATCACGAGAGCCATATCGCGCGCGAATGCGTCGCGCGGTCGGAAGAGCGCCTGCGGCTCGCGCTCTCGGCAGCGCGCATGGTCGCGTGGGAATACGATCCCGATACGCACGAGAGCAATCGCACCGACAATGCCCGCGACATACTCGGCGTCGCGCCTGAGGATTCGCCGGGATATATCGCGAATATTCATCCTGACGACCGGCCGGCTTTCGATGCCGCATATGAGCCCGGTGGCAGCATGTGGGTGCCAGAACTGCGCTATCGCCATCCCGACGGGCGGCTGCGCTGGCTGGCTTCACGTGGTGTCGAATTTCGTGATGCGCAGGGGCGCCGCCGGATCATCGGCGTGACCAGCGACATCAGCGACCGCAAGGCCGCCGAGGAGGAGATCTGGCGGATCGCCAATCACGACAGCCTGACCGGTCTGCCCAACCGCGCCCATTTCCTCGCCTCGCTGCGCCGGCGGATCGGTCGCGAGCGGATCGAGGACTCTCAGATCGAAGGTAATCAAGACACGCGCTCAGGCGTGGCACTCGTCATGCTCGATTACCTCGATTTCAAGGCGCTCGACGCCGCGCTCGGGCATGCGGGGGCGGATGCGCTGCTCGAGCGTACGGGCGCGCGTCTGTCGGCGCTGCTGTCCGCTCACGATCTCGTCGCGCGGCTCGGCGGTGACGAGTTCGGCGTGTATCTCGCAGAGGTGGCGAGCGCGGAAGACGCTGTCGAGGTCGCGCAGGCCATTGCGGAGACGCTCGCGCAGGATCTCTATCAGGCAGATCACATCCTCGCGGCGCGGGTCTGTGTCGGTGTGGCCTGGTCGCCGCGTGACGAGGCCGAGGGCGAGAGCCTGTTCAGGCAGGCCCAGAGCGCCCTGCACGCGGCCAAGCAATCGGCGCGGCGCGGCGGTCCGCCGCTGCACCTGTTTGATCCGGATGTCGCCACCGCCGGTGCACGTCATACCGGCATCGCGGCGCAGATCGCGAACGCGCTCTCGGCGGACGAGATCATCCCCTACTACCAGCCCAAGATCGATCTCGAAACCGGCATGATCTGCGGCTTCGAGGCGCTCGCGCGCTGGCGGCATCCCGAGCGGGGCGTATTGACGCCGGCAGCTTTCGGTTCCGTCTTCGACATTCCCGAACTCGCCCGCGACATCGGGCGCGCGATGGCCCGGCATGTGATGGGAGACCTGCGCGGCTGGATCGATGACGGGCTCGCCGTCGGGCCCGTTGCGCTCAACCTCGCCGCTGTCGATTTCAGCGAAGGCGGTCTCGCCTGGACGCTGCCGGAAATGCTGGCCGAACGCCGTATCCCGGCGCACTACTTCGCCGTCGAGGTGACCGAGCGCGTCTTCCTCGGCGAGGGGGGCGGTGCGGTCGCCGCAGCGCTCGAACATCTCGACCATGCCGGCATCCGCATCGCGCTCGACGATTTCGGGACGGGATACGCCTCGCTCGTGCATCTCAAGCAGTTCCCCGTCTCCGAGATCAAGATCGACCGGTCCTTCATCGGCAATCTGGAGAGCGATGCGGAATATGCGGCGATCGTCGCGGCGCTTCTGGGCCTCGCGCGCGCACTCGGCATCGACGTGACCGCCGAGGGTGTCGAGACGCAGGCGCAGGCCGATTTCCTGTGCGATCACCATTGCGAACTCGCGCAAGGGTTCCTCTTCGCGCGCCCCATGAGCCGCGACCACGCCCTCGCGCTCCTGACCGGAGAAGCCGCGAAGCGGCGCTCGTCGCGGGCATGCCGGGAGGGCGGGCAGATGCATCCGCGCCTCGCCGTCGGGCAGGATTGAGCGGTACTCCCGTTTAGAGCGCATGCCGACCTGACAGAATCAGGCCGGGCGCTCCAAGCTATTGTTCGACGCATCATTCTTTCCCGTCAGCCGGTATCCACCTGACGGAATGATTCTCTAGAGCAGGAACACCTTGTCGCGGGTGCGCATGACTTCGCGGGTGGCGAGATATTCCTCGATCGCGGCCTCGTCGAGAAGCGGTGCGCTGATCAACTCGCCTTGAGCGTAATCGCAGCCCGCCATGGCGAGCCCGTCGAACTGATCCTGCCGGTCGACCCCTGCGGCGATCACGCCGATTTCGAGGTTATGCGCCATGTCGATGATCGTCGCGGGAATGCGTGCGGCGTCACAGCGCGTGCCGATCGCGGCGACGAAGGAGCGGTCGATCTTGAGCCGGGAGATCGGAAAGCGCGTGAGATGCGACAGGGACGTCGCACCGGTCCCGAAATCGTCGAGCGCGATCGTCACGCCGAGCGTGGTCAGGGCGGTGAGCGCCTCGCCCACCGTCCGGGCGTTCCGGTCGACGAGCGCGTTCTCCATGATCTCGAATTCGACCCGCTGGGGCGCAAGATCGAAGCGGTTCAGCATGGCGGCGAACCGGGTGACGAATCCGTCATCCTTGAGCTGCGCGGCGGCGACGTTCACCGACAGACGCCCCGGATCGCTCTTGCCGGTGATGAGGCCCGCGAGCCGCGCGAGGCTGATCTCGATCAGCCTGTCCCCGATCGCGGACATCTGCCCGGAATCCTCGGCGATCATAAGGTGGTCGCGCGAGAAGAAGACCGGCTCGCGCTCACGGGTGAAGGCGAGCGCCTCGAACCCCGTATGCTCTCCGGTATCGAGGCGGATCTGCGGCTGGAAGGCGACTTCGAGCCCTCCGACCGAAACGATCGCCTCGATCGCCTGACCGATCTGCTTGCGCAGCGCGATGCGCTCGCGCAACTCCGCATCAAAGAGGCTCCAGGTGTTTCGCCCGGCCTCCTTGGCATTGTAGAGCGCGCTGTCGGCATTGCGGTAGAGCTCCTCCGCACTCATGGCGGAGGCGTCGTGAAGCGCGATGCCGATACTCATGGTGGGGTTCAGGGTGCGGCCCTGCACCGTGAACGGCGCGCGGATGCGCTCCAGAATCCCCTCCGCGACGGCCGCGACATCCTCGTCACGGCGCAGATTGCGCAACAGGATCGCGAATTCGTCGCCGCCCAGCCGCGCCACGAGATCGCCCGAGCGCACGCTCTCGCGCAGGCGCCGTCCGACTTCGTTGAGCAGCGCGTCGCCGGTGACATGGCCGAGGCTGTCGTTGATTTCCTTGAAGTAATCGAGGTCGAGGAGGACGAAGGCCCCGCTCCCGCGCGCCGCGCGGCGATCCTCGGTGAACAGGTGCAGCTGCTCCATCAGCGCGGCCCGGTTGGCGAGCCCGGTGAGGGCGTCCTCGCGTGCCTGGCTCAGGATGCGTGCCTCGTTGGCGACGCGCTCGGTGATGTCGGTGACCGAGCAGACGACGCGGGCGCGCGTGCTCACGGCTTTCTTCAAGGGCGCGGCATTGATCGAGAGGATACGCCGGCTGCCATCCGGCCAGACGATCGCATGGCGGATGTCGTAGACGGGCTCGCCCGTCTTCATCACCTGGACGAAAGGTAGTTCCTCCACGGGGAACGGGCGTCCCTCCAGATCGGTGATCTGCCATTCCGGTGCGTTGAAGGCGCGACCCTCGACATCGGTATGAACGATGCCGAGGACGCGCTCGGCCTCGTCGTTGGCGTAGACGATCGCGCCGTCGGCATCGAGGGCGGTGATCGCCGATACGCTCGTCGCGTTGATCTGCGCGAGGAAGTCCCGTTCGGTCACGAGTGCGGTTTCGAGGGCCTTGCGGTCGCTGATATCCTCGATGATCTTCCAGACTAGCTTGCGCCCGCTCGAATCGTCGATCAGCATGCCGTTGACCATGACGGGGTAACGAAGCCCGTCCTTGCCGACATATTCCTTTTCCCAGGGACCAAAGCGCCCGGTCCGCTGCATGCCATCGAGCAATGCGCGCTCGGCTTCGACATATTCCGCGGGGGTGAGATCCCAGAAGGTGAGCTTCAGGATCTCCTCGCGGGTATATCCCGCCGATGCGATCAGTGCGTCGTTGACATCGATGAAGGCGCCGGTCTCGAAATCGGCGAGGGCGATGCCGACCGGTGAGAGTTCGAAAAGGCCGCGCAGCAATCTTTCCTGATGCTCGCGCTCGAGCTCGGCGCGCTTGCGCTCCGTGATGTCGAGATGGGTGCCCGACATGCGCAGCGGCTTGCCGTCGTCATCGCGTATGGAGACGCGTCCGCGATCGAGCACCCAGACCCAGTGCCCGTCCTTGTGGCGCATGCGCACTTCGCATTCGTAGAACTCGGTCTCGCCGCGAAAATGCGCTTCGAGCCGCTCCCGGGCGCGGGCATGATCGTCCGGATGGCTGGTGCGGCGCCAGAACTCGATCGTCGCCGGCAGAACCTCCTCGAGGCGGTAGCCGAGGATCTCGGCCCAGCGGTCGTTATACGACATCACGTCGCCGATCATGTCCCATTCCCAGGTGCCGACATCGGTGCCTTCGATGATGTCGGCCAGGCGCAGTTCCTGCCGTTTGAGGTCGGTTATGTCGACCCGCATGCCGACGCGACCGCCGTCCCGGGTCTGGTTCTCGATGATACGCAGCCAGCGCCCGTCACTGAGCGGTTGCTCGACGACGGAACGGGGGAGGGCGTGAGCGGCGAGGCGCTCGGCCAGCCATTCCTCCTCGCGACCCTTCGCCTCGGAGAAGTTGCCGCGCTCGATCCCGATCCGCACGAGTTCCTCGAATGTGGCACCGAGGCGCACAGTCTCCGCCATGTTGGGATAGAGCTTGCGGTGCTGCTCGTTGAAGGCAGCGACCTTGTCGTCCTTGTCGAACAGGACGAACCCGTCCGGCAGCGCGTCGATGGCATTCTGGAGCTGCTCGCGGGCGAGCCGGGCCTCCTCCCGGGCGCTGTAGAGTTCGGTGATGTCCTGGAAGGTACCGAAGACGGTAGTGATCGCGTCGCCGTCGCGTTCCGCTCCGCCGGTGGCGCGCCCGAAGCGCTTCTCGCCATCCGCCCGGACGAAGGCGACCGTGAGATCGAAGGGGATGGCCTCTTCGAGAAGCCGATGAATCGCGGATCGCAGGCGGGCCTCGACCTCGCCGACGGCAAGCGAGAATGCGGATTCGAGATCGAGATCGAAACGCGCCGGGTCGAGGCCCAACAAGGCGTAGATGTTGTCGGAGCAGGTGAGGGCGCGCGTCTGCGGGTCGATCTCCCAACTGCCTATGCCGGATATGGCTTCGACGCGCGCCGCATGCGCTTCGCGTCGCTTCTGCGCCGTGATATCCCGGATCGCCGCGTGGATCAGCCCGTCTTCGCAAATGCGTGCATACCATTCGAACCAGCGATAACCGCCCGTTCGGGCGCGGTAGCGGTTGACGAAGCGCGCTATGCGGGCGCTCGAAAACAGTTCCGCCGCCGCCTCCTGCGTCGCCTCATGGTCGCCCGCATGCAGGAATTCGGCGAAGCTGCGACCGACGAGTTCGTCCGGGCGCCATCCGAGCAAACCTTCCCAATCGCCGGCAAGCGACACGAAAGTGCCCTCGAAGGTCGCGGTGCAGCGCAGGTCGAAGACGGCCTCGCTCGGAAATTGCAGTTCGGCGCGTATGGCGTGATCGCTGTCGGACATTGGCTACGAACGTTTCTCGCTGGTCGGTCCATGACAACCGATTCGCCTGAAAAAGTCTTTAATCGGGAAACAAACTTAGCCACTGCGCAAAGCAAGTATCAATCGATAATTGCCGCCTTCGTTCCCGGGCAATCGCGCGGGGTGGGGCGGGCATTGCCACGGGCGCAGGTTTGGGTTTCATGGGGTGAGGAAACCGCACCAACACAAGACGGCATCATCCATGACCTTCTCGATCGTCGCCCGCTGCCCCCATACGGGCCATTTCGGCATCGCCGCCGTGACCGCGCTGCCAGCCGTGGGAAAACTCGTTACCCATGCGCATCCGCGCGCCGGAGCGGTGGCGACGCAGGCGCTGCTCAACCCCTATCTCGGGATCGACGGTGTCCGCATGTTGCGTGAGGGCGCCAATGCGCATGCGGTGCGCGACGCGCTGGTCGCGGCGGATCCCGGCATCGAATCGCGGCAATTCGGCATCGTCGACGCCGAGGGGCGGGCGGTGACGCATACGGGTTCGAACAACCTCGCCTGGGCGGGTGCGACGACGGGCGAAGGCTTTGCGGTGCAGGGCAATCGCCTCGCGGGGGCGCATGTGGTCGCCGCCATCGCCGACGCCTTCACCCGCGAGCCGAACGACCCGCTGCCCAACCGCCTGATCGAGGCGCTGGAGGCGGGCGCCACCGCCGGCGGTGACAGGGACGGGGAGCGTTCGGCGACGATCTACATCGTGGCGGACGAGGAATATCCGCTCTGGGACATTCGCGTCGACGAGCATCGCGAACCGATCGCCGAATTGCGCCGCCTGCACGACATCTTCGCCCGCGATCTGCTGCCGCATATCAAGCGCATGCCGAGCCGCGCGGATCCGGCCGGCTCCGCCGACGAGTGCATCGTCTGAACCGACGAGAAGCGTCGTTCAGCTCTCGATGAAGGGGCGGACGGTGACACCCTTCGCCGTCAGCGCGTCGCGCACGGCCCGGGCCATGTCGACTGCGGCGGGATTGTCGCCATGCACGCAGATCGAATCGATCCGTACCTTGATCTTGCCGCCGGTGACGGTCGTGATCTCGCCGTCCTCCACCATCCGCAGCACCCGCTCCGCAGCGAGGGCCGGGTCGTGGATCACGGCGCCCTCGACCTTGCGGCTCGTCAGATTGCCGGTATCGTCGTAGGTGCGGTCGGCGAAGGCCTCGCGCGCGATCGTCAGGCCGAGCTTGCCGGCGGCGCGTTCCGTCGCCTGGCCGGGCATCACCATGTAGACGAGTTCCGCGTCGACCCCCTTGATGGCGCGACCGATCGCCATGGCGATGTCGTCATCGACCTGCGACAGGTTGCCGAGCGCCCCGTGCGGCTTCACATGGGTGACCTTGTGCCCGGCCAGTGCCGCGCAGGCCTGAAGCGCGCCGATCTGATAGGCAACCTGCTTCTCGAGATCGTCCATGGAATGGCCCGAGATCACCCGGCGACCGAAGCCCCAGAGATCGTTGAAGCCGGGATGCGCGCCGATCGCGACGCCCTTCCGGCGGGCGAGAGCGGCGGTGTCGTGCATGATGCCGGGATCGCCCGCATGCCAGCCGCAGGCGATGTTGGCGGATGTCACGATGTCGAGCATGGCCGCGTCGTCGCCCATCTTCCAGGCGCCGAAGCCTTCGCCCATGTCGCAATTGAGATCCACGCGCATCATGCCGTCTCCGTTTCGAAAAAGTCCGCCCGGGCATCGACCATGCCACCGACGAGATTGAGGGCCAACAGCCTTTCGCTGGTCAGATCCATAGCGCCTGCCGGGATGAGGCGCCCGCGCAGATCGGCGCGGCGGCGGGCATTCTCCCGGGCCGCAGCGATCGCCTCCTCACGCGTCACCTGCGTGAACCGCACGCCATCGCCGGGGCGAAGCTGCGCGAAACGCGGCAGGTCGGGGGTGATGATCGTCGCGATCTTGGGATAGCCGCCGGTCGTCTGACGATCGGACATCAGCACGATCGGCTCGCCCGAACCCGGCACCTGGATCGCGCCGGTGACGATCCCGTCGGAGATGATGTTGAAGCCGTCGGAATGCTCGATCGCCGGACCGTTGAGGCGATAGCCCATGCGGTCGGCCTGGCGCGAGAGGGTGTAGGTGCTCTCGAAGAAGGTCGCGATGCCGGCCTGCGTGAAATAATCGTCCTGCGGACCGAGCAGGACGCGGATCGGGCCGCGCGCCGGTTCCAGCGGATCGGGGAGGGTGAGATCCTCCCCGTCCGGCGCCGCCTTGCGCAGGGGCAGGATGCTGCCGGCGGCGAGCGGTTTGCCTTCGAGGCCGCCGATGGCGGAGCGGCGATGCAGCGAACGGCTGCCCAGCATCGGTGCGACGTCGAGCCCGCCTGCGAGGGCGAGAATCGCATACATACCGCTGCGGGTGGGCCCGACGGCGAATTCCTCGCCGGCGCGAAGCGTGACGCTGGTCTGCGCGGCCACGGGATCGCCATCGACGCTCAGGGGCGCATCGGCGCCCGCGATCGCGATCCGCACGACACCTTCCTTGACGCGGAAACGCCCGCCGAGCCCCGCGAATTCGATCGCCGCCTCGTCGGGATCGTTGCCAACGAGCAAGTTGGCGAGGGTGAGCGCGTCACGGTCCATGGCGCCGGCGGGTCCGACGCCGTAGCGCTGCAAACCGAAGCGCCCGGCATCCTGGATCGTGGTCGCGGGTCCGCACTCGATGACCTCGATCTCAGCCATTGTCGTCCTCGCGCGCAATCTCTTCGATGATCCATTCCCCGGCCGAAGCCGCCTCGTCGAGCGCGGTCCAGTCGCTTTCGGGAATCGGGGCGAAAACCACCTCGTCGCCGGCATCGATCAGGAAGGCCGGATCGCGTGCGGGCATGTAGTTGCGCAGGGGCGTGCGTCCGATCAGGTTCCAGCCGGACGGCGCTTCGATCGAGGCGATGTTCGCCTGATCACCGCCGATCGCGATCGTGCCTGCGGGGGTGACTTCGCGCGGATCGGTGCGCCGGGGCGTGGCGAGGGCGGGGTCGAGGCCCGCGAGATAGCAGAAACCGGGGGTGAAGCCGATCATCGCGACGGTGTAGACGGCGCCGGAATGGCGCGCGACCACCGCATCCGGCGTCAGCCCGCGCGCCTTGGCCAGCACCTCGAGATCGACGCCGAACTCACCACCATAGACGACGGGGACCCGCCAGCGGCGCGGCGATTTGGCAGCGGCTTCGAGATTGGCGAGCATCCCCCGCACGGCGTGCTCGATCGCGCCGTGATCGGTGACGAGCGGATCGAAATGCACCAGCAGCGCACGGTATGTCGGTACGGTTTCGAGCAATCCTTCCGGCGGCGCGGCGGCCAGGGCGGCATCGAGATCGAGGGCGAGCGCGTTGAGGTGCGGATCGACCACGCGACCGAATTCGACGCTCAGGGCGGCGTCCCCACAGGGCAGAAAGGCCGGATCGGCGGTCGTCACACGTTTCTCCCCCAGAAAGCGCAGTGCATTTCGGAGCGCGGTGCCATGCTCCCCTATGCGGAATGGCTTCAATGCGAGTTATATCGACATTTTATCATTATTTTATCGATAAGCAAGCAATGAAGTTCCGCCCGGCGAAGCGGGCGCCACCCGGCTCAGGGTTGCCAGCCATAGATCCAGGCATAGCGCTCCGCCATGCCTTCGGGGCCGAGACGGCGCATCACCATGTTGCGCCCGAGCGCCGTCAGGAAGCCCGCGTGATAGATACGCCCGTTGCGGCGC
This sequence comes from Salinarimonadaceae bacterium, assembly GCA_050485405.1. Lineage (GTDB taxonomy): Bacteria > Pseudomonadota > Alphaproteobacteria > Rhizobiales > Beijerinckiaceae > Saliniramus. The sequence goes on from JBJHBI010000047.1 coordinate 15,501, forward strand.
GCGGTATCCTGGATCTGCCGAACCCGGCGGCTGCGCATCTTGGCATAGCGGGCGAGCGCATCAACCGGAGCCTCGGGCGCTTCGTGCAGAACCCGCATCAGCATTGCCGCATCCTCGATCGCCATCGCCGCACCCTGCGCCATGAAGGGCAGGACCGGGTGGGCGGCATCGCCGATCAGCGCGACCCGATCGCGCGCGAGCGCCCCGGTGGTCAGATCATGCAGCGACCACAACAGCCATTGCTGAGGTACGGCGAGGAGGCGCTTCAGGGGGGAGGCGGCGCCGGCCAGGGCGGCGAGCAGTTCGGCGCGCTCGCCTGGTTCCGACCAGCCGATCGCGGCCCTCGGCTGCCGGCGTATCGCCACGATGTTGAGCTTGCGCCCGGCGCTGACCGGATAATGCACGACATGGCCCTGCGGACCGAGCCAGAGCCCGGTCTCGTCGCCGGCGAGTTCGGATGGCGCATCCTTGCGCGCGATCGTGGCCCGCCAGGCGACATAGCCCTGATAGGCCGGCACGCGGGCATCCCCGATCAGCGGGCGCGTCTTCGACCAGGCTCCGTCCGCCCCGATGACGAGGGCACTCGCCATGTCTTCGCGCCGCTCGCCCGAGCGGGTGAAGCCGAGCGCTACGTGGCCGTCCTGTTGCGCGAGATGCTCCAGCGTGCGGCCCATCAGCAGGCGGATATTGGGCTGGGCGCGCACGGCATCGAGCAGGATCGTCTGGAGATCGGCGCGGTGGACGACATAGTTCGGCGCGCCGAAACGCTCGCGCATGAAGCGCCCCTGCGCGACTTCGCCGATCGTGCGCCCCGAGCGTACGGAGCGTATGACGACGCGCTGCGGCTCGCAGGCCTGACGGGCGAGCGCGGGGCCGAGGCCGAGATCGCCGAGGATGCGGGTCGCGTTGGGCGAAAGCTGGAGGCCGGCGCCGACTTCGGTAAACCCGGTACGGCGCTCCACGAGTGTCACCTGCCGCCCGATTCGCGCGAGCGCGAGCGCGGCGGTCAGGCCGCCGATACCGGCGCCGATCACCGTTACGTCATGCAGGGACATGGGCTATGCCGATATCAGCGGGGGCCGCCCGCGAGCAGTTTCTCGGGCGTGGTGGCGCTGCCGTCCCAGAGGCAGTCGGCGGGTTCGACCTTGCCGGCGCCGAGTTCGGGCTTGTAGCGGTACAGCGTCGAGCAATAGGGGCAGATCGCCTCGTCGGCACTGCCCATGTCGATGAATTCATGCGGGTGGTCGAAAGGCGGCTTCGCCCCGATGCACATGAATTCCTTCGAGCTCGTATGGATCACGCGCAGCCCGTTTTCGTTGTGGAAATGGGGAGTGCCGATATCTGCCATCTCTCGCCTGTCCGATTGTGCCCCGATGCGGGAGCGATTTGCGGCGCACCATAATGCGGGCAGGCGCGGGCGGCTAGTGTGAACCGCAAAAAACCGCGCCGCTCAGAGCAGCAGCGCGATCATGCCGCCGGCACTGACGAAGATCACCAGCGTCGTCGCGAGGATCGTGACCCCGTGGCGCCAGCCGAGAACGGCTATGGCCCGCAGCGAGGTACCCAGCCCCAAAGCCGCGATGGCGACGAGCAGCCCCCATTGCGAGACCGCGATCAGGAATTCGCGAACGGGTTCGTAGACGGGTGCGAGGGCCGGCTGGGCGAGCGCGATCGAGTTCACCATGCACAGGGCGAGGAAGACGAGCGCGAAGACCGGGACCGGGACCTTCGCCGGCGTGCTCGCATGCGCGTCATGCGCCTTCATCCGCGCCGCGACGTACCAGCCGATGACGAGCACGACCGGCAGCAGCAGGAAGACCCGGAAGAGCTTGACGATCACCGCCGTATCGCCCGCCTCCTCGGAGACCGCGTAGCCGGCCCCCACCACCTGCGCGACGTCGTGGATGGTCGCGCCAAGCAGGATCCCGATGGTGCGATCATCGAGGCCCATCATCGCGCCGAGCACCGGGTAGAGCACCATGGCCAGCGTCGAGAGGGCGTTCACGGCGACGACGACGAAGGCGATATCGGCTTCCTTGCCCTTGTATCGGGGCAGGACGGTCGCGGTCGCGAGGGTCGCGGATGCGCCGCAGACGGCGGTGGCCGCGCCCGCGAGCGCGCCGTATCCGGTCTCCTGACGCATCAGCCGCGCCATGGCGAAGCCCGCGATCAGCGTCACCACCATGGACAGGATGACGATCAGCGCGGTGGTCGCACCGAGCGCCGCGATGTCGCCGAGCGCGATACGCAGGCCGAGCAGGGCGACCGCGATGCGCAGGAGCCGCTTCACGGCAAAGCCCATGCCCGGCTCGAAGAGCGGGCGCGCGGCGACCGGGTTGAGCGCGACGCCGATCAGCAGCGCGATCACCATGGCCGGCAGCGGCAACAGATCCGGCATGCGCGGCGCGAGCCACACAGCCGCCATCGCGACAGCGAGCGAGAGGGCGAGGCCGGGCCAGTTGGAGGAGACGAACGCGCGTGCGTGGCTTTGCAGCATGCGCCTAATCAGCCGCTGACGGACGCGACGTCAATCGTCAGCGGGCGGCGGGGGCACCAAGACGCTTTGCGTCTCGCCCCACGGTGCCGGTTCTCACGGAAGGAAGCCGAGGCGTTCCGCCAGTGCCGTGAGCCAGACGATCCCGGCGAGAACGATGGCGAGGAAGACCGCCGCCGAGGCCGAATCCTTGATCGCACCGATGCGCGGATGGAATTCCGGGGTGACATGATCGGCGAGCCGCTCGATCGCGGTGTTGAGCAGTTCGGTCACCATCACCAGTACGAGCGAGCCGATCATCGCGACGTACCACGCCGCATTGGGGGCGATGAAGAAGCCGAGGACGAGGCAGAAGACCAGGATGATCGCTTCCTGGCGGAATGATTCCTCGCTGCGCAGATTGAAGCGCAATCCGGCGAGGGAGGAAATCGCGGCGCGCCTCAGGCGGTTCATGGGGTGCCTCGGTTGTTCTCGGCGCTCATCCCGGTTTCTGGCCGGTGGGCAGCGCCGGTGGCGGGTCGTCCGTTACGGCGACGACCTTGCCCGGGTTGAGAATGTTGCGTGGGTCGAGGGCCTGCTTCACCGTCTTCATCAGATCGACTGCGACCGGATCCTTATAAAGCAGCAATTCGTCCCGCTTGATCAAGCCCACTCCGTGCTCGGCGGCGATGGAGCCGTCCATTTTCGCGACGATGTCGTGGACGATGCGGTTGAAACGCTCCCATTGCGCGAGGAATTCGGCCCTGTCCATGCCGACCGGCTGGCTGAGGTTGAAATGGATGTTGCCGTCGCCGAAATGGCCGAAACCGCAGACGCGCACGCCCTCCATCGCGGCTTCGCAGGCGGAGCTCGCCTGGTTGAGGAAATCGGCGACGCGCGAGACCGGCACGGAGACGTCGTGCTTGATCGAGCCGCCCTCCTTGCCCTGCACCTCCGACATCAGCTCCCGCAGCTTCCACATTCCCGCGACCTGCGCGCCGCTCGTGGCGAGGGTCGCATCCTCGACGAGTCCATCCTCGATGGCCTGGCCGAGCACGGTCTCCGCGAGCGTCTGCAGATCCGCATCCGGCTGCGGCGAGGTGAGTTCGATCAGGGCATAGGCCGCGTGCTCGCCCTGGAGCGGGCGGGTGACGTCGTGGCCGTGCTTCAGCACCATTTCGAGACCGAAGCGCGGAATGAACTCGAAGGCTGTAAGCTGGTCGCCCGCGGCGGCGCGCAGGCGCTCGAAGATGGTGAGCGCCGTCTGCGGCCCGTCGCAGCCGATGAAGGCGGTGACCTGCGATTTCGGCGCGGGATAGAGCTTGAGCACCGCCGCCGTGACGATGCCGAGCGTGCCTTCCGAGCCGATGAAGAGATGCTTGAGATCGTAGCCGGTATTGTCCTTGCGCAGGCCGCGCAGCCCGTTCCAGATCCGCCCGTCGGGCAGGACGACTTCGAGGCCGAGCACGAGATCGCGGGTATTGCCGTAGCGCAGAACCCCGGTGCCGCCGGCATTGGTGGCGATGTTGCCGCCGATCTGACAGGTGCCCTCGGAGCCGAGAGAGAGCGGGAACAGCTTGTCGGCTTCCTCCGCCGCGTCCTGAATGCTTTTCAGCGTGCAGCCGGCCTCCGCCGTGATGGTCGCGTTGGTGGCATCGACCGTGCGGATGGCGTTGAGCCGCGACAGCGAAAGCACGATGCCGCCGAAGGGCACTCCGCCGCCGACGAGCCCGGTATTGCCGCCATGCGGCACGACGCTGATCCCCTCCGCATGACAGGCGGCCATGACGAAGGCGACTTCGTCGACATCCTTGGGGCGTACCACGGCGCCGGCGAGGCCACGATAGAGCCCACGCGATTCGACGAGATGCGCCGCCATGTCCTGCGCATCGGTCAGCACGTATTCCGCGCCGAGTCGCTCCGAGAGCTTCGTGATGAATGCGGGGGAGGGCGTGGGTGCGATCGCGGACACGGTCTGGCTTTTCCCTGGGGCTTGTGCGTTTCGAACCTGATGCATGGTGTTAGCAAACCCTGCTGCCCTTGCATACGGGCGCCTTCCCATGGTGCGGATTGGCCACGGTGTGAACTTGTCGCGGTCCCGATTTCCTCGCGCGATCGTGCGATTGGTGGCGAACGGGCAGAAACTTTGCCACGTTGTCACGGGTTCAACCAATCGGCACGAAACTCTCGATGAGCGGACGAGGCGATATGACGATAGCGAGACATGTGCAGGTCACGGGCCGCGTACAGGGCGTCTGGTTCCGGGCCTGGATCCGCGAGCAGGCGCTCGCGGAAGGCGTCCGCGGATGGGTCCGCAACCAGCCGGACGGTTCCGTCGAGGCCGTTCTCGCGGGCACGAAGGAAGCGGTCGAGGCCATGATCGCGAAGCTGCATGACGGCCCGCCGGCGGCGAAGGTGGATGCCGTTCACGTGGCGGAAACCGAGGCTCCCGACGAGCCGGGATTTCGTATCCTCGGCTGAATGCGGGATGCCGCTTCGCCGGCTGTGACGGGTTTGTTCGAAGGGATCGTGATTTGTCGGCGTTCTGGGAGCTCTTCGGCCTGTTCGTCTCCGCCTTCACCTCCGCGACGCTGCTGCCGGGATCGTCGGAGGCGGTGCTCGCCGGCGTGATCGCCTTCGGTTCGGCGAGTATCTGGAGCGCCGTCGTCGTGGCGACGCTCGGCAACACGCTCGGCTCGGTGGTGAACTGGGGGATGGGCCTGTTCGCCGCGCGGTTTCGCCATCACCGGCGCTTCCCGCTGACGCCCGAGCAATATGAGCGCTACACGGAAATCTATGCAAAATGGGGCGTGTGGAGCCTGTTGCTCTCCTGGACACCGGTGATCGGCGATCCGCTCACCGTAGTGGCCGGGGTGATGCGCACGCCGATCTGGATATTCCTGCCGCTGGTCATGCTCGCCAAGGGTGCGCGCTATATCGTCGTGGCGGGCGTGGTGCAGCTTTTCTGACGGATCACAATTCGAGGATAGCCGTCACCGGGGCGTGATCCGAGGGGCGCTCCCAGCCGCGTGCGTCGCGCAGAACCTCGACGGAACGGCACAGGGGCGCGAGATCGGGCGAGAGCCAGACATGATCGAGCCGCCGGCCCTTGTCGGCCGCGTTCCAGTCCGGCGAGCGATAGCTCCACCAGCTGTAGATCTTCTCGGGCTCGGGGCGCAGGACGCGCATGGAATCGACGAGCCCGGCCTCCTCGCGGAGCCGCTCCAGCGTGCTTGTTTCGAGCGGGGTGTGGCTGACCACGTCGAGGAGCTGCTTGTGGCTCCAGACATCATGCTCGAGGGGAGCGATATTCAGATCACCCACCGTGACCGACGGTGCGCGCGCCACCGCCATACGATCGGCAAAGCCGCGCATTTCTTCGAGGAATTGCAGCTTGTGCGCGAATTTGGGGTTGATCGCTGGATCGGCCACGTCGCCACCTGCGGGGACGTAGAAATTGTGGATGGCGAGCCCCGCCGCTTCCCCGGCCTGCGGGCCGAGCCGCAGCGAGATCTGGCGCGCATCCTCCTTCTCGCAGAACTGGTTCACGGTGACGTCCTGCACCGGATAGCGCGAGATGATCGCAACGCCGTTATAGCCCTTCATGCCGGCGAACGCGATGTGCTCGTAGCCTGCCGCGCGGATCGCCTTCTCGGGGAACTTGTCGATCGGGCACTTGGTCTCCTGCAGGCAGAGCACGTCCGGCGCCTGCTCGCTCAGGAAGCGGGTGACCTGATCGATGCGCAGGCGCACCGAGTTGATGTTCCAGGTGGTGATCGATAACCGCACGTCGTCTCGCCCCGTCGCCCGCTGCACAGATACTCCCCGGCTACCGCACCCGCGCGCCCAGGAAAACCCGGTTTCGCACGTTATCCAGAAGGATCGCTCACGCCCGCAGCGCGTCGATGATGCGCAGCTTGCCCTCGAGCGGGATCTGGCCGTCATAGATCCAGGGTCCGAGGGCGAAGGAGGGGGTGGCGTGGATGTTGAGGTTGTTGCCCGCCGTGATCGCGGCCTCCATCGCCATGGTGACCATGTCGGAATCGGCGAATTCGACGAGTTCGTGCCCGTCCGCACCGAGATCGACGGCGATGTCGAGGGCGCGCTGGCCATTCTTCACGCCCCGCAGCGCGAGCAGGCGGAGGTGGAAATCGCGGTAATGCGCATCGCCGTAGAGGCCCTGGAAGGCAATCGCGATCCGCGTCGCCTCGACCGATGGCTCGCCGAGAATGGCGTAATTCACCAGCACATAGCCGAGATGCTCGTCGATATCGGTCAACTGCTCCATGTCCTGCGCCGACTGGCGGCAGAACTGGCAGTTATAGTCGAAGAATTCGACGATGATCACGTCGGGGTGTTCGGCCCCGACCCGGGCCGCGCCGGGCAGTGCGAGCGCATCCTCGACGAGTTCATAGGGCACGCGGCGGGCATTCTCGGTATCGGCGAGAAGGCGCGTGGGCCCCAATGCGGGGAGGGCGGCGAGGCCCCCGATCAGGGAGCGGCGGGTGAGGCGAAGGCGCGAAGGCGCGGTCATGGTCGAAAAGGCTCCGTCGATGCGGCGCGAATGTTGGCTCGTCGGCGCCGATCGTCAGGCACCGTCATCGCCTTGTCGCGCCGTGCGCCGGATTCGGCAAGTCCCGACGCCTTCCCCTCGCGGCCTCGTGATGATCAGGCCGGATCCATCAGGGTCTCGACATGCACCGCGACGGATTTGGCGAGGCCGACGAGATCGTAGCCGCCTTCGAGGATCGAGACGACGCGACCCGCGCAGGCCCGCTCCGCGACCCGCATCAGCGCCTTGGTGGCATAGCCGAAATCGGCTTCCGTCAGATTGACGCTGCCCAGCGGGTCGCGCCAATGTGCGTCGAAGCCGGCGGAGATGATCACGAGGTCGGGGGCGAAATCGGTGAGGCGCGGCACGATGCCGGTGGTGATCACCTCGCGAAACGCATCGCTGCCGTCACCGGGGGAGAGCGCGATGTTCATGATGTTGTCGTGCTCGCCGCGATCCGTCGGGGCGCCGGTACCGGGATAGAGCGGCATCTCGTGGGTCGAGACGTAGAGCACGTTCGGATCGTCCCAGAAGATGTCCTGCGTGCCGTTACCGTGATGCACGTCCCAGTCGACGATCGCGACGCGCTCGGCGCCGTGATGATGCCGTGCCCAGCGGGCGGCGATGGCGGCGTGGTTGAAGAAGCAGAACCCCATCGCGACCCGGCGCTCGGCATGGTGGCCGGGCGGGCGCATGGCGCTGAAGGCGTTGCGTACCTTGCCGGTCATCACCTCGTCGACGGCGAGCACCGCCGCGCCCGCCCCGCGCAGGGCCGCTTCCATCGTGCCGGGAGAGAGGATCGTATCCGAATCGATCTGTACCAACCCGGATTCGGGGGAGGCTTCGAGCAGCGCCTCCACATAGCCGCGGTGATGCGCGAGCGCGACCGCCTCGATATCGGCCACGGGCGCGGATTCGCGTGCGAGCATGGCGAAGCGCTCGTCCTCGAGCGCGGCCTCGATGGCCTTGATCCTGTCGGCGCATTCGGGATGGCCGGGCGGGGTGGCGTGGTCGAGGGCGGCGGGGTGTGTCAGGAGCAGTGTGGTCATGGCACCTTCTTCATGGAGCACCATGCTGGCGCGCCGCGCGGGACATGTCCATACCCGGATGTGCCGCATGCCCCGTCACCATCATTCCGGCGGTGTCCCGTTCGAGGCGAGCACCGCGCCGGCGAGATAGAGCGATCCGCAGATCAGCACGCGTGGCGGCTTTTCCCACAGCGTATCGCGCAGGCCCGCGATGGCGCTCTCCACGCCGGCTGCCGTCGAGGCGACGAGGCCCGCACGGGCGGCGATCGCGGCGACTTCGCTTGCGGGCCGTCCGGCGACCTGTCCCGGCACGGGCACCGCGATCAGTTCCTTGGCGAGGCCGGAGAAATTGCGCAGGAAGCCCTCGCCGTCCTTGGTGCCGAGCATCCCGGCGATCAGCACGAGCGGTGCATCCGAGCGCTCCGAGAGATCCGCCATGGCGGCCGAGAGCGCGCGCCCGCCATCGGGATTATGCCCGCCATCGAGCCACAATTCCGCACCTTCGGGAGCGAGGCCGGGCAGGACGCCCTTGTTGAGGCGCTGCAGCCGCCCCGGCCACTCGGCGGCGCGGATCCCCGTCTCGAAGCCGCGCGTCGACAACCGGTGGAAGCCGGCGGCGCGCAGGGCGGCGATGGCGGTCCCGGCATTGGTGATCTGATGGGCGCCAACGAGCCGGGGCATCGGCAGATCGAGCAGGATGTCCTCGTCCTGGTAGATCACCCGCCCGTTCTCCTCGTGGGTCTCGAAATCCTGGCCGCCGACCATGATCGGGAACGCGCCGCGTTCCTCCGCGACCTCTCGCAGGACCTCCTCGGCCTCGTCGTAATCCTGGCGCGCAATCACGACCGGGCGCCCCGGCTTGATGATGCCGGCTTTCTCGAAGGCGATCTTTTCCAGCGTGTCGCCGAGATATTCGGCATGGTCGAGCCCGATCGGCGTGATCACCGCGCAGGCCGGATCGGCGACGACGTTGGTCGCGTCGAAGCGCCCCCCGAGCCCGACTTCGAGCAACAGCACATCCGCAGGCGTCTCGGCGAAGAGGTGGATCGCGGCGACGGTGGTGATCTCGAAGACGGTGATCGGCTCGCCCGCATTGGCCTCGTCGCAGATGCGCAGAGCCTCGACGAGCCGCTCCTCCCCGACGAAGCGACCGCCGCCGGGCTGGCCCAGGCGGATGCGCTCGTGGAAGCGCACCAGATGCGGCGAGGTGTAGACGTGCACGACGAGCCCCGCCGCTTCCAGCATGGCCCGCATGAAGGCGATGGTGGAGCCCTTGCCGTTCGTTCCCGCCACGTGGATCACCGGGGGCAGGCGATGCTCGGGATGGCCGAGGGCCGCGAGCAGCCTCTCCACGCGCCCCAGCGAGAGATCGATCGATTTGGGATGCAGGGCGAGGAAGCGCGCGATCAGCGCGTCTGAGGATTCCATCGTTGCTCGCTCCACTCGGGGGATGGCGTTGGGTTGAGCGGTTTCGGCGTCGCCCGGCTCATCGAACAGGCGATGCTGGCGCAGCCGTCATTGCGGCTTCTCGGGGTTCACCGTATCCGGAGCGGGAGCTGCCGTTTGGGTCCCGTCCGTTGGCGCCGCGTCGGCTTGCGGGATGCCCGCGGTCGCATCAGCGCTCGCGCCCGCGTCACCGTCGAGGATGGCGGCGGGTTGCTCCTCGACGGGTGCCGGATCGATCGTGGCCGCGCCGTTGCCGGGCGCCGGCTGCTTGGTGAAGATGCGCGCGAGATTGGCGATCGTCGCCTTCAGCTCGGTGCGCGGCACGACCATGTCGACCATGCCGTGATCCTTGAGATATTCGGCGCGCTGGAAACCCTCGGGGAGCTTCTCGCGGATGGTCTGCTCGATGACGCGCGGGCCGGCGAAGCCGATCAGGGCGCCGGGTTCCGCGATATGCACGTCGCCGAGCATCGCATAGGAGGCGGTGACGCCGCCGGTGGTGGGGTTGGTCAGCACGACGATATAGGGCAGCCGCGCCTCGCGCAGGCGGCGCAGGGCGACCGTCGTGCGCGGCATCTGCATCAGCGAGAGGATGCCCTCCTGCATGCGCGCGCCGCCGGAGGCGACGAAGAGCACGAAGGGCGTGCCGCGCTCGCGGGCCGTGTCGGCGGCGACGACGATCGCCTCGCCTGCGGCCATGCCGAGCGAACCACCCATGAAGGCGAAATCCTGGACCGCGACGGTCATCATCGTCCCGTCGACGGCGCCGACGGCGACCTTCACCGCATCCTGCATGCCAGTCTTGCTGCGCGCGTCGCGCAGGCGGTCGGCATAGCGCTTCTCGTCGCGGAACTTGAGCGGATCCGCGGTGACGCCGGGCAGCGCGATCTCCTCGAAGCCGGCATCGAAGGTGATCTTGAGCCGGTCGACGGCATTGATGCGCAGATGATGGTTGGAGCCGGGGATCACCCACAGATTGGCCTCCACCTCCTTGTGGAAGACCATCTGCCCGGTATCGGGGCATTTCACCCAGAGATTCTCGGGCGTCTCGCGCTTGAACAGCGTCTTGATGCGCGGACGGACGACGTCTGAAATCCAGTTCATGCTACAAGGGCCCCGGATGCTCTGGTGGTCGCTGGTCACCCGACCAGCGCGCGTTGCATAAAGCATCCGCGCACGGATGCCAAATCGGATATGGGGGCGATTTGGGGTCGTTTCACGGGTATCCTCGATTTTCCCGTCGGTGCATCGACGGGAGACGGGTGGGTGCCTGCTTCGCCCGATGCAAGCTCACGGAAGGACAACCGCATGGACGAACTGGCACTTCTCGCGGATCTGCATGGAGCCAACGACAGGCAGGGACCCGGTGGCGACGACGAGACGCGCCTCGCGATCCGGCTTGCCGGGCTGGCTGGCAACAGGGACTTGCGGATCGCCGATATCGGTTGCGGAACAGGAGCTTCCACGCTGGTCCTCGCACGTGATCTCGATGCGGGCATCATCGCCGTGGACTTTCTGCCGGGCTTCCTCGCCGCGCTGGAGCGACGGGCCGCGCAGGCGGGCTCGTCGGCGCGGATCGAAACTTTGGCCGCCTCGATGGACGACCTTCCGTTCGAAGCGAGCTCTCTCGATGCGATCTGGTCAGAGGGTGCAATCTACAATATCGGGTTCGAGAGCGGTATCCGGGCATGGCGCCGCTTCCTCAAGCCCGGCGGCGTGCTCGCGGTGTCCGAGCTGACCTGGCTGACGAACGAGAGGCCCGCCGAGATCGACGCGCATTGGAACAGCGAATATCCGGAGATCGATACGGCCGGGGCGAAAATCGCGCTCCTCGAAAAGCACGGTTACGTTTCTATCGGGTATTTCTCACTCGCCCAAAGCTGCTGGCGGGACAATTACTACGCACCGCTGGAGCGGGCGCTCGAGGGCTTCCTCGCCCGGCATGGGACCGATGAGGTCGCGCGCGCAATCGCCACTGCCACGCGCGACGAGATGGCATTGTACGACCGGTTCGCTGATTATTTCAGCTACGGCTTCTATATCGCCCGCAAATACGACGCGTAAACTCCGCCGCGCCGCCGCCTCAAACCGCCTCCGCCTGCTCCACCGCGATCGAGGCGGCTTCCTCGCGCAGTTTCGCCTTCTGGATCTTGCCGGTCGAGGAAGCGGGTAGGGCGGGCAGGGCGATGATGCGGGTGGGGCGCTTGTAGGGGGCCATGCGCTCGGCGCAGAAGGCGCGCATCGCCTGTTCGCTGAACTCGGCCCCCGGGCGCAGCTGGACGAAGGCCCAGACCTCCTCGTTGCCCTCGACGTTGCGCCCGACGACGGCGGTCAGCGTCACGTCGGGATGGCTCGCGATGACGCCCTCGATCTCCTCGGGATAGACGTTGAAGCCCGAGCGGATGATCAGATCCTTGGCGCGCCCGACGATGTAGAGCGCATCGTCCTCGCCGAACCGGGCGAGATCCCCGGTATCGAACCAGCCATCCGCGCTCTTCACGTGATCGGTCAGTTCGCGGTTGCGGTAATAGCCGAGCATCACCGTCGGCCCGCGCACCTGCAGCGTGCCGATCTCGCCGGTGGGCAGGGCAGCGCCCTCGCCATCGACGACACGCGCCTCGATGCCGGGCAGGAGCGGCCCCGTGGCATCGTCGCGGCGCGGGGCGTCCATGCGGGTCTGCGAGACGGTCGGCGACAGTTCCGTCATGCCGTAGCCGTTATGCAGGGAGACGCCGAGCGCGGCCTCGACACGGGTCTTCAATGCGAGGTCGAGGGGCGAACCGCCGGCGGAAGCATAGCGCAGGGCCGGCGCCTCGATCGGGCGGCCGGTCTGGCGGGCATGTTCGATGAGGCGGGCAAACATCGCCGGCACGCCCTGGAAGACGGTGAGTTCCTCGTCGCGCAGGAGCCGTAAAGCCTCCGAGGGATCGAAGCGCGGCACGAGATAGTTCGTAGCGCCGTACAGCGCGGAGCCGAGAAACATCGAGGCGAGACCGAAGACGTGGCTCACGGGCAGGCAGCCATAGACGCGCTCGCCGGGCGCCAATCCGCGCAGATATCCGGAATGACGCGCCACATGCATCAGATTGCCGTGGCTCAGCATCACCCCCTTGGGAGCGCCGGTCGTGCCGGACGTGTAGATCATCGCGGCGACGTCGCGCGCGGGATCGTCATGGACCGGCTCCGGCTCGCAATCCGCCGCGACCGTGAGGCGGAAGGGCGGCAGCCCTTCGAAATCCACGTATTCCGTCTCGAACGCGCCGGAATGGCGTTCGGCATCGGGAGAGATGTCGCTGGCGAAGGCGATGAGGCGCGGGCGCGCATGCTCGGTGATCGTCTCCACCTCACGCTCCGAGAGGCGCGCGTTGAGGATGACGGGCCAGGCCTTCGCGCGCGCGGCTGCGAGCGCGAGCACGATGACGACGATGCCGTTCTCGCCCAGTATCATGAAGCGGTCGCCGGGGCGCAGGCCCGCCTCCTGGAGCCGCGCGGCGGCGGTCGCGACGGTCTGCTCCCATTCCGCGAAGCTGATGCGGCGATCGCCCACCACGAACGCCGTGGTATCGGGCCGCACCCGTGCGCCTTCCTGCGGGATCGCGTCGATCGTGGTGACATGGACGAGCGTCTGCGGCGTGGCGGCGGACATCGTGCGGCTCCTCGCGGTCTCATGAAGGAGGCGGACGTTAGTGGCAGAAGCAGGGAGCGTCAAGAAACGTGAAATAAAATTCCGCACAGCGAAAGCGCCTCGCAATATGAGCATATTCGATGCGCAAGAATGCCCGATCTGCGAACTCCAGTTTTGTCTTGCGAAACACAATTTCGCAATTACTCTGTCCGAGCCGCTGGGGAAACGTCCCCCGCAGCCAAGACCAATGCGTGTCGCACCGCCTCGGGCGTGACGACGCCATCCGCCGGGAGGACTGAAAGCGCCCCCGGTGTCCCGAAGAAAAACCGGAGGAAACCCTGATGCTGGATCGCAGAAACCTGCTCGCTTCCGCTGCCGCGATCGCCATTGCCGGCGCGCTCGCCGCCACGCCCGCCATCGCCGAACCGCAATTGCCGGGCACGATCTCGTGGACGGCCTATGATGTCGGCTCCGCCGGCTACAACCAGGCGGTCGCCATCGGCGGCGCGCTGCGCAACGAGTTGAACGTCAACCTGCGCGTGTTGCCTGGCCGTAACGACATCGCCCGCCAGATTCCGCTGCGCGAGCGCCGGGTCGATTTCTCCGCGACGGGTCTCGGTGCGAGCTTCTTCTCACAGGAAGGCATGTTCGAATTCGGCGATCCGACCTGGGGCCCGCAGGAAGTGCGCGTCCTGATCGCTTCGAACGCCGATTCGAACCTCACCATCGGCGCCGCCGGTGATCTGGGCATCGAGACGGTGGCCGATCTCGCCGGCAAGCGCGTCGCCTGGGTGGTCGGCTCGCCTTCGCTGAACGAGAATATCGGTGCGATCCTGCGCTTCGCCGATCTCACCTGGGACGATGTCGAGCGCGTGGAATTCCCCGGCTTCGGCGCCGCCTGGGAAGGGCTCATCAACAACCAGGCCGATGCCGCCTTCGCCGTGACGACCTCCGGTCAGGCCTTCCAGCTCGAAGCCTCGCCGCGCGGCATCGTCTGGCCGACCCTGCCCTTCGAGGACGAAGCGGGTTGGGAGCGTCTAAACGAGGCCGCTCCGTTCTTCGTGCAGAACCGCGCCACGCTCGGGGCCGGTCTCTCCGAGGACAATCCTCACGAAGGGCCGAACTATCCCTATCCGATCCTGCTCTCCTATGCGGATGCGGAGACGGACAAGGTCTATGCGATGACCAAGGCCATGGTCGAACTCTTCGACGTCTATGACGGCGCGGCGCCCGGCATTTCCGGCTGGCATATCGACCGCCAGCAATTCGACTGGGTGGTGCCCTATCACGAGGGTGCGATCCGCTATTTCGAGGAAATCGGCGTCTGGACCGACGAGTATCAGGCCCATAACGACGGCCTGATCGAGCGCCAGCAGGTGCTGATGGCCGCCTGGGAAGAGTTCGTCGCCGAAGGCATCACCGACGAGGACGAGTTCCGCGAAGGCTGGATGCAGGCGCGCCGCGACGCCCTCGAAGCAGCCGGCATGAACCCGATCTGGAACTGATCCCGATCCGGGCGCGACGGTCGCGACCGTCGCGCCCTGCGAGCAAACCGCGTGCCGGCGCAGAGTCCCGATTTCGGGGCGGTGCCCGGCGCGCGGCCCGGCTTTTCGCCGCCTGCGCGCCGTCCCTCGCGCCGTGAAAGGGACCCGTCCACCCGTTTCGCCCCGCATGCAGGTCAGTCATGAACGACTCCAAACGTCCCGAGGCAGCAGATCCCCTCAAAGGCGCTCCCGCCGCACCGCTCGCATCGACCGGGCCGGCCCCGGCGGTCGAGGAGGAGGTCCGGTTTCGAGAATTGACCGGCTGGGTGCGCACGGTCTTCGTGCTCCTGACGCTCGTCTCGATCTTCCTCGCGGTGAACCAGCTGTTCAACCTGCGCCTGTTCGTCGGCGTGGTGATCATCGAGAACCGCTATCTCTACCTGCTCGCGGGCATCTTCCTCGCGCTCGCCTATGCCGCCTTTCCGATCAGCCCGCGTGCGCGTGGCGGTCCGACGCCCTGGTACGACCTGATCCTCGCCGCGATGTCGCTCGGGGCTTGCGGCTACTTCACCTTCACCGCCCATCGCAGCCTGATGGAGGGTTGGGAATACTCGGCGCCGGCCATGGCGACGGCGATGAGTTTCGTGCTCTGGGTGCTGATCATCGAAGCGACGCGCCGCACCGGCGGGCTTGTGATCGCGGTGATCGTGTTCTTCTTCTCGCTCTATCCGGTCTTCGCCGATCGCGTGCCGGGGCCGATTTCGGGCTTCGCGCAACCCTTCGACGCGACCATCGCCTATCACCTGATCTCCAACGAGAGCTCCTTCGGCATTCCGATGAAGGCTTTCGGTCAGCTCGTGATCGGCTTCATCCTCTTCGGCGCGACGCTGCAATTCACCGGCGGCGGCCGTTTCTTCAACAATCTCGCGCTCGCGCTGGTGGGTGGCTTCCGCGGTGGTGCGGCGAAGGTGGCGATTTTCGCCTCCGGCTTCATGGGATCGATGAGCGGCTCGGTCGTCTCGAACGTGCTCACCACGGGCGTCGTCTCGATTCCTGCGATGAAGCGCGCCGGTTTCTCGTCGCGCTATGCGGCGGGGACGGAGGCCTGCGCCTCGACCGGTGGCGTGCTGATGCCGCCGGTGATGGGCACGACGGCCTTCGTCATGGCCTCGTTCCTCGGCATGCCCTACAGCCAGATCATCATCGCAGCCGCGATCCCCTCGATCCTCTATTATCTCGGCCTGTTCGTGCAGATCGACGCCTATGCGGCGCGCAACGGCCTCAAGGGCATGCCGCGTTCCGAATTGCCCTCGCTGAAGGAGACCTTCAAGGAAGGCTGGCACTACATCTTCGTCTTCGCCATCCTGATCGTGATGATGATCGTCTTCCGCCAGGAGACGCTGGCACCGTTCTACGCGACTGCCGCGCTGATCGTGATCAATCAGCTCCACAAGAGCACAAGGCTGAACTTCGCCGGTTTCGTGAACCTGCTGACGGGCGTCGGGCGCTCGCTCGCCGAACTCGTCGCGATCCTGCTCGGCGTCGGCCTGATCATCGGTGCCTTCTCCGCGACAGGTCTCGCGGGGACGCTCGCGAACGATCTGGTCTTCCTCGCCGGCAACGAGGTCTTCGTGCTGCTGATCATGGGCGCGATCACCGCCTTCATCTTCGGCATGGGGATGACGGTGACGGCCTGCTACATCTTCCTCGCCGTCGTGCTCGCGCCGGCCCTGATACGGGCGGGCCTCGACCCGCTCGCGGTGCATCTGTTCATCATGTATTGGGGCATGGTCTCGTTCATCACGCCGCCGGTGGCACTGGGCGCCTTCGCCGCCGCCACGATCGCGCGCACCAGCCCGATCATGGCCGGATTGCAGGCGATGCGGCTCGGCTCCATCATCTATATCGTGCCGTTCTTCTTCGTGCTGAACCCGGCCCTGATCGGGCGCGGCAGCATCTACGAGGTCGTCACGGTGCTGATCACCGCGCTGATCGGCGTGTGGTTCATCGGCTCGTCGCTGCAGGGTTATCTCGCCGGCGTGGGTGATATCGGGCGCGGCGCGCTCGCCATGGGCCGGCGCGTCATGCTCGCGATCGGCGGGTTGTTCCTCGCCGCACCGGGCCATATCGGGCTCGGGCTCGATCACATGCAGATGACGCTGATCGGCCTCGCCTTCGCGGTGCCGGTGATCCTCCTGCGCGTCATGCGCAAGCGGGACGTTACTGCGTGACGTTGCCGTGCAAACCTGACCTTGCGGCAGGAAAGGGCTTGCTCCGGAAGGAACTTGCAACTGTCATGGACTATGCGAGAAGGGTTGATCTGACTGGGTTGTCGAAGGGCTGGTACGAATGAAGGCCGATACGATGAATGCGCGCGACGCGGATCCCTCCGCGTCGTCGGAGGAGGGGGAAGACGTTCCGGCGAAGGATCGCCAGTTCGTCACGGCACTCGCGCGCGGGCTTTCCGTGCTGCGCGCCTTCACCAGCTCCAACGAGGTGCTCGGCAACCAGGAGATCGCCCGCCGCACCGGCCTGCCCAAGCCCACGGTCTCGCGCCTGACCCACACCCTGCTCGAACTGA
>JBJHBI010000048.1:0-31704 GCA_050485405.1 Salinarimonadaceae bacterium
ACCGATCCGGCCCTCAGCGGCGGGGGCGGTGCGATCGGCGATATCGGCACCCATGCCTTCCAGTTGATCGGTTTCGTGACGGGCCTGCGCGTGGCGCGCCTCGGCGCCGATCTCGACAGCTTCGTCCCGGGACGTGCCGTCGACGACAATGCCCATGTGAGGCTCGATTTCCAGGGTGGCGCGCGCGGCACGATCTGGGCGAGCCAGGTGGCGATCGGCTGTGAGAACGGGCTGACCCTGCGCGTCTTTGGCGAAAAAGGCGCGCTCTCCTGGTCGCACGAGGATGCGAACCGGCTGTTTCATACCCCCCTCGGCGAACCGACCCGGGTGATCACGCGCGGCGGGCCGGGTGCGGGTCCGGAAGCGGCGGCGGTCTCGCGGGTGCCCGCCGGTCATCCGGAGGGCTATATCGAGGCCTTCGCCACGCTCTATCGCGAAGCCGCCGACGCGATTCTCGATCCGGCCTCGGCGAATACGGAACTGCCCGGCCTCGCCGACGGCTATGCCGGTGTCGCCTTCGTCGATGCCTGCCTGCGTTCCTCCCGCGCGGGCGGGCGCTGGGTGGCGCCGGCGCTCGACCCGCCACTTGCGACGAAGCGCACCTAATCCAGCGACGGCTTGCCGCGCATCGCCTTGATCTTGCCCTGATGCGTCTTGCCGGCGAGGCGGCGCTTCTTCGCCCCGAGGGTCGGACGGGTGGGGATGCGCGGGCGCTGTCTGTGGGTCGCGCGGCGAATCAGATCGATCAGCCGCTCCAGCGCCTCGGCGCGGTTGCGCTCCTGGCTGCGATGGGTCTGCGCGGTGATCACGATCACGCCCTCACGGGTCAGGCGCTGGCCGGCGAGGCGTGCGAGGCGCTGTTTCACGGGTTCGGGAAGCGCGGGCGAGCGCATCATGTCGAAGCGCAGCTGCACCGCGCTCGACACCTTGTTGACGTTCTGGCCACCCGGACCGGAAGCGCGGATGAAGCGCTCCTCGATCTCGTCCGGGTCGATCGCGATGCTCGGCGTGATTTGAATCATGCTTTCGCCATACCATATGAGGAGTGTAGGCTCACGCGAAGTCGCTGATTACGGGAACGAGACAATGCTGCGCTATGTGAAATACGTGAACGGTGAGCCGCGCGTGGTGACGGTGCCGCGCTGGGCGATCGTTCTCGGCGTGCTCGCGGCGCTGCTCGTCGGCTTTCTCGTCCTGATCCTCGCTGCGGGCGTGGCCCTCGTGGTGCTCCCGCTCGCCCTGATCGCCGCCGCCGTCGCCGCCTGGTTCGGGCGCGGGCGCCGTGTCGGCCCGCAACGCGAGCATGATCCCGACATCATCGACGCGGAATTTCGCGTGATCGATCGCGACGAGCGCGCGCGCGGGAATCGCGACGAACCCGGCGATCGGCGCTGAGGCGCCCCTGCGGGCTCTTTTCGGATCCTGCCCCCCCACAACGCAATCATCACAGCGACCGCGCGCCCGACCGGGATCGTGCGGTCATTGTCGCGTCTGTGCGCAGATTTCGGCCCGCGCGGATTGTTACCGACACACTTAAGTCTAATTGCGCCGTCGCGGCGGCTGTAGTGGTATTGTCGAGCATCGATTCGTGCCGCAAGGAGGGTTTTTTCTTGTTGCGGTGCGGCAATACAGACCCAGTCTCAGAACCCGCGACAAAGCGGGAGAAATAAAGCATCGAGCGTCGGCAGCCCGGCTGTATTCGGCTGGTAATCGCGCGTCCACGGGACATGCGAAGCAGATGACTCGCGCCTGTAACGGGGAGGGAATTCGGCAAACGCGCGGCGTGTTCGCCGCTGCGTGGGGCACAGCCACCATAAATAGAAAATTCATCCACATATGCGCCCATAGGTCGCGCCCCGTGAAGGGGCGGTGCCTTCCGGCGCGTGGCCGTCGGGCGATGTGGATAGCGGGAAGTCCCGGACGGTCGCCCTGATCAATGCGGGCTTCCGGCCGCTCTTGAACAGAAAGGGAGTAAACGTTCATGTCGGATAAGTCGTCGTCCAACGACGCCTACTGGAAAGCGAATGTGAGGGTGATCACGATCTGTCTGATCATCTGGGCATTCGTCTCTTTCGGTCTCGGCATCGTCTTTCGTCCATTGATCGCCTGGATTCCGATCGGGGGCACCGATCTCGGGTTCTGGTTCGCGCAGCAGGGGTCGATCCTGACCTTCATCGCGCTGATCTTCTACTACACCTGGTACATGAACCGGCTCGATCGCGAGCACGACGTGGACGAGCAGTGAGGGCGCCGTCATGGATCAATTTACGCTCAACCTCCTCGTCGTCGGCGCCTCCTTCACGCTTTATGTCGGTATCGCCATCTGGGCGCGCGCCGGCACGACGGCGGATTTCTATGCCGCGAGCCGCGGCGTCAATCCGATCGTCAACGGTGCCGCGACCGCCGCCGACTGGATGTCGGCTGCTTCGTTCATCTCGATGGCGGGCCTGATCGCCTTCGTCGGTTACGGCAATTCGAGCTTCCTCATGGGCTGGACCGGCGGCTACGTGCTGCTCGCCCTGCTGCTCGCGCCTTACCTGCGCAAGTTCGGGCGCTTCACCGTGCCGGAATTCATCGGCGACCGCTTCTACAGCCAGACCGCCCGCATCGTGGCGGTGATCTGCCTTCTGGTGATCTCGGTCACCTACGTGATCGGGCAGATGACCGGTGCCGGCGTCGCCTTCTCGCGCTTCCTCGAAGTCGAGAGCTGGCAGGGCCTGCTGATCGCCTCTGGCGTCGTGTTCATCTACGCGGTGCTCGGCGGCATGAAGGGCATCACCTATACGCAGCTGGCGCAATATTGCGTGCTGATCACGGCCTATACGATCCCGGCCGTGTTCATCTCCCTCCAACTGACCAACAACCCGATCCCGCCGCTGGGCCTGTTCTCGACCCATGCGGAATCCGGTCTGCCCCTGCTCGCAAAGCTCGACCAGGTGCTGATGGAACTGGGCTTCCAGGATTATACCGGCCAGCACGGTTCAACCTTCAACATGGTGCTCTTCACCATGTCGCTGATGATCGGCACTGCAGGTCTGCCGCACGTGATCATCCGCTTCTTCACCGTGCCCCGCGTGGCCGATGCCCGCAAATCGGCCGGCTGGGCGCTGATCTTCATCGCGCTTCTGTATCTGACTGCTCCGGCGGTCGGTGCGATGGCGCGTCTGAACATCATCACGACGATCTATCCCAACGGCACCCAGGAGCAGCCGATCGCCTTCGACGAGCGGCCGGACTGGATGCACAACTGGGAGCAGACCGGCCTCCTCGCCTTCGAGGACAAGAACAATGACGGTCTGATCCAGTACTATAACGACCGCTCGGAAGCGTTCGCCTCCGTCGCAGAGGAGCGTGGCTGGGAAGGTAACGAGGTCGTCACCTTCAACCAGGACATCCTGGTGCTGGCCAACCCGGAGATCGCACGCTTGCCCGGCTGGGTGATCGCGCTGATTGCGGCGGGCGGCCTCGCGGCGGCGCTCTCGACCGCGGCAGGCCTGTTGCTCGCCATCTCCTCGGCGGTCAGCCACGACTTGTTGAAATCCACCTTCATGAAGGGGATCAGCGAAAAGAACGAGTTGTGGGCCGCACGCATATCGATGGCGGGTGCGATCGCCCTCGCGACCTATCTGGGCCTCAACCCGCCCGGATTCGCGGCACAGGTGGTGGCCCTGGCCTTCGGTCTCGCGGCGGCGACCTTGTTCCCCGTGCTGATGATGGGCATCTTCTCCATGAAGATGAACACCGAAGGCGCCGTGGCGGGTATGCTGGCGGGTCTGTTCTCGACCTGTCTGTACATCTTCACCTATCTCGGCTGGTTCTTCATCCCGGGTACCAACATGCTGCCCAACACGCCGGATAACTGGCTGCTCGGGATTTCGCCGCTCTCCTTCGGTACGGTTGGTGCGATCATCAACTTCGCCGTAGCCTATGCGGTGATGAGCGTGACCCGCGAGCCGCCGGCGGAGATCCAGGAGCTGGTCTATTCCATCCGCGTCCCGCGTGGGGCCGAGGGTGCGATCGACCACTGACATCGACGATGCGGGCCGGGTATTCCGGCCCGCATCACCCCTGATTTCAGGACCCGTACCATGGCCGAGGATCGCGACAGTACCGATACGATCATCGCCTTTCTGGAGACGGTGCATCCTTATGATTCCCTGCCACGCGAGGAGCTCTCCCGCGTGGCAGGTCTTTTCTTGCCCCAGCGCGCCGCCGCCGGCGCCGCGATCTACGCTTTCGGCGAGACGCTCGAGGGGCTCTATCTGATCCGCAGCGGACGCATCGAGATCCATGACCGCAACGATGCGCTGGTCTCGCTTCTGGGGCCGCGCAATAGTTTCGGCGAACGCGGCCTGCTGCGTGACGGCAAGGCGGCGACCTCCGCCCGCGTTGCGGAAGACGCCCAGTTGCTCATGCTGCCCGCCGCCGACCTCTTGCGGCTGATCGGCGAGCAGCCGTCCTTCGCCCGTTTTTTCGAGCGGTTGCGCCCGCCGGAGCCGCGCAGCGGCGATCTCGCCACGCTCAAGGTCTCGCAGTTGATGACCCGCGCGCCGGTCACCTGCACGCCCGACACCCCCGTCGTGACGGCGGCGAAGCTGATGCGTGATCGCGGCATCTCCAGCATTTGCGTAGCCGAGAACGGCAAGCTCGCGGGCATTCTCACGACCGGCGATCTCGCCGGGCGCGTCGTCGCCGAAGGGCGCGATGCCGCGACGCCCGTCGCGCAGGTGATGACCCGCGACCCGCTCACCCTCAGCCCGGACCAGCTCGGCTCCGACATCCTGCACCGCATGCTGGAGCGCCGGATCGGCCATTTTCCGGTGATTTCGCGCGGCAAGCTCGCCGGTATCGTCACACAGACCGATCTGACCCGCTTCCAGGCAGTCTCCTCGGCGCAACTCGTGCGCGATGCCGCGCGGGCCGACACGATCGAGGCGCTCGAGCGCGTGACCGAGCGCATCCCGCAGCTTCTCAAGCAGTTGGTCGGCGCCCACAACGCCCATGAAGTCGTGACGCGCCTGATCACCGATATCGCCGATACCGCGACGCGCCGCCTGCTCGCCATGGCCGAAGCGGAACTCGGCCCGCCGCCGGTACCCTATCTCTGGCTCGCCTGCGGCTCGCAGGGGCGGCAGGAACAGACCGGCGTTTCCGATCAGGACAATTGCCTGTTTCTCGACGACAGCGTCACCGATGCCGACATGCCCTATTTCACGCGGTTCGCCCGCTTCGTCTGCGACGGGCTCGACACGATCGGTTACGTCTATTGCCCGGGCGAGATGATGGCGGTGACGCCGCGCTGGTGCCAGCCGGTGCGCGTCTGGCGCGATTATTTCCGGCG
This sequence comes from Salinarimonadaceae bacterium, assembly GCA_050485405.1. Taxonomy (GTDB): domain Bacteria; phylum Pseudomonadota; class Alphaproteobacteria; order Rhizobiales; family Beijerinckiaceae; genus Saliniramus. The sequence continues at coordinate 5,342 of JBJHBI010000048.1, forward strand.
CTGGATCGACAGTCCCACGCCCGAAGCGCAGATGCTCGCTTCCGTGATGTTCGATCTGCGCCCGATCGGGGGCAATCACGCGCTGTTTTCCAACCTTCAGCAAGAGACGCTGGCCAAGGCGCGGCGCAATTCGATCTTCGTCGCGCATATGATCGCGAATTCGCTCGGCCACAGCCCGCCGCTCGGGCTCCTGCGCGGGATCGCGACGATCCGCTCGGGGGAGCATCGTGACCATATCGACATGAAGCTGAGCGGGGTGATCCCCATCGTCGATCTCGGGCGCGTCTACGCATTGCAGGCCGCCGCACCGGCGATCAACACCCGCGCGCGGCTGATCGCGGCGGGGGAGCGCGGGGTGGTGAGCGAATCGGGGGCGCGGGAACTGCTCGCCGCCTACGACCTGATCGCCGGAATGCGGCTGCGCAATCAGGCCGCCCAGGTCGGCGCCGGTCGCAAGCCCGACAACTACATGGCTCCGGCGAGCCTGACGGATTTCGAGCGAAGCCATCTGCGCGACGCCTTCGTCGTCGTGCGGACCATGCAATCGGCGATCGGACAGGGCAAAGGCGGGCTGGTGTGAAGGACGGCCCGGCATGTTAGAGTGCACAACAAAAAGACCGTGAGAAACGGTCGAACAATCATCGATCGGGAAGAAGCGTTCAGGGAGTATAGGTAAATGATATTGGAATTCATCGCGGCCATCGCCGTGGCGATCACCGTCGGCGGCATGGTGCATCTGATCCGGCGGACCGCGCCGGAGCGCATCGCGCCATGGGCGGTACCGGCCGCCGCCGGCGCCGCGATGATCGGCTTCGCCGTCTATATGGAATACACCTGGGCGAGCCGCACCGTCGCGTCACTGCCGGACGAGGCCGTCGTCGCCTCGCAGAATGCCACCACCTCCTGGTTTCGTCCCTGGACCTACATCTTCCCGCTGACCAACCGGATGATCGTCGTCGATCACCGCTTCACCCGGCGCCATGCGGCGCATCCCGAACACGTGCTCACCGGCGTGGTGATGCTCGGACGTTTCGAGCCGGGCAGGCAGATCCCGGTCCTGTTCGATTGTGAGCAGGGCCGCCGCGCCGAACTCGACGCCCAGGTGACCTTTGCCGAAGACGGCGGGCTCGAAGGCGCGGACTGGCGGGATCTGCGCGATGACGATCCCATCATGCGCGCCGCCTGCGGCAGTGGATGAGGGAGGGAACTGCGATGGAAACCCCGGTCAGGCCCGCCACCCGCGAAGGCGATCAGAACGAGACGCGCGACGGGTTCGCCACCCCGACGGATCACGCCGATTCGCGCTCCTTTCCCGCAGGTCCGTTCCCGGTCGGCGCCGATGGCGACGGGATTCCCGTGGGCCGTCCCACCGGCGGCAGCCCCGCCGGCCCGGTCGGACCGTTACCGCCGCATTTCACCGGCATCGCCGATGCGCCGCCGACGGCGAAATCCACGGGGCTTCTCGACCGGCTCGCCCGGCGTTTCAGCTTGCGGCTGCGCGTCTTCGCGATGTTCGCTCTCGTGGCATGCGGTGCGGTCGGCGCGCTTTTCGCCGGCCTGATCTTCGGCCATGCCCGCCTGCCCACGGGCCTTCAGGGGGACGACGCCCTGCGCGCCGGGCTGATGCAGGCGGCGATCCTCGGCACGTTCCTGATCCTCGGGCTCGTCGCCTGGATCTGGTGGCTGTTCGACCAGCATGTGGCGGGCGCCGTGGAAAAGCTCGCCGCGAGCCTGCGGGTGAGCGCCGATGCCGGCGCGCCCGGCAGCATTCCCCCCGATACGGCGCGCTATCTCGGCGATCTCGCCCCCGCGATCAGCGACGCCGCGCGCCATCTCGGGGAATGCCGGATCGCCCTGTCGGATGCCGTCGCGACGGCCACACATCAGCTCACGCAGGAAAAGGCCTGGCTCGAGACGCTGCTGGCCGACGTGCCGGCTGCCGTGCTCGTCTGCTCCGCCGATCACGAGATCGCCTTCTACAATGCCCCCGCCGCCGAGATTCTCGGCTCGGGGATCGCGCCGGGTCTCGCGCGCCCGGTCGGTGATTTTCTGGCCGACGAACCGATCCGCCGCGCCCATGCGCGCCTCGCTGCGGCGCGCGGGCCGGAAGCGCATGCGGATCTGATCTGCACGAGCCATGACGGCACCCTCGTCTTCGAGGGCCGGATGCGGCTCGTCGACAGCGATCCCGGCGCCGAGGCGGCCGATCGCTCAGGCTACGTGCTCAGCCTCACCGACGTCACCGCGACCCATGCTGCGGCGAGCCTGCGCGAGGCGCGCATCGCCGAGGCTCTGCCGCGTCTGCATCAGGCGCGCCGTGCGCTGCGCGACCGGGACGGCGATACGGTCGCGATTGCCGAAGAGGCGGCGCGCACCCTCGCCCGGCTCACCCATCTGCTCGCCGATACCCCTGCCCTGCCCGAATTGCGCTCGGCCGATATCGCCGACGCCCTGCGGGCGCGCCTCGATGCTCGGGGTATCGCGTTGCATGTCGGCGGGCCGGATCTGTTCGTTCGTATCGACGGTTACGCGATTCTCGCCATGCTCACCCATCTCGTGGAGCGCCTCGCGGACCGGGGCGAGCGCCACGGTTTTCGCATGACCATGATCGAGGAGGACGGGCCGGGCGCGGCCTTCGCGCTGAGCTGGGAAGGCGCCCCCCTTGATGCCGCGAGGCGCGAGACCTGGCTCGAGGCGCCGATCGATCCGGATATGCCGGAGATCACCATGGCGGCGGTGCTCGCCCGGCACGGCAGCGGATTCGTGCCGGCTGACGACGGGCGCGGCCTGCGCATTCCGCTACGCCGGGCACGCCGCGCGGTGGCGCCACCGGCGCCGGTTCGTCGCTCGGCGGTATATGATTTTGCCCTGCTCGATCGTGCCCGCAGCGCCGATATCGCGCAGACCGCGCTCACCGAACTCGCTTATGTGGTTTTCGATACCGAGACCACGGGCCTCGACCCGCAGCGCGACGAGATCGTCCAGCTCGCCGCCCTGCGGGTGGTCAATGGCCGCATCGTCGATGGCGAGGTGTTCGAGACGCTGGTCGACCCGCAGCGCCCGATTCCGCCGGGCGCCACCGCCGTCCACGGCATCACGCCCCAGATGGTGATCGGCGCGCCGCGCATCGCTGAAGCCGGGGCGCGTTTTCATCGTTTTGCCGCAGGCGCCGTGCTGGTGGCGCATAACGCGCCGTTCGACATGGCCTTCCTGCGTCGGCACGAGGCGGATATCTGCCAGCGTTTCGACAATCCGATCCTCGACACGGTGCTGGCCTCCGCCGTTCTCTTCGGTCAGGGCGAGAGCCATTCCCTCGACGCCCTCGCCGCCCGCTTCGGCATCGTCATCCCCGAATCCGCCCGCCACACGGCGCTCGGCGACGCCGAGGCCACCGCCCAGGCGCTGGTGCGCATGCTCCCCATGCTCCGCGCCCGCGGCTTCGCGCAGTTCGGCGAACTCGTGAGCGAAATGCGCAAGCACGGACGGCTGTTGCAGGATTTGAACTGAGGGCGGGCGGGGACGGCCGAGGGGGCTCAGATCTTCGGCCTTGCCGAGGCGTAGAAGGTCTTTATGGTAGCCGATCATGCACGGATTGGCAGCTCTATGCGTTAGCCTCGTTTTGTCCTGGATTGTCTTGTCGTGGCTTCACTTCACTAGGCTTGGCTTGGCTTGGCTTATCGGCGATATCGCGCAGGCAGCAATGTGCAGTTCCATGCAATGGCTGGGGACTGGCCATTCAGTCGGTGCCTTTGATCAACGAAGGCCACGGGGGTAACTGCCCGCGACCAAAGAAATGGCGCGGTACACAGATTTTGAGAGCTAATCAGGTTTTGACTGCTCCACGGGCCGCCCAAGCACTGTTTCCACGAAAACATCGCCAGTTTATGCAAATTTAATTTGCCATTGTTCCAATATTCATCCATCAATCACTTGTTTGGGCAAAAACCTCGATCAAAGCCGTCACTCGTGACCGGTTCTTTAGAGTTTGTGAAACGTTGACCGAGCAGGAAATTGAATATCAGACAATAAGATTTGCCGGCTCAACTCGATCGATGGTGGAGTGATTTTAATTGCGTAGTCGAGACTCACCTCATGAAGCGAATTATTTATTCGCGATACCCTCCTACGAACAGCGTATCATGAGCGACATATAATATTTTTATAAGTGGTGTGCTATCTTATTATGACAATAATTGTTTATATCGTTATCGCATTTTGCTCATTCTTTTTTATTATTATACCAATTACCGGCGGCGTTGTATTGAATCCATTACTATCATTGATCGTTGATCCTCACTCTGCGATCGGAATGAGCGTGTTTTTCTTTATGGTAAATAGTACCATTAAATCTTATATTTTTAGAGACAAAATAATGAAGCGTTATATAATTGATATGCTTCCAATATCAATTATATTTACAATTATTGGGTCTATCATGATTGGCTTGATTCCCGATCTATTTCTGTATCTGGTCATGCTAGCAATGACCGTATATTTTCTCTATAAAAAACTCGAAAGACTATTTAGCAGAAACCGTAAATCATCAGAGAGTCGAAGTTTCACCGGCAACCTCTTGGCAAGTTCGGCTAGTGGATTCATGCAGGGCGCTGGACTCGGTGGCGGTGGCTCTTTGAGAAAGAGCTACTTTTTATCAAATGGGTTATCACTAGCCGAGATGCACGGCACGACGGCCGTGTTGAGTATGATATTAGGTGGAGTCGCGACACTTCTTCGATTGGGGACAGATCAGGTCCAAATCGGTGAACTGCTACCTATACTCTATCTGTCTCCCCTGCTCGTCGTTGCAACTGTGCTCGGCAGACATGCCGTACTTCGTCTGAATGAACGCATCGCCGACAAGGTTATCGTTGCAACCTTTTTTGCAACGATAATCCTCATCATTTACCAAATTGCGCAGCTTTTTTAAGGCATCATGCGTGGATGATACTGGTTTGAACGCCCCCACCCCCGCTGCTGCTAACTGGCCCTGGCTTCTCCACACCGCTCAAGCTCGGCCTCGCTTTCATGGTCTTGCACGCTGCATTGTTGACGAGCGCGCTATTCGGGCAAAGGTGGCCGCTCTGGTGAAGAAACCGCTATTCATCGCCGGCGGGCGGTGCTAATTCCCCGCCATGCTCGAAGGTCTGCACCCTGCCCGCCCTACCCATGTCATGCGCATCGAGACGGATGAGCGCGCCGCGCGTGCGCTGACCGATCTCGTCGGCGAGATGTTCGATCCTACGGAGACCGCCGTCGCCGCGTTCGAGACGCATGACGGCGGGCCGTGGCTGCTCGAGGTCTATTTCGCGAGCCCGCCGGACGAGGCGGCGATGCGTGATCTCATCCGCATGATCATCGGCGAGCGCGCCCGTGACGCTGCCTTCACCGCGCTCGACCAGAAGGACTGGGTGAAGGCCTCTCTGGAAGGGCTCGCCCCGGTCCCCGCGGGGCGCTTCGTCGTGCATGGAGCGCATGACCGTGACGCCGTGAAGCCGAACCAGTACGGCATCGAGATCGAGGCGGCGCTCGCCTTCGGCACCGGCCATCACGGCACGACGCGCGGCTGCCTCTTGCTTCTGGGCGATATCCTCAAGCGCCGCAGGCCCCGGCACGTGCTCGATGTCGGCACGGGCACAGGGGTTCTCGCCTTCGCTGCGGCGAAAGCGACGCGGCGCAAGGTCGTGGCGGGTGATATCGATCCCGTCGCCGTGGACGTGGCGCGCGAGAATGCGCGGCTCAACGGTATCGGCAATCTCGTCGATCTCTATGTCGCACCCGGCATCGATCACGCCAAGGCGCGGCGCTGGCGGCATTTCGATCTCGTCTTCGCCAATATCCTCGCCCGCCCCCTGCGCCGCCTCGCCCCCGATCTCGCCTCGGTCACCGCCGATGACGGCGTGCTCGTGCTGTCGGGCCTGCTCGCGCATGACGTGCCGGGCGTGCTCTCGGCCTATCGCGAGCAGGGCTTCGCGCTGGCCGCCCGCCGCGATCTCGACGGCTGGGCCGCCCTGATGCTGACCCGCACCGGGCGCGATCCGAGGCCGGCTGCGCTCTGAACCTCCGCGCAGGCCGGATTCGCGCCTGCGCTCCTGCGCCCCGCTTTCTCCCCGTCCGCCGATTGGTTACACGGGGGGACCGGTGCGATGTGTGGAGGACGGTATGAGCGCGATCGAATCAGCGGATGTGGTGATCGCGGGCGGCGCGGCGATGGGGTCGTCGCTCGCTTATCATCTCGCGAGCCATCCCGGTTTCTCCGGGCGCATCATCGTCGTCGAGAAGGATCCGACCTATGCGCGCTCGGCCTCGGCGCTCTCGGCGGCTTCGATCCGCCAACAGTTCTCGAGCGCCGTCAATATCCGCATCTCGCTCCACGGCATCGCCTTCCTGCGCAATATCGGCACGCATCTCACAGTCGATGGCGAGGCGCCGGTTATCGATCTGAAGGAGGGCGGCTATCTCTATCTCGGCCATGAGGGCAGCATCGACGTGATGCGCGAGATCAACGCGCTCCAGCGCGCGGAAGGTGCCGATATCGCCCTGCTCGACGCCGATGCGCTGCGCGCGCGCTTCCCCTGGCTCGAACCGGGTGAGGATGTGGTGATCGGCTCGCTCGGCCTCACCGGCGAGGGCTGGTTCGACGGCTGGGCTTTGCTGCAGGCTTTCCGCCGCAAGGCGCGATCGCTCGGCGTGGAATACCGCACGGGCGAGATCACCGGGATCGAGACCGCCGGCGGCGCCGTCTCCGGCGTGCGGCTCGCGGACGGCTCGCGCATCGCCTGCGGTCATCTCGTCAATTGCGCCGGCTCGGGCGGACGCGCGCTCGCGGCGACGGCCGGGGTCGATCTGCCGGTGCACGCGCGCCGGCGCTACGTGTTCACTTTCACCTGCAAGGCCGATATCCCGAATTGTCCCCTGATGATCGATACGACCGGCGTCTACGTGCGCCCGGAAGGCGAGAGCTCGGAGGGGCGGATGTTCATCTGCGGCGTCTCCCCCGATCCGCAGGAGGATGAAGGCCTCGGCTGGAGCGATGCCGACGAAGCCAGCCAGCAGGTGGATTACAGCTATTTCGAAGAGCGCATCTGGCCCTCCCTCGCCAACCGCGTGCCCGGTTTCGAGGCGATCCGCCCCGGTCGCGCCTGGGCCGGGCCCTACGACATGTGCCTGCTCGACCACAATGCCGTGATCGGCCCCGCCGGCCCGGACGGCTTCCATCTGTGCAACGGCTTCTCCGGTCACGGATTGCAGCAATCCCCGGCGGTGGGGCGCGGCCTCGCCGAGATGATCACGGAGGGGCGCTACACCACGCTCGATCTGAGTGATCTCGGCTATGCGCGGGTCATGGAGAACCGGCCCTTGCTCGAGCGCAACGTGATCTGAAGGCGCGCCGGATCGCGTGCGGCGTGAACGCGTGCGGCTTGCCTGCGCCCGCGCCGGGGCGCTATGCCGGGGCACCCGTCACCGAGATCACCTCCGGAGAGCAGCATGCGCGGACACACCGTCCCCCTCACCCCCGCCCGCACGCTGATGGCGGACCTCTCGTGGATCGCGCGCAAGGTGCCGATCGGGGTGATCCGGCGCAGCGTCGATCTCGCACCGGTGATTACGGCACGTCGCGACGGCGCGGCGCCGCGCGTGCCCTTCACGGCGATGACGGCGAAGGCGCTCGCCATCGTGGCGCGCGACATGCCGGAACTGCGCCGCAGCTACGCGCTGTTTCCCCGCCCGCATCTCTACGAGGTTCCCGTCAGCGTCGCCTCGATCATGATCGAGCGCGAGATCGACGGCGAACGCGCGGTGATCCCGGTGCGCGTGCGCGATCCTGCCGGGCTCTCCTTGCGCGCGATCGCCGCGATCCTCGACAATGCCCGGGCGGGCGAGGGCGCGGAAGCGGCGCATCTCGCCAAGCTGATGCGCATCTCGCGCCTGCCCCTGCCGCTGCGTCGTCTCGCCTGGCTGTGGGGTTTCAACAGCGGACGCCAGCGCCCCAATTATTTCGGCACGTTCGGCGTTTCGGTGCTCGGCCATATCGGCGGCGAGATCATGCGCCCGGTCACGCCGCTCACGAGCTTCGTCAGCTACGGCCCCTTCGCCCCGGACGGCACCACACAGATGACCATGGCCTTCGACCACCGGGTGATGGACGGTGCGCTGATCGTCGAGGCGATCGCGGGCATCGAGAATGCGCTCAACGGGCCGATCCGGGACGAACTCGCAAGCTGAGCGCGCCCTACTCGGCGGCGGCCTTGCGCGCCTGCCAGCGGGTGAGCAGCGCGCGCAGGGCGGCGGGTTTGAGCGGCTTGTTGAGGAGGTGGATCTCCTTTTCCGCCGCATCCTCGCGCACATGCGGCGAGCGATCGGCGGTGAGCAACACCGCCGGCAGATCGGCCCGCAGGTGCCGGCGCAGGGCGCGAATGGCGTCGATGCCGTCCCCCTCGTCGAGATGATAATCGGCGATGATGACGTCCGGCGAGATCCGCGCGCCTTCGACGAGGACGACAGCTTCCTTCAATCCATGGGCGAGATGGATCCGGCAGCCCCAGCCGCCGAGGAGCTCGCGCATGCCGGCGAGGATGGCGGGTTCGTTGTCGATGGCGAGAATTTCCAGGCCGTCGAGCCCGCCGACGGGCTGACGTGCCGGTTTCTCGACGGCGACGGAAACCGGCAAGGCCGCTGCCCGGGGCAGGGTCACGCAGAAGCAGGAGCCGCGCCCCGGATGCGAGACGAGATTCAACGGATGCTCCAGCACGCGCGCGATGCGCTCCACGATCGAGAGCCCGAGCCCGAGCCCCTGGGCGATGCGCGCGCCCTGGTCGAGCCGCTGGAATTCGCGGAAGATCAGGCGCTGTTTGGAGGCGGGGATGCCGAGCCCGGTATCGTGAACCTGCAACTCGACCCGCTCGCCGCGACGACGCGCACCGACGAGAATCGAGCCCGACGGCGTGTACTTGATCGCGTTCGAGATCAGGTTCTGCATCAGGCGCCGCAGCAATTTGCGATCCGAACGCACACTCGCCGCCGGAGCGACGAAACGCAGCCGCAGCCCCTTCGCCGCAGCCGATGGCTCGAATTCCCGCGCGAGCTGTTGTAGGAAGGTGTCGAGACGAAACACGTCGCATTCCGGCTTCAGCGCGCCGGTATCCAACCGTGAGATGTCGAGCAGTGCCGTGAGGATCTCCTCGACCCCGTCGAGGGAGGCGTTGACGTTCTCGGCGAGCTCGGCGGTATTGTCGCTGCGCCCGCGTTCTGCGGTGGCGCCGGCGGTCGCCTCCTGCGCCCCGCGCTTCTCCGCCTCCCGGTTGCGCTCGACCAGCGCCGTGGCGTAGAGCCGAGCCGCATTGAGCGGTTGCAAGATGTCGTGGCTCGCGGCGGCGAGGAATTGCGTCTTGGAGGCATTGGCCTCCTCGGCCTCGGCCTTGGCGCGGGTCAGGGCCTCGTTGAGGCGGGTGAGCTCTTCGGTGCGCTCGCGCACGCGTCGTTCCAGTTCCTCGGCGACGCGCGCACGCGCCTCTTCCGCCGCGACGGCTTCGGTCACGTCGGTATAGGTCGTGACGAAGCCGCCATCGGGCAGCGGGTTGGTGCGGATCTCGATGACGCGCTCGCGCGGATAGAGCCGCAGGCGCACCGGCTCGGTCTCGTGGATGAAGCTGTCGATGCGCGCCGCGATCTGCTCGTCCATGGTGCCGGGACCATAGGCCCCGCGCGCGGCGTTGAAGCGCACGATTTCGCCGAGGGAAATGCCCACGCGCACGAATTCCGGCGGCAATTCGTAGAGATCGACGAAGGCCTGGTTCCAGCACAAAAGATGCAGATCGGAATCGAGCACGGTGATGCCCTGGCGCGCATGATCGAGGGCGTGCTGGAGCAGGTCGCGGTTGTACTGGATCGCCGCAGAGGCATCGTCGAGCAGTTTCAGCGCATCCTGGGTCGAGACGTTGCGCCGCTTGAGCACCAGCGAGAGCGCGAGGCGCGCGGAGGCGGCGCCGATGGCGGAGGCGAGCAGATGCTCGGCATAGCGCAGCAGATGGATGTCGGCGGGCCCCATCCGGGCCAGATCCACCCCGCGCATGCGCGCAAAACCCTCGAAGGAGCGCATCGCCCGCTCCTCGCCGAGATAGCGCGCCACCGTCGCCTGCAATTCGGCCACCGTCACGGCGGTGCGAAACAGGCGGAAGGATTGCGCGGCGGCGGGCGCGTCGTCCGCGCCGATGAAGGCATCCGCCTGCATCCGCTCGACGGATGAGGGCGCGCGCATCAGCGAAACGGCGATATAGGTCGCGAGATTGAGCCCCAGGCTCCACATCACGCCATGGGTGAGTTGCGGCAGATCGAGCCCGAACATCGCAGTCGGGCGCAGCCAGGAAATGCCGAGCGGACCGTAGGCGATCAGATCGGCGAAGGGGCGCACCTCCCAGGCGATGGACGGCAGGAGCAGGGTGTAGATCCACACCACGAAGCCGACGATCAGCCCTGCCGAAGCGCCCGCCGCCGTGCCCTTGCGCCAGATCATGCCGCCGAGAAATGCCGGCGCGATCTGCGCCACGGCGGCGAAGGAGAGCAGGCCGATCGCGGCGAGCGCGGCGTCGCCGGCGGCCCGGTAATAGACGTAGCCGAGCAGGATCACGACGAAGATCGCCACCCGGCGCACGCCCAGCACCATGCCGCCGAGATCCTGCGGCAGAGCGCGCCCCGCGACCGCCCCATCGGGCGAGGCCCCGCGGCGGCGCAGCATCAGCGGGATCACGAGATGGTTCGAGATCATGATGGCGAGCGCCACGGATTCCACGATCACCATCGCCGTCGCCGCCGAAAGCCCGCCCAGAAAGGCGATCAGCGCCATCTCGCCGGCCCCCGCCGCGAGCGGCAGGGCGAGCACGGTCATGTCGCGATCCACCTCCCCCGGCGCGAAAGTGGCGTAACCCGCGAGCGCGAGGGGGATGACGAAGATGTTGATCAGGATGAGATAGAGCGGAAACAGCCATGCCGCGCGCGCCACGTCGGAGAGTGAGCGGTTCTCGACGACGCTGACGTGGAACTGCCGCGGCAGCATCAGGATCGCCATGCCCGACAAGGCGACGATGGTGAGGAAGGCGCCGAGCCCCGAGGTGCGCCCGAAAATGTCGAGCCCGCCATCCTGCATGGTCTCGACGCGGGCCATGATGTCGCCGACACCGCCGAACATGTGGAAGGTGACGTAATAACCCACCATCAGGAAGGCGACGAGCTTCACCCCCGATTCGAGCGAGATCGCCAGGATCAGCCCGTTCTGATGCTCGGTGGCATCGGCCTGGCGCGTACCGAAACCGACGGCGAAGACCGCGAGCACGATCGCCACGAGCAGGGCGAGATCGCCGAACGGTGCCGCCATGGCGGGCGCGAGCGTATCCTGCGCATCGGTGGCCAGAAACACGTTGAGCGATGAGGAGACCGCCTTCAGCTGGAGCGCGATATACGGCACCGAGCCCACCACCGCGATCAGGCTGACGATGGCGGCGACGCGCTCGCTCTTGCCGTAGCGCGCGGCGACGAAATCGGCCACCGAAGTGATGTTTTGCGCCTTCGCGATGGTGACGATGCGCTGCACCAGCTTGTAACCGATGCCGATCACGAGGATCGGCCCGAGATAAACGGCGAGGAAGTCGAGGCCCGATTGCGTGGCGAGGCCGACGGAGCCGAAGAAGGTCCAGGAGGTACAGTATATCGCGAGGCCGAGCGCGTAGATCGTCGCGCGCAGGCTGCCGTCGAGGACGCGCTTGCCCTGCCGGTCGCCCCAGAAGGCGACGGCGAAGAGCAGGCAGAGATAGCCAAGGGCCGTACCGACGACGACCCAGCCTGCGATCATGACGGGCGCCTTCCCCCAAACCGAACGCACCGGCCTCGTTGCGAGGGCCGGTTTGTCCCGAGCCTAACCCGCTATTCGCCCTGCGGCCAAGTGGAAAGCAACCGACGGCTCAGTACAGCCGCCCGCCCACGACCGCATCCTTCGAGGGGGTGATCAGCACGACTTCGCCATCCGCATCGGGCACACCCAGAGTGAGCACTTCCGACATCATCGGCCCGATCTGGCGCGGCGGGAAGTTTACGACCGCGAGCACCAGCATGCCCGGCAGGTCCTCCAGCGTATGGTTGCGGGTGATCTGGGCCGAAGAGCGCTTCGTGCCGATCTGCGGACCGAAATCGATGGTCAGCTTGAAAGCGGGCTTGCGAGCCTCCGGAAAGGGCTCGGCTTCCACGATCCGCCCGACGCGGATATCGACCGCGAGGAAATCCTCGAAACCGATCAGCGGGGTCGGCGCGGGATTGTCGTCATTCTTCGATGCCATGGGACGCTTTTGCTTTCGTGCTCGATCGTCAGTTCATACGGGCGCGGCCGGATCACGCCCCGCATCCGGGGGCAGATCGGGCTCGGGAGCGTAATCCGGGCCGAGATCGGGATCGTCATGGTGAAGATCGCTCGCGCTCTCCCGGCGCCGGCGGCGCAGACGCGCGCCGCTCTCCATGATCGCCTGGCCGATGGCCCTGAACGGCGCGGTCATGCGGTGCATGTCCTCGGCGCGTTCCATGAAGCTCTCGGCGCGCCCGAGTTCGCGGTCGAGCCGTGCCATGGTGCGTGCGAGATCGGGATCGTCGTCCTCGAGCCAGGTCTCGAGCACACGCCCCATGGTGAGGACCGAACCCTGAAGCTTGATCGGGCCGAGCGCGTCCTCGGTGGGGATATGCGCCGCAGCCAGCATGTAGCGGTGGGAATTCAGCGCGACCTGGTTGAGGGCGGCGAGCGTCAGCGGCTCGCGCCGCACGGCATAGGCGATGCGCCGCAGGGCCGGTTTGTAGGGCGCGAGCGCGTCGATCACGCGCATATAGACGTCGAAAAGACGTTCACGCGCGGGTTCGCCGATCAGATCGTCGGAACTGTCGGCCAGAACCGCCATGTCGATCTTGCGGGCGAAACCACCTAGCACGGCGCCCTTGGAGGGGAAGAATTCGCGCAGATCGGCGAGCGTGATGCCGGCGGCCTCGGCGATGTCGCCCAGTTCGATATCGTCCCAGGGCCGATCTGCGGCGAGCGCCATGGTCGCCTCGACGATCTCGTCACGCCCCGGTTTCTGCTTGCTGGTCGCCTTGCTGGTGGCCATACCGCTCTCCCGTTCCCGTCTGCCTTCGCCCCGCTGCATACGCCCTGATGATAACGCGCATGCTTCGTCTGTGTAGGGGAGATCGTCCGCTCTGCCCAGCCTCGAACGTCGCCGGCGTCACGCTCACTCGGCGATCAGCGTCCGGACGTCCTGGTTGATCGGCACGACGCAGTCGCAGACGCGCAGCTTCACGCGGGTGCCGATCTCGATCTGCTCCGCCGGCCCGCTGATCACGAGCAACCGGCGCTCGCCCTTGCGCACCCAGTAGAGCTGGTCGTGACCGCGATATTCGCGCCCGATCACCTCCGCCTCGCCTTCCTCGTGGGGTTCGAGCAGGATCTGCTCGGGACGTACGGCGAGATCGACGGTGCCGTTCACTTCCTTCGACAATTCGACCCGCCCGAACGGCGTATCGGCGCCGAGCCCCTCGGCCTTGCCGGTGACGATGTTGGAGCGTCCGATGAAGCTCGCTACGAAGGAACTGACGGGGTTGCGGTAGATTTCGTCGGGCGTGCCGACCTGGCAGACCCGGCCCGCCTCCATCACCACGATCCGGTCGGCGAGCGCGAGCGCCTCTTCCTGATCATGGGTCACGAGAATGCCGGCGGAACCGGATTCCTTGAGGAGCGCGCGCACTTCCTGACGGGTCTCGACGCGCATCGCGGCATCGAGATTGGAGAACGGTTCGTCGAGCAGGACGAGCGGTGGAGCCAGCGCCAGCGTGCGCGCGAGCGCCACGCGCTGCTGCTGCCCGCCGGAGAGTTCATGCGGCTTGCGTTTCGCGAGATCCGAGAGACCGACGAGCGCGAGCATCTCGCGCACCCGCGCCTCTGCCTGAGCCCGTGGCAGCTTGTGAAGGCCGAAGCGGATGTTTTCGAACACGTCGAGATGCGGAAACAGCGCGTAATCCTGGAAGACGAAGCCGATGCCGCGCTTTTCCGGCGGCAGATCCGTGATGTCCGTGCCGCGCATGCGGATACGCCCGGCATCGGGCTGTTCGAAGCCGCCGATCATGCGCAGGGTCGTGGTCTTGCCGCAGCCCGAGGGGCCGAGCAGGGCCAGGAGTTCGCCCTCGTAGACATCGAGCGTGACCCCGTCCACGGCGGGACGCTCACCCGGACGGAAGACGCGTTTGAGCCCCTCGATGATCATCAGCGGCGGGCCGCTCGCCCCGGCATAGGCCGCGCCGCCGATCAGACCTGCGGGACAGGTCGGCGCGGCGGGGCGGATATCATCCGCACCGTATCCGGCGCGTGGCGCCTCACGCGCGGCGGTCGGCGTCTGGCTTGCGGCGGAACTATCCATCAATCAGCCTCCTGCCTTCTTATCATGGCGCAGCACGAAGCCCACGAAAAGGGCCGAGAATGCGATGATCGCCGCCGCGTAGGGTGCGGCTTCGAGGAGCATTCCCTCGGATGTGCGCGAGAACATGGTGATCGAGAGCGGGCGGAACCCCGTCGGGGCGAGCAGGAACGCGATCGGCAATTCCTTCATCGCGATGACGAAAACGAGCACCATGCCCGCGATGATACCGGGCCGGATCGTCGGCAGGGTCACCCGCGCGAAGGTCGAGACCGGCCCGTGCCCGAGCGCCCGCGCCGCCTCCTCCACAGAGGGACGCGCCTGATAGAGAGCCGAGCGGATCGGCCCCAGAGCCAGCGCGAGGAAGGCGAGCGCATAGACCGTCACGAGCAGGAGATGCGTCTGGTAGAGAAAACGCGGCCCCTGCAGCGCGAAGAAGACGAAAGCCAGCGCGAAGGCGAGTGCCGGCACCGCGTAGCCGACGAAGGCCAGCCGGTTGATCAGCGTCGAGAGCGGCGAAGGATAGCGCACGGCGAGCACCGCGATCGGCAGCGCCATCAAAGCAGCCAGCATGGCCGAGGGCACGGCCACCGAAAGCGACTGGCCGAAACTCTCCACGACCGCGGGCAGGCTCGCCGCGAGCGGCCCGCGCGTCATCCAGAAGGCGAGCACGGCGACGGGCAGGCCGATCGAGGCGATCGCCACGCTACCCACGAAGCCCCATCCGGCGACCTGCCCCATCGGCCCGAGCCGGGTGATCCGCGTGCCGATTCCGGAGCCCGATCCCGTGCGCGCATAATGCGCACCCTCGCGCAGGCGGCTCTCCCACCAGACCACGGTGAGGGCGATGGCGATCAGGATGAGGGCGAGCCACGAGGCGTAGAGCCGGTCGAAGGCGGCGGAATACTGGATATAGATGACGTAGGAGAACACTTCGTAGCGCATCAGCGCCACGGCGCCGAAATCGCCGATCACGTAGAGCCCGATCACCAGCCAGCCGGCGAGCAAAGCGGGCATCAGATGGGGCAGCGTCACGCGCGTGAACACCTGGCGCGGCGTGCAGCCGAGCGACCGCGCGCTCTCTTCGAGGCTCTGGTCGAGCCCGGTGAAGGCGGCGCGCAGGTTCAGGTAGAGATAGGGGAAGGTATAGAGCGTCAGCGCCAGCGTCGCGCCCCACCAGCCCTGGGGGCGGGGCAGGACGAAACCGAAGGTCTGGTTCAGAAAGCCGTGATTGCCGGCGAGACCGATCAGCGCATAGGCCATCACGTAGCCCGGCACCGCGAGCGGCATCACCGCGAGCACGTTGACGACCCGCCTGCCGACGAGATCGGTACGGCTCACGAGCCAGGCGAGCGGCAGGGCGATCAGCGTCGAGAAGGCGAGGACGCCTGCCGTCAGCGCGGCGGTGTTGAGCATCAGTTGCGCCGTGCGCGGACGCGCGAGCAGCCGCATCACCGTATCGAAATCCGCCTCGAAGGCGCGCAGCACCAGATACCACAACGGCACGAGCATCATCGCCCCGACCGCGAGGCCGAGGACGGAAAAGACGATGCGGGCCGCCGGAATCCTCCGGCGACCCGTGCTCAGGGTGGAAACAGCCACGATTACCTACTCAGATCAGCCCTGCTTCACGAATGAGATCCAGCGTGCCTTCGAGATCGGTGAGAGTGTTCAGATCGAAGTCCGGCGCCGCCGCGACGGCCTGATCGAAGGTCACACCCATACCGGTTACCGGCACGATACCCCCGCCGCTTACAGGAAATTCGTAGACAGTGCCCGTGAAATATTGCTGGGCGAGGGGGCCGAGCAGGAAGTCGATGAACTGCACGGCCTCGTCGGAATGCTCCGAGGTCGCGAGCACGCCGATCCCGGCGGTCATCATCAGATTGCCGAGATCACCTTCCGCAAAGGTCGTCTGAGCGACGGGGAAATCCGGGTCGTTGGCGAGAAAACGGCCGAGATAGTAGTTGTTCGTCAGCATGATGTCGGCTTCGCCATCGGCGATGGCCTGATAGCCGGCGGTATTGTTGCGCACCATCACCGGATCGTTCGCCGCGATGCCCTGCAGCCATTCGAGCGTGAATTCATCGCCTTCCGCTACGCGAAGCGCGTTCACATGGGCCACGAAGGAACCGTTGGTCGGGGCGAGCGCCATGCGTCCGGCGAAACGCTCGTCGGTGAGCTCCGCCATGGTCTGCGGCAATTCGTCCTCGCTCACACGCTCCGGCGAGTAGATGACGAGGCGCGAGCGCCCGGAAATGCCGATCCAGCGGCCGTCATTGTCGCGATAGACCGGATCGACCTTGTCGAGCGTCTCCTGCGGCAGGGGCGCGAGCAGGTCGACGACGGCGCCGAGCGCGGTCACGTCCTGGGCCCAGTAGAGATCCGCGGGAGAGCGATCGCCCTCTTCCTGCAGAAGGATCGCGAGTTCGGCGGTGCCGCCATAGCGCACATTGACGTTGATGCCGGTCTCGCGCGTGAATGCGGAGATGATCGGCGCGACCAGCGTTTCGCCACGCCCGGAATAGAGCGTCAGATCGGCGGCCATGGCGCCGGTGACGGTGCCGGTCGTGCCGAGAGCGACGGCGAGGGCTGCGGTGGCGGCGAATGTGCGTGCGCGTCGGTTGAGGACGTCGAAGACCATTTTTCTCTTCCTCCATCTTGCGGGGTTCAAGGCCCCGCCGGGCAGGTTCGCGAACGCTCGTGCGTTCCGGCATCGGGTTAGTCCGCCCCAAGCAGGCCGTCAACAAAAAAACCAGTAAAATCAGTAATTTAGAAGCATTCCAAATTGGAGCGGGCAGGCTGCGGGGCGCCGGAATGCGCGATCTGCCCGCCTGTTCAATCGCGCGGCCTTCGACCATTTGCGTATGAACAACCAGAATGCCCTGTAGAATTGAACGCTTAACCGCTTTATGCTGTCATGCAGCAATGCGGTGTCGGATCATGCCGACGAGGCCGCCGGAGGATACCAAGTATGGATCTCGCGTATTTCTATTACGAGGCCGGGCACGTGCTGCTCTCGCCCGCCCGTGCCGCGAACGACGCGACCCGCCTGTTCTTCAAGAACCCGGCCAACCCGATCAGCTACACCGCCTACGGCAAGGCCGTGGCGGCCGGCTGCGAGCTGTTCGAGCGCACCACGCGGCGCTACGGCAAGCCGGCCTTCGGGCTCGATACCACCGAGGTGGACGGGCGCGAGGTCGAGGTGAACGAACGGGTGGTCTGGCGCAAACCCTTCTGCAATCTCATCCATTTCGACAGGATGCTGCCGCGCAATGTCGCCCGGCAGCCCAAGCTCCTGATCGTCGCGCCGATGTCGGGCCACTACGCCACGCTCCTGCGCGGCACGGTCGAGACCTTCCTGCCGACGCATGAAGTCTACATCACCGACTGGACGGATGCCCGCGAGGTGCCGCTGACCGAAGGCCGGTTCGATCTCGACGACTACATCGATTACGTCATCGAGATGTGCCACAAGCTCGGGCCGGACGTGCACGTCATGGCCGTGTGCCAGCCCGCCGTCCCGGTCCTCGCCGCCGTCGCGCGGATGGAGGCGATGGGCGACGAATCAGTCCCGTCCTCGATGATCCTGATGGGCGGCCCGATCGATACGCGCAAATCGCCGACCGCCGTGAACAAAGGCGCGCAGGAACGCGGCACCGAGTGGTTCCGCCGCAACTGCATCGTCAAGGTGCCGCCGCCCAATCCGGGCCTGTGGCGCGACGTCTATCCCGGCTTCTTCCAGCTCTCGGGCTTCATGGCGATGAATCTCGACCGCCACATCTCGGCGCATTGGGACATGTTCAACCATCTCGTCGAGGATGACGGCGATTCCGCCGAGAAGCATCGCGAATTCTACGACGAATATCTCGCCGTGATGGATCTCACCGCCGAGTTCTATCTCCAGACCGTCGAGACCGTGTTCGTGCGTCACGCCATGCCCAAGGGCGAGATGATGCATCGCGACGAGAAGGTCGATCTCGGCGCCATCCGCCATTGCGCCATCATGGCGATCGAAGGCGAGCGCGACGACATTTCCGGAATCGGCCAGACCAAGGCGGCGCTCGATCTGACGCCGAATCTCGCCGATGAGAAGAAGACCTATCACCTGCAGGAGCGCGTGGGCCATTACGGCGTGTTCAACGGCGGGCGTTTCCGCCGCGAGATTGCGCCGCGCATCTGCGACTTCATCGAGCGGCACGAAGGCGAGGTCGCGACCCCGGCTCCGCGCCGCAAACAGCCGCAGCTGCGCGCCGTGCGCTGATCAGTCGCCGACACGACCGTATATCGAGAAAACCGGGGCCGATCTGCCCCGGTTTTTTATTGCCTGCGCAACCTCAAGATCAATGCGCCTCGTCCCAATTATCCGCCGCGCGGGCCTCGACTTCGAGGGGGACCCTCAGGGTCAGCGCCGGAGCGGGCGCTTCCCGCATGATCTTCGTGATCAGGGGGATGGTCTGATCGACCTCGTCCTCGGGCACCTCGAAGATCAGTTCGTCATGCACCTGCAACAGCATCTGCGCATGCAGCTTCGAGCGTGACAGAGCATCCTCCATGCGGATCATGGCGCGGCGGATGATGTCGGCGGCGGAACCCTGGATCGGGGCGTTGATCGCCTGACGCTCCACGGCCATACGCTCATTGGCATTGCCGGCGCGGATCGCGGGATAATGGCAGGCGCGCCCGAAAATCGTGGAGACGTAGCCGTTCTCGCGGCAGAACGCCTTGGTCTCCTCCATGTAATCCTTGATGCCGGGAAAACGCTCGAAATACTGCTTGATATAGGCCCCCGCCTCCTCGCGCCCGATCCCCAGCCGGTTCGCGAGGCCGAAGGCGGAAATGCCGTAGATGATGCCGAAATTGATCGTCTTGGCGCGCCGGCGATATTCGCCGGTCATCTCGGCGAGCGGGATGTCGAACATTTCCGAGGCGGTGGCCGCGTGAATGTCGATGCCGTCGGCGAAGGCTTTGCGGAGCTGCGGGATTTCCGCGATATGCGCGAGAATGCGCAGCTCGATCTGGCTGTAATCGGCCGAAATCAGCTTCATGCCCTTCTCGGGAACGAAAGCCGCGCGGATCTTGCGCCCCGCCGCCGTGCGCACCGGGATGTTCTGGAGATTGGGCTCGGAGGAGGACAACCGCCCCGTCGTGGTGGCGGCGAGCGAGAAGGAGGTATGCACCCGGCCTTTATCGTCCATATAGTTCGGCAGCGCGTCGCTATAGGTCGATTTGAGCTTGGCCTGCTGGCGCCATTCGAGGATCTTCGCCGGCAGGGAATGGCCCTGTTCGGCGAGTTCCTCCAGCGCCGAGGCGGGCGTCGCCCATTGGCCGGACGGGGTCTTCTTGCCACCGGGCAGACCCATCTTGCCGAAGAGGATTTCCCCGATCTGGCGCGGGCTCGAAACCGAGAAGTTCTCCCCGGCTTCCTCCTGGATCTCCTCCTCGAGCCGCGCGAGCGTCTGTGCGAAATCGGCGGAGAGCCGGCTGAGGATCTGACGGTCGACCTTGATGCCGCGCCGTTCCATCCGCGCGATCACCGGCACGAGCGGGCGCTCCAGCGTCTGATAGACGCTCGTCTTCGCCTCCGCCGCGAGCCGGGGCCAGAGCACGCGCCACAGCCGCATGGTCACGTCGGCATCCTCCGCCGCATAGGCGGTGGCCTCCTCGATGCCCACCCGGTCGAAGCTCACGGCGTTCTTGCCGGTTCCGGCCACTTCCGCGAACTTGATCGTGGTATGCCCCAGATGCCGCTCGGCGAGGTCGTCCATGCCGTGCCCGCCGCGCCCGGCATCGAGCACGTATGAAATCAGCATGGTGTCGTCGACCGGCGCGGTCTCGATGCCGTAGCGGGCCAGAACCAGCCAGTCATACTTGAAATTATGCCCGATCTTGAGCGTTCCGGGCTCTTCCAGCAGCGGCTTGAGCGCGGCGAGCGCCTCGTCAAGCGGGATCTGTCCCTCGACGAGCCCCTGCGTGTCGAACAGATCGCTGCCGCCGCGATGTTGCAGGGGGATATAGCAGGCCCGCCCGTCGGGCAGCGCGAGCGAGATGCCGACGAGTTCGGCGGAATTCGCGCTCAGCGAATCGGTCTCCGTATCGAGCGCCACGATCCCCGCCTCGCGGGCGGCCGTGATCCATGCGTCGAGCGCCGCGCGATCGCGCAGGCATTCATACGTCCCGCGATCGATCTTCGCGCCCTGCGCCTCCTCGCGGCGTTGCTTGACGAGCCGCTCGGGCACCGCCTGGGGATCGCCTTCCGCGATACCGGTCTCGCCGGGATCTGCGCTCTCATCCGCATCCTCGGCGCCGCGCGCGAGATCGGCATCGGCCTCCACCGCGTTGAGATCGATATCGTATTCGGTGGCGACCCGTTTGGTGATGGTGGTGAATTCCATCGCCTTGAAGAAGGCGATCAGCTTCTTCGCATCGACCTCGGCGAGGGCGAGATCCGAAAGCGGCACGGGGACGGGAGCGGTGTCGTCGAGCACCACGAGTTTCTTCGACAGCCGCGCCTTGTCGGCATTCTCGATCAGCGTCTCACGGCGCTTGGGTTGCTTGATCTCGCCGGCGCGCTCCAGGAGCGTTTCGAGATCGCCGTATTCATCGAGCAGCTGCACCGCCGTCTTCGGCCCGATTCCGGGGACGCCGGGCACGTTGTCTGACGTGTCGCCGGTGAGTGCGAGCACGTCGGCGATCTTCTCCGGCGGCACGCCCCAGCGCTCGATCACGCCCTCGACGTCGAGATTGCGCTCGGGCCGGTAGCCGTTCTTGCCCTTCACCCCCGATTCGAAATCGAAGAAACGCACCTTGGGCCCGACGAGCTGCATCAGATCCTTGTCGGCGGAGACGATCACCACCTCCGCCCCGGCTTCCGCCGCCTGTTTCGTATAGGCCGCGATGAGATCATCCGCCTCGTAGCGCTCGAGCTCGACGGGGATCAGCCCGAAGGCACGCACCGCGTCGCGCATAAGCGGCATCTGGGCCTTCAGATCCTCCGGCGCATCCGGGCGATGGCCCTTGTATTCCGGGTAGATCTCGCGGCGGAACGAGCCTTCCGACTTGTCGAGCACGATGGCGAGATGGGTGGGCATGACACCCGCCGCGCCTTCGCGGATGAACTGCCACAGCTTGACGCAGAACATGCGCAGCGCCCCCGTGGGCAGCCCGTCGGAGCGATAATTGTACTTCGCGTCCTGGTTCATCGACTGGAAGAAGGCGCGGAAGACGAAGGACGAGCCGTCGACGAGGATCAGGCGGTCGCCTTGACCGATGGGGGCGTTCTTGCCGGACATGGAAGCTTGACTTTCCGGTGCGAGTGACTGCCCCGGTTTTAATGCATCATTCCGCCGGGTGGATACCGGCTGGGGGAAAAAATCGCGCAGGAGGTTCGTTTTCCCCGCCCGTATCGACGAGCGACGGCGCGCGGGCCTCCTTCTTGCATGCCTTGCCATGTTCACGCACTCTGCCTAACTGCCCCGTATCGATGATGGCGGCAGGCTGACAGGGAGGCGCATGTGGTCGTGCTCAACAAGATCTACACCCGTACCGGAGACGGCGGGGATACCGCGCTCGCGACCGGGTCGCGGCGCCCGAAATACGATCTGCGGGTAACGGCCTACGGCACGGTCGACGAAACCAATGCCTGCATCGGCATGGCGCGGCTGCATACGGGCGAAAGCAGCCCCGATGTCGATGCCATGCTCGGGCGCATCCAGAACGACCTGTTCGATCTCGGCGCCGATCTCGCGACGCCCGAAACCGGCGAGAAGCTCGAATACGAGCCGCTGCGGATCGTGCCGGCCCAGGTCGAGCGGCTGGAAAAGGAAATCGACACACTGAACGCGGCGCTTCAGCCGCTGCGTTCCTTCATCCTGCCCGGTGGCTCCCCCGCCGCCGCGGCGCTGCATCTCGCCCGCACAGTGTGCCGCCGCGCAGAGCGCAACGTGGTCGAACTCGCCCATCGCCGGGACGAGACGGTGTCGGATGCCTCGATCCATTATCTCAACCGTCTGTCCGATTTCCTCTTCGTCGCATCGCGCTACGTCAATAACGGCGGTGCGGGCGACGTGCTCTGGGTGCCGGGCAAGAACCGCTGACGCGTATCGTCGCTACATGCCCACCCGGATTGCCGGGCCGATGTTGCGGTGCCAAAATGCCCGATGCGATTCGGCACCAGGCCCGAACGGGTGGAACATTGACAAGCGCGAATGCGCCTCGCTACGGTCCGCGCGCGTTCGAAGCCCGTGGTTTTCGGCGTGTGGCGGGTATTGTGCGGAGCGGTCCCGCACCCGTCCCGCTTCCGGATGCGGCTCGCCCATGAGCCGGCCACGCCTGCGCGCTGCGATCGGCGGCACGGTGCCGCCGTGACCTCGCAGACCGCCAACAGTCGAAGGGATGGAAGCCGATGAAGATCCTCGTACCTGTGAAACGGGTCGTCGATTACAACGTCAAGATCCGCGTCAAGCCGGACGGATCGGGCGTGGAACTCGCCAATGTGAAGATGTCGATGAACCCCTTCGACGAAATCGCCGTCGAAGAGGCGATCCGCCTCAAGGAGAAGGGCGTCGCCGAGGAGATCGTCGTGATCTCGATCGGCCCGCAGCAGGCGCAGGAGACCCTGCGCACCGGTCTCGCCATGGGCGCCGATCGCGGTATCCTCGTGAAGACCGACGCCACCGTCGAGCCGCTCGCCGTCGCCAAGATCCTCAAGGAAGTGATCGGCAAGGAAGAGCCCGGGCTCGTCATCATGGGCAAGCAGGCGATCGACGACGATTCCAACCAGACCGGCCAGATGCTCGCCGCCCTGCTCGGCTGGGCCCAGGGCACCTTCGCCTCCAAGGTGGAGATCGCCGACGGCAAGGTCGACGTGACGCGTGAGGTCGATGGCGGCCTGCAGACCGTGACGCTGAACCTGCCGGCGATCGTCACCACGGATCTGCGCCTCAACGAGCCGCGCTACGCCTCGCTGCCCAATATCATGAAGGCCAAGAAGAAGCCCCTCGACGAGACCTCGCCCGAGGATCTCGGCGTCGATGTGAGCCCCCGCCTCAAGGTGATCTCCACCGCCGAGCCGCCCAAGCGCGAAGCCGGTGTGAAGGTCGGCTCCACCGCCGAACTCGTCGAGAAGCTGAAGAACGAAGCGGGAGTGATCTGACCATGGCCATCCTTCTCCTCGCGGAACACGAGAATTCCGCCCTCAAGGACGCGACCCACAAGGCCGTCACCGCCGCCACGCAGATCGGCGGCCCGGTCCATATCCTCGTCGCCGGCACGGGCTGCAAGCCCGCCGCCGAGGAAGCGGCGAAGATCGAGGGCGTCGAGAAAGTCCTCGTCGCCGATGCGCCCGCCTACGAGCACAGTCTCGCCGAGCCGCTCGCGGCCCTCATCAAGGGGCTCGCAGACGGCTACGACGTGGTGATGGCCCCGGCCACCACCACCGGCAAGAACGTGATGCCGCGCGTCGCTGCACTCCTCGACGTGATGCAGGTCTCCGATATCTCGAAGGTCGTCTCGGCCGATACGTTCGAGCGTCCGATCTATGCCGGCAACGCCATCCAGACCGTGCAATCGACCGATGCGAAGAAGGTGATCACGGTACGCACCTCCTCCTTCCAGGCCACCGGCGAAGGCGGCGCGGCCACGATCGAGGATGCGGCTGCCTCCGATGATCCGGGCCTGTCGCAGTTCAAGAGCCAGGAGATCGCCCAGTCCGATCGCCCGGAGCTCGCCTCGGCCAAGATCATCATCTCGGGCGGTCGTTCGCTGGCCTCCGCCGAGAATTTCTCGCAATATATCGAGCCGATCGCCGACAAGCTCGGGGCCGCCATGGGCGCCTCGCGTGCCGCCGTCGATGCGGGCTACGCGCCCAATGACTGGCAGGTCGGCCAGACCGGCAAGGTCGTGGCGCCGGATCTGTACATTGCGGTGGGAATTTCAGGTGCCATTCAGCATTTGGCGGGTATGAAGGATTCGCGCGTCATCGTCGCCATCAACAAGGACGAGGAAGCGCCGATCTTCCAGGTTGCCGATTACGGCCTCGTGGGCGATCTGTTCCAGATCCTGCCTGAATTGCAGGAAGAGCTGACCAAGGCCGGGCGCTGACGCGCGGCCAGTTTCGAAACCCGCGAAGCCGGTGCCGCACGGGCCGGCTTCGCCACTGACTGACGGGGCGCGCGACCATGGAGATCAAGACTGTCGGGATCATCGGCGCGGGGCAGATGGGCAGCGGCATCGCCCATGTCTGCACGCTCGCGGGCATGGATGTCCTCCTGAACGATCTGGACGAGGAACGCATCTCCGCGGGTCTCGCCACGATCAACGGCAACATGCAGCGCCAGGTCTCCAAGAAGATCATCGAGGAGGGCGAGCGCCAGGCCGGGCTGGAGCGGATCAGGCCGGCACCGGCCTACGAGGATCTCGCTCCCTGCGATCTGATCATCGAGGCCGCGACCGAGAACGAGGAAGTCAAGCGCAAGATCTTCCAGGCTCTGTGTCCGGCCATCGGCCCCGATACGATCCTCGCCAGCAACACCTCCTCGATCTCGATCACCCGCCTCGCCGCCGCGACCGACCGGCCCGAGCGCTTCATCGGCATTCATTTCATGAATCCGGTGCCGCTGATGCAGCTCGTCGAGCTGATCCGGGGCATCGCCACGGAAGATCCGACCTTCGAGGCGGCCAAGGCCTTCATCGCGCGGCTCGGCAAGACGGCGACGGTGGCAGAGGATTTCCCCGCCTTCATCGTCAACCGCATTCTCCTGCCGATGATCAACGAGGCGATCTACACGCTCTATGAGGGCGTGGGTTCGGTCGAATCGATCGACACGGCCATGCGGCTGGGCGCCAATCACCCGATGGGGCCGCTGCAACTCGCCGATTTCATCGGTCTCGATACCTGCCTCTCGGTGATGCAGGTGCTGCATGACGGGCTCGCCGATACGAAATATCGCCCCTGCCCGCTTCTCGTGAAATATGTCGAGGCCGGCTGGCTCGGTCGCAAGACCAAGCGCGGATTCTACGATTATCGTGGCGAGACACCGGTTCCGACGCGCTGAACCCCCGTTCGGCCCGCGAACCGGGGCCGGAATGGCAGGCATTTGATTTAAATCGGAACGCGCGCGCAAACTTCGTCGTAAGCCGATGCTGGCAAGGTGATCCCGTCACGGAGCCGCAATTATGACGTTGGACGCAACCGCCGGAATGAATGCCAGCTGGGCAACGCAAGCCCGCGACCCCGCATCGCTCGCGATGCAGCAGGTCAGCAATGCGCAGCAGCTTCGTTCCGAGCGGGGCGACCAGCCCACGCCCACCGCAGCGTCGGGCGATACCGGTCCCGTGCGCGAATCCGCACAGAGCGCCCCCACCCGCAGCAGCACCGAAGCGGCGCCCCCGCGCGCGAGCGAAGAGCCCGCCCGGTCCGCCCCGCCGCCCGGCCAGGGCCGCATGGTCGACATTTCCGTCTGATCCCCGCATCGACGACCGATTCCCGCTCTCGGCGCGTTTCGTCCGCGCGTAACGCCGCTGCGATCGCAGAAGCCTATCGCAGAGCCGATGGCTGTGCATGTTTTGCGCTGCGACCATCGGGAGGCTTCACATTCCTGTCGTCCTGCGGCTTAATACTGGCAAGCAGATGCGAATCGCCGTCTGTCGGAGGAGGTGGTGTGAACGTTCATGTTCAACGGACCGTCTCGCCGGAAGCCTGTCCGGCTCTCGTGCTCAACGCGGATTTCAGACCGTTGAGCTATTACCCTCTCTCGGTCTGGTCCTGGCAGGATACGATCAAGGCGGTGTTTCTCGATCGCGTCAACATCGTCTCGCATTATGATCGCAGCGTCCGAAGTCCGGGCTTCGAGATGCGCCTTCCCTCCGTCGTTTCGCTCAAGACCTATATCCAGCCCTCGCGCAATCCCGCCTTCACCCGTTTCAACG